>CAZLSP010000038.1:0-39058 GCA_964562145.1 uncultured Anaerolinea sp. | reverse complement strand
CCCACGCCTGACCCCACCTCGTGGGTCTTGGTCTGGGCCGATGAGTTCGACCAACCCGACGGCTCTGCCCCCGACCCCAGCAAGTGGAACTACCAAAAAGGCGGCTCGGGCTGGGGGAACGCCGAAGCCCAGCATTACACCGACAGCCTCGAAAATGCCTACATCGAAAACGGCATGCTGGTCATCAAAGCCAACAAAGAATACATGATGGGCCGAGAATACACCTCCGCCCGTCTCAACACGCAATACAAAGCCGGCTGGACCTATGGCCGCATCGAGATTCGCGCAAAACTGCCCAACACCCAGGGGATCTGGCCCGCCTTCTGGATGCTGCCTCAAACCATTCACTACGGCACCTGGCCCGCTGGCGGCGAAATCGACATCATGGAGATGATTGGCAAAAATCCCGGCCAGGTGCTCGGTACGCTGCACTACGGCACGCCCCACACCTACACATCCGGCACCTACGACCTGCCCGAAGGCCAAACCTTCGCCGATGACTTCCACACCTTCGCGGTTGAATGGGAAGAAAAAGAGTTCCGCTGGTATGTAGACGACACCCTGTTCTACACCAAAAACGACTGGTTCACCTCCTACAAAGAAGCCCCCTACCCGGCCCCCTTTGACCAGGAATTCCACCTGCTCATCAACATGGCCGTTGGTGGTCGCTGGCCTGGATACCCCGATGAAACCAGCGTTTTCCCGCAATACCTCACCGTCGATTATGTGCGCGTCTACCAGCACCCCAAATAAGGGATAAAATGACCGACTTTTATTCAGAAGCCCTAAAACTGTTCCCTTACACGCAGTCTATGCGGCGCGACTTCCACATGCACCCCGAGCTGGGTTTCCAGGAAGTGCGCACCTCCGGCATCATCGCCAACGAACTGCGCGAGTTGGGCCTGGAAGTCTCCACTGGGATCGCAAAAACCGGCGTAGTCGCCATGATAGACGGGGCCCAACCCGGCCCGGTGGTGATGCTGCGCTTCGACATCGACGCCCTGCCCATCCTCGAACAGACCGGGGCTGAATACGCATCCCACAACCCGGGCGTGATGCACGCCTGCGGCCACGATGGACACACCGCCATCGGCCTGACCGTGGCGCGCCTGCTCAACCAGCACCGCGACCTGTTGCACGGCACCGTTAAACTGGTTTTCCAGCCCGCCGAAGAAGGCGCAGGTGGGGCTGAAACCATGCTAAAAGAAGGGGTGCTCGAAAGCCCGCAGGTTGTTCACAGCCTGGGCCTGCACATTTGGAACGAAAAGCCAATCGGCTGGCTGGGAATTGCCGCCGGGCCAGTCATGGCTTCAGCCGCCAGTTTCAGCATCCACCTGACCGGAAAAGGCGGTCACGGGGCCATCCCGCACCAGGCTGTCGACCCGGTGGTAGCCGCCACCCAAATCATCAGCGCTGCCCAGACCATTGTCTCGCGCAACACCGACCCGCAACAAGCTGCGGTCATCTCCTTCTGCGCCATCCACGCAGGCGACGCCTTCAACGTCATCCCACAAACCGTTGAGATGAAAGGCACCATCCGCACTTTTGAACCAGAAGTAGAAGCGATGGTCTATCAGCGCCTCGAACAAGTTGCGCGCGGCGTTGGCGAAGCCATGGGCTGCCTGGTAGAGATACAAATTGACAACATCACCCCGGCCGTTATCAACGACCCGCACATCACCCAGGCCGTCAAAAATGCCGCACAAATCACCCTACCCGATCATCATATGGACGAACGCGGGCGATTTACAATGGGCGCAGAAGATTTTGCTTTCTTTCAACAAAAAGCAGCGGGGACTTACTTCTTTGTTGGCTCGACCAACGCCGAAAAGGGGCTTATCTATGGGCATCACCACCCGCGCTTCGACTTTGACGAGGGCGTCTTGCCCCGCGCCGCTGCCCTCATGGCCGCATCAGCTGTAGAGCTGTTAAAATAACAATATGCGTGCAATTCCCTAAAAGCGGGAACAAACCCAAAGATTCCAACGTCGAATTAAAGATGTAAAACCATTTGGACTCTTTGACTGATGAAAACCGGGGGGCCAAACCACAGTTCGCCACCGGACCAATGATAGAAAGGAAAACTTGTGAAACAAAAAACCCTTCAATCCAACTTGAAAAACTTAGCCTACGTGCTTGGGATGCTAATCCTGCTGATCTCTACCCTCGGCAGTTTTACCCCGGCAACAGCCCAGGAAGGCAACCCGGTAGAAGCGCCGCTTTTCCCGGGGCTCACCTGGGGCGAACCGGCTACACTCGCGGGCGAAATCCAAATTCAGGAAGAGCTGGCCAGTGTTCCCGGGGCTGAGTATATTGCCCAGGAACAGGTCAACATCGAACAAGAAGATGCCCTGCTAGAATACTATGCCAGCACCAACCTGGAGCAAATGGGTTGGCAGCAAGTCAGCATTGCCAACAGCGAAACTGGCGTATCCACTCTGTACTTTCATGAAAAAGGTTTCTTCCTGAAGGTTGAATTTTCAGCCTGTGCTGAAGATGCCACCCTGGCCTGTCTCAAGGTGTGGGTCAGCGAACGCACCGAGCTCAAGCCGGATAGCAATTCCAACACCCCCGTCCCGGCCGTAACCGGAACCATCACCAAGAAGTCCCCGGCCAACGGAACGATCAACCTGTCGCCAATCAGCATTACTATTTCCTGGAATGCTTACACTGGTACCAATCTGAACCGTTATCGTTATTGTATTGATGATTCAAACAACAACACCTGTGATGCTGATGGAGGCTGGACCAATGCCTGGAGCAATACCAGCATCACGGTTACAACGCTTTCTGCAAATAAAACCTACTACTGGCAAGTTCAGGCCGTCCACAACGACAATACCAAAGTGGATGGAGATAATGGAACCTGGTGGAGTTTTTCGACAATCCCGTTTGCCACATTTGGCAAAATTGGCCCCATCAACAACCTGACCAATTTACAGCCAGTAGTTACCTTATCCTGGCAGGTAAATCCAAGCGCAAGTGGTGGTTATAAATACTGCATTTCAGAATCAACGCTCAACTGTACAACCTGGGTTGCGACAAATAACACCAGCGTTTCATTGGCTTTAAGCAACAAGAAAACCTACAAGTGGCAAGTAAAAGCATTTGACAGCACCGGCAATAATGTAGATGCTGATAATGGGGCCTGGTGGATATTCTCCACAGTCAACATGGCCACATTTGCCAAAACTGCTCCCGTCAATAATGCAACCAACCAGCCCGTTATAGCCACCCTGAGCTGGCAAACCAATGCAGATGCAAATGCCGGCTATAAGTATTGTATCGTCCCCGATGGGGCGCAGTGTATCAACTGGCTCAGCACCACAGCAACGAGTGTTCAGGTAGCCCTGGAACCCAAAACGACCTATCAGTGGCAAGTTCGGGCATATAACACCAGCGGCGCCTATATCGAAGCCGATAACACCGCGTTCTGGAAGTTTTCAACCATCCAGATTGCAGCTTTTGGTAAAGTTTCCCCAGTCAGTGGTGCCACCAACCAACCGAATGTTACTACGCTGCAATGGGGTGCAAATCCAGACGCCACTGGCGGGTACAAGTATTGTATTTCAGTGCTGAATACGCCCTGTACCACCTGGGTTCAAGCCAACACAAATAGTGTCCAGTTGCTCCTTAATCCCCAAACCACTTATCAATGGCAGGTAAGAGCCTACAATACCGCAGGAAACTTTGTTGAGGCCAACTCAGGTGTCTGGTGGACCTTCACAACCGTTAATATTTCCGGGTTCTCAAAAACTTCCCCGGCAAATCTGGCCACAAATCTTGCTCCCAATGTAACCCTGCAATGGCAAACTACGCCCAACGCGGTTAAATACCAGTATTGTGTCTCAGAAACCGGCACTGCCTGCACCTGGACCGATGCGAATCCCGTGACAGCCACCAGCGCCCAGGTAATCCTCAATCCCAAAAAGAACTACACCTGGCAAGTTCGCGCAGTGGATTCTGGTGGAAACCTGTTGGAGGCGAATAACAGCACCACCTGGTCGTTCTCGACGGTCAACATGAGCGCATTCAATAAACTGACCCCGATTAATAACGCCCAGCAGGTACCGCCTTCCGCGATTACACTCTCCTGGGAAGCCAACCCCGATGCGGCCGGTGGGTATCAATATTGTGTGTCAGATGCGGCAGTAAGCTGCACCAACTGGGTAAGCACGTCCAATACGAGCGTATCGATCAATCTCAGTCTCAAAACCACCTATCAATGGCAGGTAAAAGCCCTGAACGGGAGTGGGACCACGATTGAAGCAAATAACGGTGTTTATTGGAAATTTACCACCATCACCAAACAAGCTGTGCCAGACTTCACGGGTGATGGGATTGTAGACCTGGCGATTTTCCGCCCCAGCAATAGCACCTGGTACATTCGAGGTCTGGGACCCGTTGTTTATGCCCAGGGCACAGATACGCCCGTTGCCGGGGATTACAACAAAGATGGCAAAACCGACATTGTTGTCTTCCGAAGCTCAAATGGTAGCTTCTATGCCCGCGGAGTTGGCCCTGTTAGCCTGGGTATCGCAGGCGATATTCCTGTCTCCGGAGATTATGATGGAGACGGCTCGACAGACTATGCGGTATTTACCCCAGCAACCGCCACCTGGAAAATAAAGTATCAAACAACAACAACCTTCGTGCACGGACAGGCCGGTGATGTTCCGATCCCTGCTGATTACAATGGGGATGGTAAGGTGGAAGCAGCTGTTTATAGACCGTCCACCGGTGTCTGGGATATCCTCAATGTTGGAACCGTTATCTTCAATGCCACAACGAACGATATCCTGTTACCTGCCGACTATGATGGTGACGGGGATGCAGATATCGCCTTCTTCCGGCCATCCACAGGGACATGGTATATCCGTGGAAATGGTGGCGCAGATACAATTTTCACATTTGGCAACACAGGCGATATCCCGACCCCATTCGACTATAACAATGATGGCAAAGTCGATGCAGTGGTCTTCAGGCCTTCGACCGGTGGCTGGTACGTACGAGGGATAGGCTTGATTGCTACTTACGGTAAATCTGGTGATGTACCCATCATGGGTTTCAGAACCGCAGTAGTGCCCTAACTTAAAGCAGAATAAATCGTCAGAAAAATCCCTGGGGAAATTTCCCAGGGATTTTTCTGACGATAGCACGATCCTGTTGGTTTACATGCTATACTATTCCTAAACTTTTGCCGGGAGGTTACTGTGGTTGATACTGCTATGCTTGCCAGGTTCCCATTGTTCCAGGATATTTCCCCCCACATTCTTGAAAAGTTTGCTTCCATTAGTGAAGAACTGACCATCAAAGAAGGTCAAACCGCTTTTCGTGAAGGTGAAAAAGCCGACAAGCTCCATTTTTTGCTCAAAGGAAGCGTAGCCCTGCGGGTTAACATCATGACCCGACCAGAAAGTGTCACCGTATCCTTTGTAGCCAAACCATTTGAGTGCTTTGGCTGGTCGGGGATCGTGCGCCCTTATTACTACACATCCACCGCATTCTGCGAAGAAGAAACCTCCATCCTGGCCATCTCCGGCGCAGAATTTATGAAGATCCTGGCCCAAAACCCCGAGGATGGCTTCAAAATCATGCTGCGCGTGGCAGAAATCGTCTCAGACCGCCTGCGCAACAGCCGCCAGGCGCTGCTTAAAACCCTGTAAACGGAACAAAACCTAACCCAGGGACCGCCAGTTTTACTGGCGGTCTTTTTATATTTCCAAATCGGAGTGCTGGACGGCTATGGTACACTAGGCCAACCCGCCTATGACCACCCTACACCGTCGTGACCTGGTACTCGCTTCTGCAGCGCTCATCCTGCTCTGGCAGGTTGCCGCGCTGTGGGTCAACCGCCCCATCTTACCCACCCCGCTAGAGGTGGCTGCTGTTTTCTGGCGTGAGCTGGTGAGCGGTGACCTGCCAGGGCATTTCCTCGTCAGCCTGTGGCGGGTGTTCGCGGGCACCACATTGGCCATCCTGGCTGCCGCACCCGCCGGACTGGCGCTTGGGCAATCGCGCCGCTTCAATCGCATCATCTCCCCGCTTATCTACCTGCTCTACCCAATTCCAAAAGTAGTCTTTGTCCCCATCATTTTGCTATTTTTTGGCATCGGCGATACGGCCAAGATTGTTATCATCTTTTTGATACTGTTTTTCCAAATCCTGGTGCTGGTCCGCGACCAGGCCGCCACTTTGCGCCCGGAGTTGATTCAGTCGGTGCGCAGCCTGGGAGCCGGACGCCGCGCCTTGTTTCGGTATGTTTATCTCCCGGCCAGCCTCCCGGCCATCTTAACGGCCCTGCGCCAAAGTGTTGGAACCGCCATCGCCGTACTATACATCGCAGAATTGTTCGCCACCACACGCGGGTTGGGATATTACATCTACTATGAAGGCAGCACCCTGCTCGACTATCCGGCGATGTACGCCGGGGTAGCAGCCATGAGCCTGCTGGGACTGGGGATGTACTTTACCGTTGACCGGCTGGAGCGCTGGTTGTGCCGCTGGCAATATGTCAATTAGTACACTCGTTGAAGAAACCCGGCCCACCAGGTGAAATAATTTTGTTCATTTTATAATCTGTTTTCCAAAACAAAATCCCTTTAAGACAGACCAGGAGTCACTATGAATCTCAAATGGTGGCAAAAAGCCACTTTCTACCAGATTTACCCGCGCTCTTTCGCCGACGGAAATGGCGATGGCATTGGCGACTTTAAGGGCATTACCGAAAAGTTAGACTATCTCAAAGACCTGGGTATCGACGGCCTGTGGCTTTCGCCGCACTTCCCCTCCCCCAACTGGGATTGTGGGTACGATATTTCAGATTATTGCGGCGTTGCGCCAGAATATGGCACCCTCGAGGAGTTCAAGACCTTCCTGCGCGAAGCGCACGCAAGGCAGCTACGGGTCGTTTTGGACCTGGTGCTGAATCATACCAGCGACGAACACCCCTGGTTCCTCGAGTCAAAATCCAGCCGCGACAATCCCAAATCCGATTGGTATGTGTGGGTGGATACCCCGCCGAACAACTGGCAATCTTGTTTCGATGGCGATGCCTGGACGTATGCCCCGGAACGCAACCAGTATTATTACCATTATTTTATGAAGCAGCAGCCCGACCTGAACTGGCACAACCCGGCCGTTAAACAGGCCATGTGGGATGCGGTCCGCTTCTGGCTTGACCTGGGCGTGGATGGGTTCCGTCTCGATGCCATTGGCACCATCTTCGAGGACCCCAACCTGACCCCGCACAAGGTCCCGCTCGACCTGGCAGGCCTGCGCCGCGCCTCCGAGTTGGCCCAGACCGCAGCCGAAAAGCGCCAGGTGGAAAAATACTGGCATAACCTGTTTAAGAACCAGTGGGGCCAGCAGGGTGTGCATGAACTGATGAAAGAACTGCGCGCCATCCTGGATGAATATGACGGCGACCGGATGCTGGTCGGTGAAGATGACAATATCGACTACATGGGCAACGGGAACGACGAACTGCACCTGGTTTTCAACTTTCCGCTCATGCGCACCGAACACATGACCCCGGCGCATATTCGCCGCAACCAAAAAGAACGCCTGGCGCGGCTGGAGGCCCTGCCCACTACAGGCTGGGGCTGCAACACCGTTGGGAATCACGACTCTTCACGCATGTATACCCGTTATGGAGAAAAAGGCCACGAAGCCGAGTTGGCGCGCCTTAACCTGGCGCTGGTGCTGACCCTGCGCGGAACCCCCTTCCTGTATAACGGTGAAGAAATCGGCATGACTGACTACGTGATCACAAACCCTGCCCAACTACGCGACACGATGGCTACCTGGTATTACGACCGGATGGTAAACGACCTGAAGATCGACCCGGCTGAGGCCGCACAACGTGCCGGGACCATGTCGCGCGACAAAAACCGCACCCCTATGCAATGGTCCAACAAACCCAATGGCGGGTTCAGCCCGGCCCAGGTCAGCCCCTGGCTGCCGGTTAACCCCAATTACGCCGAAGGAATCAACGTCGCCGACCAGCAAGATAACCCGTTATCGCTGCTCAACTACTACAAGCGCCTTATCCGCATTCGCAAGACCACCCGCGCCCTGGTAGAAGGCAGCTATACCCCGCTGGCGGTGCGTTCGCAAGAGTACTTTGCCTTCTTACGCCAGATCGAAGGCCAGACCGTGCTGGTTATTCTCAATTACTCGCGTGAACACCAAACCGTGAAGCTCAAACTGCCCGGTTACAAAACGGCGCGGGTCCTGTTCTCCTCCGCAGGGCGCAGCAAACCCGAAGAACCGCTGACACACCTCAGCCTGGGCGCTTTTGAAGTCTTCATCGCCGAACTGGCCTGACCCATCATCATGCACACCCCCGGCGAAAGCCTTGCCCTGCGTGGAATGTACGCTGGCCGGCCGTGGTATGTTCAGACGGCGCGCCTGATCCACGATACGCCATCCGAAACCGCACTGCTGGTCTTGCCCGGCGCAGAATGCGTTGCGCCCTTCGGCTATATCCACCAGAAGCACGGTTCGCAGGGCAAGTGGCAGCGCTGGCAAGAGATGCTGGCCCCAGCCTGGAGGCTCGAAACCTACCGTTGGCACACCAACCGCTTCCTGATTCTGCTCCAGCCTGAAGCCTTTTATGCCGTCATCTACATGTGGGAGCATGCCACCAACCGCTTCCTTGGCTACTATGTCAATTTCCAGCTCCCCTTCCAGCGCAGCGCCTGTGGCATCGATACCTTCGACCTGGAACTCGACATCGTCATCGCCCCCAACTTTTCATGGCGCTGGAAGGATACCGAAGAGTACCAGGAAGGGATTCGGCTGGGGCTGCTGCGGCCCGATTGGGTGCAGGGCATTGAAACGGCCCAAAAGGATGTTTTTGCGCGGCTGGAAGCGCGCGCCTACCCCTTCAACGGTCACTGGCTCCATTGGATTCCCGACCCCGCCTGGGCCGCGCCCTCGTTGCCTACCGGTTGGGATGTAGCTGAATCGGCGCTGCCACCGGCAGCCGTATGCCGCCGCCCGCTCACCACTGCCCCCGAAAATTATCCCCGCGCCACCTATCAGGGCCGCAACATCTACTTCTGCACCTCGTTCTGCCTCGATGCCTTCAACGCCGACCCCGACCGGTTTTATGAGGCCCACAGCCGCCCAAAAATCAAAAGCGGCTCCTGTTTTCAGGAGCCGCTTTACTGATCCGAATTTAGCCTGCCGGGGTCGGCGCGGGCGTTTCAGTTGGGAATTCTTCAAAGGGAGTCGGCGTTACATCTTCGTAATAGCCATAATCCCCGCCATCAAAAGACCCGCTGCCAGAACCCAGCGAGCAAACCCCAACGCTCTCCTGAATGACACAAGCCGAAAGGTCGCCACTGGCAACCAGCGTAATCAGGGCAGGCAAGTCGCCAGGGGTGGGAGCCAGCAGCACCAGCGTATTCCCGGCCGGGCCGCTACTGAACAGAATCAGCCCACCGCCCGACACATTCACCTGTCCTACCCCCTTGGCCGATAAAACGCCCGTCTCACCGTCCAGGTCCATGCCAAATTGGCTCAGGTATGTGTCAATCTCATCTCGGGCAGAGAAAGTTCCCAAAACAATCGTATCGCCTTCAGCCGGGGCAACCGCGCGAATGTTGACCGGGATATTGACCGCATTGAGCGTCTTCTGCAAACTCGAGATGGGGCTGAGAAAGTCAGGGGTAAATTCAACACTGGCAGTGGTTACCAGGCTTACCGGGCGGGTAAACAGGTAAGGGAAGTTTGCCAGTTGCGGGCTGCGCTCCCCGTCGATGGAGAAATCGGCCAGGTGACCCAGCAACAGGGCGTTATCGGCCACCTGGTTAAATGGATCGGTCAAGAAGGTGAAATCCCCCGAGGCCAGCACCTGCCCATCGGCGCTCAACGCCAACGAGGAGAGCGACCCGCCCCGATCTGTCAGCGAGGAAAGGGTCTGGTCTGAACCGGATGCCAGGTAACTGCCGGTATTGGTCTGCACCGAATGCGCCCCATAGAAAACGACCATGTTCAAATCCTGGGTTATGGGGCTATTGTCAAAATCGGTCAATTTGACGTTGCGGAAGTTGCCCTCGTTGTCTTGCAGGTTGTACAAATAGTCGTTGGCAAAGGTCAGGCCATAGGGCGCCAGCAACGGATTGGTGTAATTGACGTCTGGCAGCAGGGTGGGCGAACCAAAGAAGTCGAAGCTGAACAGCGAGCGAGTGGGGTCAGCAAAGACCAGCAAACGCCCACCAGTGGCAACAAACTGCTGGATTGCGCGCAACTCATCCCCCAGAAAAGCGATCGAGGGTGAAAAGACGATATAAGCGCTGGCATATTTCAACTGGGCATCCAGAGGCCGCGCGCCCGTATCGTATTCCACGCGTGCGCCGCGTGCATGGATGGCTGTCACCAGCGGTTCGATTTCACTGCGATCGAACTGGTTGCCGTGATAGTAATCGACCAGGACCACTTTCCCATCGACGCGCGCCACCACAGGTTGGGCGCTAAAAGATGGGGTGGGCGGGATCGGTTCGCTGAGCCCGGCATAATCGGGGTGAACCACATTCCCATTGAAGTACGGGAACTGGTAGAAGAACAATAAACGGGCAATAAAAGGGAGCACAATCAGGCCCAGGGCCAGCAACAGACGGTTTCGAGTCATCATGGTTTGCTCCTACTTTTGCTCCACCGGCATGGGCGGGATGTACAGCATATAAATACCGGGCTCACTGGGGTATGGCAGGGTCACACCCTCCTCGGTTTGGGCAAAAAAGCCCATTGGGAAGGGAACTGCCTGGGACAGCCCGCTGAGTGTGTATAAACTTTCGACGCGATAATTGCTGATGTGCGCCATGCTGGCAGCTTTCTCCACCGCATCTGACTGCGCCCCGAGGGCATCGATCAGGCCCAATTGGAGCGCCCTGGAACCAGGCCAAATCTGGCCGCTCAAGATAATCTCTGGCCCAGCGTTCAACCTGTCGCCGCGCCCGGCCTTCACAGCGCCATAAAAACCCTGCTTAATCATCTCAATCTGGCGCATGTAAGTATCGCGTGGGGTGCCCCATAGTTTATACGGGCCTGTGGAAATAACGCCTTCATAAATGGTGGGAACTGGCGGCAGGTAACCAATCACGCCAATGTTGCCAACATCCGAGGTCGGCTTGGCGTATGCGTAATCGGCGGCAGCGGTCAGGTAATATGCTCCGCTGGCCGCCATCGAATTGATGGAGGCCACCACCGGCCGGGTTTCACGCAATTTGAGCAGTTCGAGGTAGAGTGCTTCGGTATCGGCTACGGTTCCACCGGGGCTATCCAGCACCAGAACCACAGCACGGACTTCTGCGTGGGTGCGAGCATATTCAATTTGAGAGAGAATATCTTTGGAAGTGTAGCCATCGATGGGGGTGTTGACGTACAACAACCCAACCACCGGCTGAGGGATGAGCGCCGCAATCAGGATTCCCGCGATCAGCGGCAGGGCAATCCACAGCAGCGTTGTGCGGACCTGTTCCCAGGTCAGGTCGGTCTTGGCGTCTTTCATGCGCTCTCCTTTCGGTTATGCATCCAGAATACACCAGCCGGTGATGCTTGTCAATCAAACAAAAAGACGCCCGAAGGCGTCTAAAAAGTAATAAAAGGCCCCGCACATGCCGTGTGCCGCAAAGTTCTGAACCTGCCGAAGCAGGATGGGCCCCTACCCAGGCATCCCGCCTTGGCCGAAGCCTATCGCGTTCAACCTGTGAGATGGAAGCCCGTTCAGTGGGTGTTGGCCCAGAACCGGTAGATACGGCATCACGCACACAGCAGGGCACTTTCCTTATACCACAAAAAACGGGTGGAATGGAAGAGGCTTTTTGCAGGCAAAAGGCAGTTTGGGAAGCATTTGCCAAAATCGTAATCAGACAGGGATTTCTTAAGAACCGCGAAGGCCGCGAAGCTCGCCAAGAAAACCATGAGCAACTTCTCGTTTCTTGGCGTTCTTAGCGGTTCGGACAAGATTTTGACTTGGCGAGCCACGGCAAGCGTTTTTAATGGGCTTTAAGAACGCCAGTAATGCCAGGCATGAACCCGATCCTGGCTGTGAATTGTGCTATAATCAAAAAACTATGGTTCGCTGGCTTTGCTTTTCCCTGAATAATGATGATAATTCGCTGTCGGACGACTGGCGTCGGGCCGACAGGCATTGCATGCCTGCCTAGCCCATTCTCATCGCAAGAGCCAGTCGCCCAAAGCACGTAACACGCTGCGGGCGATATTTTTTGCATAATATCCTTGACATTATTTTCCTTCCAGGAGGTTCAGCATGTACAAAACTCACACTTGCGGCGAGCTACGCGTCGCCCACGCAGGACAAACCGTCACCCTTACCGGCTGGGTCCATCGCCAGCGTGATCATGGCGGCGTAACCTTCATTGACCTGCGTGACCGCTACGGGCTGGTACAGGTGGTTGCCGACCCCACCAAACCCGAGGTTAAAGTGGCCCACGATGCCCGTTCTGAATGGGTTTTGCTGGTCACCGGCATCGTGCGCCAGCGCCCGGCCGGGGCAGAAAACCCCAACATGGCCACCGGCGGCATCGAAGTGGAAGCGACCAAGGTCGAAGTGCTGAATCCTGCCAAACCGCTGCCGTTCCTGATCAACAAAGATGAAGATACCGAAGAAGCGGTGCGCCTTAAATACCGCTATCTCGACCTGCGCCGCGAACGGATGCAGAAAAACATGTTCCTGCGCCACAACGTCGTCAAGTTCATCCGCGATTACCTGAGCGAGCGCGGTTTCCTCGAAATTGAAACGCCCATGCTCTTCAAAACCACCCCCGAAGGCGCGCGCGACTACCTGGTTCCGTCGCGCTTGCAGCCGGGCATGTTCTACGCCTTGCCGCAGTCGCCCCAGCAGCTCAAACAGTTGCTGATGGTGGCCGGGTTTGACCGCTATTTCCAGATTGCGCGCTGCTTGCGCGATGAAGACCTGCGCGGCGACCGCCAACCCGAATTTACCCAGCTCGACCTGGAAATGTCTTTCGTCCACCGCGACGATGTGCTGGAACTGGTCGAGGGGCTGTTCACCAAAATGGTGCAGGATATCCTGCCCAACAAACGCCTGCTGTCCTCGCCCTGGCCGCGCCTGACCTACATGGAATCGATTGACCGCTACGGCTCAGACAAACCCGACCTGCGGTTTGGCATGCAACTCTACAACCTCAACGATATCTTCGCCAATACCGATTTCATGGTCTTCCAGAGCGTTATTAAGAGCGGTGGCGTCATCAAGTGTATCGTTGCACCTGGCTGCGCCGAATACACTCGCAAGGAAGTTGATGACCTGACCACCTTTGCCAAAGAGCAGGGTGCCAAGGGCCTCGCCACCCTGGCGCTGGCAGCCGAAGGGGTGAAAGGCACCGCCCAAAAGTTCATCAAACCCGAAGAAGTCGAAGCCATCAAAGCCCTTACCGGGGCCAAAACCGGCGACCTGGTGCTCTTCATCGCCGATAAAAAAGCCGTCGCCCACAAGACTCTCAGCGCCCTGCGCCTGCTCTTCCGCGA
The DNA here is from genome assembly GCA_964562145.1 of uncultured Anaerolinea sp. Taxonomy (GTDB): domain Bacteria; phylum Chloroflexota; class Anaerolineae; order Anaerolineales; family Villigracilaceae; genus UBA5195. The sequence goes on along the minus strand of CAZLSP010000038.1, from coordinate 25,537 downwards.
CCGGTTGAACCTGGCCGACAAGGACGTGCTGGCCTTTGCCTGGGTGGTAGACTTCCCAATGTTCGAGTACAACGAAGAAGACAAAAAGTGGGATGCCGCCCATCATCCCTTCACCATGCCCAAAATGGAAGACCTGCCCAAATTTGAGACCGACCCGTCGCAGATCCTTTCGGATGCGTATGACATGGTCCTCAATGGATACGAAACCGCCTCCGGCTCCATTCGTATCCACCGCAGCGACATCCAGCAGAAAGTTTTCCAGTTGCTGGGGTTGAAAGATGAAGAAATCCAGTCCAAGTTCGGGCACATGATCGAAGCCTTTGAATACGGTGCGCCCCCGCACGGTGGCATGGCCCCCGGCATCGACCGCCTGGTGATGCTCTTCGCCGACGAACCCAACATCCGCGAAGTCATCGCCTTCCCCAAAAACCAGGCGGGCCGCGACCTGATGGCAGACGCCCCCTCCCCGGCCAGCGACCGGCAGCTTAATGAACTGCAAATCAAACTCGATCTCAAGAAACCGGAAGAAAAAGCCTAAAACCAACAGGGCGAGCGCCATGCTCGCCCTGCTTTTTCTATATAATAGACCCATGACCCGTCCAACGCGCCTTGCAGCAATCGCCCAGGCCATCCTGGTCACATTTTTGTGGTCCACATCCTGGGTGCTGATCAAATTTGGATTAAGGAACCAGCTCCCGGCCCTCAGCTTTGCCGGGATGCGCTACGCGCTCGCCTTCCTGTGCCTGGCCCCAATTGTTCTCTCCCGGCCGCAGGAACGTGAAACCCTTAAACAGCTTTCACGCCGCGACTGGGTCCAACTGGCCCTGCTCGGGTTCATGCTCTACACCCTCGCCCAAAGCGGACAGTTCATCGGCCTGGCTTACCTCCCGGCAGTCATGGTCAACCTGATTCTGAACCTGACGCCGCTCACCGTGGGACTGATGACCCTGGCAGGCTGGCGCGAGCGCCCCGGCCCACTGCAATGGATAGGTATCTTGCTCGGTCTGGGCGGCACACTGCTGTATTTCCTGCCCATCCAATTGCCCGGCGCACAATGGATCGGGCTCCTGGCAGCCCTGGTTGCCATGTCGGCCAACGCTGCCGCTACCTTAATGGGACGACGCGCCAACCTGCAAGGACACCTTTCACCGCTCACCATCACTTTTGTCAGCATGGGCATCGGTTCAACTTTGATGCTGCTGGCGGGCGGCCTGACGCAAGGCTTTGGCAGCCCTTCCCTGTCCGATTTTGCCATCATTGCCTGGCTGGCCGTGGTCAACACCGCTTTTGCCTTCACCCTGTGGAACAACACCCAGCGCGTGCTCACCCCGGTCGAGTCCAGCCTCGTTAACGGTCTCATGCTGCCACAAATTGCCCTGCTGGCAGTCATCTTCCTGGGCGAAAGCCTGACCTTCAAAGAAATCACCGGCCTGGTCCTGGTCGGCAGCGGGGCGCTTGTGGTACAGTTACAAAAGCGGAGCCAAAATGCCCCTTAAACCTCCCTTCAACTTCTCGCAATCCTCCCTGCAAGACTATATCGATTGCAAGCGGCGCTTCGAACTGCGCTACATCGACCGGCTGGCTTATCCGGCCATCGAATCGGAACCGACCCTTGAAAACGAAAAACACCAGCAAGAAGGTGAAATCTTTCACCGACTCGTCCAGCAGCACCTGCTCGGCATCCCCGAAGACAAACTCGCTCGCCTGGCCGCCGGGCCTAATCTCCAGCGCTGGTGGGAGAATTACCTGCTGCACTTCCGCTTCCCCCGGCCGCCACTCGCCGCCTACCCCGAACTGACCCTGTCGGCCCCGCTCGGCGACTTTCGGCTACTGGCAAAATTCGACCTCGTCGCGGTCTTCCCTGAGGGGCGCGCCATCATTTACGACTGGAAAACCTACCGCAAACGCCCGCGTAACGAGCACCTTGTCGCGCGCATGCAAACCCGCGTCTACCGCGCACTACTGGCCCAGGCCGCCGCGCATCTCAATGGCGGCCAACCCTTCGCCCCCGAACATATCGAAATGGTCTACTGGTTTCCCGATTTCCCCACCGAACCGGCCCGCTTCCCCTACGACACCGCCCAATTCAAACGCGACCGCGACCAACTGGCCCGCCTGGCCGCCGAAATCCCCGCCGCAGCCAGCTACCCGCTCACCGAGGAAGATCAAAAGTGCGCTTACTGCACTTACCGCTCCTACTGCAACCGCGGCATCCATGCCGGGCAAGGCCAAGAGGCCGAAACTGAAACCCTTTTTGAAATCAACCTGGAACAGATTGGGGAAATTGAGTTGTAAATGCGCTGGATCGACGCTCACCACCCTGCCCACCCGCTCCCAGGCTTCCACCCGCTCGTAGCAGCCGCTCTCGCCCGCCAGGGAATCACCACCCCCCAGGCGGCCCAGGCCTTTACCAGCGCGGACCTGTACACGCCCGCGCCTGCCTCCGCGCTACCGGGGCTGGAGGCTGCCCTCGAGCGAGTGCACCTGTCCCTGCGCCGCCGCGAACGCATCTGCATTTGGGGCGATTTCGACGTCGACGGCCAAACCGCCACCTCCATCCTGGTCGAAACCCTGCACAACCTGGGCGCAAATGTCACCTACCACATCCCGGTCCGCGCCCGTGAAAGTCACGGGGTCAACCTTCCTGTGCTAAAAGAACTGATCGACAACGGCGCGCAACTGATTATTACCTGCGACACGGGCATTACGGCCCACGAAGCGGTCGAATATGCCCATTCGCGCGGCGTAGAGATGATTATCACCGACCACCATGACCTCGGTGAAAGCCTTCCCAATGCCCGCGCCGTCACCAACCCCAAGCTTCTCCCCGCCGAACACCCCCTTGCTAACCTGCCTGGAGCAGGTGTAGCCTACAAACTGGCCGAGGCCCTACACCCCAATGCAGCCCCTGCCCTGCTCGACCTCGTAGCCCTGGGCACAGTCGCCGACCTGGCCCTGCTGCGCGGCGATACACGTTACCTGGTCCAAAAAGGCCTGGCGCAGCTGCGCCAAACCTCACGCCTGGGCTTGCAAGTGATGATGGAACTGGCCGAACTCAAACCCGAAAATATCACCGAAAGCCACATCGGATTTACACTTGGCCCGCGCCTTAATGCGTTGGGGCGGCTCGAAGATGCCAACCCGGCCGTTGAGCTACTCACCAGCAACAACCCGCTGCGCGTACGTGTGCTTGCCACCCACCTGGAGGGGCTAAATGCCCAGCGCAAACTGCTCTGCGACCAGGTTACGATGGCCGCCGAAGCACAGTTGCGCGCCGACCCCGCGCTGCTGGCCCAGCCGGTGCTCATCCTGGCCCATCCTGGCTGGCCGGGCGGCGTCGTGGGCATCGTCGCCGCGCGGATGGTGGAACGTTACGGCAAACCGGCGCTCCTGCTCACCACCGGTGAAGATGGCATCACCCGCGGTTCGGCCCGCTCGATAGACGGGTTGCATATTACCGAGGCAATCGCCGCCCAAAAAGACCTGCTGCGCAACTTTGGCGGTCACCCAATGGCCGCCGGGCTGGGCCTGGAAACCGAAAAACTGCCCGAATTCCGCCGCCGAATGGCACGCACGGTGGAAAAAATGCTCGCCGAGGCCCATGTGGAAGAATCGACGTTGGAAATTGATGGCTGGGTCAACCTGCCCGATATTTCGCTTGACCTGGCGGCACATATTGAGCAGCTTGCGCCCTTTGGCCCTGGCAACGAACGCCTGACCCTGGCTACCCACAACCTGACGCTCCAGGGCGCCTCGCCGGTTGGCAAAAGCGGCGAACACGTTAAACTAACGGTATCCGATGAAGCCGGGAAAACCCAATCGGTTTTGTGGTGGGGCGGCGGCAACGAAGAGCTGCCCATGGGCCAGTTCGACCTGGCCTACACCATCCGCACCAGCGATTTTCGCGGGCAAAAACAGGTTACGGTAGAATTTGTCGATTTCCAGGCCCGGACGGAAAACAAGGTAGAAATCCGCAGCCAAAAGGTGGAGCTCGAGGATTGGCGCAAGCAAACGACAGAGCAGGCCATCGCACAACTCACCACGTTGGCCGCGCCCTATGCGGTCTGGGCCGAGGGTGAGCACAAGAAACTGGTCAGCGGCAAAGGACGGCACGAACTGTCTCGCGCAGAAACCCTGGTCATCTGGACCACGCCGCCTTACCAAGATGTGCTGCGCGAGGCGTTGGAGACGGTCAAACCACGCAGAGTGATCCTGGTCTGCCAGGATCCGGAGTGGAATTTTATGGAAAGGCTGGCGGGTGTGGTGAAATTTGTCATCAACAAACAAGCCGGTCAAGTGAGCCTGGCCGGGCTGGCATCGGCCACCGGCGAAACCGTGTTGACCGTGCGGTTGGGGCTGGAATACCTGTCGAAACGGGGACAGGTGACAATGGCGTCTGAGGCGGACGGGGAAATGCACCTCGCCGCATCCCCCGCCGGGGCGGATGAACAGGCCGCAGCCGCGTTAAAATCCCAGATCGACAAAAAGCTGGCCGAAACGGCCGCTTATCGCCGCAATTTTGCCAAAGCAGCCAAACCTATCGAGGCGTTATGAAACAGCTTCCCGAGCATGGCTCGTGTTTTGTGTGCGGAACCGCCAACCCGCGCAGTATTGGCCTGACCTGGTTCTTGAAAGAGGACGGTGAGATTTTCAGCGAATTCACGTTTGACCTGGGCCACCAGGGGCCGCCGGAGCATGTTCATGGTGGGGCTTCAGCCGCCGTGCTGGATGAAGCGATGGGGGCAGCGGTTTGGCGCGCCGGGTATGCGGTGGTGGCGGTGAACCTGGAGATCAATTACAGGCTGCCGGTTCCGCTGGGGCAAAAGGTGACTGTACTGGCGCGAGTTCACGAGGTGCATCCCCGAAAAATTTTGACAACCGGCGAGATTCTCCTGGCGGATGGCTCGGTAGCGGTAAGCGGGCGCGGAATTTATGTCCCTGCGCCACACCTGGTGGGGACCCTTCAGTTTAAGAAATGAAAAATGCCCCTGCGAATACCGCAGGGGCATTTTGATTCGACCTGTGAGCCTAATGGCTCAAAATTTGTGAGAGAAACAGCTTGGTCCGCTCTTCTTGGGGGTTGCTGAAAATCTCTTTCGGTGTGCCGCTTTCAACAATTTGGCCCTTGTCGAAGAAAAACATGCGGTCAGCTACGGCCCGGGCAAAACCCATTTCATGCGTCACCACCACCATCGTCATCCCCGAGCGCGCCAATTCGGTCATTACATCCAGCACTTCCTTAATCATTTCCGGGTCAAGCGCCGAAGTCGGTTCGTCGAAAAGCATAATCTTGGGCTGCATTGCCAGGGCGCGCGCAATCGCCACACGCTGCTGCTGCCCCCCCGAAAGCTGCCCCGGATATTTGGCAGATTGTTCAGGAATCCCAACCCGCTTGAGCAGTTGCTTGGCCATTTCTTCAGCTTTTTCGCGCGGCCATTTGCGCACCTGCATGGGGGCAAGCATCACATTCTCAAGCACCGTCAGGTGCGGGAACAGGTTAAACTGCTGGAAAACCATGCCGGTTTCCATGCGAATCATCTCAATGTTGTGCATGTCGTTGGTCAACTCAATTCCATCGACGATGATCTGCCCTTTTTGGTGCTCTTCAAGGCGATTGATACAGCGAATAAAAGTGGATTTTCCCGACCCGGAGGGGCCAAACACCACAATCACCTCGCCTTTCTGAACTTCCATATTCACATCTTTCAAAACATGAAAATGGCCATACCATTTATTCACATCCCGGGCAATAATGATCGGCTGGCGAGATTCATCACGCATGTGGCGCTCCTCCAATAGAGTTTTCTAATTATAGCCACAACCCAAGAGATTACAACAACCTTTGCCAAAATTTTACGTTTCTGGCTCCAAAATGGAGTAAAAGCGCGCGTTGGTGAGCGTTGCCAGGTCTTTTACCGGCAGCCGAATATTGAGCCCACGCTGCCCGCCAGAAATATGAATTTCCGCCAAACCCTGGGCCGAAGCATCAATCACCACCTGGAAACCCTTGTTGATGAGCGCCAGCGGCGAAATTCCGCCCGCTTGCAAGCCGGTCAGCGCCTCGGCTTCTTTTTCGGTGGGCAAAGCGACCTTTTTCTCACCCAGGGCTGCCGCCAGCAATTTGAGATTCACCTCGCCCGAACCGGGCACCACAGCCAGGACCGGCTTCGCACCCGGTTTCTGGCGCAGCACTACGATGGTCTTAAACACCACCTCGGGGGGGACATTGAGCAGGCGCGCTGTTTCGAGCGCGCCTAATTTTTCGGCCGGGGTTTCAAAGGCCGTGTATTTGACCTTTTTTGCATCTAAAAAGCGTGTGACGTTATTAACAGGCATAGGCTAATTATAACTGGGCTGGCAATCTTGCAAGAAATATGCCAACCTTTCATTTTTGGCATGCTTCTTGCAACCACTATAGATGTACAATTATCACGAAATCGGTTACACGCCATGTTACAACAAATTCACCGACCCATCCACCGGCACCAACCCACCGCAAGGCTCGCCCAAACCATGAGCTTGCTGCAGCTTGGCTTTGATGAACTGCACGAAGCGCTCGAATCTGCGCTGGCCAACAACCCGGCCCTGGAACTGGTGGAGCCCAATCGCTGCCCGGCCTGTGGCAGGGCGCTTGTGCGCAATGGCAACTGCCCGGTCTGTTCGGCGAGCGGCGAGGAGGCGGTGATTTTCACATCCCCGGCGCAAAGTAAATTTACCGGTTTAAGCGAAGCCCCCGAAGCGGCGGAACAGTTATCCCTGGCCACCCACCTGCTGCGACAAATTGGCCCGGAGCTAAAACCCGCCGACCGGCCGATTGCAGCGCACCTGCTGGCCGCGCTGGATGAAGATGGCCTGCTGGCCAACCCTCCGGGCGAGGTGGCGGCTTATTTTCACGTCACCCGGCAAAGGGTCGATGAGATTCGGCGTGCCATTCAACAGGCCGATCCGCCCGGGTGCGGTTCAATCTCTCCGCAGGAAGCGCTCTCCGTTCAAATCGACCTGCTGAAAGAAAGACTGACCATTCCGGCGGCGGTGACCGCTTGCCTGGGTCATTTCTCCCTCCTGGCCCGGCAGCAATACGCAGCCCTGGCCCGCCTGGTGGGGATGAAGGAAGAGCAGGTGCGCGCGGCAGCCCAGTTCATTAGCGCCAACCTGAACCCGTACCCGGCGCGCGCCACCTGGGGCCAGGCCAGCGCTCCGGCCGCGGTTTATCGCTCGCCTGATGTAGTCATCCGACAGGGTAATCAGGGCTTGCTGATTGTTGAAATTCTGCTGCCGTATGCGGGCTGCCTGCGCGCCAATCCGTTGTTCCAAAAAGCCTTGCGCGAGGCCCAGGGAGCCGAGTATGCCGCCTGGCGCGAAGACTGGCAACAGGCGCAATTGCTCGTAAAGTGCATTCATCAACGCATGGGCGCACTGGAGCGGGTCATGGGCAGGCTGGTTGCGCGACAACGTGAGTTTATCTTGCACGGTGAAAGCGCCTCCCGGCCGGTGACGCGCGCATTACTCTCGAAGGAATTGGGGTTGCACGAATCGACGATTTCGCGGGCTGTCTCTGGAAAGTCGGTACAACTGCCCGGCGGCCGGATTATCCCGCTTGCTATGTTCTTTGAACCCAATCTCACGGCGCGCGCAGCCTTGCGCGAAATGGTTCGTCACGAGAGCCGGCCGTTGAGCGATGACGAATTAACCGAAATGCTGCGCAACAAAGGCTTTGATGTAGCCCGTCGTACTGTGGCAAAGTACCGCAAAATGGAGGGTATCTTGCCTGCGTTTTTAAGAAAGCCGTAATTTATGATGAACACCCGACCGCTCCAAACCCCGTTTGCACCTTTACCCTCCTGGCGAGGGGTGTTGCCCTCCACTGGAGAATTTGCCGCCTTGCTCAATGTCATTACCGATGCGGCAGTGGTAGTGGATAATCCCAGTCGCCAGGTCGTTTTTGGCAACCGGGGCTTCTTCGAGCTATGCGGCGCAGACCCTTTTAGCCCCAACCCAATCTCACTGGATGAGTTGATGCCCGACTTTGGGGATGGATGGTCTTCAGGCGAAGAATACGAAACTGTGCTGCACTTTCCAAAAGGGTTGCGCATGGCAGCCTGGGTCTCTGTGACCTGGCTGGATAAATCGGGCAAGTGGCTTTTGCTGCGCTTTGTGCCGCTGAATGTGCACCACTGGCGCAATATGCAATCGCGCCACGGGCAGGAGCTGCTGGGCTTTATGGAAGACCTGTCACGCGTGACCACCCAGATGGATTTGGACGACGCGCTGGAGTTGGTGTTAAATATCGGCGCTCAAATGCTGCTGGCACGCGGGTTGTGCATCTACCGTTCCAACATGACCGAGCACCTGCTGGTGCGGGTGATGACCTGGGGCGGCCCCTCGGCAGCCCTGCCAGAAAACCTGCCGCTGGATGTCCCGGCGGCTGTCTACGCCCCGTCCCTGTGGACCACCAACCAGCGCGCAGTGACCGACCTGCAGCAGGCCGCCCGCGATGCGGGTCTTTCAGCGGTGGTCTCGGTACCGATTGAGTTAAATGGCAATCGCCTGGGGGTGCTGGTGGCTGTGGAGCTGCCAACACAAAACGCCCGCCAGATGATCGATGCCCTGGAGATCATGGCTACCTATATTGCCGCCGCGCTCAACCACTACCTGACCGTGAATAACCTGCGCCGCACCGTCTGGGAGCACAGCCGCGCGCTAGCCACCCGCGATGCAATTGCTGAAAATTCGCGCGAGGGCATTATTTTGCTAAGCCCGGCCATGCGGGTGCTCGACCTGAACCCGGCTGCCGAAATGATGCTCGGGTACGCTACGCAAGAAGTAGCGGGGCAACGGGTAGAGAACATCCTGATCGGGGTCGACCAGTTGCCAGCGGCGCTGCGCCTGGCGCACCAGGCCGTCTCGTCACCCAACCTGGGCAATATCAACCTGCACCGCCGGTCAGGGCTAGCATTCCCGGCTCACTTGCAGGTCTTCCCGGTCCTGGTCAATAACGAAATCAGCAGCATCGTGCTCCTAATCCGCGACACCAGCGAACGTGAAGAGATTCGCACCCGTACCCAGCAATTGGAACAACGCGCGTTGCTTGGTGAAGTCACCGCCATTTTTGCCCATGAGGTGCGTAACCCGATTAACAACATCAGCCTGAGCCTGCAGTTGATGGAAATGAACCTGCCAGAGCAAGACCCACAGCGTGAAACAGTGGCGCGCATGCAAAACGACTGCAACCGCCTAACGCACCTGATGGAATCGGTCCTGTCGTTTGCCAAACCTATGGAATACAAACTGGCCCCCACCAATGTGGGCAACCTGATGGAGCGCATGCTCGACCGCTGGGGGCCGCGCCTGCTGCGCCTGAGCATTCAATCGCGCCTGACGGTCAACCCGGATTTGTGCATGGCAATGGCCGACCCGCGTGCCCTCGACCAGGTCTTCACCAACCTGGTCAGCAACGCCATTAATGCCATGAAAGATACCGGCGGGGTGCTGGCGATAAAAGTGGAGCAAATTGAATCAAGGGGAAGCAAGCCCTGGATCAGCATCAGCGTCTCGGATACCGGCCCCGGCATTCCAGACGAGATTCGCGAGAAAATCTTTGAACCGTTCTACACCACCAGCCCGCAAGGCACCGGGTTAGGTCTATCCATCACACAACGAATCATCCTTGCCCATCGCGGCAAAATCGAATTGACTAGTTTTCCGGGCGGAACCATTTTCACCGTATTGTTACCCGGAGTAGAAAGTGAGAATCCATGAGCGCAACCATCCTGATCGTCGATGATGAAGAAAATGCCCGCCACATCATCGCTTCATTCCTGGGACCAAAAGGATATGAAGTCATCGGGGCAGCCACCCTTGAAGAGGCGCGACAGCATATCTCTCGCGGGGATGCGGATATTATCTTGCTGGATGTGCAACTACCCGATGGGTATGGTCCCACCCTGCTGGATGAAACCGCCACCCTGCCCAACCGCCCGCCGATTATCATGATCACCGCTTACGGGGATGTAGATATGGCGGTGGATGCGATGAAAAACGGAGCCCACGATTTCTTGCAAAAACCAATCCAGCTGGCGCGGCTCGAGCAATCGATTGTGCGTGCCCAGGAAATGGTGGGAATGCGGCGTGAACTGACCCACTTGCGCAATTCACAGCGCCGAGTCGGTGTCGACTTCGTCACCGGTTCCAATGAACGCATGCGCGACCTGTTTAGCCAGGCGCGCCGGGCCAGCCAGGCTTCGGTTTCGGTGCTGATTACCGGCGAAACCGGCACGGGCAAGGAAGTATTGGCCCACTATGTTCATTCCAGCGGGCCGCGCGCCGATAAGGCCTTCATCGCGGTCAACTGTGCCGCCATCCAAAACACCATGCTCGAATCGGAATTATTCGGCTACGAGGCGGGAGCCTTCACCGGGGCCGATAAACGCAAACCCGGCCTGCTCGAAATTGCCGATGGCGGCGTGCTCTTCCTCGACGAAATTTCCTCGATGCCCATTGACATCCAGGCCAAGCTGCTGCGCGTGCTCGAAGAACGCTCTTTTCGCCGCGTGGGCGGCATCAACATCATCAAAATCGATGTGCAGGTGCTGGCTGCATCCAACCGCCCTCTGCCGCGCCTGCTCGCTGAAGGCGCTTTCCGCGAAGACTTGTACTACCGCCTGAAAGTGGTGGACCTGCACCTGCCCCCGCTCCGTGACCGCAAGGGGGATATCCTGGAACTGGCCGGATACTTCGTTCGTCAAAACAACATGCGCATGGGCCTTAACATCACCGATATCACGCCACGCGCCGTCACCGCGCTGCGCAACTACGACTGGCCCGGCAATGTGCGCGAACTGCGCAATGCCATCGAGCGTGCCATGCTATTCTGTGACGACCCAGCCATCGATGTCATTCACCTGCCAGCCGATATCGTCTAAAAGCTCGCGATAATAAAAAGAGACCGTCCCACGCAGGACGGTCTCTTTTGGTTTCCAACGAGTTATTTTTCTTTGTCCATGTGCAACGGCACGGGCTGGTCGCCTTCAGCATAATCGGAGATGATGATGAGGGCATTGGTCACCATGCCGCCCGGGTTGCGCCAACGATGCTTGAGCTGCGCCGCAAACAACAGGCTGTCACCCGCTTCGAGGGTGTAAACCTGGTTTTCCACCAAGTATTCGAGCTGCCCGCGTACACAGTAGACAAACTCGTGCCCGGTGTGAAGGACATTGTTCGGCCCGCTGCTGGCCCCGTTTTCAAGCGTCAGCATAAAGGGCATCATCCGGCCCGAGAAAAGCTCCCCGCCCAGGCCTTCCCACAGGCCGCGCATAAACGGTAAACGGGTACGTTCATCTGCCTTGAGAAAAACCACCTTTTTGCGGGAAGATTCGGGGCTAAAAAAGTCGGTGACGGGCACACTCAGGGCATCAGCAAGGCGATAAAGAGTTGAAACGGAAGGGGAAGTCCGGCCGCGCTCAATCATACTCAGGGCATTGGCAGAAAGACCGCTCATCTGCGCCAGGGTACGCATGGAAACTTTGCGACCTTCACGCAATTGGCGCAAACGATTCCCAACATCAATGGATACAGCTTCTTTGGATAAAGAAGGCATAAGATCTCTCCTCTGAAAATATTCAAATTAGTGTACCACAAACAATGTCAACCTTAGCCAAACAAAACATGTGACATTACACATCGTTTGAAGTGACACTGGTCACTGGAAGACTTGTGAAATAAGGTGCTAATATAGTGGAAATATCCATATATGCGTTTATGCACATATATTATAAGGCCCAATTATGATTTCTCAAACTTTAGCCCAGGAAGTCTCGCAACTCGAAGCCGATTTGTGCTTCGCCCTTGCTGACCCCACGCGCATCCTGCTGTTGTACGCTCTCGACGAAAAACCCCGCAATGTCACCGAGTTGACCGTAGAGTTGAACATCACGCAGCCCACCACCTCGCGCCACCTGAAAATTTTGCGCGACCGTGGGCTGGTGCGCGCCAACCGCCAGGGCGTCGTCATCCAATACGAATTGAATGACAGGCGCTTAATCCAGGCGCTTGACCTTTTGCGCAGCGTACTGCGTGACCGCATTGCCTATCGCGCCAACCTGATGGAAGAAATTGACGCTGAGTAAGCGTTAACCTGCCCAGCACATAAAAAAGCAAATTTTAGTAAAACAAACTTGCATAAGAACGCGATGGATGGCCCTGACGGGCCGCCCCCACTCGTAATTCTGAGGAGAATGCAATGAAAGTAAAACCCTATTGGATTTTGGGCCTGATTGGCATCCTGGCCGTCATGATCGTGCCAGTGATTGCGCTGTGGCCCAAAGCAGCGCCTGCCCTGGATAATCCCTGGGCCAGCGTCCCCGAACACCCCGTGCACGTTTCACATACCGACATCATCGCCGGGAAGTTTAAGAACGCTGACCCTCTGACCCTCAAAGGCCAGGACATCACCCGCGCCTGTCTCGAGTGTCATCCGGATGCATCCAGCGACATTATGATGACCACCCACTGGACCTGGGAAAGCAAGGAATTTGAGATTCCCTGGCGCGACGGTGAAAAAGTCAGCATTGGCAAGGCCAATCAAATTAACAACTTCTGCATCAGCGCCCAGGGCAACCAGAAATCGTGCACTTCGTGCCATATCGGCTACGCCTGGGAAGAAGGCACCGAAAACGCGAACCTGCAAAACCCCGAAAACGTCGACTGCTTGATGTGCCATGCCACCTCAGGATACGCCAAGGGTAAATACGGCAACCCTGCCGATGGAATCAACCTGGTCGCTGCCGCGCAATCTGTAGCGGCGCCCAACCGCCAAACCTGCGGCAAATGCCATTTTGACGGCGGCGGCGGCAACGGCGTGAAACACGGCGACCTCGACGAAAGCCTCATCTACCCCGCCGAAAGCCAGGACGTTCACATGGGGCGCAACAACCTCATCTGCACCGACTGCCACACCACCACCAATCACCAGGTTAAAGGCCGCCTCGTAGCCGACAACCTGACCATCGACCCGGCCGAACAAGTCTCGTGCAACCAGTGCCACGCCACCAACCCGCACGAAGATGAGCGTATTGGCATGCACCTCGAATCAGTCGCCTGCCAAACCTGCCATATTCCGGCCATGGCGCTCGAAGACCCCACCAAAGTCTCATGGGATTGGTCCACCTCCGGCCAGGACCTGGGTGACGACCACTTCACCTACCTCAAGATTAAGGGCAACTTCGTCTACGAAAAGAACGTCCAGCCCACCTACCTGTGGTTCAACGGCAATCTCTCGTATCGCTACCTGCTTGGCGACACCATCGACCCGACCCAGCCGACCTACATCAACAAACCGGCTGGCGACATCAACGACGCCACCGCCAAAATCTTCCCCTTCAAACTGCATGTTGGCAACCAGCCCTACGACACCAGCTTCAATTACCTGCTGGCCCCCATCACCTCCGGCCCGGACGGTTATTGGACAAACTTCGACTGGGACAACGCCTTCAAACTGGCCGAAGAACGCATGGGCCTGCCATACAGCGGAAACTTTGGCTTCGCCGAAACCTATATGTACTGGCCGACCACCCACATGGTCCAGCCCAAAGAAAACGCCCTGCAATGCGACGATTGCCACAGCAACAACGGTCGCATGGACTGGCAAGCGCTCGGCTACCCCGGCGACCCCATCGAATGGGGCGGACGCTTCGACAACAAATAATTCGTTACGCGGGCCATCAACCCGCCAACCGAATTGGATAAAACCATGAAAATAAATCTATTTTCCCGCAAAACTGTCCTTGTCGTCGGCCTCACCATGCTGGCCCTCGCCGCGCTGGCCTTTGGCGTCACCCAGGTGCTCGCCAGCCAGGCCGCTGCCCCGGTTCCCCAGGCCTCGCCCCTGCACCCCACCTTTGCCCTGCTCGATACCGATGGCAAAAACGTGCTCGAAAGCGGCCAACCGGTCAGCACCATGCAAACCTGCGGCCAGTGCCACGACACAACCTTCATCGAATCGCACAGCTTCCACGCCGACCTGGGCCTGGGCGACTATGCCGCCAACCCCGAAGGTTTCAACACCAGCAACGGCGCGTTTGGCAAATGGAACCCCATTCTCTACCGCTACCTTTCCCAGCCTGGCGATGAACGCCTCGATATGGGCACCGCCGAATGGCTAATGGAAAATGGGGAGCGGATTCCTGGCGGCGGCCCGGCCACCACCTCCCGCAGCGGTTCACCCCTGAATCAACTCAGCGGCGACCCATCCAACCCCGAAGCCGCCTTCCTCAACCCCGGCACCGGCCAGTCTGAAGCCTGGGACTGGCAGGCCTCCGGCGTGATGGAAATGAACTGCTTCCTGTGCCATCTCACCCAACCCAACACCGCCGCCCGCGCCGCCGAAATCAAAGCCGGCAAATTTGGCCTGGCCAACACCGCCACCCTGGTCGGCACCGGCCTGGTCGAAAAATCCGCCGACGGCTTCACCTGGAACACCTCGGCCTTTGGCGAAGATGGCAAACTCAGGCCCGAGTTTGTCACCCTGCAAGACCCCACCAACGACAACTGCGCCGCCTGCCACGGCGAAGTGCACCCTGAAAGCAGCGAACCCCTGACCATTTCGGCCTGCGACATGACCTATCCGCAGACCGCCACCACCGGGCAGGTCATTGCCGCGCAAAAAATCTCCGAATCGGGTGTAAACCTGGCCAACAAAGCCGAACTAACCCGCTCCTGGGACATTCACGCCGAACGCGCGCTCAAGTGCACCGACTGTCACTACTCCATCAACAACCCGGTTCACTCGCAAGAAGCCGCTGGAACCAGCCCCGACCACCTGACCTACGACCCGCGCAAGCTGGAAATTGGTGAATACCTGCAAATGCCCGATCATAACTTTGCGCGCGGGCAAAGCGCCCAGTTTACAGTTGCGCCAGAGTACAAAGGCACCATGCGGCGCTGCGAATCCTGCCATGATGCCACCAGCGAACACGCCAGCTGGCTGCCCTACACCGAACAGCACATGACCGTCATAGCCTGCGAATCCTGCCACATCCCGCAGATGTATGCCCCGGCCATCCAATCGTACGACTGGACGGTGGTTAAGACAGACGGAACCCCGGCCAATTTGTGCCGCGGCCTGACCGGCGCAAGCACCACCAACAACCTGGTTACTGGCTACCAACCGGTGCTGATGCAGCGCACCAACATCGACGGCCAGAAACTGCTCGCGCCGTACAACCTGGTCACTGCCTTTTACTGGGTTTACGACAGCAATAACGGCCCGCGCCCTGTACGCGAAGCCGACCTGCAAGCCGCTTATCTTGAAAATGGCGCCTATGCGGCTGAAATTGTCGCCGCCTTCGATGCCGACAAGAACGGTGAGATCGACTCGGCCGAACTGCGCACCGACAGTATCGAAAAACAGGCCGCCGTCGCGGCCCGGCTGGAAGCCCTGGGCCTGAACAATCCCCACATTGAGGGACAGGTTCAACCCTATAGCATCAACCATAATGTAGCCCGCGGCGACTACGCCATCCGCGATTGCCAGACCTGCCACACCAGTAATTCACGTGTGACCCAGCCCATGCAACTGGCTGCCTACACCCCGGCAGGCGTCACCCCGCAGTTTGTGACCGATAGCAATGTAAACGTAACCGGCGAAATTATCACTACGGAAAACGGCTCACTGGTTTACGCTCCCGTCACCACCAAAGATGGTGTGTATGTCTTTGGCCGCGACCGCATCAACTGGGTCGACTGGTTTGGCGCCCTGGCATTTGTAGGCACGCTGCTGGGCGTAAGCGGGCACGGAACCATCCGCTATCTTTCGTCCTTACGCCACCCCAAGGGCACCCAGAAGCTTAAGAAAGTGTACATGTATGAGAGCTACGAACGCTTCTGGCACTGGCTCCAGACCTTTGCCATCGTTTTCCTGCTCTTCACCGGTCTGGTCATCCACCGGCCCGACATCTTCGGCGCCTTCTCCTTCCGCAACATGGTGCTCATCCATAACGTGCTGGCGGTCATCCTGGTGCTCAATTTCCTGATGTCGCTGTTCTGGCACGTCACCACTGGCGAAGTGCACCAGTACATCCCCAACTTCCTGAAACCGGTTGGCATCATCAACGACATGGTGGTACAGGTCAAGTTCTACATCGGTGGCATTTTCAAGGGTGAAGATCACCCCTTTGAAAAACGCCGCGAGAAGAAGTTGAACCCGCTGCAGCAGTTGACCTATTTCGGCTTGCTGACCGTGCTCATGCCACTCCAAATGCTGACCGGGGCGCTGATGTGGGGCGTGCAACAATGGCCGCAGATTGCCAACTTGCTTGGCGGGCTGCCCTTCCTGGCTCCCTTCCATAGCCTGGTGGCGTGGTTGTTGGGCACCTTCATTGTCGGGCACATTTACCTGACCACCACCGGCGCCACCCCGTTTGAAGCCATGCGCGGCATGGTAACCGGCTGGGAAGAAGTGGAAGCGCACGGACACGAAGAAAAAGCCCACGGGGAGTCGGCACCCAAGACCCCCAAAGGGAAGAAATAAGTTCTTAGCGGGGAGGCGTCCCAAGCGCCTCCCCCTCCCGGATTTCCATCCAAGGAGATGAAGATGACGACTGCAACTTTAAAACCTGAAAAGAAAGGCCTGTTCGGCCGCCCCGAAAAACCTTATGTGCATCCATACCTGGGCGGCGCGATTTTGGGCGTAATCCTCTTCCTGGCCCTGTTCCTGACCGGGAACGGGCTGGGCTCTTCGGGCGCCACCACCCGCCTGGTGACCCAGGTACAAGACTGGATCGACCCTGCGCATGTCGACAAAACCCCCTACCTGCTCAAACTGGCGGGCGGCGACAAGAACCCGCTCGATGACTGGATTTTGCCGGTCTTTGTGGGCGCGTTGCTGGGTGGGTTCACTTCTGGCACGATCTCTGGCCGCACTCGCCTGGAAACAACCAAGGGGCCGAACGTTTCAGATCGCACCCGTTGGACCCTGGCTTTCCTGGGCGGCATCCTGTTCCTGTACGGCGCGCGCATGGCGCGAGGATGCACATCCGGCCAGGCGCTAACCGGCGGCACCACCCTGGCAGCAGGCTCGTGGCTGATTATGTTTGCCATTTTTGGCGGCGCATACGGCGTGGCCTACTTTGTCCGGAAAATGTGGAACTAAAAGGAGCTAATCATGAACTTTCCTCTTCCCTCTTTCCTGGCTGTAAGCGCCGAAAACCCCTGGACTTACCTGCTGTTCGGCGTGATTGGTTTTGCTTTTGGCTTTACGCTGGAAATGTCCGGGTTTGGCAATAGCCGCAAACTGGCAGCCCAGTTCTACTTTACCGATTTGACCGTGCTCAAGGTGATGTTCACCGCCATTATCGTGGCGATGGTGCTGACCTTTGGCGCGGTGGGCCTGGGCCTGCTCGATTTCAACCTGGTGTGGGTCAACCCAACCTATCTCGCTTCCGGTATTTTGGGCGGCTTGATTATGGGTGTCGGCTTCATCATCGGCGGGTTCTGCCCCACAACCTCGCTGGCTTCGGCTTCAACCGGTAAAATCGACGGGATGTTCTTTGTGCTGGGTGGTTTTATCGGCGCTTTCCTGTTCGGTGAGACTGAACAATACTTTACACAGTGGTACAACAACGCCGGTTACTATGGCCGCCTGACCCTGATGGATGTCTTTAACCTGCCAGCCGGTGTAATTGTGCTGCTGGTCGTGCTGATGGCGCTGTTCATGTTCTGGGGCGGCGAGCAACTTGAGCGTATTTTTGGCAAGAAAGACCTGAGCAAAGAACCCAAGCAGCGCGTATATGCTGCGGGCGCCATCCTGGCCCTGGCCCTGGTGGTGGTCTTCATCGGCAGCCCGTCCACCGATGACAAATACCAGAAAGTCACCATCCTGCGCACCATCCAGGAAACGCAAGCCGATGGCAGCGTAAAGGATGTCCAGGTCAAATACAGCGCCGACGAAGCCTTGGCGCAGCGCCTGGTGCAAATTACCCCGGCCGAACTGTTCAAAACCCGCTACGATCAGAAAGTTATCTTGACCATGATCGACGTGCGCGCCCAGGCCGATTACAACCTGTTCCATGTGCGTGGCGCTGTCAACCTGCCCTCAGCCGAATTGAAATCGCACATCCCCGAGCTGCTTGCCACTTCGGCGCCAAACGCCATCTATGTAGTGATGAGCAATGACGAATCGGTTGCCACCGAAGCCTGGAAACTGCTCAGCGCAGAAGGTGTGCCGAACGTGTATATCCTGGAAGGCGGCATCAACAACTGGATCACCGTCTTTGGCGAAACGGACCCGGAGATTCAGCCGGTTTCAACTTCGGTCGAAGAGCAGATTCGCTTCATCTTCCCGGCGGCGTTGGGTGACCGGTACGAATGCGCTGACCCCAGCCCAATTGAAAACGAGAACATCGAGTTCACACCCAAGATCCAGCTCCAGCTCAAGCGCGACAAGAGCGGCGGCGGCTGCGGCTAAAAATTGCCAACTTCGGAATCGGACAGGCTGGGAGGGCCTGTCCGATTTTTATTCTGACCCTTTATTTGTGATATTTATCACATTATTCTTGTACAGCATCTGCCACAATAAAAGCATCATTTTTGTACAAGGAGAATGCCATGAACTGGTTCGACAAAGCTGTTCTTTTGGTCACAGGCCTGACCGCTGTTTATCTGATCTGGCGCTTTTGGACGCGCTACAGCAAAGAAAAAGCCCTGTATGATGTTTATTACATGCTGGGCTTTTCTGTTTTATTTGTCTCAGGGGTGCTGCTCATCTTGCTTGGCTATGGCATCCTGGGAACGCCCTTCGTGCTCACCGTAGCCAGCCTGATTCCGCTCGGGATTTCGATTGGGATTGTGCGTCAATATTATCCAGTTTACAAACGCCCCCTAAGCTGGTTCCTGTTGCTTGGGTTCCTGGTAATTGCGGTCAGCAGCTTCATGGATATGGGGCTGGTGCGCAAAATTGCCGTGCCGCTCTTCCACGGCGTCGCCGGGTTAACAATCTTCATTGGCCCATTCTTTGCGCCCAAAGCGCCAAAGGGCTTCTTTTGGGTCGGCATCGGCGGCGCGCTGATCGGGTTGGGCGGGATTGCGCTGGCTTTCCTTTCGGCCGGGGCGCAACTACTGTTCTTTAGCAAAGATTTCGTCATGCTGATCCTGGCTCCCCTGCTGCTGCTCATGACCCTGGCATTTACGTTTGGATTTGTAAAAGATATCAAGCGCTAAGAGGTTCCATGCAATTCATTAAAACCCGCTTTAATTACCTTTTCGGCTCTACCAAGGGGCTGATTCTCGTCGCCATCGCCATGATCGGGCTCGAAACCGCCATCTGGGGCATGCTTTCTGGCCCCATGGCGGAGATGGGCGTGCGCGAGATCGTTATCAAACTGCTGGGGATGAACATTGTGCAAGCCGAGCGGGAAGGGCGCATCATCATCCTGTACCATTCGATTGCGATGGCAGTCGTCGCCATTGAAACCTATATGGTACTCGGCCTGGTTAAGGTTAAGCCCTTTTACAAAAGCGCAGTAACTGTGTTAATCACGGTCGGTTACCTGCTGACGATGGTTTTTGGGATGGGTTTTGCTTATTTCGGCCGCAATTGGGCTTTTCATGGGCTATATATCACCGGCCTCTCGTTAATTTTCTTTGCCGGGGTGCTGCTCTGTATTGCGCTGTGGCCCTGGGACAAGGCCGTTCACGTGACTGACCGAGAGTATGCCCACCTGAAAAGCGGTCTCGACCTGGAACGCAGCGCCTTTTTTGCAACCGCCGTTACAACGGTCATTTCGGCCCTGTTTGGCGCCGTCCCCGGCTCGTATTACGGCAATGGCTTCGAGACCTTCCTGGCCGAGAACATCATCCGCTATCCCGAGAAAACCGTCATGGAATATTCGGTCATTGGGCACCTGCACATCATGCTGGCCCTGATTGCGGTAATGATTACGCTCATCATTGGGCGCTGGCTAAACTTTAAGGGGCTGATGCACAAAATTGCCATGCCGCTGATGATTTTGGGCACGATTGTGCTTAATCTCGGTGTGTGGGGGGTGGTCACCCCGCTTGAACCAGTTGCCCACATGATTATCTATGTCGGTGCAACGCCCTCGATGGTGGCGGCCCTGCTGTTATTGATCTGGAGTTGGGCCAAGCTAATCCGCGAAGGTACGGCGCGCTTCAAAAAACCGACCTTCTTGCAAAAGCTGGCGGCCCTGGTGCGCGACCCGCTACAATTTGGCCCTACCTGGCAGATGTTGTTTATGAACTTTACAACCAGCGGCATTGGCATCTTTATGGCCATCAAACTGGATGAAATCTTCCGCGTTTGGCCGGCCCGCGAAGAGCGGATTGAGCTGACCGGTCACTGGCATGCGCTTTCTGCCATCATCGCCACCATCATCCTGATGTATTACGGCGATATGATTGGGCTCAAAGGCAAGGTTCGGCAGCTCTACGGCTGGAGCATCATCATCCTTTCGGATATCGCCCTGGCGGCTGTGACAATTTTTGAGATGAAGCGTCTGTTTATCACGGAAGCCCAACAACAACCGCTGGTGAATGGACTGATGTACGCCATCGATTTTGGGCTGGGAATGCTGTTGGTGTTGCTTGCCGTGGTCATGGTCTGGCGTCTGACCGATTTGTTCAAGCCCAAAGGGCGCTGGACCGAGGAACAGGAGCAAGAACTGGCGCAGGAGGTGCTGGAATGAGGCAACGGATTAGGCAACGGATCACTGTAGCGGACAAACGGATGTTTGTATGGCTGTTGGTGGCCGCCTTTTTGCTGGGCTCTTGCGCGCCAGTAGACCTGAAGGCGCCCATCCCTGTTTTCGAGACCGGGATCGACTCGAATGCCTGGGCCAGGGTCCCGGCCGGGGAATTCCTGGAAGGGCCGGATGCCGAGGAAGCGCAAATTGACTATGCTTACGAGATGATGGTCACGGATGTGACTGTCAGCCAGTACAGCGAGTATTTAACGGCGTCGCTGGCTGCGGGCGCGGTCAAAATCGGCCAGTTTAATGGAAAAGAGGCCATTGTCGGCTTTTATCCTGGCGACCCATTCCACGGTGTCAAACACGAGGAAAAAATCGAAGCGGGGGATTGGATTTTGGTCCCGCTTACCGACCCGGCCTCTCGCTTTAGCTTTGATGGCTCCACTTTTACGCCCATCCCCGGCTACGAGAACCACCCGATGACCAATGTCACCTGGTTTGGCGCCTGGGCTTATTGCGGCGCTCAAAATGGCCGTTTGCCTACCGAGTTAGAGTGGGAAAAAGCGGCGCGTGGTGTGGATGGAAGGCCTTTCCCGTGGGGCGAGGAAATTACCCGCGAGCACACCAACTTCTATGCCAGCCGCGACCCGTTTGAGGACATGTCCACCTATGGCTCGCGCACGTCGCCGGTCGGGTTTTACAACGGACAGGCTTACGACGGTTACCAGACCATTAATAATGCCAGCCCGTTTGGGTTGTACGACATGGCCGGGAATGTCTGGCAATGGACGGGGGATGTCTACGAGGGCATGCATTATCGCTTTATGCGCGGCGGCTCGAAGGATACCTACGACATGGATTTGCGCGCCTGGGTCCGCAACAACGCCACCCCGACATATTTTAGCCCGGGGGTTGGCTTTCGGTGCGTCAGGTGATTGACGATTTTCGATTGGCGATTTACGATTGCCGCAATTGCCAATCCTTTAGGAGTAGTGTATGACCGCCCAATCCACAATCCAAACCCTAAAATCCAAAACCCGCCTGTACTGGCCGCTCATTAAATCGCTGCAAACCGGGTTGCTGCTTTCAACCGGGATTGCCGGGTATCTCAGCGCCCATACCCAACCTGATCTATGGGTGATGCTTGGCATGGCTGGCAGCCTGTTCCTGTCGATTAGCGGCAGCACCATCTTGAATATGTGGTGGGACCGCGACATCGACGCTAAAATGCGCCGCACCCAAAAACGCCCCACATCCAGCGGCGCTATCAGCCCACAGGAGACCCTGCGCCTGGGGCTGGCGGCGGCGCTGCTGGGGGTTGGTTGGGCGGTCGGCATCGATGCGCTCTATGGTTTGGTGGTCTTTGCCGGGCTGTTTTTTGACGTGGTCGTCTACAGTATGTGGCTTAAACGTCGCACATGCTGGGGCATCTTGTGGGGCGGCATTTCAGGGGCCATGCCCATCCTGGCCGGGCGGGTCCTGGCGACAGGGCAGGTCGAAATCATCGGCCTGCTGCTGGCCGGGGCGGTTCTGTTTTGGATTCCCACGCACACGCTCACTTTCAGCATCAAGTTTTTTGACGACTACCAGGCAGCGGGTGTGCCAACCTTCCCATCCACATACGGGCTCGAAACCACCCGCGCCGTCATCGCGCTCTCGTCGATTATTGCGGCGGCCAGCATTGGCACGGCCGGGGTCATGATCGGCGTCCAGGCAGGCATTTTAAGGCTGATGGTGGTGCTTTCTAGCGGGCTGCTGTTGCTCTCCTTCGCCACTGTTTTCCGCCCCTCCGAGCGCGTCAACTTCAGCCTGTTCAAGTATGCCTCGCTGTACATGCTGATTTCGATGATTTTGCTGTCCATTTAATCCAATGAAAATTTCTCCCTTCAACCGCATCTTGCTCCTGCTAACCGGCCTGCTGGCTGCTTACCAGGTGGCAGTTGGCATAGACGGGTTGGGCGCAGTTCCCATCACCGCATATACCATCGCCTTTGGGGTCTTGCTGGTGGCGGGACTCTTGATGGTTATCCTCGGCCTGGAAGTGCTCGACAGCCCGATTGTGGTCGTCATTTCCACCATCATCCCGCTTTCCCTGTCACTGGGCCTGGTCTGGCAGCACCTCGACACTCTCCGCACCCCCTACCTCGGATTCACCCTGCTCGGCCTGGGAGCCGTCATCGTCACCCGCTCTTTCCCCATGCCGGGCAAACTGCCCATCGTCGTCATCGCCATCGTGCACGGCATTGCCGGTCTGACCATTTTCCTGCTGCCCACCATCCTCGCCGCCCAGGGTCTTACCCGTCCCGGGTTTGCGCTGGTGGGTCTCGGCGGTGCGCTCATTGGCATTGGCGGCCTGCTGCTCTCTTTCCTGAAAGCCGGAAAACCAATCCTGCCCAGGGAAACGATTTTGCGTGTTCTGCCCGGGCTGCTGCTCCTGATGACAGCCGCCTTTGTGGCGGGGTTTGCTTTGCAGTAACTTTCACCTACCTGTTTCACGGAGGGAACCATGCAACACAATTCTGGTTTTGCCAAATTCCTGCGAATCACCGGTATCGTCCTGATGTCGCTGACCGCTGCCTTCACCCTGATGGGTGGCATTGGCACCGTCTGCGCGGCCCTGTTTACCGAAAAATACGCCGCCGAATCAGAGTCGATGGCGAAGCTGCTCGGTTGGGGCTGGCTGTATACCCTTTTCATGCTCGTCACCATCGCCATTGGCGTGATGATGATCCGCGCTGTGGTCTTGCTGGTCAAAGCCGCGCCAAGCTCTTACCGTGATACGATTATTTCGCTGGCGGCAGGCGTGGTGGTTGGCTTCATCCATATTTACACTTCGCGCGCCCTGCGCGGCGCCTCCATGCCGGTCGACATGGTGACTTACACCGCCGTCGTAACCCTGATCGTTTTCCTGCTCTTCCGCATCCCTGGCATCTGGTCTGGGGTAGATTTCACCCGCGGGAAAACCAGTGGGAAAACCACCGGCGGCGCAGCCGCCATTGTGGTTGGCATTGTCTGCCTGGTCATCCCGGCCCTGGCCGGGCCAAGCCACACCTGGGCGCTCGGCATCAACTGGGCTGCGGCCTTCAATACCACCCTGATCCCGCTGGGAGTTCTACTCATCCTCGGCGGCTTTGGTGTAGCCCTGTGGCCCGCCCCACAACCCGGCTGGCAAACGCTAAAATCCTTCAAGCTATAACCCCGGTAACAAAGAGCGGACACACCCTTTTGGTTTGTCCGCTCTTTTTCTTAATTGTTACAGGTGCGGGGCAGGCCACTTCTTGATGATTTCTGCCCCGGGCGGCAGGATTTTCTTCTCCCGAAACGGATACCAACCCAACTCACCGCGCACAGCCTGTTCCTTTAGCTCGGTCGAGCCCCACAGCAGCGACGCACCAAACGCGCCCACCAGCGCCGAGGCCCAATCGGATGCCAGGAAAACGGAAACCGCAACCAGCAAAATCCCGGCACCCATGACGTACGGCCACCACAGATAGCCGAAGAAACGCTCCCCGCGAATCACCCACACAAATCCCAGACCGATGATAAACAGGGTCGCCAACCCAACCAAAACGCCGAAGAAGTTCATAGCTCAACCCTGCCCGTGGTGATTTCTTGCGCCAGTTCGGCGGGTGTATACGCCCGCCCGCGCGGATTTCGGTTAAGCCAATCGAAAGTTGTTGCGCCGGAGTGTTGCGCCAACAGACGCGCATGGCGCGGATTGGCCGGGTTGGCCGGGGCATGACCAATCCTGACGCGTCGTTCCTGCCGTTGCAGTTCAAAAGCATCCCACAACAGGGTCACCCCTAAAATCCCGAGTGCTGCGGCCACAGGCGCACTGCCAGCCAGCACAGCGCCCCCCTCCAGCCCCAGCCCCAACACAATACAAACCCATCTCGGCCCGCGCAAGTTCACGGCGCTCGCTTCAACCTTGCGCACCGCCACATGCCCCAGCCAGACCCCAAAAAAAGTCGCCAGCGCCGCCGCCAGCCCGGTCAGGTTTATAGCCATGCACCCATCCTTCAGGGAAAATAAAATAGATAGATTAAATTATAAAATCACCGCCCCTATTTCCCAGTTTTCTCGTCAAACTCTTATCGAATCTTATCAAAACTTACATTACCCATTATCCAACCTTCTACTAAAATCAAATTGACCAACCAGAGGGAGCCACACTTTCAAGGAGTGGCTCATGTTCGACGTTATCATCATCGGCGGAGGCATCACAGGCCTGAGCGCAGCCTGGGAAATCCAGCAAACCCGCCCAGCCGCCACCTATGCCCTGCTCGAAGCCTCCGAGCGTTGGGGCGGTAAAGTTGCCAGCAGCTTAATCGAAGCCGAGGGCCACAAATTCCTTGTCGATGGCGGCCCCGATACCCTCGTCACCCGCAAACCCGAAACCTGGGCGCTTACATCCGAACTGGGCCTCGAAAACCAGGTCACTGTCCCCGCTTCTGAAACCAAAAACATCTACGTCCTCGACGACGGCCAAATCCAGCCCATCCCGCTTAACCCGGCGTTATTCTTCAGCACCCCGCTGCTAACCTGGCGCGGGCGCTTGCGTTTAATGGCCGAACCCTTCCAGCCTGCCCGCCGTGACGATGGCGATGAATCGCTGGCCGATTTCGTCACCCGCCGCCTGGGCCGCGAAGCGCTCGAAAAATTCATCGGGCCAGTCCTGGGCGGCATCTACAACACCGACCCGGCCCGCCAGAGCATCCTGGTCTCCTCACCAGTCATGCGCGAGATGGAAAAAGAAGCCGGTAGCCTGGTGCTGGCCGCCTTCGGGCGCATGGGCAAACGCAAAAAAGGCCCCAAAAAACCACGCTTTATTAATTTTG
>CAZLSP010000037.1:0-39222 GCA_964562145.1 uncultured Anaerolinea sp. | reverse complement strand
GGGGGGGGGGGTGGGGGGGGGGGGGGGGGGGTGTTGGGGGGGGGGGGGGGGGGGGGGGGGGGGGGCGGGGGGGGGGGGGGTGAGGCAGGTTGCGGGGTGGTTGTGGCTGGCGCGGTGACAGGTGGGGCGGCGCATCCCGCCACAAGCAGGGCAATCAGGTTCAGGGCCAGGAGAATCCAACTTTTTCGCATTCGTGTTAATGCCTTGGCCCCCAAATTTCGTAACAGGCGTCACGCGCCAGGGCACTGTCGCGGCCTGGTTCGCCGGGGTTGAGCGGGTCGAAGTGATGCGGGTTGAAGGTGGCTGCCAGCGAGTAGTGGGTGGTGAAGCCGTCTGGGTCGTTTACTGCGCGTTCTTGCCAGCGGAGTGAGTCGTCACAGTGGGCCAGGATGTAATCGGGTTGGAGGGTGGGCAGGTACTGGTAGACATCCAGCTGCATCTGGCGTTTGAAAACCAGCACAGAGGGCGTCACCAGTCCGACTTCGTCGAGCATGGGCCGTTTGGCGTAGTAGCCCACATAGCCGAGCGGCTCCAGCAGTACGGTGGCTTTGGGTGGGGTGTTTTGGTCCAGCCATATGCCAATGGCTTTGAGACCGCCCTCGTGCCGTACTTGCTGGATGTCGCGCTGGGTGTCGAGCACAATCAGGCTGGAGAGGGCCATGCCGAGCAGCCCGATTGTGAGCACGGCAGCATAGATGCGGCCCAGGGTGGGATGGGTGCGTTGCTGGCGCGCCCACAACCAGCCGAGCAGCAGCCCTAATAAAATGAGCACCCCCCACAGGGCCGGGACAAAGTAGCGTGTGAAAAAGGTGGCGCGGGTCAGCATCAGCCGGGCGATTTCGAGCGCGGTAAACAGGGCCAGGGCTGCCACGGCGCGGTTCCGAATTTGGGTGAGCGCGCCCAGCGCGGCCAGCAGCAGGATGCATCCGCCCAGGACCCAGGTGAAACTGGCCCAACCTTCGGGGTTGTAGAAGGGCGGCAGGTAGCCCAGGACGGTCTTAAGGTGCGAGCCCAGCGGGGTGGCATCTGGCTGGATATAGACAATCCATTTGGCGGTAACGGTGTGCGGGATGGGTGAGCCGAAGTACCAGCTGGCGAAGAGCACCCAGGGCAGGTAGGTCAGAGCGGTAAGCACCAGCAGGATGAAGGTTTTTTTCAGGCTGGGCAGGCTCAAGACCGCCAGGCTGAGCGGCCATAAAAAGGTGTCGATGCGCGCCCAGAGCAACAGGCCGCACAGGAACCCGGTCCATTTTAGGCTGCCTCGCGCATAGGTGTACCACGAGGCGGCCATCAGCATCACCACCAGCGGGGTTTCCATGCCTTGCGTGTCTTTGGACCATAGTTTGGGGGTCAGGGCCAGCACGATCATCACAAAGAACCCGGCCGGGCGCAGGTCGGGTTGGCGGCGCAGGGCCAGCCAGAGAAAGGTAAAAGTGCCTGCGGCACTGGCAAAGTCGAACAGGCGCGCGCCAACCAGCAGGTCGGCTCCGCTCAGTTTGAGCCAGGCGGCCAATAACAGGGTTAAAAGCGGGGTGGTGGTTCCGTAGAGGGGTTCGCCGGGGTTATAGACAAAACCCAGGCCATCGGCCAGGTTGCGGGCATAGCGAAAGGTGATAAAGGCGTCTTCGGCCAGGTAGCCGGTGTAGGCTGCCCAAAATACGCGGCCTCCCAGGGCAAGCGCCAGCCAGAGCCCAAGCTGGGCAGCCGGGGCCTGGAGCAGGGAAGATAGGCGTGTACGGTAGGAAGCAGCCAAGGTCGGGTTTGGAATTTTCACTTAAGGCAGCGCTTGCCAGGCGGCCAGGATGCGTCGGTGGGTTTCTTCCAGTGTTTCTGGCAGCACGCGCACCTCGCCAACGGTGGACATGAAGTTGGTATCGCCGTTCCAGCGTGGGACGACATGGATGTGGACGTGGCCGGGCACACCCGCACCGGCCGCCTCGCCGATGTTGATGCCCACATTGAACCCGTGCGGGTTGTAGATGCTGCGCAAGACCACCAGCGCTTGTGAAACCAGTTCCATCATTTCACTGCGCGTGGGTGCGTCGAGCAATTCGAGCGAGGCCTGGTGCGCCAGCGGCGCAACCATAATGTGCCCGCTGGTGTAAGGATATTTGTTGAGAATTAAAAACGAGTGAGTGCGGCGCAAGACAACCAGGTTCTGGTCATTATCTGGTTTTTTCAGCGCATTGCAAAAAACACAACCGGTTTCTTTGGCGGCATTGCTGATATATTTCATGCGCCAGGCGGCCCAAAGTCGTTTCATAATGGCTCCTTTAATTGGATCTGATTCTATCCTAAATCAAAAATTTGAAATCGTAAATCCGTTGACATCCCCTCATACTCAGAGTAAGCTAAGAAGCGCATGAACCAAATCCCCCTTTTTACCGCTCCACGCTGGTCGGTGACCGAGCTCACCCGTTATTTACGGCGCCTGCTGGAAGGCGACGAGCAATTGAAAGATGTCTGGGTGCAGGGCGAGATTTCCAACTTTTCACGCCCGGCCTCAGGTCACCTTTATTTTACGCTCAAAGACTCCGGCGCGTCATTGCGTTGTGTGATGTGGAAAGGCGACGCCCTGCGCACACGCGGAATGCCGTTGGGCGACGGGTTATCGGTGGAAGCGCACGGCAAAATTGGCGTATACGAACCGAGCGGCCAATACCAGTTAATCGTCGATCTCCTGCGCCCGGCGGGCGAAGGCGCTTTATATGCCGAGTTTGTGCGCCGCAAAGCCCTGCTGGAGGCTGCTGGCCTGTTTGACGCGGCCCGCAAGCGGCCTATCCCGCAGTTCCCGCGCAAGATTGGGATTGTCACCTCGTCTACCGGTGCTGCCCTGCGCGATATGCTCAACGTATTGCGTCGTCGCATGCCCCTGGCCGAAGTGACGCTGGCCGCTTCGCTCGTGCAAGGCGAGGAAGCCCCGTCTGCGCTGGTGACGGCCTTGCAAAAACTAAATACAATCGTCAAACCCGATGTGATTTTGCTGGCGCGGGGTGGCGGCTCCATTGAAGACCTGTGGGCCTTCAACGATGAGCGCGTGGTTCGCGCTGTTGCGGCTTCGGCGGCCCCGGTGATTACCGGCGTGGGGCACGAAACCGACTTCACCCTGGTCGATTTCGCCTCCGATTTGCGCGCACCCACCCCCACCGCCGCCGCCGAACTGGCGACCGCCATCAGCCTGTATGACCTGGCCTCGGCCCTGAGTGCCGACCTGGGACGTATGAATGAGATTGTCTCGCGCCAGATTGGGGATTATCGCCGTGAGTTGGAGGCAGCCCAGGCCGGGCTGCGTTATTATTCCCCGGCCCGGCGGCTGATGAACGAATCGCAGCGGGTGGATGACCTGGCGCGGCGCACGGCCTGGGCGCTGAAGCGCCGCCTGGAATTGGAAAAAGCCCATTTGCAAGGGCTGGCTCAACGGGTAGAATCACTCAGTCCGCTGGCTGTTTTGCGGCGCGGTTATGCCGTGGTCACAGGCGCAGGGGATGGAAAGGTTATTTTATCGGCGCGCCAGGCCCCGGCTGGGTCTGATTTGCATGTGAGATTGGCAGAGGGCGGGCTGCAGGTTCAGGTCCAGCGGCCGTCTGTGGAGGAGTAAGATGTCCAAAACATCCAAAAAAGTGGAAGATTTGACCTACGAAGAAACTTTTGCCGAGCTGGAAGCGGTGGTTGCGGCCTTGGAAGGTGAGGGGCGACCGCTGGATGAGTCGATTGCGTTGTATGAGCGCGGCCAGGCGTTAGCCAGGCGCTGCGCCGAGCTGCTGGAGAAGGCTGAGTTGAAGGTGCGCCAGCTAAGTGGTGAGACGCTGGTCAATTTTGAAGGGGAAGAGTGATATGAGCTTTTCTGCGATGCTGGAGAACCATGCGCTGTTGACGGCGCTGATTGCCTGGCTCATGGCGCAGATTCTTAAGCCGCCGTTGGAATACCTGCGCAAAGGCAAATGGAACTGGGGTTACCTGGTGAGTGCGGGCGGGATGCCCAGTTCACATTCGGCGCTGATGGTGGGCGCAACGCTCGGTATTGGCCTGCACGAAGGTTTCGACACGGGGTTGTTTGCGTTGGCTGTGGCGATGACGATGATTGTCATTTACGATGCAGCCGGGGTGCGCCGTGAGGCCGGGCGGCATGCCGAGAAGATTAATATCCTGATCGAGGAGTTGCTCTCGGGTCACCCGATTTCGGACAAGGAATTGCGCGAAGTGCTGGGCCACACCCCGCTGGAAGTGACCGGAGGGATTTTCCTCGGTATCGTGGTGGCGATTTTATATAAAATGTACATCGGTTGAGTTTGACGCCCGTGCGGTGTAACCTGGCGGGCGGGTAATCCTATTCCAATTCAGGAGGAACTTAAAAATGGAAGAACTTGTTGCGCTGGTTTCAAAGAAAACGGGCTTGCCCAAAGAACAGGCTAAAGCCGCCGTGACTGTGGTTGTGGATTTCATTAAAAAGAAGCTGCCCGCTCCCATTGCGGCCCAGGTAGATGCCGTTTTAGGGGGGAAGGGTGTGGCCGGGGCGGTAGCCGGTGCGCTCGACGATGGCAAGCTAGACGCCAGCGATGCCAGCAACCTGCTGGGCGGATTGCTGGGTGGTGGTAAAAAGTAAATTGGTTTTGTTTCACGCGAGAATCGTCCTGTCTGGGGTGTGGAATGTAAGCCCATCAGATGGGACGATTTTTTGTTCCAGGTGGAAACCAATCTGACTTTTTGGGAACCCTGTGTGCAGTTGAGCGTCTATTGGTAGTCATACAAAGGAGAGAGACAATGAGACGATTTAGATTCCTATCCGTATTCCTGCTTCTGGTGATTCTGCTGACGGCGTGCGCCTCGCCCACCCCCGCGCCAAGCGCGGAGCCGCAGCCGGTGTTGCCCTCAGACCCGTTTGAGTCACGCGCAACCGAGACCCCTGGCCTCGTGGGCGGCAGCGCCTCGGGAGGTGGTTTCCCGGCGGCGGCCTTTGCCGCGCAAAAAGCCCTGGCCGAGCAGTTGGCCCTGCCTTTAGAAGTGGTCAAAATTACCAATGTTGAACCGGTCGATTGGCCGGATTCCTGCCTGGGGGCGGGCGGGCCAGAAGAAGCCTGTTTGCAAGTGATAACCCCCGGTTACCGCGTTACCCTGACGGTGGACGCGGCCGAATATGTCTATCATACCGATGCGCAAGGCAGCAGTGTGCGGCGCGGCGGCAAGCCGACCGTCTCGTTTGGCGGCGAGCAGGCTGTCCCGCTGCTGGTTTGGACCAGCCCGGCCTGTGAAGTGCTGACGGTTAACTCGGATGCGCTTTTCTTTGGCTCCTGCAATGGCGAATTGCGCATTCCCGAATACCCGACGGGTGAACTGCTCTCAATTGCGCGCCAGTGGGCCGAAACTTTCGCTTCGTTTGAAGCCGAAACCCCGGCAGGCAAAGTCGTTTTCAGCGGTATCGGCGCAAACATTGCAACCGAAGCCGAACAACGCATGATGGCCGAATGGGCCAGGTTGAACTTTGAAGCCGCTCAATCGGGCCGTACCGGTGCTGCCTGGGGCCTGGCGTTGGCCTGGCATCGTGAAGGCGGAATCGCCGGGTTCTGCGACGATGTCACCGTATACCTCAATGGCATGTATTTCGCTTCTTCCTGTAAAGGCGATGGCCTGTCTTACAACGGCTGGTTGACCGCCTCGCAGCTCGAACTGGTCTATGCCTGGGTGGATACTTATGCCCCCATCGACGATAATCAGAGCGACCCGGCGGTGGCAGATGCCATGACAGTCACCCTCACCCTGCCAGGGACCGGCACCACCCAGGCCGACGAGGCCACTATTCAGGCGATCGGCGAGTTTGCCGCTGGTCTGCAAACCCAGCAGCGTTTCTCGGTTGAAAATTCTGCCGAAGCCGCCGAAACCGAAGAAATCCTGCGCCAGTTTTTGCAGGCCCTTAACAGCGGCGACTTTATCCTGGGCGCCAAATTATACGGCGGCGACCTGGCCGCCCTGCAAGGCTGGAACCCCGATATCACCGACGACCTGCCCAAATTGCTCGAGCGTGGCTGCACCCAAAACGGCCTGCAATGCCTGCTTCCGCGGGCGGTGACTTACCGCGGCCCCGATGCGCGCAACGGGCACCAGTTCTTTGTCGAGTTCAATAATCCCGATGGCAGCCTGTTTCGCCAGATGGGCGAACAGACCAGTTTCCTCTTCTCGGTTGTCAAAAATGGCGACAACTGGCAGGTGATGGAACTGCCGCCTTACGTTCCGTAAACAAAAAACTGCGCGCCTGGCTTACCGGGCGCGCAGTTTTCTTTTAAGCAGTGCAAGCACATTCTCTATTTCGGGGATTTTGAGCAGGATCACCCCCAGGCCATAGACCGTTGCCCCGGCGGCTACCCCGCCCAGGCCGCCCAGCCACGGATTCAGACTCCCCGTAGCCTGTCTCCAGGCCATCAGGCCGAGTGCCATCCCCAGCGCCGCCGCGCCGATGCGCAGGCTGCCATCGAGCAGCAAGCGTCCCTCAATGCCGTTCAAGCGTTTGCGCATCACCACAAACAGCGCCGTCGCTTCGAGCGCGGTTGCCAGCGAGTTAGCCAGCGCCAGCCCTCCGTGCGGCATCCAGCCCATTTGCTCAAACCAGGCCGAAAAGCCAAAACTGAAGGCCACGTTGAGACCCATCGCTACCGTCCCAATTAACACCGGGGTTTTGGTGTCTTGCTGCGCGTAAAAGGCGCGCGTCAGCACTTCCATAATCGAGTGGCCGATCATCCCGGCGGCGTACCACAACAAGGCCCAGGCGGTCATTTCGGCCAGGGCGGCATTGAACTTGCCGCGCTGGTAGAGCATCTCGACAATCGGTTGCCCCAGCACCATCAACCCCACACTGGCCGGAACCGCCAGCAGCAGCATTCCACGCAGGGCCGAGGCCAGCGCGTGGCGCATTTCATCCAGCTTGCCCAGCGCAAACTGCGCCGAAAACGTTGGCATGACCGCAATCGCCACCGATTGGGCAATGGCGGCTTGTGCCATCAACATCAGCGCGAAACCATAGGTCAGGGCTGCCATGCTGCCGATCGCCATTTGCGAGGCCAGCGAGGCATTGACCCAAAAGTTTAGCTGTACCACGCCCGCCCCCAGCACACGCGGACCCATCAGCCCGATAACCTGGCGGACGGTCGGGTTGCCCAGCTCAAGTGAAAAGGTGTAGGTGCCGCCCTGTTTGAGCAGGGTGGGAATTTGCACGGCCAGGTACAGCCCTGAGCCGAGCACCACGCCCCAGGCCAATCCGTATACTCCCAGCCAGCGCGCCAGCACCAGCACGCCGAAAATCTGCCCAATCTGGTACATGGCGGCCGTTAATTGCGGGATGAAGAAAATCTGGTGTGCGTTAAGGATGCCCACCACCAGCCCGCCCAGGCCAAACAGCACCGCCGAAACCAGCTGGATGCGCAGCAGGTCGATGGTCAGGTAGTAGGCGCTGTAGTTGTAGAACAGGCCGGGGGCCAGCAGGTAACGCACAATTTGGGGTGCGAAAAATGCCGCAATAAGGGCCAACAGGCTGAGTGCCAGGGTAACGAGATTCGCCAGTGAAGCCGCCAGTCTCCAGGCCCCGGTTTTATCCCCTTTAACGAGCAATCCGGTAAAGGTCGGTAAAAAAGCAGAGCCCAATGCCCCGGCGGCGATGAGATTGAACAGGGTTTCGCTGACGCGATTGGCGTAGTAAAAGGCGTCCAGTTCGGCAGCAGGGAAGGCCCCGGCCACCAGCACGCCGCGCAACAGGCTCATGAGCTGGCCGAGCAGGATGGCGACCATGACGGTCCCGGCGGCGCGGGCGATTTGGCGATTGGTTGTAGGGTTGGGTTGGGTCACGGGTAAGGATTATAACGAGGAAAGTGCAAACAAGAAAGTGGCGCTATAATGCGCCTGAAATGGAGGATTCCTTAATGCGCAGATTTGCAAGTTTCTTTTTGGTTTTGTTGCTGGCATCGCTGGCCTGTTCGGCTGATTTTGAGACTCCGCAGCCCCTGCCGCCGACTGAAGCCGACGCACCGCCGACCACCGCCCCCGACGCGGCCGATGGGCCGATCCCCGTGCAGGTTGGGTACGGATACCGTGGGCCGTTTTATGAAATCTACTTTACAGACCCTTTCAACCCGGAGGCTTTTCGTGAAGAGGGCGGGCCGGATATTCCGCTGGCAAAGGCAATCGAGGCCGCCCGGCTTTCGGTGGATGTGGCCGTTTACAGCTTTAGCCTCGATTCGATTCGCAATGCGCTGCTCAATGCCCACGAGCGCGGCGTGAAAGTGCGTGTGGTGATGGAAACCGATAATATGGATCGCGCCGTGCCGCAAGAGCTGATGGGGGCAGGCATTGAGATTGTAGGCGACCAGCGCGAGGGCCTGATGCACAACAAGTTCGTCATCATCGACCGCTCGGAAGTTTGGATGGGTTCGACCAACTTTACAACCAGCGGGGTCTATGAGGACAATAACAACCTGGTGCGCATCCGGTCGGTGCAGATGGCTGAAAATTACCTGACTGAGTTTGAAGAGATGTTTACAGATGATTTCTTTGGCCCGGATGTGGTGTCTGTGACCCCCAACCCGGTCCTGACTATCGACGGCATCAACCTGGAAACTTACTTTTCTCCCGATGACGGGGTGGCCCGCCGCATTGTGGAACTGCTGCGCAGCGCCCGGCAAAGCATCTATTTTATGGCTTATTCTTTCACCGCCGATGATTTTGGTGACATCTTGTTGCAGAAGGCCAAAGACGGCCTGGATGTGGCCGGGGTGATGGAGGAAGAGCAGGTTAAGTCCAATACCGGCACGGAATACGAGCGTTTTTTGCGCGCGGATTTGAACGTCTTTTTAGACGGCAATGCCGGGCAAATGCATCATAAGGTGTTTATTATCGATGAAAGTATTGTCATTGCCGGTTCGTACAATTTCAGCGCCAGCGCCGAACGCAAGAATGACGAGAATGTGGTCATTTTCTTCGACCCGGTGATTGCGGCGCAGTACCTGGCTGAGTTTGAGCGAGTTTATGGACAGGCTCAAAAATAGGATTTATTAGATGTAAAACAAATAAAAAGTGGGGCGCTTGTTGTGCCCCACTTTTTATTTTGAGTTTGAACGAATTTCCAGTTTTGCAGTAACCTTTTTGGGGGTTACACGACTATATGTTTGTAACAATCAATCAAACAAATTTGTGTGGAGGCAAAAATGAAACAAACTCGTTCTTTCGTATTCGCTCTGTTCCTGATCGTCAGTGTCCTGTTGGCCGCCTGTGGCGGCGCTGCGCCCGCCGCGAGCGCGCCCCAATCGGCCGCCAGTGACTCGGCCCAGGTTGAGTTCGCCGGGACCGTCGAATCCATCAATGGCGACCAGTGGACCGTTGGCGGGCGCACCTTCAAGGTGACCGACAGCGCCGGAACGGCCAAGGATGTCAAAGTTGGCGACTATGTGAAAGTCAGCGCTACCGTCAATGCCGATGGTTCTGTTGTCGCCGGTAACGTGGCCGTTTCTTCTCCCGAAGCTGCCCAGGCCCAGGCTCAAGAGCAGGCCCAAACCCAGACTCAGGCCCAGTCCCAGACGCAAACCCAGACCCAGGGCATTAAGCCCTCTGCTCCGGCCGCTGGTTCTGCCTCGAGCGGCACCGCCCAGAATGAACAGGAATTTGTCGGCGCAGTTGAATCCATCACCGGCGACACCTGGGTGATTGGCGGCGAGACCTTTACTGTGACCAATTTCACCGAGTTCAAGAACGTTATCGCGGCTGGCGACCTGGTCAAAGTGCATGTGATCTTCAATGCCGATGGCACCGTATCGATCGTTGAAATTGAGCTGGCCTTGCCCGGATCGACCACCGGTTGGCAGGATAACAGCAATACCAATAGCAACAGCAACGGTAACAGCAACGACGACAACAGCAATGGCAACAGCAACGATGATAATGGTTACGGTGATAACGGTAACAGCAACGACGACAACAGCAATGGCAACAGCAATGATGACAACGGCAACGACGACAACAGCAATGGTGATGACAGCAACGATAATGGCGATGATGATAATGGCAATGGAGATGATGACAACTCCAACGACGGCAATGACAATGGCTCGAATACCAATGGCTAAGTAGTACTGCTCAGGAGTTGTGCCTCCCGCCAAAAGTGGGGGGCACAGCTCGCGCCCCGAGGTGCGGTATACTTATGAGACTTTCATCCGAAACCCTACAGTTGCCTACTATGTCAATGCCCGAATCTCGTGAATTAGAAAGCCTCCAGCGTCTCGATCCGCAGGCAATTAGCGCAGTATATGACCGGTATTTCCCAGAGGTCTTTAAGTTTGTACGCTATCGCCTGAGTGACGAACATCTTGCCGAAGACATCGCCAGCGATGTTTTTATTCGGCTGCTGGAAGCGATCAAGGCCGGGCGCGCGCCGCAGACAAGTCTCAAAGCATGGTTGTTAGGAACTGCCTCCCACATTGTTACTGACCACTTGCGCAAGACTTACCGCCGCCCCGAAAGTGAATTGCCCGAAACTATGCCCGATTTGACACCCGATCCGACTCAAACATTTGAGCACAAGGATCGTGAACGCCGCCTGAAGGGGGCCCTGTCATCCCTGACAGACGAACAACAAAATGTGATTACGCTACGCTTTGGACAGGGTTACTCCCTGGAAGAAACGGCGGCTTTGATGAAAAAGAATGTGAATGCAATCAAACAGCTACAATTTCGCGCACTCGCCGCGCTAAATCGAGCGATGGGTGAAATCCTATGAATAACCAAAACTTGTACGATGCTCTTGAAGTTTGCCTGACCGCCCTTGAACAGGGAGCCGATATTGAGTCTTGCCTGGCACGCTTCCCCGAATTTGCGGATGAACTGCGCCCGATCCTGGAAGTGGCCTCACAAGCTCGTGTTGCCAGTGCCGTGGACACCATTCCGGCCGAGGTAGCTCGCCGAGGCAAAGCGCGCGTATTGCAGGCAGCCGCCGAAATGCGCGAGCAAAAACGCCCGCAGGCATTTCTACCAATTGGGCGGCGGCAGTTTTCGCTGGGCCGCTTTTTCCGGCTTGCGGCGGCTTCGCTGGCGATGATAGCCTTCCTCCTGACGGGTGGAACCGGCTTGGTAAGTGCTTCTTCAGGCTCGATCCCGGGCGATCAGCTATACCCGGTCAAGCGCACCTGGGAAGGAATCCGATTGTTCCTGGCGATTGACAAAAATATTCGCGAACGACTCGAAGATGAGTTTGAAGATGAACGTGTCCGCGAGATTAATGAGCTCTTCACCGAAGGGCGCCTGGAGCAGGTCGATTTCCAGGGGATTGTCGAAAACAATGAGGGTGAAATCTGGGTGATTGGCGGGTTAAGCGTCAAGGTGGAGCACGAGGCCAACATCGATGCAGAAATTATCCCGGGCGCATTTGTGCGTGTGATTGGTGAAACCGATGACGGCATCATCAAGGCTGAACAAATTAGCCTGATCCTCCTGCCGCTTGAGACCGCCACGGCCCGCCCAACCTCTACCAGTTTTGCCACCCCAACGGCTACGGTAGAACCGACTGTCAATGTCGACGATAAAATCCAGGCGACGGTAACCCCCATGCCCACCCTGATTCCGTCTGGCGATAATGAAAATATTAATCCGGCCGATACCCCCAATCCTGGCGATGATAACGATTCGAATAATAATGGCTCTGATAGTGATGACACCGATAGTGACGACAATACAAATGTAGATGGAAATAGTAATTCGGATGACAATTCCAACTCTGGGAACGACAATAGCGACGATAACGACAACAACGACAATAATGATAACAATAACAACGGGTAAGTAGCAGGTTCAGGTGGGCGGGATGAGTTTCCCGCCCACCTGGGAAAATTACCATGAAGTTGATATGAAGAATTCACCTTGAATTCTTTTATCACTCAGGGTATCATATATAATGGATATGTAAAAAGGGTATGAATAATTTATCGGAAGTACTTCAAGCATGTTTAAGCTCAATAAAACCAGGGGATGACATCGAAGCATGTCTGGCCTCTTATCCTGAATTTGCAGACCAGATTCGACCTTACCTTGAAAAAGCTTTAGAAGTTCAGCGAGTGGCTGACCCGCCTGAGAATGAAGATAAAATCCCATTCGACTGGGTCTTGGAAGAATGTGTCAAAGCAGTTGGCAACGGGGAAAATGCAGAAGATTGTTATAAACGGTATCCCTACTACGCACAACAATTGAAACCCTGGTTAAACGCCGTTCTCGATTTACGCGAGCGGAATAGTTTATTGGCCGAATTAGACCAATTTTCTGTATCCACCGAAGCGGTGCCCGATGTGCCGTTTTCGCAGGCTTTACAGGAATATCTCAATGCCCTGGATGCGGGCGCCAACCCCGAAAGCATAATCCGGCGTTATCCGTATTTTGCCACCCGCATGCGTTTTTGGGCCGAATATGTCTCCGGTTTGAAAGCCAAGATACCGCCCTCGGTGGTTCCCGCTTTTATTCGCGCCCAACGCAAGGTCCCCTTTACACTGACATCCCTGACCGCAATTCCTTTGCGGCTGATAGTTTCCTTATCGATGGCATTTGTGCTGGTCCTGTCCTCCGGGATCGGATATGCCCGAGCGGCTGCCTCCCTGCCTGGGGACACTTTGTATCCCATCAAGCTGACCATAGAACAAATTCAGCTGGCTACCACCCCCCTGGAACTACAAGCCCAACTCCTGAGCGAGATTGCCGAGCGCAGGCGCGAAGAAACCCAGGTCCTGTTGGAACAAAACATGCAGCAGGAAGTAGCCTTTGAAGGCCAGGTTGATCAAGTTTTAGCCAACTCGGTGGTTGTTTCTGATATTGAAGTTGTCTTTGCCAGCGTCGATCAGAAAATTAAGTCGATTATTCCTGGTACCAAGGTCAAGATTAAAGGTTATACCTCTGGCAATGTGGTCGTGGTTACCAGCGTAGAAGTATTGCCCACCCCGATTGTTGTCGTAGGCGCGATTTTTACCAATACGCCAATCATTCCAACTGCCACCCGATATATCACCCCCACTGTTTTTGTAACCAATACCCTGCCGCCGACGATTGTGTTTACGGTTGCGCCAACCCATACCCTGCCGCCGCCTAACCCCACAGATACCAGCGTGCCGCCCACTTTTACAGCCACTGCGGTTCCGCCGACGGCTACTGAGACGGCTACTTCCATTCCGCCGTCCCCGACGAGCACTGCCACGGCAGTCCCGCCAACCAGTACGCCGACCGATACTCCCACCGAAACCCCG
The DNA here is from genome assembly GCA_964562145.1 of uncultured Anaerolinea sp. GTDB lineage: Bacteria > Chloroflexota > Anaerolineae > Anaerolineales > Villigracilaceae > UBA5195. Next base: position 25,969 of record CAZLSP010000037.1, on the reverse strand, counting down.
GTTCCGCCGTCCCCGACAAATACCGCTACCCCGGTTCCGCCGACCGAGACACCTACCCCGGAGCCTTTGCCCACCTCAACCGATACACCGTTCCCGGCCCCGACCAGTTGGCCGACGCCTGAGATTGCACCCGAAAATATCGTTCCATAGTCTGAATATTGAGCACCTTCTTTTGGGCGGGGAAACCCGCCCAAATTTTTTAATTTGCCCTTAACCGTCTTTGTGATATATTTGTTCTATCTTTGTCACCCTTCCCAAACCATCAGGAGCGCGCATGCCAGAAACATCCTTTTACCTGGGACGTCATTACGACCTGAAAAATGGCAAACAGACCGAGCAGCCTCTGCAATACGACCCCTCTGACCTGACCACCCATGCGGTTGTAACCGGCATGACTGGCTCGGGTAAAACGGGCCTGTGCATTGCCTTGATGGAAGAAGCAGCCCTGCAAGGGATTCCTGCCATCCTGATTGACCCCAAGGGCGACCTGACCAACCTGTTATTGCACTTCCCCGACCTGGCGCCGCAAGACTTTGCCCCCTGGCTGGATGCCGATACCCTGCGCCGACAGGGCAAAAGCCTCGAGCAGGCTTCGCAGGAGACTGCCGGGCAATGGCGCACAGGCCTGGCCGAGTGGGATGTGACCCCCGAGCGCATCCGCGCCCTGCAAAATGCGGCCAGCTACGGAGTCTTTACTCCCGGTTCGGATGCCGGGCTGCAAATCAGCGTCCTGTCTTCGCTCGAAGCGCCGGACCTGCCCTGGGAAGGCAACCGCGAGATCTTGCGCGAGAAAATTTCTAGCACGGTGACGGCCCTGTTGGGGCTGGTCGGCTACACCGATGTGGACCCGCTGCGCTCACGTGAACACATCCTGTTATCGAACATTTTTGAGCATGCCTGGAGCAAGAACCAGCCGCTTAACCTGACCGAATTGATTTTACAGGTGCAAAACCCGCCCTTCGATAAGCTTGGCGCTTTCCCGGTGGAGAATTTCTTCCCGTCAAAAGATCGCACAATGCTGGCGATGACCCTTAATAATATCCTGGCCTCGCCCGCCTTCCAAAGCTGGCGCGAAGGCCAGCCCATGCACATCCCCGACCTGCTTTTTTCTGCAGATGGCAAACCGCGCCAGAGCGTTTTCTACATTGCCCACTTAAGCGAGGGCGAGCGCATGTTTTTTGTGACCCTGCTGCTTTCGGCTTTTGAAACCTGGATGCGCACCCAGACCGGCTCCGCCTCGCTGCGCGCCATGCTGTATTTCGACGAGCTGTTTGGGTACCTGCCGCCCTCGGCCAACCCGCCCAGCAAAACCCCGCTGCTGCGCATGCTTAAACAGGCGCGCGCCTTTGGGGTGGGGCTGGTGTTGGCGACCCAAAACCCGGTGGATGTGGATTACAAGGCGCTATCTAACGCCGGGACCTGGTTTGTGGGCAAGTTGCAGACCGAACGCGACAAAGAACGCCTGCTCGATGGCCTGCAAGGGGCGACTGCCGACCTCGATCGCGAGTCTTATGGGCGTGTAATCTCGGCGCTCGGGAAGCGGGTTTTCCTGCTGCACAATATCCATGAAAAACAGCCGGTGCTGTTCCAAACACGCTGGGCAATGAATTTCCTGGCCGGGCCGCTGACGCGCTCGCAGATTCCGGCCTTGAACCGCCTGGCAGGGGCCAATACAAAGGGGACAGGAAACGCGACCAGCGCCGGGCTGTCTTTCGGGTTGGACCCCGCGCCCATAGCGGCCACACCGGCCCCGGCGGTGGCCGATTTTTCGCGCTTCCAGCCGATTCCCGCCAAAATAACGGAACCTGCTCCCAGAACCGCCTCCGCCCCGTCTGTTCTTCCCCATAAAACAACTACCGATTTACCCGGGAGCCTGACCCGCCCGGCCATTCCCTCGGCTATCTCTGAGTTTTTCCTGCCGGTCAACCATTCCATGACGGCTGCCTTTAAGCTGGCGGGTGAACCGATGCCGGTTGATGCGCAACCGTTGGGCGTTTTGTATCGCGCCACTTTGCTGGCCGGGGCGCGTGTGCGCCTGTTAGACCGCAAATTGGGCGTGGATAGCGAAATTAACCGCGCTGCGCTGGTGGATACCGTGGATAAACGTGGCGTGGTGCGTTGGGACGAGTTCTCGCGCGCGGGCCTGCCGCTTGACCGGGTGGAAACCCAGCCGCAGCCGGGGGCGCGTTTTGAAACGCCCGAAGCGCCGCTGGTGGATGCGCGCCTGCTGGCGGCCCTGCAAAAGGATTTTATCGATTGGGTTTTCCGCACCACCACCATCAACGCACGCGCCAACGAGGCGCTGAAAATTTATGCCGGGCCAGATGTGACCGCGGCCGATTTTCGCACGGCGTGCGCAGATGCGGCCCGTTCTGCCCGCGATAAAGAGTTGTCGAAGCTGACGGCTTCCATTGACCGCCAGATTGCGGTGATTCGTGACCGTTTATCACGCGAGGAGCGCGAACTGACCCAGGATGAGCGCGAATACCAGAATCGCAAATGGGAAGAGAATGCCACCCATGCCGAAAATGTTTTTGGCTTGTTTACCGGCAAAGGTTCGATGCGGAAAATGTCTTCGTCGATGACCAAACGCCGCCTGACCGAACAGGCCAAGGCCGAAGTGGATGAGTCGCTGGATGCCATTAAGCAGTTCGAAGCCCAGGTAACCGAGCTGGAGCGCCGCCGTGAGGAGATTACCCAGGAGGCCAACAATCGCTGGGCGGCTGTGGTCAACCAGGTGAGCGAAATTCCGGTTGCGCCCAAGAAAAGTGATATTTTTGTGGAGCAATTTGGCGTGGCGTGGATGCCGTTTTACCTGATTCGCGCCGCAGATGAAGTGTACGAACTGCCCGCTTTTGGCACAGATTAGCTTTGCTTTACAGGTTTATTCATCTTCTTCTAAAATGGGTGTGATATGCTTATGGGAACTATTTACTTGATCGGTGCGTCTGTTTTGTGGGGTGTAATTCACTCCATCCTGGCTTCGCATGGCGTTAAGGAGGCGGCTCGCCGCTTTTTTGGTCCAGTTTCAGACCGGGTGTTTCGTTTTGCCTACAATGTTTTTTCGGTAGCAAGTTTTTTCCCAATCTTGATGATGCTTGTGACTTTCCCCGACCAACCCCTCTATACCATCCCGGAACCCTGGGTTTACCTGACAACCCTCATCCAGGGGGCTGCGGTTTTTGCCCTGTTCGCCGGGGTGATGCAGACCGGTCCTTTTGAATTTGCCGGTCTGACGCAACTGACGGGCCTAGACCGTGAGCGCCAGCCGAACCTGGTCACTGGCGGGTTGTATCGCTATGTGCGCCATCCGCTGTATACTGCCGGGCTGGCCTTTATCTGGGCATCTTCTGAGATGACGGTTAACCGCCTGGCACTGTGGATTGTTTTTAGCCTGTATATTTTACTGGGCGCTTATTTTGAAGAGCGCAAACTGCTCAAAGATTTTGGCCAGGCGTACGCAGACTATCGCGCCCAAACCCCATTCCTGATTCCACGTTTGTTTAACCGATAACCCTTATGGCTGCTACTGCTCCTGTTCGCTTTGTTCGCCCTCGCCGCAACCCGCAAGAAACGGGTGCAATCTGGTTGCAATTGGGTTTTGCCCTGGCCGCCGGATTTTTTGCCTTTTTTGTGGTGCTTTTCCTGCTTTCCATCGGATACCGTGTGATGTATGCCGGGCGTATCTTCCCGGGCGTTTCGGTGGCCGGGGTCGATGTCTCAGGGATGAAACTGGAAGACGCCGCTGTCAAAATACAGATGGAATTGACCTATCCGTACGGCGGCCGGATTGTTTTCCGCGATGGGGCCAATGTGTGGCTTGAAACCCCGGCCCGGCTCGGCATGGTGCTCGACCCAACTGCATCGGCTCGCGCCGCTTTTGACCTGGGGCGTTCAGGTGGACTGTTTAAAAGCATTGACGACCAGGTAGCTGCCATGCAGGGTGGGGTCAACGTCTCACCGGTGACGGTTTTCGACCAGCGTGTGGCGCACTCGTACCTGCAAAACCTGGCTGTTTTGGTGGACCGGCCTGTGACGGAAGCCAGCCTGGTAATCAATGGCCTGGATGTGACCTCTTCGCCGGGGCAGGTGGGCCGCCGCTTGAATGTGGATGCCACCCTGGTCTATCTCAGCGTACAGATGCAATCTTTCCGCGACGGCGAGGTGCCGTTGGTGATTATTGATACCCCGCCACATGTACTGGATGCTACTCCCCAGGCAGAGGCCGCCCGGCGTTTGCTGGCCGCGCCCTTTACCCTTTCCATCCCCGAAGCGCGCGCCAACGACCCCGGTCCCTGGCAGATTCAGCCTGCCGAACTGGCGCCCATGCTCCAGGTCGGGCGGGTCAAAGATGTGGCAGGCAGTGACCAGTATGTGGTCCAGGTTCAGCCTGCGCTGATTCAGCCCTATCTCGAGTCGATTGGCGGCCAAATCAACCGCCCCGATCGCAATGCACGCTTCATTTTTTCCGATGAAACCGCCCAGCTACAGTTGATCGAATCGGCCATTGTTGGTCTGGAACTGGACCTGCCTGGCAGCATTGCGCAAATGCAGTCTGCCGTGGCGGCGGGTCAGCAATCGGCTTTCCTGGCGGTCAATGCGACCAAGCCGCAGGTCGATGATGATGCGGTTGCGGCACAATTGGGGATCACCCAACTGGTCGCCACTGAAACCTCCTACTTCCGTGGTTCGAGCGCGGCGCGCCTGCAAAACATCGAAGCCGCAGCGGCCAAATTCCACGGATTGCTGGTCGCGCCCGGTGCAACCTTTTCGATGGGTGAATACATGGGCGACATCAGCCTCGATAATGGCTTTGCCGAAGCGCTCATCATCTATGGCGGCAAAACCATCAAGGGCGTGGGGGGCGGCGTGTGCCAGGTTAGCACGACCCTGTTCCGCACCGTTTTCTTCGGCGGTTTCCCGGTTGCCGAGCGGCATGCGCATGCGTATCGCGTCAGCTACTATGAGCAGCGCCCCGGCAGCGGTATCGATCCGCGCCTGGCGGGCCTGGATGCGACCGTCTACTTCCCGCTGGTCGATTTTAAATTTGTCAACGACACGCCTTACTGGCTGCTCATGGAAACGTACTTTAACCCCACCAGCTATTCGCTCACCTGGAAAATCTACTCCACCTCCGATGGCCGCACGGTGGCCTGGGAGACAACCGGCCCCACAGAGATTGTCTCGCCGCAGGACCCGGTTATCCAGCTGAACCCTGACCTGGGCGAAGAAGAGATTAAACAGGTCGAATATGCCGCCGATGGCGCCAACATCTCCGTGGATCGCATCGTTTATAACGCCGATGGCAAAATCCGCTTTGTTGACAAGTTCCAGACCTTTTATGAGCCGTGGCGCGCTGTCTGTGAATATGGACCGGGCGTCAAAGATGCCGAAAAAATCTTCAAAAAGCGCGGTCTGTGCCAGCCCGGATAGCCCGTCTTTTGATTGTGGTACAATTTTGCCCCGAAACCAAAATGTGGGATGACCCACGTTGAAGGAGAGAAAATGGTTAGTACTCAACTGCTCGAAATCCTGCGCTGCCCGGCCTGTGTTCGGGAAAAAGAAGGCCTGCTCACGCTCACTCGTGAATCCTCGTGGCTGGTCTGCCAGGATTGTGGCCGTAAATACCCAATAGTAGAAGATATCCCGGTTATGCTCATCGACGAAGGCGACAAATGGGTCGCGGCCAGTGTCGAGAGCCTGCCTGTTCCCCCACCTGCCCGCTAAATGACCGAACTGGAAACCCTGCTTTCCGAATTGACCGGCGGCGATGACCTGCGCGCCGAGTCCGCGGCGGAAAGCCTGGCTGGTTTGGGCGCGCCCGCCCTGGCATCGCTTACCGGTCTCCTGCATCGCGGGAGTGTCGATGAACGCTGGTGGGCCGTTCGGGCGCTGGCCGGGTTCCCGGCTTCGCAAGAAGTGACTGGTTCCCTGCTGGCTGCGCTTCAAGACGATTCGGAAGAAGTGCGTCAATGTGCCGCACTGGCGCTTTGCCACCACCCCAACCCGCAAAATATTCAACCGCTCATCCGGGCGCTCTCAGACCCGGATGCGATGACCGCCAAACTGGCTTCCAATGCATTAATCTTGCTCGAGACACAGGCCACCCCGGCCTTACTCGAAGTGCTCAACAGCGGTTCGCTCACCGCCCGCCTGGAAGCCGCCCGTGCCATTGCCGAAATTAAAGACCCGCGCGCCATTCCGGCCCTGATGAAGGCCCTCGAATCTGATTCTGCGCTGGTGCAAATTTGGGCCGAACATGGCCTCGACAAGCTTGGGCTTGGCATGGTTTATCTCAAACCGGAATAACCAAAGAACAAAATATGAAAAATGGATTGAAATTTACCCCCCGTCAGATCATCACCGCTGTGATTGGGCTTGCGCTCTTCGCCGGGATGTTCTTCCTGGCGCGGTACATTACCCTGACCATGAATGTCATCAATTTGCCCGGCGTGCCTGTGGCGGGCGCATCAGGCGCCAACGCGGAAGGAACCCCTGAAGCTGGCCTACCCACCCCCGAATCGGCTGCCCCGCCTGTAGATTTGCCGCCCACCTGGGATGGTGCCAGTCGCGTTTCGGTCTTGCTACTCGGCCTCGATACTGCCGATGGCTCTGCAGACCGCTCCGGCCCGGCTCGTTCTGATACCATGATTGTGCTGACCATTGACCCGCAGACCAAAACCGCCGGGATGCTTTCGATCCCGCGCGATTTGTGGGTCAATATCCCCGGGTTTGGCTATGGACGCATCAACACGGCCTATATGAATGGTGACGCTTACAAAGTCCCTGGCGGCGGTCCGGCCCTGGCCATGCGCACCGTTGAACAGGTGATTGGTGTGCCGGTGCAATATTATGCCCAGGTTGAGTTTTGGGCTTTTACCAAGCTTATTGACGACATTGGCAAAATCGAAGTCAATGTGGAGAAGAAAATCTTCATCGACCCGGTTGGCCCCGGTGCCGATGACATCATGCTCGCCGCCGGTCCGCATACCCTCGGCGGGGTGGAGGCCCTGGCGTATGTGCGCCAGCGCCATACCGATGGCGGCGATGTGGATCGTTCGCGCCGCCAGCAGCAGGTCATCCTTGCCATTCGCGACAAGGTGCTCGACCCGGCCAATTTCCCAACCCTGTTGGCCAACGCCCCCGATATGTACGCCCATATCCAGGAAGGCGTGAACACCAACATGACCTTCGATGAAATTATGCGCCTGGCCATGCTGGCCAAGGACATCCCGTTTGAAAATATCAAACGCGGCGTAATTAATTACGATATGGTGACGCTCCAGAATGTGACCGTCAACGGCGAAACCCAGAATGTCTTCAAGCCCATTCCAGACAAGATTCGCGAACTGCGCGACGAAATCTTCTCGACCACCGGCGCGACCAGCCCGATGGCAACCGGTGTGGACGCTCTCGACCTGGCCAAAATGGATGGCGCTACCATCGCTGTCTATAACGGAACCTTTACCCAGGGCCTGGCCCAGCGCACCGCCGACTATCTCAAGTCGTTGGGCCTGAATGTGGTGGTGGCCGATAGCGCCTCCACTTTCCCCGGTGCAACTACCGTCATTGATCATCGCGGCAAGTTGTATACCTTGCGTTACTTCAAAGAACTGTTTGGCCTCAATGCCGGATCGCAGATCCAGAACAAATATGACCCGGCTTCTGCCGTGGATATTGAGATTATTCTTGGGGACGACTGGGCGCTTAACAACCCAATGCCCTAAGACGTGACCACGAAAAAAACTTCCCCCGAAGACTCGGGGGAAGTTTTGCTTTAAGGGTTGGGCAAACAGGTTTTACAGGTGTGCTTGCAGCCAGGCTTCCACATCGGCCAGGACAATGCCGCGCTCCGGTTCATTCAGAACCTCGTGATACAGACCCTCATACATTTTGATGGTCTTGTCTTTGGAACTGGCTTTGTTGTACAGCATTTGCGCCGCACCGGGGTCTACCAGTTTGTCGGCGCTGCCCTGGATCGTAATCAGCGGCAAGTGAATCTTCCCGGCTTCAGCGGTGACCCGTTGCATGGCTCCCAGCATTTCGGCGGCCAGGCGGGCCGTGGTTTTGCCGGTATAGACTAGCGGATCGTTCACATAAGCCTTGACGACTTCAGGGTCGCGCGAGACCCCGTTCGCATCCAACGCCAGTAGACCGGCCTTGGGCATAATCTTCGAAAGGACGCGCCCCAGCGTAATGGTGGTGGCTGAAATGGTATCGGGGATTTTTACTGCCGGGGCCGAGATGATGGCTCCCTTCAATTCATCCTGGTGGTCCAGCAGGTACGCCGATGAGATTAACCCGCCCATGCTATGCCCCAGGATAAAGATGGGTTTGCCAGGTTGCCACTTCTGGAGCATGTCGAAATAGGTTTTGACGTTATCGGTCAGGTCGCTAAAACGCTCCACGAAAACACGCGTACCCTCCGACTTGCCGTGCCCGAGGTGGTCCAGCCCGTAGACGGCATACCCAAGCGGCACAAAATGATCGACCACATTCATATAACGCCCGCTGTGTTCGGCCAGCCCGTGCACAACCATCAACACAGCCTTTACTTCACCCTCTGGCAGCCAACCCTGGTAGTAAATGCTGGCGTTGCGCACGCCTTGGAATTTCCCTTCGGTATGTTTCATATGGCTCTCCTTTGACCAAAAAATATTGCGCTATGACTTGCTTTCCATGCTCCCGGCAGAATCCCACCATTTTGAGAGATGCCCCTGTGGGCGCAGCGGCTGGTCGGTATAGTGTGAAATATCGTTGAACAGCATCAAGCGTGCCCGCGCCGGGTCTTTAAAATCCAGGATGTTCAGGCAAGCCGGGGCCTGGTCGAGCCGGTCACGGTAGCCGCGTTCATCGAACCCCAGCAAGCTGCTGATGAGCAGCCGGATGGTGGCCTTGTGCGAGACCACCAGCACATTTTTACCCTCGTGTTGGGTGACAATCTCACGCACCACCGGCAGGGCGCGCGCCAGGACACTAATCCCCGACTCGCCGCCCTCCGGCGCAAAAGTGAACGGGTCCGATTCCCAGGTCTCGTACTCGCCTGGGAAGGCGGCCTCCACCTCGGTGCGGGTCAGGCCCTCCCAGCGCCCGTGGCTGATTTCTTTCAGGCCATCTCGTAAAATGGGGGTCAACTCATGCGGCCGGGCCAGGATGTTGGCGGTCTCTTGCGTGCGGCTGAGTGGGCTGGCGTAAATGGCAGAGATTTGGTCATCTGCCAGGCGAACTGCCAGGCGCTCCACCTGTGCGCGACCCTCTTCAGACAAATCCACGCCCACCGAACCGGCGAAACGGTTTTCAGCGGAGAGTTGGGTGGCTCCATGGCGGACAAGATAGAGACGGGTGGTCATCCTTCCTCCTCAATTTGGGATGCTAACAGTTTACATCCATTTCAGTTTCCCTGCACGCCAATATAAAAAATCCCCTCCGTCAACTGGAGGGGATTGGGGCAGGTCGTGTTTCAGGGTGTGACAATTGGGAGCTGGTTGACATTCCCGTTGACCACGCTCGAATCGAGCGGCACCCAGCAAGACGAAGCATCGATTGTCTCGGGATTTTGGATGGAGAGCCAGCCCTGGTCTTCGGAGATGCCGCGCAGCAAAACGCTGGCTCCGGCCTTGAAGCTGGCAATGACCTCGCCGGTAGCTGTGGGTGCATTTCGACAGGCTGTTTCGACCCTGGCGGTTGCACTAACGACATCGGGCAGCGGGAAACAGTTGCCGCTTTCGGGCTGGACGCTGTGATTGGCGTTGGCGACCAGCGCGCACAGCATGGAAGCATTTTGCGGCCGGTCACTGGCGCGATATTTTTGGAAGGGGCGCGGGCCACCGTACAAAATCCACGGCCCGCTGCCGGGTGTTCCGGCCTGTGAGAAGGGCACGGTGTTGAAGAAGAAGTGAATGTGAACACCGGGCAGGTTTTCGGTGTATTCGAAGGTCTCGTAATTGACAACGTACTGGTTCGAGTCATTCAGTTCGATGCTATTAATGCGCACAAACGGAACCCCGGCCGGGATGGCAACGGTGGGGGGCGCGGGCAAGGTGGGGGTGGCCTGCGCCGGGTCGATCACCGGTACAAGCCCTGCCACCGCTGCGCCCTGGTTGGCAACCCAGCAGGTTTCGGTGGGGTAATCTGGGTTTTGCAAATTAAGCCAGCCGCCGTTGGCCGACGAACCCAACAAGGTGGTGCTGGCTCCCGGCTGGAGCGTGGCGCGAATCTCGGCCTCCTCCACCGGCTCAGCGCGGCATTCCAGGGTGGCATTGGCCGTAATGCCCGGCAACTGGCTGAGCGCAAAATAATCAAAATCTGCAGAAATTGTTTCGCCGGACTGGGCAGCCAGCAAGCCGACGCGAATGGATGGGAAGTCGTGGGTGTGCTGGCCCATCAGGGTCCAGTTAGCGCCATCGGGGCCGTAGTAAGCACTATAGGTATTCCCGGCTTTGCGCAGGCGCAAGAAAACGCTTTCGCCGTTTATGGCAGCAGTGTAGCTGGTTTCAGAAATGGCGGTATTTTCGATGTTGTCCATGTAGATGCCATCGCCCACGCATTGGTTTACGATGTCGCAGAAGGCGCGCCCAAACTGGATGGCGTTGCCCTCGCCCCCAACAATCACCAGACCGGCAAACTGGAAATTGCTGGTGGGGACAAACCGCACCCGTGTGGTGAGCTCAAAATCACCGGGAGGGGCTTCGCGCAGCAACAGGTTGGTGGGCAGCCCGGGGCTGCTGAAATTGGTGTCGGTGGCGGTCAGTTGCAGCCAGCCCGGGACATTCTCCAGGCTCCATTTGGCGGGATCTTCCGATTCCCAGACCCAGCCTTCGACCAGTTGGGCGTCGAATTCATCCCGAAAGCTGCTGCCGGGCAAGATCTCCAGGTTGGCTGCGCTCGTGGGCGGCGCGGAAGGCAGCACCGCCGTGGCTGTGTTTTCGGCTGCCGGGGTGGGTGCTGTGGTAGGCGAAGTGGCCAGGTTGTTGCGAATCAGGTTATAGCCTACCACCAACACAATAATGCCGATAATGCCAAACCCAACGACACCGACCCCGGCCAGGGCCAGCAGCGGCAGTTTGCGCGGGGCGGCTGTGGCGATGCTGGGTTGTGACACCGGCCGGTAAGATGGCGGCTGGCTGGCGGGCGGGGCGCTGACGGCTGGCTGGGAGACCGGCCTCGGCGGGGCGGATACAGGTTCGTAAACGGTGGGGGTATTGGTGGGCGGCGCAACTTGCGGCGGCTGTGAAACCATTGTGGGTGCGGGTGCAGGAGCCGGGGCAGTGGTTTTCAATCCGCTGAGGGTGACCGGGATAGCCATTTGGACAGCCTGCACGAACTCTTCGGCGCTCTGGTAGCGGTCGGCCGGGCTTTTGGCAAGCGATTTGAGCAGCACCAGCTCCAACTCTTCAGACAGGTTGGGGGCCAGTTTGCGGGCAGAAGGCAGCGGGTCCTGGATGTGTTTGAAGACGATGGCGATGGGGGTTTCGGCGGCAAAAGGCACGCGCCCGGTAATCATTTCGTACAGGATGATGCCCAACGAGTAGATGTCGCTGCGCCCATCCAGCGGGTTGCCGGTGCCTTGTTCGGGAGACATGTAGGCCGGTGTGCCCATAATGGCCCCGGAGGAGGTCAGTTTGGAGGTGGCTTCGGCCATGCGTGCCAGCCCAAAATCGGTCAGCAGGCAGTTGCCGCTTTCATCAATCAGCACGTTGCTGGGTTTAATATCACGGTGGATCATGCCGCGCACATGGGCGTAGCCAAGCGCATCGCCGATTTGGGTGATGATTTTCCGAATTTCGGGCAGGCTTAATTTGCGGGTTTTGAGCAGGTCGGCCAGGGTGCCGCTTTGTACAAAGGGCATGGCAATATAGGTGTATCCATCCGATTCACCGTAATCGAAGACCGACAGGATGTGTGGGTGTTGGAGTTGGGCGAGCAGGCGCGCTTCGCGCTTAAAGCGGGCGATAAACTCTTCGGAATGGGCCATCTGGCGCGGGAGCACTTTGATTGCGACAAAACGCTCCATCGACGGTTGGTAGGCCTTGTAAACGGCTGCCATGCCCCCTTCGCCGAGCGGAGCAACGATTTGATATGGCCCAAACTGTTTTCCGGTCAGGTCTTCCATTGGTTAACGCCACCTCTTGCGCCCATTTGATTGTCCGTGGATAAACCGGACAGCATTTATCAAGTATAGCATGGGGCGCAAGAGGCGCGAATAGTACGATGGTAAGTATTGATTAGCCGCCCAACGCCTTAATGTAGGTGTTGGTGGCGTGATTTTTGTTGACGTCGTTGGATTGGTAAGTGAAATCGACCGGGGTGTCGACGTGTGAGTAAAAGCCAGCCGGAAGCCCGATCAGACCGGAGACAAGCACCGGCAGCGGGATGGAGGCGACGATATCGGAGGTGTTGACCACGCGGAAGGATTTTTTGCCGGGCAGGTTGTTATACGCCTGGACAAAATCATTATCGCCGACGCGCGGGCAGCCATAGTTATACAGGATGGGCGTCTTGAAGGGCGTCGATGCGACCACGTCGGGCAGCGCGAGCAGGCTCATGGCCCCGCCCAGGCTGTGACCGGTGATATAGAGTTGGAAATCGGGGCCGAGTTTTCCCAGTTTTTTGATGAAGCTGTCGCGGCAGCGGTTATAAATATTCAGGAACCCGTTGGAGACTTTGCCCCAGCCTTCCAGGCGGTACGGCACGGTGCGAATGTTGGCGTCAAACATCCATTCACGCGGGGTGGCGGTGCCGCGAAAAACGAGATAGGCATCTTTGCCTTTGGTGGCTACATAGCCCATGGGCACGTCTTTGCCAAACAGGCTTTCGGTGGAGAAAGAAACTGGCAGGTTTTCGATTTCGCGGTCGATGGCGGTGGTTTCGTTATCGGGCGAGTCGATGTCGAACCCGAGGATGGTGTGGTAGCTGATTTCACACACCAGGCTGTAAGCGGGGTCCAGTTTCCAGGTGCCGTTCCCGGCAAAAGCCTGGAACTGATCATACGCATAGTTGACAAGCGTACCCAGTTCAATGGCGCGCTCGCGGTTAAAATCGGGTGGAAAATACATGTCAACATCCTTTCAGGCGGCAGGTGAAGCTGCCAGCGGGTCATCTATCCCTGGCGTGGGTGGCAGGCGCGGGCGCAGGGACTATTCCCTGGGGGTTTTGCTAATTTCCCAGATGCAGGCGGCCGCTCCCAGCGCGCGACATTCCACTTCATCGACATCGAATTCTTTGCCGGTTAACCACTGCACCGATTCTTTGAGTGTGCCGATGCGGCCCCAGCACATGGGTTGGTCGGCGGCTTTTCCGGCGCACAGCGGGCACTCGATGGAAATGAAGGCCCATTTGTCGCCACGGTCTTCAACCTTGAAGTGTAGCTCTTGCCCATTTTCGGCGTACAGTTTGTTGTAACCGCTGGCCATGTTATCGAGCACTAATTTAACTTGCATCGCAGAAGGCAGCAGTTTGGCGGCGGTTTTGGCGGCCGCATTATACACTGTCCCCTGTTTTTCGATGGCGTATTTGGAGGTGAGTCGCCCGGAGCGGATGACCATGCTTTTCCCGGCGCGCCCAAAGAAGGTCAGCAGCCCGGCGCATAGCTGGGCGTAATCGCCGAGGGTGATGCTGCCGCTAATTTTTAGCAGTTCGGGCGGGTAGTTGTCGATGAAACGTTCCAGCCCCTGGTTGCGCAGCAGGACGTGTAAACCCTGCTTGCCGACCACTTCTTCGGCAGCGAGCAGCGCCCAGCGCATATAGGCATCGACGAGGTACAGGCCGGCAACCGGGTCTTGCGGGGACTTATCGCGAATCTCCATGAGTGGTCTCCTTTGCAATGGTGATGATTAGATTATAGGGTTTGCCCTTGCGAAAAGCAACTATTCGTCAAAACGAGAGTACGGTATAATTATTTGTATGCAACAAGGTCTTTGCTTTCTATCTCGTTTAAATGCCAACCGCGCCACAGCTCTATGCCCGGCGGAGAATGCCGGGCTGCCTTCCCTTGTTTTGAATGAGCCGGTCATGGCATGACTGTTGGTTTTCTTTTGCATTGAATCCCGGCTCAAACCAAGAGACCGGGATTTTTCTTTGAAACCCATCTTGGTATAATTCCCTTAAATCACCCTTTTGGAGCACGAATGACACAGAAAAAACTGACCGGCAACGAAATCCGCCAGACCTTCATTGACTTTTTTGTGGAACATGGCCACACTGCCGTGCCGTCCATGTCGCTCGTCCCTGGCGGCGATGCGACGCTGCTGTTCACCAACTCGGGCATGGTGCAGTTCAAGGATGTTTTTATCGGCACCGACAAGCGCCCCTACACCCGCGCCGTCGATTCGCAAAAGTGTATGCGCGTGGCCGGTAAACACAACGACCTCGATGATGTGGGTCGTGACGATACGCATCACACCTTCTTTGAAATGCTCGGCAACTGGTCGTTTGGTGATTATTACAAAAAAGAAGCCATTGCCTGGTCGTGGCAGCTTCTGACCGAGGTCTGGGGCCTGCCTAAAGACAAACTTTATGCGACTTGTTTCAAAGATGACAAAGGCAACGTACCTACCGACGAAGAGGCCGCCGAAATTTGGAAGCAACAGCCGGGTATGAACCCCGAGAATATCCTGTATTTTGGGCGCAAAGAAAACTTCTGGCAGATGGCCGAGTTTGGCCCCTGCGGTCCGTGTTCCGAGATTCACATTGACCTGGGCGAAGAGCGCGATAACCTGCGCGGCCAGCCGCATAAATGCGGTGTTAATGGCGATTGCACCCGTTACCTTGAATTGTGGAACAACGTTTTCATCCAGTACAACCTGTTCGAGGATGGCCGCCTTGAACCGTTGCCCGCCAAGCATGTCGATACCGGCATGGGCTTCGAGCGCATCGTTTCTGTGCTCCAGGGCGTCGACTCGAACTATAAAACCGATTTGTTCAAAGGCGCAATGGACGTGCTTTCGACGCTGACGGGCAAATCGCGTGAGCAGATGTACGCCGATTTCACCCCTTACCGTGTCATTGCCGACCATGCTCGTTCTGCGGCTTTCCTGATTGGGGATGGTGTGGTGCCGGGGAATGCCGGCCGCAACTATGTTTGCCGCATGATTATCCGTCGCGCGGCTCGTTTTGGGACCAAGATTGGCCTGACCGGGCCATTCCTGGCCAAAGTGGCCGATGCCATCATCAGCGTCTATGGCGATTTCTACCCGGAACTTTCCAAGCATCGCGAGGAGATTCTTTCCAGCCTGACGCGAGAAGAAATCCGCTTTGCGCGCACCATCGAAAGCGGTACCGCCCGTTTGCAGGGCATGTTGGATGACTTGAAAGCCAGCGGTAAAACCGTGTTGGATGGCCGCCTGGCCTTTGACCTGTATGCGACCAACGGTATGCCGCTTGAGATCAGCCGTGATATTGCCCGCGAGCAAGGCCTGGATGTGGATGAGGCCGGTTTTAGGGCGGCGCGCGAGGAACACAGCATCGCTTCGGGTGGCGGCAAAGCCATGGGTGCCATGGGCGGCGAAGATGCCGAATTCTTTGCGGGCATCTTCAAGGACCTGAAAACGTCTGGCAAACTGGGTGAAAAGGGCGTTGAATATGACCCCTACAATGCCCTGCAAGTCAATGCCGAAGTGCTGGCGCTGGTTGTGGACGGCCAGTTGGTGACGGATGCGCAGTTTGGCGACAAAGTGGAAGTAATCTTGCCTCGTACCGGGTTCTACATCGAATCGGGTGGTCAGGTGGGCGATACTGGCACCCTGCGCGGCACCGATTGGGAGATAGAAGTCAGCGAAGTGCGCCGCCCCGCAGCCGGGCTGATTTCTCACATTGGCGAAGTCGTTAGCGGCAAGCCCAAGGTCGGTGACAAGGCCATTGCCGAAGTGGATGGCTCCCGACGCCATGATATTCGTCGCAACCACACCGCCACACACCTGCTGCACGCTGCACTTCACCAGGTTCTCGGTGAAGGCGCGCGCCAGGCCGGTTCACTGGTTGCGCCGGACCGTTTCCGCTTTGACTTTAACCATCCCGAAGGGATGACCCCTGAACAAATCGAACGGGTAGAAAGAATCGTAAACGAGGCGGTTGCCGCCGATTACACCGTGATGGCGCGTACCAAGTCACGCGAAGAAGCGGTTGCCGAAGGCGCGATGGCGTTGTTTGGCGAGAAGTATGGCGACGTGGTTCGCACCATCACCATTGGCGACCCCGACGACCGTTATTCATACGAATTGTGCGGCGGCACCCATCTCGATCGTACCAGCGACGTGGGCGCGTTCCTGATTGTTAGCGAGAGTTCGGCGGCGGCCGGGGTGCGGCGCATCGAAGCGGTGACCGGTCGCGGGGCGTATGATCTCGTGGCGAAACGCTTCAAAATGTTGAAATCTGCCGCTGCGGTGCTTAAATCCAGCGTGGATGAGGTTCCATCCAAAACCGAAATGGTGATGGATGAACTGGCCGCCACCAAAAAGCAGCTCGCCGCGGCCCGCGCCGAACTGGCGCTTTCCACTTTCCATCAACAGCTGGCAAACGTTGCGAGCGTGAACGGCGTTAATTTGCTGGTCACTCAGATGCCCGGGCTGGATAAAGACTCGCTCACCAAACTCTCCGACAGCTTCCGCGCCAAGTTTGCTGAGGCGGGTGTATGTGTCATCGCTTCGACGGGCGAGAGCCTGACCGTGATGGTTGCCGTGACCCAGGACCTGATTAAGAAGGGGATTAAGGCCGGTGACCTGGTTGGACACATCTCGCGCCAACTGGGCGCTGGGGGCGGTGGTGCGCCGCACCTGGCCTTTGGTGGCGGTAAAGACGCCAGCAAATTGACTTCGGCTTTAGAAAGTGTCACGGGTTGGTTGACGGAAAAAATTAAGTAATTTCAAAAGAGCAGCTTTGGCTGCTCTTTTTTTTGTAAAGGCAGGCAAGCCAATGGCCTCCATCCTGGATCTGGCGCGTGAAAAGAGACGACAAATCTATTTGCTAACTTTGCCAGTGGGCGCATTGTTTGTTTTGCTGTACGTTTTCATCGAACGGGCGATCCTTCCAGAAGCCAGCATGTGGACAGCGCTGGTTGCCGCCGGGCTTTTGTTCATTTATTTTGGGATATTGTTTGTCTGGCCTCATAGCCTGGTGACCGTTGAAACCCTATTTTTCTTTCTGATGGCCTTGTTTTTCCCGGTTTTTGCCGGTCTTAACTTAAACAATGCTGTCATTGTCAATCGGGGCATTCCCGAATACAGCGCGGAAGTAATTAATGGTATGACTCTGTGGGAAGTGACAACTTTTCTCATTTTCCGCATCGGTCGCCTGCAACAAATTTACGCCACGATGGACCTGCTGACCGGGGTTCTCAATCGCCGCGAGGCGTTGAATATTTTGCAGGAAGAATATGAGCGGGCTGCGCGCTATAAAATCCCCTTTTCAGTGATTTTGATTGATATTGACTACTTCAAACGGGTCAATGATACTTTTGGGCATGTGGTGGGGGATCGGGTGCTGAAGGGGTTTGCCGGGACGCTTTCAGGAGTCACGCGAGCAATGGACCGTGTGGCGCGCTGGGGTGGGGAAGAATTCCTGATTATCCTGCCCAGCCTGGCTTTGGAGAGCTCGCGGTTAACAGCGGAGCGTATTCGTGAATTAATTTGTTGTACTGAGTATGACAGGGTTCAGGATTTGACCGCCAGTATGGGCGTGGCCTCGCACTGGCCGGGGGAAAGCCTGGATGATTTGCTCACCCGCGCAGATGAGGCCCTCTACCTGGCTAAAAACCAGGGCCGCAACCGGGTGGTAGCTTTGGAATATGGTGTAAAGTCGTGATGTGACCAGGAAGATAATTTTCTCAAAAAACCTTACACGGACCGGCATTTATTGCGTATAATCGGAATAAATTTCCCCTGTGAGTTTATCCTTCCTCGGAGAGAAAACATGCCTGCTCGCTCGACCTTTGCTTTCATCATCCTCCTGAGTCTCTTGCTTTCAGCCTGTAGCGTTTCTTCTACCCCCGAGCCAACCGCCACCCAAAACCCAACCCTTACCCCTGCGCCAACTTCAACAACGGCCCCCAGTGTCACCCCTGAGCCCACCCAGACCCAAACGCCGCTTCCGCCAACCCCTACATTGGATGCGATTGCCGCATTGGTGCCCTCGGGGGTGCCTGCCGCCGAGTGGAATGGCATCCCGATTATGCCGGGAGCCATTGCCGGGCAGGGGGATAGCGGGGGCTACACCTTTACCACCAAAGCCACACCCGATGAAGTTGTCAGCTACTACGAGCTTAAAATGGGCGGGTTGGGCTGGACAGCCCTGGCTACCGGCGGATCGGGCCTGGGCCAGAATATGATGATCATATTTAACAAAGAAACAGCTGTCATTTCAATGTCCTTAATCCCTACAGAAGACTTTTTGATCGTGGTCTTTGTTAAATAGACCGCTTTGCAGAATTTCTTAATCCCGCCGAATGGCTGCCATTCGGCGGGATTGTTTTTCGTTGCGGTCCTGGTTTATAATCGTTTTCGCATGCGTACCCAGGTAATTCACCTCGACCCTCATGATGACCTGATTTCCATCCGTGACCGAATGGCATGGGCCAAAACCCCGCGCATTTTACTGGTCTGGCCGGCGCGCGGCCGTGTCGGTGTGCGCCCGCTAGACCTGACCCTGTTACGCCGTCACGCCGAAGCGTTGGGCGCCGAGCTGGGCCTGGTAACGCGCGATGGCGGCATCCGTTCGGCCGCGCGCGAGATGAACCTGCCGGTTTTTCGCACAGCGGCCGATGCCCAAAAAAAGCCCTGGCCGCTCTCTCAGCCTGCCCGGCCGCAGCGGCGTGCCCCACGCGCCGACCTGCGTGCCCTGCAAGCGCAGCTGCATCTTTCTGACTGGTTCTCTGCCGGGCAGCAGGATTCTGCCACCCGTGTAACCGTTTTTACCTTGGGCGTGCTGGCCGTGCTGGTGTTAATGCTGATTTTCATCCCCTCGGCTGAAATTCGTATCAGCGCGCCCGAGCAGGTGCAGAGCGTAACCATTTCGGTCAGCGCCGAAGCACAAGCCAGTGCTGTGCAGCTTTCAGGAGTGATCCCGGCGCGTGTGCGCAGCCTGGAACTTGATATTGCGGATACCATCCTGGCCTCCGGGCAGGTGACGGTTCCCCAGGCGGCGGCTGAAGGAATGGGCCTGTTCACCAACCTGACCGAAGACCCCCAGACCCTGCCAGCCGGAACCGTGCTGTTGACCCGCAGCGATCCACCCGTAGCCTTTTTGACCGTTGAATCGGCCGAACTGCCCGCCGGGAAGGGTGAAACGGTCGAGATTCCCATCCGTGCCGCAGCGCCAGGTTTGACGGGCAATGTCCCGGCTGAGAGCATTACCGCTTTCGAAGGTCCGCTCGGCCTGTTGGTAGAAGTCACCAACCCCGAGGCGATGCGCGGGGGCAGCGAGGCCAGCCTGCCTGCCGCCACTGACGCCGATCGCGAGGCGTTGCGTAAACGCTTATTGGCCGATCTCGAGCAACAGGCGCGTGAACGCCTGCCGCAATTGCTTTCCCCCGGTGATGTTCCCTTCCCATCCAGCCTGCTGTTGGTGCGCGTGATCGAAGAGACCTTTACTCCTCCGGCGGGCCAACCCGGCGCAAAGCTCACCCTGAGCCTGAAAGCGGAATTTAGCCTTTCGTATGCCACAGACGCAGACTTGCAGGAGTTGGCCCAACGCGTGTTGGATGCCTCGCTCCCGGCGGGAGCCTCGTCGGTGCCGGGGCCGGTGAAGGTTTCGGCGGCCTCGCCGCTCTTTGGCGATGGTGAGATTGTGCGCTGGCAGGTGCTGGCCGAGCGCAAAGTGCGTCCCAGTGTCGATGCAGGGCAGGTGATTTCCCTTGTGATGGGAAAAACAGCGCGGCGTGCGGGGAGTCTGTTGACGCAAAGCCTGGGGCTGGAGCAACCTCCACAGGTCAGTATTCGCCCGGCCTGGTGGCCGTGGCTTCCTTTCCTGCCCATCCGAATTACGGTGACAAACTGATGCGAATCTTGGCTGTTGATCATGGACAAAAGAACATTGGCCTGGCGATTAGCGACGAGACCGGGATGCTGGCGCGCCCGCTGATGGTGTTGGCGCACGTTTCCAGGTTGGTCGATGCCGCCCAGGTGTCCGAACGAGCTGCAGCGCATGCCGTGGAGCATATTATTGTTGGGGTTTCTTATGACGAAGAGGGTGAACCCAACCCGGCCGGACGCCGTGCGATGAATTTTGCCGAGGCGCTGCGCCAGCAAACCGAATTGCCTGTGACGCTGTGGGATGAAAGCCTGACCACGCAAGATGCCCGCGCGGCGCGCATTGCCACCGGGGCCAGCCGTAAACGGCGCGCCGGTCATCTCGACGATGTTGCGGCCGCGGTTTTGTTGCAAAATTATCTCGATACAAGTGGAGTGGATCGATGAGTTCTCGTCGCCCGCATCGCCGTTACTACATCCCCTGGGGCTGCCTGGTGCCGGTGGCCCTGGCTTTTGTGTTGTTGGTTGCGGCCCTGGCGTTGGTGCCGTTTGTGGCTGCGCGCACCTATGGGCCGCCTTCGGCGCGGCTGGGGCTTTTCCAGCGTTTCCAATATTCGTTGTTGATGCTGTGGCATGATGGGTTGTTGACCAGCCCGGTTGATTCGAGCGCGGGGGAAGTGCCTTTTATCGTTGAAGAGGGCGAGGGTGTGGCCTCGGTGGCGGCGCGGCTCGAAGCGGTGGGGATCATCTCGAGTGCAGAGGCATTTACCGATTACCTGGTGTACGCCGGGCTGGATACGAGCATGCAAGCCGGGGAGTTTAGTTTGAGCCCGGCGCTGGCCCCGATTCAGATTGCGCAACAGTTGCAAGATGCCACCCCGGCGCAGATCAAGTTTGTGGTGTTGCCAGGCTGGCGGCTGGAAGAAGTGGCGGCCACCCTGCCCACCTCGGGCCTGGAGATTACCCCCGCTGAGTTTTTGCAGGTGGCGCAGCAGCCAAGAATGGGCTATGACTTTTTGCCCGCCGAAGCCAGCGCAGAGGGCTTTTTGCTGCCCGGCCAGTATAAACTGCCGCGCGAGGTGGATGCGCGCCAACTGGTAGCGTTCTTGATGAATAATTTTGCCCTGGCGCTGACCCCTGAACTGCGCGATGGGTTCAGTCGTCAGGGGCTGGATGTGTACCAGGCTGTGACCCTGGCCTCGATTGTACAACGCGAGGCGGTTAAGCCCGAGGAGCAGCCCATTATCGCCTCGGTGTTTCTTAACCGCCTGGCATCAGGGATGAAGTTGGAAACTGACCCAACGGTGCAGTACGCGCTGGGATTCAATCCGGCCACCAATTCGTGGTGGAAGGTTCCCCTATCGCTGGATGATTTGGCGGTTAACTCGCCGTATAACACCTATGCCGTTATGGGCCTGCCGCCGGGACCCATTAGCAGCCCGCCGGTGAGCGCGTTGCAGGCCGTGGCCTATCCGGCGCAGACACAGTATTTCTTCTTTCGCGCGCGCTGTGATGGTTCGGGGCTGCATAACTTTGCCGAAACCTTCGATGAGCATGTCTTGAATGCCTGCCCATAAAAAAGAGGACTGTCAGCTTCCTGACAGTCCTCTTTTTTATTCCGGGTTTGCGGGGGATTACACGAGCGCAGCGTAATCTTGCACAACGTGTTCGCCGCTTGAGACACCAAGCAAGGCCAGTAAATCGGCGGCCAGTTTGGCTTTTTGCTGGGCATCCTTGCGGCTCCAGGTGCGGCTCTTGATTTCGACAAAGTTGCCCATGTCAGGGCGTTCGATGGTGTCGAGGTTGATGTAGAACTCCTCGCCCTGGTATTTCACTTTCCAGCGCAGGCGGTCTTTCTCGACCACTTTTTCTTCACTGGGCTTAAAGTATTCGCGGTAGAAGCGCAGGGTTTGGGTGGCGGGGGCCAGGTAGCGCGAGCGCGAGAGCAGCACGTCCTGTTCGAAGCCATCTTCGCGGTTCTCGCCGATCATTGTCAGCCGGGTGCGGACGTTGGTGACCTTGCCCTTGGCGTCGATAAAATCATCTTCGCGGTAGCGCAGGCGGCCCTGGGCAGGGTCTTCAAAGGAAAAGTAGTGATCGTACTGGCGGTAGTGGCGCTGGTAGATAATTTCCAGCTCTGGGGATTTGAGCGCCGCCTTGACTTTGGCCGGATCATCGACCTTGACCTTGACCTGCACCTCGTAAGATTCTTCCTCGCTCGAGCCGCCGAGGGCAATCAGCTTGCTCAGCACCGATTGTTCGCGCGCCATCAGGAAAGCATCGATTTTGCGGGCGTATTCGGCGGCCTGGGCGAGCAAATCGGTTTCGTTGAGCGTAAGCAAGGTGCGGGCAGTCATCAGCCACTTGCCATTGACCATTACATCGCTCACGTCGGTCGATTTCCCGGCGTAAACGATTTGCGCGTAAGCCCCATTTGGATCGCGTTCGAAGCGCGGCGAGTTGTGTAATGGGCTGGTATCAACCACAATCATATCGGCGCGTTTGCCGGGTACTAGCGAACCGGTGATATCGCCGATGTGCATGGCCTGCGCCCCAATGCGGGTGGCCATCGCCAACGCCTGGGGTGCGGGCAGGCTGGTGGGGTCATTGGAGACGGTTTTGGCCAGGAAGGCCGCCAGGCGTACTTCCTCGAACATATCCAGGTCGTTGTTGGAGGCCGGGCCATCGGTGCCGATACCGACATTCAGGCCGGTTTCGAGCATTTTGGTGACCTGGGCAAAGCCCGAGGCCAGTTTGAGATTGGAGGATGGGTTGTGCGCCACCCCGGCGTTGTAATGCTGCAAGGTGCGCATTTCACCCTCGTCAATGTGGACACAGTGCGCAGCGAGCACTTTGGCATCGAATAAACCCTGCTTTTTGACATATGGCACAACCGGCATATTGTTTTCGTTGCGCATATTTTCCACTTCCAGCGCAGTTTCGGAAATGTGGATTTGCAGCGGCACATCAAATTCGGCGGCCAGCTGGGCGGCGGCCTTGAGAATCTCGGGGGTGGTGGTGTAAGGCGCATGCGGGGCTATCGAGGGCACAATCAGCGGGTGACCTTTCCAGCGTTGGATGAAGTCGCGGGCGCGGGCCAGCGCATCTTCGAAAGATTTTGAGTCGGAGGTGGGGAACTTGAGCACCGATTGGCCCAATACGCCGCGCAAACCGGCTTCGGCCGTGGCCTGGGCGACATCTTCTTCGTAAAAGTACATATCGGCGAAGCTGGTGACGCCGCTTTTGATGAATTCGGCGCAGGCAATTAATGTGCCCAGGCGGCAGAACTCCGGCGAGACAAATTCACGTTCTACCGGCCACATGTATCCCATCAACCAAACATCCAGGCGCAGGTCATCGGCCAGCCCGCGCAACAGGGTCATGGGAACGTGGGTATGTGTGTTGACCAGTCCCGGCATTAAAATCTTGCCGCCGCAGTCAAAAACCTGGCTGGCAGTAAAGCTTGCCTTGATCTCTGCTTCTGGCCCAACAGCAAGAATAGAATCGCCTCTGACGGCCACCGCGCCGTTGCGATATTGGGTGAACTCGGCGTCCATCGTCAGGACGTGGGCATTAACGAGCAGGATGTCAGCAGTCTCAGTCATTCGTTCTCCTTTTCAGGGGTGGATTGGATTAATTGTGAATGGATCTATTATGTACTTGTCTGACAATTTCGTCAAGCTGGCACGCAAGTGCGTGAGAAAAAGTGACAAACCATACAAATTTTCTTGATTTCGAATATAATCAGGGTCGTCATCGATTTGAAATTACCCCTGCCTACCTTTTTATTGGGTGTGGTGGGGGTAAGTGCCAATATAAGAGCACGCCGGGCAAACCAAAAGCCCAGGGGGGCGTTGTTCTGGTGGAGTGCGCTTGCTTATGCTGGCTTCTGTTGAAGAATTAGTCTCCTTGAATTTGCAAACAATCAATTTGATTGTAAGCCTGGTAAGTATGCTGCTTGCCGGGGTCTTGTTGTTGCAGTCTAAACTGGTGCCGGGGCATCCGTGTATTCGCTGGGTGGCGATCAGCAATGTTACGGTGGGGGCTGGTCTCTTGCTGGTGGCCATGCGTGGAATGATTTCGGATTTTTTCTCAATTATTGTCGGCAACCAACTGGCGATCCTGGGAATTATGATATGGGATGCCGGTTTCCGGAGTTTTGTCGGGGAGCGCTATCGGGAGTGGCAGAATTACCTGTTGATGGCCGTCACGATGATTTTGATGTTGTACTTCACCTATGTAGAAAACAGCATTGCTTATCGTATTGTCACTGTCTCAATCCCTCATACGATCATCCTTTTGGGAGTTGCCCAGGTAGCCTCGGGGGCAGACCGACGAATTTATAAAGGTTCTTCCGGGCTAATTACTTATTCAATCCTGTTCTATCTCCCGCTAATGTTTGTGCGCGCATTTTATTCCTTGTTGTATCCGCCGATTACTGTCTTTGCTCCGTCCCTTGTCCAAACGATTTCTTCGTTGGGAATGTTTGTTGTCAGTTTCCTGATGTCTACCGGGTTTATCTTGATGATTGGTCAGCGCACCCAGTATGACCTGAATGAGCAGGCTTTGGTAGACAGCCTGACTCAAATCCCAAATCGCCGCGCAATGCAGCGGCTGCTCGAGTTGGAAATGGCTCGCAAACAGCGCAGCAGTGACGAGTTTTGCATGCTCATGCTAGATATTGATCACTTTAAGACCGTCAACGACCGCTTTGGGCACAAAGCGGGTGACCATGTGTTGAAAGGGGTCGCCAGCCACCTGGCCCAGGCCATTCGGGCCCAGGACTCGCTGTCTCGGTGGGGCGGCGAGGAGTTTATGGTGTTATTGCCGGCTACGGCGCCTGGCGAGGCCTGCAAGATTGGCGAGCGTTTGCGGGCAGGGATTGAACTGGCTAACTTTTCTTATGAAGACTTGAGCATTACCCTGACCGTGAGCGTAGGCGTGGGCTGTTCGGTAGGGGCTGAAACGGTCGATGATGTTTTCCAGCGCACCGATAACGCCTTATACAAAGCCAAGCATACTCGCAATGCCGTTGCCTGTTCTGAAAGGGGCTTGCTATTTCGGACGGCTGTGCCATCCTGATGTGTGGCTTATTAAACAACAGGGCCATCCGCAAGGATGGCCTTGTTGTTTTTAGGGCTTCCAGCCTAAAAAGACTTGCAGCACGCGCAGGTTCTGGTCAAAATCGGTATCGCGGTGGTTGGTGAGCTCAATGTCTATCGATGAAATGTTGTGCGTGTTGGCTGCCCAATCGGTGAGGTTGCCGGTGTAGTCGCAGCCGGTGTCGATGGGCGGGTAGGGATAATCGGTGACTTCGGCAACCGCTTCGGCCAGTTGGATGGAGGGCGGGAAGTCTGGGCGTCCGCCAGGGAAGATGCCCAAAGCGGCGCTGTGGTAACTGATTAGCGCTACAGGCCGGATGGCGTCGATAAAGCTGATCAGGGCTTTTACTTCTGGCTCCGAGCCGCCTTCTGTGCCGCCGGTGACCGGCCGCCAGATCCAGCAACCGTCACGCGGCCAGTCGGCTTTCCAATTGTAGGGCCAGTTGCGGTTCAGGTCTACACCGTTGGCGTTGACGCGCCCATCTACGCCCTTGTCGCGTGCATATCCATCCGGGTTGAGATTTTGGACGATATACAAGGTTGTATCCGCTGGGATGCGCTCGGGGTGGTCGCTGAGATAGGTGACCAGTTCGACGGCCAGTTCAACTGTGTTGTGCTCATACCCGCCGTGGATGCCTGCCACAATCAGCTTTATGGTGCGTCCGTTGCCAAATTTGAAGGCCTCGATGGGACGATTTTCGACCGAATAGCCCAAGACGGTGCGGTTGGCGGGTGGAATCACCATGGGGGTGACGCTTGGACCCGGGGAGGGGGTGGGCCAGGGCGTGATGGTGATTAACCGCCAACCGCAACAGCTCGCGCAGCCGCAGCAGTTGCCGCAACCACAGGCGCCGGTGCTACCGGCCGGGCATCGGTGAGCGAAGCGGATGTGTGAAGAACCTTCGCCCC
>CAZLSP010000036.1:0-40191 GCA_964562145.1 uncultured Anaerolinea sp. | reverse complement strand
TTTTCTTCATACCGACCAGTCTACCCAATTTAGCCTAACTTTTCAAACACTTTCTCAGGAGAATCACATGGCCTCAATGGAAATCGCTGGCACAGTTACAAAGTCGGCAAAATTTAGACGGGCAGCTTTGCCGTATCTGTACCTATTGCCCGCCTTTGCCGTCATGACAGTCATCACCTTTTACCCATTGGTCTACCAGATGATTGTATCGTTCACGGACTTTCAGACCAAAGATCTGCGTTTCGGTCTGGCCTCCCCCAATCTTAACTTCATTGGCCTGCAAAACTATATTGACATCCTGACTGGCGGTCTGCCTGTCCAAAACTTCGAATTCTTCCGTATTCTTACTTACAACTTCTGGTGGGCCATTACCAACGTAATGGTTCACGTTCCGGCTGGCGTGCTCATCGCCGTCTTGCTTAACGTTCAAGGGCTATGGTTCAAGCGCATCTACCGCGCCATTTACATCTTGCCTGTGGTCGTGCCTCCGCTGGTGGTTGCCACAGTTTGGCGTAACATCTTCGACGAACAATACGGCGCGATGAACCAATTCCTGACCTGGGCAGCCACCCTCTTTGGGGCTGTCGATCCGGTGCGCCTGCGCTGGATGACCGAATATGCCGCCCCTATTCCGTGGCTGTTGCCCAATGGTCCCCTCCCCCTCGCATATTACGCCATGATGATCGCCAACTTCTGGTTGGGTTGGCCCTTCATGACTGTTGTTGCCACCGGCGCGCTGCAATCCATCCCCAAGGACTTGTACGAAGCCGCCTCCATTGATGGAGCCAGCGACGCGCAGCAATTTTGGAACATCACCGTGCCGCTCCTGCGCCCGGCCATGATCCCGGCTGCGGTCTATGGCTTCACCACCTCCTTCAACCTGTTCAGCTTCGTCTACTTCATGTCAGGCGGCGGCCCGGCCCGCAGCACCGAGATCCTGGTCACATTCGCTTATGACCTGGTTCGCAACCTGCGCCTGTTCGGAGCCGCAGCGGCCTTCTCGGTGTTCATCTTCTTCGTTTCACTGACGGTCTTCCTGATCACCAACCGCATCACGCGGGCTACTGAAACTTACTCGGACTAATATTATGACGACAGCAACCAAACCAACCAGTACGAACCCGATCATCCGCCTGCTGAACATGAACACATCCAACGAAGTAGGCGGCCGTGACCTGCCCCTCTGGCGGCAAATCTTGCTCCAGGTGCTGACCCTGATCATCTCGCTCGAAGTGCTTTTCCCGATCCTGTACATCATCACCCTGTCCTTCAGCTCGAAGACCACGCGCCCCTCCTCCCTGCAGCTCATCCCGCAGGAAATTTCGTTCATCGCCTACCAGCAAGTGCTCGACCGGCCAACGGCCAACCCCGTAACCTTCATCGAACTGCTGCGCAACAGCTTCTTGCTTTCGTTTGGCGTGGGCGCAATTGCCCTGCTGGTAGCCGTCACCGCTGCGTACGCTTTTTCGCGCTTCAACTTCAAAATGCGCCAGGTCCTGATGGTGATGGTCTTCATTCCATTGCTGATGCCCGCCGTCGGTCTTTCCACCCCGCTCTACCTGCTGATGAACAGCTTCCGCATCTTCCAGTGCGGCGCAGGGATCGCAATTGAGCCATTTTTCTCTTGCACCAGCGGCGGCGACCTGATTTTCAACCTGCGCGACTCACTGCTCGGGGTAGGCACAGCCATGATAGCAGGCGCACTACCCTTCGCAGTCTGGAACCTGAAAGGCTATCTCGATACGATTCCAAAAGAACTGGAAGAAGCAGCCGCCATCGATGGCGCTGACCCGAACCAGGTTTTCTTCATGATTGTGTTGCCCCTGGCCGTGCCGCAGTTGGCTGTGACCTTCTTCCTCGGCTTCATCGGGCACTGGCAAGAGTTCGCTATGCCCTGGCTCTTCCTCACCCAACCAGGCGACTACACGCTCTCTATGACCCTCTACAACATGACCGGCCAGTACGCCAACGCCATTCCGTGGAACCGCTTTGCGGCTATGTCGGTCATCGTAGCGTTGCCAGTGGCGATCACCTACATTGCGCTGCAAAAATACATCACCAGCGGCCTGACCACAGGTGCAGTCAAAGGCTAAACTGGCTTTTATTTCAACCTTCTTTCCTCTTTCATCCTTCTCAAAAAGAAAGATGGAAGGGGAAAGTTTTTTTCTGGGAGAAACTCATGAAACGATTCCTGGCGTTACTCTTGCTCCTGCCCTTGCTCGTCTCTTGTACGTTTAGCCTGCCGGGCAGCGCCACGCGCAACTGGTGGCAAGATGCCGTTTTCTACGAAATCTTTGTCCGCTCGTACAACGACTCAGATGGGGATGGAATCGGCGATTTTAACGGCATCACCCAAAAACTTGACTACCTGCAATCGCTGGGCGTAACCGCCCTGTGGCTGATGCCCATCCACCCGTCGCCGTCTTATCACGGCTATGACGTGACCGACTACTACGCGGTCAATCCCGCTTACGGGACGATGGAGGACTTTAAACGGCTACTCAGCGAGGCGCACGGGAAGGGCATTAACGTGATCATCGATTTCGTGCCGAATCATACATCCAGCGCACATCCCTTCTTCCAGTCGGCGCAAGATCCCCAATCACCCTACCGCAATTATTACATCTGGTCTGAAACCGACCCGGGCCAAAGCGGCACCTACGGCGGCTCGGCCTGGCACAAAACCGACAGCGGCTATTACTATGGCCTGTTCTGGAGCGGAATGCCCGACCTGAACTATACCAACCCCGAAGTAACCGCCGAAATGCAAAAAGCGGCCAAATTTTGGCTAACCGAGGTGGGCATAGATGGCTTTCGTATCGATGCGGTCAAGCACCTGGTAGAACAGGACGGCAAACAGGAAAACACACCCGCCAACCACGAATGGCTCAAACAGTTTTACCTGTTTTACAAGGACGTAAATCCTAAAGCTTATACGGTGGGCGAAGTGTTTGGCGCAGGCGGCACGCTGATTAAGATGTATCGCAACGAAACGGATCATATCTTCAACTTTGAGCTGGCCAGCGGCATCTTGAACAGCGCCGGGAAAGGCGCCAACTCCAGCATCAACAGCGGTATCAAGTTTACGCTGGCCGCCGATACAGACGGTAATTACGCCACCTTCCTGGCTAATCATGACCAGGTGCGCGTTATCAACACCCTGGGCGGGGATGTGAATAAGGCCAAACTGGCTGCGGCGCTGCTGCTAACCAGCCCCGGAACACCCTTCCTGTATTACGGGGAAGAAATTGGCATGAGCGGCATCAAGCCAGATGAACTACTGCGCACCCCCATGCAGTGGAGCGCAGTAGCCAATGCCGGCTTTACCAGCGGCAGCCCGTGGGAACCCGTCAACGCCGATTATGTGACCGTCAACGTCGCCGCACAGGAACAAGACCCCAATTCGCTGCTCAACCACTATCGCAACCTGATCACGTTACGAAAAACGTATCAGGCCCTGCGTGGCGGCAGTCTTTTGCTGCTTGAGACCGGCAACTCGGCGGTTTTTGCCATGCTGCGCACCGACGGCAAAGACACCCTGCTGGTGCTGGTCAACCTGGGCGATGAGCCCGTGAACGACTATAAGCTTTCGTTACCCAAAGGCGAATTACCCGATAACACCTACAGCCTACAAAGCGTGTTTGGCAATGCCAGTGCTACAGACCTGACCGTGAGCGGTAAAACCTTTCAGGGGTACACCCCGATTGCAGAACTCGCCCCCTTCTCCACCCAAATATACCTGCTTCAACCTTAAACCAGGCTGCAATGCAATTCCGTAACCAAACCCGCTTTCTCGCGCAGAAAGCGGGTTTTTGCTGTAAAATTCACCCCGCTTCACGACTTTGATGCGCAGGAATAACGATGACTACACCTTACTGGCTGCAAGACGCAATTTTTTACCAAATTTTCCCCGACCGCTTCGCCAACGGGAATCCGGCCAACGACCCCGCCAATGTGCAAAAATGGGGAACCCATCCCACCATTCACGGTTTCCAGGGCGGCGATTTACGCGGGATTATCCAGCGCTTCGATTACCTTCTCGATCTGGGGATCAATGCCATCTACCTGAACCCCATTTTCGCGTCTACATCCACCCATCGCTACAACACCACCGATTACTACAAAATCGACCACCGGCTGGGCGACATGCTCGATTTTCACGCCCTGCTCGATATTGCCCACCGCAACAATGTGCGTGTGATTTTGGATGGCGTCTTCAACCACACCGGGCGCGGTTTTTTTGCCTTTGTCGACCTGCTCGAAAACGGTGAACACTCCGCTTACCGCGACTGGTTCCACGTTCACCGCCTGCCGCTCGAGGCCTACACCCCTGGCGACGCCATCCACTTCGAGGGCTGGTGGCGGCACAAGTCGCTGCCCAAGCTGAATTTCCACAACAAACAGGTGCGCGAATACGTCTTGAACATTGCCCGCTACTGGATCGACCGCGGTATCGATGGCTGGCGGCTGGATGTGCCCAACGAAATCGACGATGACGCCTTCTGGGCCGAATTCCGTCACGTGGTCAAAACCGCCAACCGCGACGCTTGCATCATCGGTGAAATCTGGAATGCCGACCCGCGCTGGGCCAACGACACCCACTTTGACGGTCTGATGCATTATCCGGTGCGTGATGCCGTACTGGCTTGTTTTGGCGGACGCGAAAACATCACCACCTTCGCCGACAAAGTCGAAGGCTTGTTCAAAATTTACCCGCGTGAAAACATCTACTCCATGTATGTCACGCTCGGCTCGCACGACACCGAGCGGGTCATGAGCATGCTCCACAACGACCTGAACCGCACCAAGCTGGCCTTTACCTTCCTTTTTGCCTATCCCGGCGCCCCGGCCATCTACTATGGCGACGAGGTTGGGGTAGAGGGCGGCAAAGACCCCGACTGCCGCCGCGCTTTCCCGTGGGATGCCGAAACCTGGCGCGGCGACCTGCGCCCGTGGATTCAACAGCTCATCGCCATCCGCAAAAACCGCGTCTCGCTGCGCCGGGGCGATTATGCCCGCTTATGGGTCGATGAAAGCCACGGGTGGTATGCCTTCGCCCGCGTTCTCGGCGAAGAAAAAACCGTCGTAGCGCTCAACCCCACCGGCCAGACCGTCGAGGCCTCCATCCCGGTGGGCCACCTGTGGACCAATGGACGCACCTTGCGCAGCCTGCTCGACAATCGTCCGTTCACCATCCAGGACAACAAAATCACCATCAGCTTGCCTGCCTGGAGCGGCATTTACATCGGATAACCAAAAGCCCGGCGCAACCGGGCTTTTTCTTTGGGGTTGT
The DNA here is from genome assembly GCA_964562145.1 of uncultured Anaerolinea sp. Classification (GTDB taxonomy): domain Bacteria; phylum Chloroflexota; class Anaerolineae; order Anaerolineales; family Villigracilaceae; genus UBA5195. The sequence goes on along the minus strand of CAZLSP010000036.1, from coordinate 34,898 downwards.
CACTCAAGGAGGCCCTCATGAGCCAAATCTCACCCGACCAACGCACTTTCATTCTCAACGAGATTGAAACCTGGCGTAAAGAAGGGCTGATTAGCCTGACCTTTGCCCAAAACCTGGGCAAACGCTATCAGCTTGAAACCGCCAAACCAGTTGCGCCAGAACCGACTCCCCCCGGCCCGGCCGCCGAAGAAACCAGCGAGCAGCCGCTCCAGGCCAGCCCCGCCCCCCAGGTCTCTCCCACAGCCCACGCCCCCAGCCTGCTGCAAACCCTGACCAGTGAAGCCAGTATGAAGGTTGCGCTCTACCTGGGCGCATTTTTTGTAATTGCCGCTGCCTTAATCCTGGCCGCCCTGGTGGAAAACCTGCGCCTGCCCACTTTGCTGGGAGTCGCCTTCTTGTTTGGAATTGGCGCGCTGGTCATCAAAAAACGACTGCCACAACCCAGTTTCATCCTGTGGCTGGTTTTTTCGGCCCTGTTGCCCATCTCAGCCGGTGTGCTGGCCGATTTGCTCAAACTCGAGGCGGCCCCCCGCTCCGCTTACTGGCTCAGCGTGCTGGCAGTCATGGCCCTGGTGTGGGCTTTTAGCACCTGGCTTTACGAATCACGCTTCTTCTCGCTGGCCGCGTTTGGCTCCATTGCCGCCGCCGGTTGGTTTTTCGCCGACCTGTTTGACCCCCAACCCAACCTGACTCTGTTTACCCTGGCCATCACCGCCCTGGGCGGCCTGGCTGGTGCCTGGCTGCTGCGTGAATGGCGCGACCAGAAATTTATGCGGCCCTTATTCATCACCTTGCAGGTTTACGAACTGGTCATCCTGCTCATTTCTTTCATCCTTGTCTTTTACAACCTGCTCGACAATTATTTCCACGCCTGGTGGTTGTTTTCTGGCCTCACCTGGCTCTCCGCTTTCGTCTTCTTCGCTCTCAGCGACCTGATCTTGCCCTTCCGGCCCTTCTCGTTCCTGGCCGCAGCCGCCCTGATCCCGGTCGCCTGGCTGACCCTGCTTGAGTTCGACCCCCAAAATTACATTTTCGCCAGCGCCTGGACCGCCTGGGGCTTTATCCTCGCCAGCCTGGGCGAAATCGTCTCACTGATCAAAAGCGAGCGCCTGCAACGCTTCGCCACGCCGCTGGTCCTGGTCGCGCTGCCCCTGATGGTGCTCGGCGGTTTCTGGACCCTGGAAGACTACGAACTGCTCGACTTTGGCCTGCTCCTGTTCGCCAGTCTCGTCATCACAGCCATGCACCTCCGCAAAACGCGCTGGTGGGTCTGGGTCGCCGGGTCACTGGCCTGGATGAGCGCCTATTTCGCATTCTTTGCGATTGCCCCAATCGCCAGTTGGGAAATTGAAACCATCTACACCCTGGCTGGTTTTATCGTCCTCGCCTCGCTGACGGACTGGCTGTTTCGCGGCGCTTTCAACGCACATCCTGCCTGGCGCTGGCCCATACGCGCCTTCAACTTGTTGATCTTCCTCGGCACATCCCTGGGCGGCCTGGTAACTTTTACCGAATCACCGGGGCAGGTGGCTATCGTCAGCGGAATTTTGGCGCTGGTCGGGCTGGGCTATGCCCTGCGCTTCAACCAGCCAGTGTTTGCCGTCCTTTTTACAACCTACACCACCGCAGCACTGACTTTTGCCCTGCAACATTTCGAAGCCCAATTCTGGCTTCCCGCCCTGAGTGGTCTGGCAACCCTGTACTACCTGGCTGGCTGGTTGCGCTCGCTGCGCAAACCGGCCGATCACTGGTCTAACCTGTTCCGCTGGAGTGGGCTGGCGCTGGCAACCATCTTATCGGTAGCCGGATTTTTCTATGACGGCAGTGGCAGCGGCTGGTACATTGGGGCGCTTGGCATCTTGTTTGTCCTGGAGACCTATCGCCACCACCCCTGGCTGGAAATCTTCGTCCACCTTATTTACGTCTCCGCCTTTGCGCAAGTGCTGCTCGAAGCTCAAGTTGATGACCCGGGTTCCTTCCTGCTTGGCATCAGCGCCCTTCCGCTAGTTTTGGATGTATTCTTCCATCACACAATCAAAAACCGCCGCACCTGGAAATGGTTTCCTCGCCTGCTGGGTGGCGTCTCGGCGCTGGCAGGAAACGGCATCCTGCTGGGCACATGGCAAACTGCAAATGGCATGGACTTGGCCTTTAGCATCAGCTACACGCTCCTGCTCTTATTTGTAACCCTGGCCTATCGCCAGCCGCGCCTGGGCTACTTCTACTTCTGCGTTTTACCGATTACCGTGCTTACCGCCGCCGGGTTCGCTGGGCAAACCCACTGGACCGGGATCCTGATTGGGCTATCGACACTGGTCTATGCCCTCAGCGGGTTCGATAAACCCGTGGGCTGGGGACAGGTCCGTCGCCACAGCGGACTCGCAATCGCCACGCTGACAGCGCTCTCAGCCCCGCTGGAAAACTCCGGGCTGTGGGCCAGCCTGCCAGTAGCCATCGCCGCCACTTTGTGGGCGATTGAAGCCTTCCGCCAGCGCAACGTCTGGCTCGGATTCCCCGCCAACACCCTGTACCTGCTGGCGTATTTCATGATTTTGCTCGAGCTAAAAGTGGACCAACCGCAGTTCTTTTCGGTTGGCGCTGCGCTGCTGGGCCTGTTAATGCATTACCTGCTGGTCCGCACAGGCGCAAATACCGGCGCGTTTATCACGGGCATGGTTTCACAACTGGTCTTGCTCAGCACCACCTACTTCCAGATGGTTTCAACCAACTCGCTGGCCTACTTTGCGGCCCTGTTTTTCCAATCGCTGGTCGTCCTGGTCTACGGATTGGTCATCCGTTCACGCAGCCTGGTCTTCACCCCCATCGCTTTTGTCGTCTTGGGCGTGGTCACCGTGGTCTTCAGCGTGCTCAAAGGCATTGCCACCGTCATCCTGATCGGTTGCACCGGCATCTTGTTCATCATCCTGGGGATCGCCGCTGTGCTGATGCGTGAACGCCTGAGCGAACTACGTGACCGCCTGAGCGATTGGAAAGCCTGAGAACAGTCGTGACCAGGGCTTGACAATTTCATCCGGCTGCATATAATTCAGCCAACTTATATCCAAAAACGCAGACGTGGACGAGTATGTTCCAAAGCGATTTTCAGAGAGCCGGGCAAAAGTGGTGTGAGCCGGGCAAAAGCGCAGGAGCTGAATGGACCACCGAGTTGAGCGGGCGAACGGTTTCAAGTAGCCCAATCCGGGAACTCCCGTTATAGAGCGAGGGTATAAACCGACAAGGTCGTACCCGAAAAAGTGACGCTGGCTTCAAAATCCTGTTGTGCATCACAACAGGATTTTTTATAAGCCCCCAACCGGGGAAGCCAGGCGTAAATTGGGTGGTACCACGGGAGTCCCCTCTCGTCCCAACGGACGAAGGGGATTCTGTTTTTAACCTGCCGACACACCCAACAAGGAGTTTATCCATGCTCATCGACTCAACCGCTGTTCAAACCATCACCCGCGAAATCCCCGCTGACCTGGAAACACCCATCAGCGTTTACCTGAAGCTCAAGGGTCAGGGCCCCTCCTTTTTATTGGAATCCATTGAAGGCGGGGAACGGATCGCCCGTTACTCCTTTATCGGGGTCAACCCCAAGGCGCAGTACATCCTGCGTGACGAAACAGTCGAAATTATCACAGCCGAAGGACGCCAGACGGTGAATCTTGAGCCAGGCTCCGATCCAACCAGCTTTTTGCAGGCCCAAATGAACCTGTACCAATCTGCGCCGCAGCCCGGCTTGCCGCGTTTTATTGGCGGGTTGGTAGGCTACCTGAGCTACGAATCTGTCCGCCACTTTGAGCCTACCCTGAAAAAACACATGGATGCGCCGCGCAATACCCCCGACGGGATTTACCTGCTGAGCGACACCGTCATCGCCTTTGACCATGCGCGCCGAACCCTGTTCCTGATTGCCAATGTGCTCGATGGTGACCCGGCCGCTGCCGAACGCAAGCTGGATGAAATTACCGCCCGCATCCACCAGCCGCTTCCCGCTGTCAGCAAAGTGACACACGCGCCTTCAGAAGTGAAATCAAACCTGACCCAGGCCGAGTTCGAGGCCATGGTGCTCGCCGCCAAAGAATACATTGCCGCCGGGGATATTTTCCAGGTCGTACTCAGCCAACGCTTCAGCCGCGAAACCGCCGTAGACGCCTTCGATGTTTACCGCGCGGTACGCCGCTTCAACCCTTCTCCGTACATGTTCTTTTTTGACTTCGGCACACTGGACGGGGAACCTTTCTACCTGGTGGGCGCTTCGCCCGAGATGTTTGTCCGGCTGGAAGGCCGGCGCGCTTCGCTCCGCCCGATTGCCGGAACACGCCCACGGGGCAAAGATGAAACCAGCGACGCCGCCTACGCAACCGATCTCCTGGCCGACCCCAAAGAACGCGCCGAACACGTAATGCTGGTTGACCTGGGACGCAATGACCTGGGTCGGGTCTGCGAATACGGCACAGTCAAGGTGTCTGAATACGCCGTGATTGAAAAATATTCGCATGTGATGCACATCGTTTCACATGTTGAGGGCGGGCTGCGCCCCTCCCTGACGGCGTTTGACCTGGTGCGGGCTGCTTTCCCGGCCGGAACCGTCAGCGGCGCGCCAAAAGTTCGCGCCCTCGAAATCATCGCCAGCCTGGAAAAAGACGCCCGTGGGGCCTATGCCGGAACGGTTGGTTACTTTGGCTTCGACGGCACCATGGATACCTGCCTGGCCCTGCGCACCATGGTAGGCCGCGGCCGCACCTTCAGCGTTCAGGCTGGCGCGGGCATCGTCGCCGATTCCAACCCGGCCACCGAATACCAGGAAACGGTCAACAAAGCCAGGGCCATGTTAAAAGCGATTGAAATGGCAGAGAAAAACCAGTAGAAAGTGGAATGCGCAAAGCCCGCAGACCCACTCTCCAACGTCCATCAAGCATAGACAAAAGGAATTCAGCCAAATGACCTCCAAACCCCGCCTCCTCACCGGCGACCGCCCAACTGGCCGCCTGCATCTCGGCCATTATGTTGGCTCGCTGGTCAACCGCGTAAAACTGCAACACCAATACGAATCGTTTTTCATCATCGCCGACCTGCACACCCTGACCACCAGGCCTGAGCCAGAAAACATCAAAAACATCCCGACCTTCATCCGCGAGATTGTGCTCGATTACCTGGCGGTTGGCATCGATCCTGAAATCAGCACCATCTTTGTGCAATCCGCCATCCCAGAAACCTACCAGCTCAACCTGCTGTTTGAAATGCTGGTCACCGTCCCGCGCCTGGAACGCATGCCCACCCTGAAAGACATGGCCCGCGACGCCAACATGGACACCATGCCTTTTGGGCTGCTCGGATACCCGGTTTTGCAAGCCGTCGACATCTTGCTCCCGCGCGCCCAGGTTGTGCCGGTTGGGCGCGACAACCAGTCGCACGTTGAATTGGCCCGCGAAATGGCCCGCCGCTTTAACAATCTCTACGGCGAAACCTTCCCCGAACCCGATTCGATTATTGGCGACGTCCCACTGCTGGTTGGCACCGATGGTCAGAGCAAAATGAGCAAATCGCTCGGCAACGCCATCTATCTTTCCGATGACGCCGCCACCGTCACCGAAAAAGTCCGCAACATGTACACCGACCCCAAACGCCTGCGCGCCACCGACCCCGGAACGGTTGAAGGCAACCCGGTTTTTATCTACCACGACGCCTTCAACCCCAACCGCGCCGAAGTGGATGACCTAAAAGCCCGCTACCGCGCCGGGAAAGTTGGTGACGTCGAAGTAAAGACCAGGCTGGCCGCTGCCATCAATACTTTCCTGGAACCCTTCCGCGAACGCCGCGCCTATTACCTCGCCCATCCCACCATCCCGCAAGATGTGCTCGCCAACGGCATCCGCAAAATGCAAGCCGAAGCCAGGGAGACGATGGAACGGGTTCGCGCAGCAACCGGCTTGTCGTATACGCTCGATTTATTCGCCGACGAAGTGGATTTGTTTGGCGAATACGATGGATAGAAACAATAGAAAGTAGACGGTGGTTTTTTCATTCTCTACTTTCCACTTTCTACCCTGGCAACGGTCCCAACTATACAGGAATATCTCATGTTAATTCTCATCGATAACTACGACTCCTTCACCTACAACCTCGTCCAATACTTCGGCGAGCTCGGCGCAGACATCCGCGTCTTTCGCAACAACCAGGTCACACTCGACGAATTGATTGCACTCAACCCCGACCATTTGGTGATCTCCCCCGGCCCCGGTGAACCCATCAAGGATGGCGGCGTCTCACCCGAGGCTGTGCGCCACTTCACCGGCAAAATCCCTGTCTTGGGTGTTTGCCTCGGCCACCAATGCCTGGGAGCCATCTACGGCGGCAAAGTCGACCGCGCCCCGCGCCTGATGCACGGCAAAACCTCCCCCGTCAATCACAACGGACAGGGCATTTTTTCTGGCATCCCCAGCCCATTCGAGGCCATGCGTTACCACTCGCTCGTCGTCTACGAGCCTGTCCCTGCCGAGCTCGAAGTCACCGCCACCACCCCCGAAGGCGAAATTATGGGCCTGAAGCACAAAACCGCCCACACTTACGGCGTCCAATTCCACCCCGAGTCGATTCTGACCGAACACGGCAAACAGCTCCTGCGAAACTTTCTCAATCTATAGAAACTCTTCTTTCCTCTTTCCACTTTCTATTTCACTCATCACTCGTCACTTTTCATAAACACCGCCTCCCTTGAAAGGAGCAGAGTATGCTTAAACCCTTTATCGCCAAAGCCATCAACCGCACCGACCTGACCGCAGAAGAAGCCCAGGAAGCCATGACCATCATCATGACCGGTCAGGCCACCCCGGCCCAAATTGGCGCATATCTCATCGCCTTGCGCATGAAAGGCGAAACCATCGAAGAAATTACTGGGTCTGTGCGCGCCATGCGCGCCGTAGCCGTCAAAGTTCCGGTCAGCGACCGCAACAACCCCATCTACGACATCGTCGGAACCGGCGGCGACGGCGCGCACACCTTCAACATCTCCACTGCTGCCGCCTTCGTCGTCGCCGGGGCAGGTCGCCGGGTAGCCAAACACGGCAACCGCGCCGCATCCTCCCAGTGTGGCAGCGCCGACGTGCTCGCCGCGCTGGGTGTCAACCTCGACCTGACCCCCGAACAAGTCGGTAACGCCATCGACGAAATCGGTATCGGCTTCATGTTTGCGCCCAAATTCCATCCCGCCATGAAACACGCCGTAGGCCCGCGCAAAGAAATCGGCCAGCGTACCATTTTTAACCTGCTGGGCCCGCTCACCAACCCGGCCGGGGCCGAAATCCAGCTCACTGGCGTTTACGCCCCCGCCCTCACCGAACCGCTTGCGCACGTCCTCGCCAGCCTGGGCAGCCGCGCCGCGCTCGTCATCCACGGCGCAGGCAGCACCGACGAACTCAACCCCTGCGGCATCAACCGCATCAGCCACCTCAAAGACGGAGCCGTCCGCACCTACGACCTCGACCCCGCCGACCTGGGCCTTGCGCGCGCCGCCATCGCCGACCTGCGTGGCGGCACCCCCGACGAATCGGCCCAGATGATGCGCGACCTGTTCACCGGGAAACTTAACGGCGCCCGCCGCGACGCCGTCTTGCTCAACGCCGCCGCCACCCTCTCGGCCGAAACCGGCGACTTCAAAACCGCCCTGGCTGAAGCCGCTGCCAGCATCGATCATGGCTTCGCCCTCACCAAACTCAACGCCCTGGTCGAATTTAGCCAATCCTTCGCGCAACCATCCGTTTGACATCCGTTACCTTCATCCGATTATCCGCTTCCATCCGTTGCCAGCATCCGTTACCCACATCCTCTATTCCGTTCCAATCCGTTACCAGCATCCGTTTCCAGTATCCGTTGCCCACATCCGTTTTTCCGTTCCGCCGGAGGCCATCCGTTGACAAACATCCTCGCCCAAATCCTCGCCCAAAAAGAAGTGGAAATTGCGGCGCTTGACGCTACCACCTTACGCCACGCCGCCGAATCGGCACCGGCCCCCAGGGATTTCCTTGCCGCACTCTCGCGCCGCGGAACAAACCGCCCGATAGCCCTCGTCGCCGAACTGAAACGCGCCAGCCCCTCCAAAGGCCTGCTCGCCCCACAGCTCGACCTGTTCCAGGTAGCCGACCTCTACACCGAAAACGGAGCTGCCGCTATATCTGTCCTGACCGACGAAAAGTTTTTCCTCGGCAAACTGGAGACTCTTCGCGAACTCCGTTTCACGCGTCACACGTCACTGCCTCTGCTCCGCAAAGACTTCATCATCGACGAGACCCAACTCTACGAAGCCCGCGCCAACGGCGCCGACGCCGCTTTGCTGATTGCCGCCGCCCTGCCCGAGGATACCCGCTTCGCCGATTTGCACGCCTGCGCCCTCAGCCTGGGTCTAACACCCCTGGTCGAAGTCCACGACGAAGCCGAAACCGAACGCGCCCTGCGCCTGGATGGCATCCGCTTGATCGGCATCAACAACCGCAACCTCGCCACCTTCGAGGTTTCTCTCTCCACCACCGAACGCTTGCGCCCCATGATCCCCGCCGAGATCGCTGTCGTAGCCGAATCTGGCATCTTCACCGCCGCCGATGTTGCCCGCCTCGAAAAAGTCGGAGTAGATGCCATCCTGGTCGGTGAAGCCCTTGTCACCGCGCCAGACATCGCCGCCAAAGTGCGAGAACTCTCCGGAATGAACCCTGGCATATAAATTCACATTTCAACCACATCCAACTCGCCATGACCCAAATAAAAATCTGCGGGATCACCAATCTAAATGACGCCCTGGCCGCCATTGACGCCGGGGCCGACCTGCTCGGCTTTAACTTCTACCCCAAAAGCCCGCGTTATATCGAGGTCGGCGTATGTAGAGACATTACATCCAAATTGCGCCAGCGTTCGGCGCGCAGGGTGTTGGTTGGCGTCTTTGTCAACGCTGCGACAGCCGAAATCCACACCACCCTCGAAACCTGCGGCCTCGATCTGGCCCAACTTCACGGCGACGAGCCCCCCGAAATGCTGGCCGAACTTGGCCCGCGGGCCTTTAAGGCTATTCGCTTATCGGCCGAATCATCCGTTGCTCCGTTTCAACCCTCCGCCCCCGCCTCTGCTTCGCACCCGGCGCTGCTCGTGGATGCAGCCGTGAAGGGTGTCTACGGCGGCTCAGGCGTGGTCGCAGATTGGTCAGCCGCAGAAAAATTGGCCAGACAGTTCCCGCTCCTGCTGGCGGGCGGCCTGACCCCTGAAAATGTGGCTGAAGCCGTGCGGCGCGTTCAACCCTGGGGTGTAGATGTCGCCTCTGGCGTGGAAACAGGCCCCAGAGCCAAAGATCCCCAGAAAATAATGCGCTTTATAGAAGAAGTTCGAAAATCTGCAGAAAGTGGAAGGTAAGACCGCTTTCCAAAAAAAGGAACCTTATGCCAACACTCCTCCCCCCAAAATTCGGCCCGTATGGCGGACAGTTCGTCCCTGAAACACTCATGCCCGCGTTGATTGAACTCGAGCAGGCTTTCGTTACAACCCAGGCCGACCCACAATTCCAGCGCGAGTTCGACAAGCTGATGGCTGACTTTGTCGGCCGCCCAACCCCCCTCACCTATGCCCGGCGGCTCTCGGAGCAACTTGGCGGCGCACAAATTTACCTGAAGCGCGAAGACCTGGCCCACACCGGCGCGCACAAAATCAACAATGCCCTCGGGCAGGCCCTTTTGGTGAAGCGCATGGGCAAAAAGCGGATTGTGGCCGAAACCGGAGCGGGGCAGCATGGCGTCGCCTCGGCGACCGCCGCCGCCCTGCTAGGGCTGGAATGTGTGGTTTACATGGGTTCGGTCGACATTGCCCGCCAGGAACCCAACGTTTTCCGCATGAAACTGCTCGGCGCAGAAGTGCGCCCTGTAACCAGTGGCACTCAAACACTCAAAGATGCCATCAACGAAGCCATCCGCGACTGGGTGACAAACGTACGCGACACCCACTACCTGCTGGGCTCGGCGCTCGGGCCGCACCCCTACCCCACGATGGTGCGCACCTTCCAGAGCGTCATCGGGCGCGAGGCGCGCGAACAGATGCTGGCCGAGGTCGGGCAACTCCCCGATACCGTCATCGCCTGTGTTGGCGGCGGCTCAAATGCAATTGGCGTTTTTAGCGCTTTCGTGGAAGATGAAAACGTTGAACTCATCGGCGTGGAGGCCGGAGGCAGCGGGATTGCCTCGGGCAAACACGCCGCCCGCTTTGGCGACCCGTCGAAGGCGCGCGTGGGCGTCATTCATGGAACCCGCACCTACGTTTTGCAAACCGAAGACGGGCAAATTGCCGAAACCCATTCCGTATCAGCCGGGCTGGATTACGCCGCAGTCGGGCCTGAGCATGCCCAACTGCGCGACATGGAACGCGCATTTTACACCTCTGCAACCGATGGCGAAGCGCTGGCAGCCTTCCAAACCCTGTGCCGCACCGAAGGCATTATCCCGGCGCTCGAATCGTCGCACGCCGTGGCAGAAGCGGTTAAGCGCGCCCCCAAAATGCGCAAAGACCAGATCATCCTGGTCAATCTCTCGGGACGGGGAGATAAAGATTTGAACACCGTCATTAGCGAGCTTGGAAAATTATGAAACGGGTCCCCCGGCAAACCAGTTACACCCAATTGGCCGGAACCCAAGCCTGAGGAACCGATGAGCAGAATAGCTGACGCTTTCAACAACAAACCGATTTTTATGCCCTATTACCCGGTCGGCTACCCTGACCTGGCAACCTCCATTGACGTGCTCGAAGCCCTCGCCAAAAACGGCGCTGACCTGATCGAAGTTGGCATGTCATTCTCTGACCCGCTGGCCGATGGCCCGGCGATTCAGAAAGCAACCCAAATCGCGCTGGAACGCGGCGTGACCACCCGGCAGGTTATTGCCGCTGTAGCCGAGCTGCGCCAACGCGGCGTAACCATCCCGTTGATTTTGATGGGCTATTACAACCCAATGCTGGCCTATGGACTGGAGAATTTCGTTCGGGTGGCGCGCGAGGCCGGGGCAGATGGCTTTATCATCCCCGATTTGCCGCCCGAGGAAGCCGCCGAATTTATAGCGGCGACTCGCGAATCCCCCCTGCCACTGATCACCATGCTGGCCCCCACCACCCCGGCCGAACGCATGGAAACTATCGCCCGCAACGCCCAGGGCTTTATCTACCTGGTTAGCGTGACCGGCATCACCGGGGAACGCCGCGACATTTCTGGCGACCTGGCAGAGCTGGTAGCGCGGGTGCGTGAACATACCTCCGTACCGGTCTGTGTGGGTTTCGGGATTGGCTCACCCGAGCAAGCCAAAACTGTCGGCGCAGTGGCCGATGGGGTTATCGTTGGATCGGCTTGCGTGCGGGAGATTGGTCAGAGCGAAAAACCCGTCGAAACGGCGAGACAGTTTGCAGCGCGGTTCCGTGCCGCCCTGGGCTAAGAAAAACCAAAAAGGAACGGCCTCCGCTCAAAACAGAGGCCGTTCCTTTCATTCAAAATCAAGTTACATACGCGCTTTAATTGCCAGCCCGGCCACCACGCTGGAGAATGCGTTCGATTGTTTAACCTTTTCTGCGCCAAAGATACCCGCCAGCAGGCTGGTAAAAAGCGGAATGTTGGATGAGCCACCGGTCTTGACCACCGCATCAATCTGGCCGGGCTCCAACCCGGCGGAGGCCAGGGTGTCGAGCAATACTTTTTCCACCTGGCCGACATAATCGAAAATGTCTTTTTCAAATTGGTGCCGGGTATACAGCTCCCACAGGGCAATACCGCTGTCATCGAGGCTGATGGTGGTTGCGCCCTGGTTGGACAGCGCAATCTTGGCGGCTTCTACCCGATTGTAGAAGGTAAAGGCCAGGTCATTATAAATGAGCCCTTGCAGCGCCTTCAAACGCACCGGGGCTAGCCCCGCGCGAATGGCTTTATCGAGCGTGTTGCGGTTAAGTGGGGTCGCCAGCTCGGGCAACGCCATCCAATCGGGGACAGCGTGGATCATTTCCAGGATTTCGGGCTGATGGCTGACACGCCCCAGACCAAAATGCGGCAGCATACGTTTTTCGATAATGGCGCGGTCAAAATCGCTACCGGCAATATCGACGCCGCCGTTGGCATAAACCTTGCGCTGACCGCCGCCCAGGCGCATCACGGCAATGTCCAGGGTGCCGCCGCCAAAGTCGAAGATGATGACATTTTGGGGTCGATCCAGGCTTTGTTCATAATCAAGCGCGGCGGCAATCGGCTCCAACTCAAAGTCGATGTGCTTAAACCCGGCTTCATAAGCCGCCTGTCGCAAGGTTTCCTCGGCTTTCCGGTCATTTTCGGGGCTGGTAGCAAATTTGACCGGGCGGCCCAGGGTAGCCGCCTCGATTTTCTCGCCCAGGAGTTCCTCGGCGCGGCGTTTAAGCAGGCCCAGGTAAGTTTGCACCAGGTCACCCGCCTTGTAATAACGCTCGAAAACCTGTGTGCCTTCAAAACCATCTTTACGCAGGGCGGTTTTCAGGTATTGCATCAAGCGCCCCGGCTTCAATTCGTCCACAAAAACAAACACATCACGCACAAAATGCATATCCGCGCCAATGACATCAATCTCGCCAGCCCATTTTTTGACAAAGCGGCGCTGACGATTGACATTGTGCCGGTAATATTGTGCAATTGCTTCCTGGCCGATATAAGCCTGGTAGTCGCGGGTAATGTACAGGACCGTCTTGACCACTTCAGGCAGCACATTTTGACGGTCGATAGGCAGCAGGGTCACTTTTTGACCATCGTACAGGGCCACGCCCGAATTGGAGGTGCCAAAGTCGATACCAACCTTGAGGGTCATGCGATTCTCTCCGGGAGATGCTGTTGGGAAAACGGCCGATAAATGCAACGGCCCTAAGCCGAGGCCGGGATTACGCCAATCGCCAGGAGCATGGCCCCAGCGTGGATCGCTCCCGCCCCGGCTACGTCTCGCGCCAGGTGAACGGTGAGCTGCCCCTCGGCATCCAAAACGATCACTTTGTCCACATCCTTGAGCGTTACCGCCCCCACAAAGCGCGTTCCCTGGTCCAAGCGGGAAGGCGGGATGAGTGCCTGCCCGCGCGAAGTGGGCGAACGGGTCAGTTCGATGGCTTTAATATCGCGCTGGACAACTTTGCCGTTCTGGGTGACACACAGCAGGGTTTCATCGGGGCGCATAATAAAGGCCGCGATGACGTGGTCGGTGGCTTCGAGGCGGATGCGCTCTTCGGCCGAGAAAGCCAGGTCGTCAGTTTCTAACCCCAGCAGGCGGCCTTCGTAGGTGACAAGCGCGTAACGGTCTTTTTTCTGGCCCAGCAGCGCATCGTATGCCTGGTCTGCCTTTTGGTTGGTGCCCTTACCCAGATAGCGGTTGCCGAGAATGGACTGCGCCAGGGTGGTGAGGGTCTTTTTAACCGAACCACGGCGGCTGGCCTGCAGGAAATAGTCGGCCAGGGACAGGCGCGAAAGCGGCATGAGACAAACCAGCAATTCGCCCGCGTGGGGTTCATCGGGCTGCGGAACGCTGCCCCAGTCCCAGGCCCCTCCAAGCGTGACCGCCGTGATCTGGGTCACGGGCAAGGTATTGATGCGGCCCGAAGTGAACAACAGCAGCACTTCCTCCTGCGAAGGAACCACCAACAGGCGCGGAAACTCGCCATCGACGGTCAGTTCACCGGCAATGCGGCCCAGGGCGGGACCCACCAGGTCTGCCGGGCTGGCTTCGAGCCGCAAAATACGCCCGCGCACATCATAGACCAGCACACTGATGGCCTGGGCCTGTGCCGAAAGCTCAGCCAGAGCATTTTCATCGGCGCCCAGGCGGCGCTTGAGCAGGTCTAACTGGTACTCGAGATGGGTAATACGCTTTTGGTACTCTTCGACACGAGTGCCATCCTGTAAGGCAAGGTTCTCAGCCAGCAATTCTTCATTGCGTTCAGAAAGGTCGCGCAGACGGTTGGCTACCAATTTCAACACCATCAGCGCCGAAGCCGGGCGAGTCTCCGCTTCTTTAATCCATTCGTCAATTTTGTCGGAAAAAGACATAAGGGGTGTCCTTGAGCTTCATCCCGGTGAATGGCCGGAAAGGGGCAATAATTATACTCGAGAGCTTTTTCCTGTAAAATAGTAAAAGCTCTATTCATTGGAATGGCATGCCAAAAAAGGGAAATTGACGATGACCTTCGACAATCTACTCCGCCACCGGGTTTGGCCCATGCTCTGGCAGGTTTTCTCGCGCCTTTTTATCATGCTCGGCCTGCCATTACTGGCCTGGGGCGTAGACGACCTGGACGGATTCCTGGCCCACCCGGTACGGGCCGCTTTTACGACGGTGGTGCTGCTGCAGGCGGGTTATCACGCCTGGCTAATCTTGCGCCTGCCCCCCGCACCCGTTCACCAGCACCCCCCGCACCTGGAACACTGGCACTACAGCATAACCGAGTTGCTCTTCATCCTGGCCGCTTTTGGCGACCGGCGCGAAATCTTAACCTGGGCCGAAAATATGCCCCTGCGCTGGGTAGGTCTGGGGATTTACGCGCTCGGATCGCTGTATTCCAGTTGGGGCAACCACACCTGGGCCAACTATCTGCGCCGCGACCCAACCCGTTTTGACGAATCCCCGGCCATGATTTCGGAAGGCCCTTTTTACTGGACACGCTACCCGTCGCTGCTGATCCTGTTCTTGTATGCGCTCGGTTTCGCGCTCGCTTTCCGCTCCTGGGCCGGACTGGTTTTCCTGCTTCCGCTGATCGCCATGCTGTTCCGCCGCCTGAACGAATGGGAAGCACTCAACGCCAAACGCTACGGCCAGGCCTGGACCCTGCGCTGCCAGATGTCCAAGCGCGTTATCCCTTTTATTTTTTAGGAGAAACCCACACATGATCCCCTCGCCCAAGTCTTTAATGATTCTAATCGCCGGACCCTATCGCTCGGGAACCGGGGATGACCCGCTCAAACTGGCCGCCAACGTGGCCGCGATGGAGGCCTATGCCTTGCCGTTATACCGCGCCGGTCACACCCCGCTCGTGGGCGAATGGATTGCCCTGCCGCTGGTGCAATTGGCCGGGTCACAGCACATCGGCGATGCGCCCTTTAACGAAATCTTCCACCCTATTGCCGAGCGCCTGCTCGCGCGCTGCGACGCCGTCCTGCGCGTTGGCGGCCCCTCACAGGGGGCAGACCAAATGGTCGAAAGTGCGCGTCAGCAGGGGCTACAGGTCTTTTACAAACTGTCTGAAATCCCCGGCTGTGAACAACTTCAAGAGAAAGCCTTGTTTCAATCCACAGGCATTGTGACCGCTGTCAGCCTGAGTTCGTCACATGATTTTAGCAAACCCAATCGTGATCACATCACCCTTATCGCCGGGCTGGGCGTGGAGGGTGACGCTCACTGTGGGGAAACCGTCCAGCATCTCTCACGGGTTAAGATCAACCCCAACCAGCCCAATTTACGCCAGGTACACTTGATACACGCTGAACTGCACGACGAAATGCGCCAGCAGGGTTTCGATGTTTCTGCCGGGCAAATGGGAGAAAACATCACCACCCGCGGCATCAACCTGCTCGGGTTGCCCACCGGCACACGCCTGCACCTGGGTCAGCATGCCGTTGTTGAAGTTACCGGGCT
Source organism: uncultured Anaerolinea sp. (assembly GCA_964562145.1). Lineage (GTDB taxonomy): Bacteria > Chloroflexota > Anaerolineae > Anaerolineales > Villigracilaceae > UBA5195. Next base: position 19,257 of record CAZLSP010000036.1, on the reverse strand, counting down.
GCGCAATCCCTGTTACCAGATCGACAACTTCCAGACCGGGCTGCTTAAAGCCTGTCTTGCCAAGGATGAAAATGGGCAGGTCATCCGCAAAGCCGGGATTATGGGCATCGTGCTCACCGGCGGCCCGGTGAAAGCCGGTGACGCTATTGGGGTAGAACTGCCATCCGGGGCGTACAAAGCGCTCGAGGTGGTTTAAGCCGCTGCATGCAAAAAACATACTCACCGGGTTCCGCTATCCAAGGCAGAACCCGGTGAGCATGTTTATACCATCACAACTAAAACAAGCGTCCTTGCTCAAAAGTGCTGGCGTCCGCTTCATCCCACGGCAACGCAGGAAGGGACACCTGTACAGCAATGCGCCGATGCAGGTCACGGCACAGGGTCGGTGCAATCAGGTTATCGGGGGAGTGACAAAAAGTGTATGCCTCCGCACCGGCGCGCAGCTGGTTCGCCAGGTAGGTGCTCCACTCCTCTAACAGCGGCACGTTAACCTCCATTTGCGGATGCCCAATGTAACGCAAAAATACAAAATCGGCTGTGCGCTCGGGCAAGATCGGCACATCGGGTTTGCGTTCGCGCGCTTCAAGAAGGCTTTCGTAAGCGCTGCCCTGTAAAACGGCGTCCCCTTCCAGGTTGCGGATGGGGCGCGTATCGATCACCACCCGCGCCATGTTATACCTGGCCAACAGTTCATTCAAGGCCGCATGGTGAGGGGCAACAAACCAGTCCAGGTGGCGCACTTCCACCCCCAGCCGGATAGAGCGCGGCCAGGCCGACAGGAAAGACTGCAACTCATCCAAGTGACGTGGGGAAAAGGCCGGTGGCAGTTGCAGGAACATCGGACCCAACCGGTCCCCCAGCAGGCTCATCGTTTCGATGAATTGCTGCGCATCCGCCAGGTGTTCCGTCAAACGCCCCTCATGACTGATCGCGCGCGGAACCTTTGGGCAAAAGCGAAAACCATCAGGGGTCTCAGCGGCCCACTGGGCAAGCGTGCGGGCGTTGGGGACGGCATAAAAAGTGGTATTCCCCTCGATGGTGGTCAACCGCCGGGCATATTCACGCAAAAAACTAGCGGGTTGGGTTCCAGTAGGATAAAAATTTCCCACCCAACCCTTAAAAGACCAGACCGGGCAACCTGTAAAGAGTGACATAGACCCTTTTATACCTGATTCCGTCCCTGTTGCCAATCTCCCCACCAAAAAGGTGAATCAAAATGGGTCGCACCGTTCAGTGATCCGGTGCGACCCATGCTCACGGCCTGGTTCTTTATTGAGCAAAGCGCATTGCCTGCTGCAAATGCGAACGATCGTGTTCTGCGATAAACCCGACCAGTTCTCGCAGGTGGGTTGGCCCAAAAATGGCATGCCGGGCCGGTCGTTCCCACTCCTGCGGGGTCAAGGCTTGCAGCCGGGCAACCAGCCGGGCGCGAGCCGCAACAAAGTCTTTAAACGCTTGCGCGCCATCTTGCTGAATGTAATTGCGCTCCTCGGCCCACGGGTCGGTCACCTGGCCCGGCAAAAAGGGATTGTCCTCGCGCAAGACGGTCTCGATGCGCTGCAGGTTGACTTCGCTATCCACATCCCGCATGTGGCACAAGATTTCAGTAAACGACCACTCTTTAGAGGCCGGCCGCAAAGCCCAAACCGAATCATCCAACCCCAACGATAAGCTGTGCAGCACCGAGGGGGTGGCTTGCAGGCTGGCAATCATTGCAGAAGGGGACGAGAAATCTGGCTTAAGCTGGTTAAGGTCGACGGTTTCGAGATAACGCCGCAGGTCAGCGAGGTTGCCCTGTGGGGTGTCGCCAATCTCCGGCGCAGATTGCCCATTGGACTTAAGCCAGAAGGCCGGGATTCCCGCTTTAATGGCGGGCAGGATGTCGCGCTCAACGCTATCCCCAATCATCAGCAACGGGCCATCGCTCCAGCCCATGCGCGCCAGGAACTCGGGAAAGTATGCGACCGAAGCTTTGGCGTAATGAAAAGTCTCAAAATCTGGAATCAGGGCAAACGGATAATCCTCGGGAGCCAATCCGGCCCAACGCAAACGATGCAGGATGGCTTTGCGCGGGAAGAGCGGGTCGGTGGCAATGGCAGGTTTCCAGCCACGCGCAAAGGCCCATTCCACCAGTTCTACCGCCTCGGGGCGGGGAGCAGTTAAAGGTTGCAGCGAGGGGAAAACGTTATCGTAGAATTCATCAATCGGTTTGGCCAGCGCCGATTCAGGAAATCCAAGCGCTGGATAAAAATGGTCGCTAAAGGCTTGCTCGAGGGTGCGATCGAGGGTCTGGTTGCCATACATCTGCACGGTCCCGACCATTAACTCGCGGAGTAGCTTCTCCGGCGGAACAGTATCAGACAGGTAAGCGGCTAATTTTTGAAAATAAACCGGGATGAGGGCGTCGATATTGGAGTCGAGCAGGGTGTCGTCGAGGTCAAAGAGCAGGGTCAGGGTCATTTTTTCACATCGAAGATGGGTGGCAGGGGGTGGCATTCGCCGCAGCCAATTTGGGGTTCGCTGACACTGCGCCCAGACTTCTGGCAAACAGCAGTGATTTGAACGCGCCGCATGAAAGCAGCGCTCAAGGGGCGGCCAACAGAAGCCCGTAGCTGCAGGTTTTCACAGGCGTTGGCGCGGCTGATGCCCGGCACAGGGCAAGTTTTACACAAATCAGGCGTCCAACGTTCGCCTGTGGCATTGAGCAATCGGCATTCTTCCACAGAGCGGCCGCGGAAGTAGTCACCGTAAAAATATTGGCAATCGGTACCGGCAGGGGTGCGCATTCTCTTATCGTTTTCTGGAGTAAATAAAAAGGCGAATGGCTGATTCTAACATGCTTCGCCATTCGCCCTTACGGGTGCAGAGGGTGATTCTTGCAAAAATTATACGCGGGTCACGTATTCGCCAGAACGAGTGTCCACGCGAATGGTATCGCCTTCTTTAACGAAGTTGGGAACCTGTACCAGCACCCCAGTTTCAACGCGAACCTTTTTGGTGACGCCGGTGGCGGTATCGCCGCGCACAGCGGTTTCGGCATATTCCACTTTCAGGTCAACGGTCAGAGGCAGTTCAACATCCAGCGGCTCGCCTTTGTAAAAGGTCAACTTGCATTCCATGCCTTCTTTCAGGAACTGGGCGCTGTCGCCGAGCACATCACCTTTTACGCCGGGCTGCTCGAAGGTGTCATTGTCCATGAAGTAATAAAATTCACCGTCATTATACAGGTACTGCGAGTTGTGGTAATCCAGCGACGCATCGGGAACGCGGTCACCCGACTGGAAGGTTTTTTCAATATTGGCGCCGGTCCGCAGGTTACGAGCCTTAATTTTAATGGTGGCATTGCCCCGGCCTGGTTTGTGATGGCTGTATTCCAGTACCTTGAACAAATTACCATCGTATTCAAAGGTCACGCCCTTGCGAAGATCGTTTACATCAATCATGTCTTTCCTCTTTCTGTGGATAACTTTCGTTGTTTTTTAGCCGCGAGATTATAGCATTAGTCATGGAAACCTGGCAAGGTGACCCTTTTCAGAATCGGGAGCTTCTAACAAAAGCTGGATGGCGTGTGGCAAGGCCGGGATAATCACCTGGAAATTCTCCAACGCCCCCTTGGGGCTGCCGGGCAGGTTGACAATCAACGTCCGCTTGCGAATTCCCGATACCGCCCTCGAAAGCATGGCATGCGAATGGATTTTCAGGCTGGCGGCGCGCATGGCTTCATCGAGACCAGGCGTAAGCCGCTCTACCGCCTGGCGTGTTGCCTCGGGGGTGACATCTCGGGGAGCAAAACCCGTCCCGCCGGTCGTTAAAATCACATCAAAGTGGGCCGAATCGGCCCAGGCGATCAGGCGCTGGTAAATGACATCCTGTTCATCGGGCAAGATACCCGTCTCAACCACCTGCCAGGCCTGCGAGGTCACCGCTTCTGCCAGTACCGGGCCAGATGTATCGGAGCGTTCACCCCGAAAAGAGCGGTCTGAAATCGTCAGGATGCCAAAGCGCAGGGTCATAAAGTCTCCTACAAGTTTTTACCGTAGATTTGAACGGTCGGCATTTCGCTCCAGCCGCGTTTTTTGTAAAACTCCCCGGCCGGGTTGCCCTGCTTCAACAACAAATAGACTTTGCGGCAGCCCTTGTCACGTAACCGCCGCTCAATCTCTTGCATCAACAAACCGCCAATCCCCTGCTTCCTCACATCGGCATCGACCGCCAGGTGATACAGCATCCCACGCCGGCCATCGAAACCACCGATGATGGTGCCAACCATACGGCCATCCAACTCTGCCAGCAAAAACAAATCTGGAGCATGCCGCCACTTTTTCTCAATTTCGGCGGGTTGGTCAGAAAAGCCAATGCCAATCCCTTCCCCGGCATTTTGCCAGAGCGAGAAAACAGCATCATAATCGGCAGGATACTGGAATTCGCGTAAAACCACACTCATGATTGACTGCGCGCCAGCCCACTGCGAATGGCCGCGATCAGGGTATCGGGCATATACGGTTTAAGCAAGAAGTCGTTGGCCCCAGCCTGTTTGCACTCACTGGCCAGGTTCATCCCCGATTGCATGATAATGACCATCTCACGCAAGCTGCTATCGAGCCGAATCTCGCGCAACAAGTCCAGGCCGTTCCCCTGAACCAGGTGCACATCCAGCAAGACAATGTCGGGGCGCTCACGATAAATGGCATCCAGGACATTCTCGCGCTCATCCAGCGCAACGGTTTCAAAGCCTTCCATTTTGAGCAGCGTCTTTAACAAAGACAGCATGGTTACATCATCTTCAGCCAGCATAATCTTAGACATTGGCAGTTTCCTCAGCCTGTGGCTTGGCTTTTTTGCCACCCCTGGCCTTTTTTACCGTTGGCGCTACTGCGGCTTCAACAACCGGAGCCGTAGCAGCTTCGAGAGCCGCAGAAATGACATCTTCCACCTTTTCTGCGAACACAAACTGCATATTTTTCTGGATTTCTTCGGGTACATCCTCCAGGTCGGGTTCATTCCGTTTGGGAAGGATGACCGTATGCAAGCCGTTACGATGAGCAGCCAGCACCTTTTCTTTTACCCCACCAATGGGCAAAACCTGGCCCCGCAGGGTAATCTCACCCGTCATGCCTACTCCCGGACGCACTAGCCGTCCCGAAACCAGCGAAGTCAGCGCCGTGGCAATGGTCACCCCAGCCGATGGACCGTCTTTAGGCTGTGCACCCGAGGGGATGTGCAGGTGAAAGTCGGACTTTTCGAAGAAGTTGGCGGGCAATCCCAGGTCCTCGGCATGTGAGCGCACATACGAAAGAGCCGCACGCGCCGATTCCTGCATCACATTGCCAACCGACCCGGTCACCTGGAAGCCCTTTGCGCCCGACATGCGCGTGGCCTCGATAAACAGCACATCGCCGCCAAACGGGGTCCACGCCAGGCCAGGAATCACACCCGGAACCGAGGTCCGCAGGCTGAGTTCTTCCGGTCCCTGGAAGGGCGGATGCCCGAGCAATTCTTTAATCAGGTCAGGGGTAACATCAAACGAGTTCCCTTTACCTTCGGCAATGCGCGTGCCAATTTTACGGCAAACCGAACCAATATTCCGTTCCAAATTGCGCACACCGGCTTCGCGCGTATACTGGCGCACAATCTTTACCAGGGCCGCATCGGTAAAAGAGACCTCTTCGGCCTTCAGGCCATTCTCACGCACCTGGCGCGGAATCAGATAGCCCTTGGCAATCGCAACCTTCTCCCCTTCGGTGTAACCCGACAGGCTGATAATTTCCATGCGGTCGCGCAGCGGCCCCGGGATCGTTTCAAGGGTATTGGCGGTGGTAATGAACATCACCTGCGAAAGGTCAAAAGCCACCTCCAGGTAATTATCACGAAACTCGTTGTTCTGTTCGGGGTCGAGCACTTCCAGCAAAGCCGAAGACGGGTCGCCGTGAAAATCGGCTGTCAACTTGTCCACTTCGTCGAGCATGAAGACCGGGTTGCGAGTTTCCACGCGCCGCAGGGCCTGCAAAATGCGCCCCGGCATCGCGCCGATATAGGTGCGGCGATGGCCGCGAATTTCGGCTTCATCGCGCACACCCCCCAACGAAATGCGAATAAATTTGCGCCCCATGGCGCGCGCAATCGATTGCCCGAGTGAAGTTTTGCCCACGCCCGGCGGCCCCACAAAACACAAGATCACCCCTTCACGCTCACGGCGAATAACGTCATCGGAGGCAACCTGCTCATCTTTGCGTTCCAGCTTGAGCTTGCGAATGGCCAGGAACTCAAGAATACGTTCCTTGATGTCATCCAAACCATAATGGTCTTTTTCGAGCACTTCGCGGGCATGCGCAATATCCAGGTTGTCTTCGGTTCCGTTTGACCAGGGCAGCGAAACCAACCAGTCGAGATAAGTGCGGATCACGCCATATTCAGCGGCAGCGGTTGGCAGGCGCGAAAGACGCTCCAGCTCACGCTTGGTCTGTTTCTCGGCTTCTTCAGGCATTTTGGCTGCCTCGAGCTTCTTGCGAAACTCTTCCACCTCCACAGCCTGTTCATCCCGCTCCCCCAACTCTTTTTGGATGGCCTTCAATTGCTCACGCAGGAAATATTCCCGCTGAACCTTATCGATCTCAGAGCGGGCTTCATTCTGGATCTTCTGACCCAATTGCAGCACTTCAGTTTCGCGCACCAGGAAGTTGACTAGCTTGCGCAGTTTATCGATGGTCGAATTAAGTTCGAGCAGGTTCTGGGCATCATCCAATTCGATGCGCTGGAAGTTGGCAATCGAATAAACGGTTTGTAGCGGGTCTTCAATCGATACAATGGACCCAACCAGTTCACGCGGGAAAGATGGGATCAACTCCGCGATGGCAGAGAATTGGTCGCGAGCATTGCGCGCCAGCGCATCCATCTCGATCCCCGGCTCGGTGATTTCGGGGATACGTTCGATGCGCGCCATGAGATACGGCTCGGTCTGGGTAAACTCCACCAGCCGAAAACGCTCCACACCCTGCACCAGCAAGCGGATGGTGCCATCGGGAGCACGCAACAAGCGATGGACGGTGGCAATGGTGCCAATCTGGTAGAGATCCTCGGGCCCCGGCGTTTCCAACTCCGGATTTTTAGCGGCCACCAGCCCAACAAAGCGATCCCCGGCTACCACATCATCGACCAGTTTGATCGAACGCGGCTGACCAATCGTCAGCGGGACGGCGGTTTGGGGAAACACAACCACGCCCCGCAGCGGCAAAATTGGGACAATCTCCGGTACAGGTGCGCTGGCTTCGGGGGATTCCGGCTCGGGCGCAGACTGGTTCCCATCTTCTTTTTTAGGGGAGAAGCGCGTAAAGATAGACGGCATCAGCATATCCAGGAGTTCAGCGTCGTTTTCGTCAATCCAGTCAAACAATTCGGCGGGGTTGGTTTGCCATCGAGTTGCGGGCATAAATTTCCTTCAAAATACGGGAATAATTTCTCGGCGCAGGGTTGCTATTTTTGTTGCGCCGCGCGGGGTTTGCTTTTGGGCAGCCGCACGGTCAAGAAGCCGTCTTCGTATTCGGCGCTGGCATTTTCATCATCCACCGGGCCAGGGATAGCCACTACAGTGCTGAATTCACCAAAACGGACTTCCATTTGATGATAGGCGCGGCGTTCGGGGGTATCGGGCCGAGTGCCGCTGACGGTCAGGAAGGAGTTTTCCAGTAAAACGTTAAAGTCTTGATGGCGCATACCGGCCACTTCGACACGGACGACATAGGCCTGTTCGGTTTCAATCAGGTCGGTGGGAGGGCTCCAAAGATGCGCTTGCATGCGCACCTGCCATCCGATGGCTTCGACAATCATGCGCCTTTTATCGGGCAATTCGGGTCTATCTTGCGACCGCAAAAGGATTGTTGCCATAACTACCTCTTGATTTATTTATAACCTTGCCGGGCAAAATTTGCCACACTTTTAGGGGGAGATTTAACAATAAACCTACGAAACCACAGACCTGACAGGCCTCTCCACCTGTCAGGTCTGTTGAAATCAGACAATAAAAAATCTTTTCTTTTCCACACCATTTCTCCACAATAGAGCGCCCCTGGCGGGATTCGAACCCACAACCAACAGCTTAGAAGGCTGCTGCTCTGTCCATTGAGCTACAGGGGCAGAACGGTTATTCTTGCACCGGGCGGATGCCCTTGTAAACCCGCACACCCGAAAGTGTTACCAGAATGGTGTTGGCCGGGCGGCCCAGTCGCTCCGCCAGCTCGGTGGGGGTAAGCGGGCTATTGCCGTTGGCCAGGAAAGTGCGGAAGACACCTTCTACCAGTTGGGTTTGCCCGGTCACAAAATCGGCCTGGCGGGCGCAATGGGACAGGATAATCTGTTGCAAGCCATCCATGGGGCGCACTTCGGCGGTTTCAGGGTCAATAAAATCGATCATTGCGCCGCTTTTCATGCTGGCAAAGGTATCCTTATGTTCGGCGCACAACAAACCCGATAAATGGACATGCCAGTCGTTTTCATTTTGCCGCCACCAATCAAAGTCGATGTGGAAGCGGGTCTGGAGACTCGGTTTAACCAGACTCATTTTATTCCTCCTCCAGCATCATTTCAGCCAGGCGATAGTGCAGGTCACCCACGTGAACAAAATCACGGGTAGATGCCAGCAAGGCAAACAACGGCGCAGGCGGCACACGGCGCAAAATATTGACCGCCGAATAGAGCTCCTCGGCATGAACGTGCCCCTGCGGGGTCAACTTGGCCAATTCGCGCAACATGTCACGGACGAGTTTTTCGAGAGGCTGGCGGCCGCGGGAAGTAAAGGCAGAATCGACTGCGGCGATGTCAGAGACGACGACGGCCATACGCTCGTTATACTCGCAATAAATTTCTTGCTTGAGCACGGCAAAGACCAGCCCGCCATCTGACCCGGCCAAGACAGTGCGAACCCAGTCGCGGTTGGGGCGATGCGTTTTGGCTTCGATGATGACTTCTCCCGGCACACGGCTGCGACGAATGACAATGTACGCACCCGGGAAAAGCTTCTGTTTTTCGAACCATTTGCGCAAACCATATACATATCCATATTCACGTACCACCCAGGCGGGCAGTTTTTCGCCAGATTTGGCATCGACCAGGGTAAAACGAATGCGCGGCGACTCGATGGCAGTGGGGAAAAACGACCTGACGCGCGGCGACACCGGTAAAGTCCCGGCCCGCCAATGCGGGTAGGTCAGGGTAATGGTCATTTCATCGGCCTTGGGAGGCTTCTGGTCGGTTTCGCTCAGTTCATCATCCAGGAGCGACTCAAGATTGAGCATCTGCGGCGTCAGCAGGGAGCGATCATAATCAACCAGGTTGTATTTCAAAATGCTGGGAACGTTCTGGACTTCTTCAGGCTCGAGGCGTCGCAGGCACCACAACACTTCACCCGTAGGGCCAACTTCATCAAAGCGGCCATCCTCCTGCAAGGCATAATTCATCGAAAATTCGGTCAGGTTGGGATTAGCCGTACCCGAAACCCCCACCTGCTCAATTAGCGCAGTCGTCGAGAGCGGCTCGCCGCTGTTCATCTCCAGAACAGCCTCGGCCAGGTTGAGATAACCAACGTTGATATCGATCAGCAGGGCGCGCGGGAACCAGGCTTCAGCGATGCGCACCAGGGTCTCATCGGCCATCAATGTAACATCCAGCTTTTTAACCAAATCTTCGCCGTAGGCTTCCATAATGGCCTGCGGGTCGGTATCGGGATCGGCTTTTTGTTCGGGGGGCAAGTTCAATTTGTGATCTGCCAGCGAAGCCGCCAACGACTTGACCTGGCCATCTTCGAGACGGACATCGATCACTTCAAAGGAGCCGACTTCCGGGTTATTCCCCGGCCGCACCGCCACCACTTCACCTTTTTTCATGCCAAAAGCGGGCAAGATGAGTTTTTGTCCCAGCTTGTAGGGTTCCATCGGGATGTAAACATCGCCGCTGGATTTCTGCTGCCGGGCCTGGGCTTCACGCTCAAAACGAATGCGTTCAGCCACCAGGATGGCGACCAACTCTTCTGTAGGCAGGGGGTTTTCGGTCTCAAAAAGATGATTTTGCAAAAAGTCTATATCTTGTTTGCTGACAGATAAATTTTTCCAATATTCACCGGGAAGTTGAAGGGGAAGACTCGTCATAGCACGCCTTGCAAGACAGGATTTTTCTGAATTTAGGGAAACGAAATTGATCCAAAAAGTGCGGACCGCTCCAATTATACCTTAACACGTCTGACAACTCGCCCAAAACAAAAGATTGCGCCATAAAGGACAAAAGTGAACCCCCGAACGGCCAATTGTGGTAACATCATAGACAGATATGAGTGAAAACGTCAAAGTAGTCGCCACTAACCGCAAAGCAAATTTTGAATATTTCATTCTCGAGCGTTTTGAGGCCGGTCTGGCCTTGCAAGGGAGTGAAATCAAATCCATCCGGGCTGGTCAAATCAGCCTGGCCGAATCGTATGTGGAAATTGAAAATGGCCAGCAAGCCTGGCTGGTCGAAGCGCATGTCGCGCCGTACGAGCAAGCCAACCGCTTCAACCACGACCCCAAAAGACCGCGCCGCCTGCTGCTGCACAAAAAAGAGATTCGCGAACTGTGGAATACTGTTCGACAAAAGGGTGTCACTATTGTACCCTTGCGGGTTTACCTGAAAAACGGCCGGGCTAAAATTGAGATAGCCCTGGCAAAAGGTAAACAGACCCACGACAAGCGCGCAACCATTGCCAAGCGCGACCAGGAACGCGAAGCTGCGCGCGAAATGAACCTTCGTTAAGTAGCTCCACAAGAGGCCCCATGCCCCCCTCCACCATTGGCGGGATCAACCTGCTGCCCGAAGACAAAAAACGTGAAATCTATAGTCGCGTCGTTCCGCAAGAACTGCTCGACCGCTTTGGATTACCGCCCGTAGAAACCCAGCGGCTGCAATCGTTGCTTGAATTTAAGTACGCCTCCGGCGCACCGGATGTCGAAATGGCGCTCTATCATGAGTTACGCTACCCCGACCCAATCCTGTATGGGCACCTAACCGATACCATTAGCGGGCAAATCCACGTGCTTTTATATATTTTGAACGACCCGGATGCCCCGCGCCACAACGTAGATCGAATGCCCGACGGCAGCCCGACCCGTTTCGGGACACTCAAGCGTAACCTGGAAGCTGAAGCGGGGGCGCTGGCAGCCGGTCTTGCCCCGGGGCAAGTGCGTAAAGGGCTACGCCTGCTCTCCCCGGCCATCCAAACCTTTGAAGCCTTTGTAGCCAGCCTGGGTCATGACATTTACTTTGTCGAGCCGCTCTACTACCACAATGCTGTCATCTTTGAGCGCTATGGTTTCGCTTACCAAATGGGCCGCCGCCTGATGGAACGAATCGAAACGGGTTTCTCTGCAGGCGGCGATCTTCACGCCCGCCTGAGCGACGATGCACCCTTTAGACGCCCGGAAGCTGCCCATAGTATCCGTCTACGCTCGTGGGCCATCCACGACGGAATCTTGGGTGAACCCTTCACCAGTGTCACCATGTACAAACGGATCGGCAAAGCGGCGGGAATTACCACCTGCCCAAGCGCGCGCTGGTAACACAGTAAAATCGTCTAATGCAAAATCCCCACCGCTTTTACACGGTGGGGATTTTTGTTCCCACAGGGTTGAGCCGTTTACAACGGGCTCAATTTGCTTTCTTGAATCTGGCAAAAGACTTCCACCATATGCGGGTCAAAGTGAAGCGCCGAGGCCCGGCGCAAGATCGAAATTGCGGCCGGGAAAGGAATCCCTTTGTGGTAGGGCCGGTCACTGGTGAGGGCATCGTATACATCCGCAATGGCCAGTAAACGGCCCTGGATGGGGATGTCTTCGGCCCGCAAGCCCTCGGGATAGCCGGTGCCATCCCATTTCTCGTGATGGTATAGGATGTATGGGCGCGCCTCGCGCAAGTGGGTTACCCCGTCGATAATGTGCGCCCCGGCAGTGGTATGACGGCGAATAATTTCCAGTTCATCGGGGGTCAGGTCGCTAGGTTTATTAAGCACGGCCTCCGGGATGATGATCTTGCCTATATCGTGGAGCAAGGCTCCAAATTCGAGGCAGGCCAGGGCCGCAGGTGACCAATCCAGGTGGTGGGCCAATTCAATGGCATAGTCCTGAACGCGCTTGACGTGCCCGCGTGTATACGCATCGCGCGCTTCGATCAGGTTTGCAAGCAAGATCACCGTCTGCAGGTGTGCCTGGTGTGAATCAAACAATTCGTGCAGGTGACGCCGATCGAGGCGCGCCTTAACGGCGGTAATCAACTCATCGGGTTCATAGGGTTTAAAAAGATAATCGTCGGCTCCCAGACGGCGGGCCGCTGTAACATCATCCCGCTCTGCGTTGGCAGAAAGGAACAGGAAAGGCACCACCACCCCCTCCGGCCGCGCTCGCACGGCATCGAGCAGCTCGTAGCCATTCAGGATGGGCATATTAATATCTGAGACAACAAGGTCAGGTTGAATTAGGGGGAAAGCCTCAGAAGCCAATTGACCATTGGCATAGGCAAAAACCTGGTAGCCATTAATCTCAAGGATGGTGCGCGTCATGGCGCGCAGCAAGTCGTCATCTTCTGCCAGTAAAATTTTTGTCATAGCCAACCTGTACAAATCAACAGTGAAAAAGACCTGCTATTATCTTAGTACAGGTTGGGGTCAGATACAAGCGTCAAGGCCCCCAACGTGGCTGCCAGTCGCAATAATTGTTATCGGTCAGGCGGCGCAGGTCGCTGCCATCAACGCGCATGATGTATATTTCGCAACCATTGACGTTACGGTACAGATCAAAATAGGAAGTAAAGGCCACCCACTGAGAATCGGGGGAAAAACTGGGACCCTGGCTGTTACCACCCGCAGGCGTAATCTGGCGCGGGTTGGAGCCATCCGGGCTGAACAGGAAAAGTTCACGCTGCCACGAATTCCCCGAGTAAGTAATCATATACTGCCCATCAGCCGACCAATCGCTGCGCCCGCGCAACAGGGGTAAGCGCGTCACCTGGCGGAAACCGCTGCCATCGAGCCGAATGGTGGCTAACTGGGTCTCATTGTTGATTAGCGTGGCAAACAACAGGCTTTGCCCGTCAGGGGACCAGGTAGGATCCCAGCCATAGTCATAGACCATGCGCGGGTTTTGACCGTCACGCTCCATGACCCAGACGGTATCGTTTTTGCCATTGCCTTGGGTGAAAGCTATGTATTGATTATCGGGGGAAACTTCGGGCGCGATACCGGTCTGCCCAAACGGGGTTAATTCACCGGTCGCCAGGTTTTGCTCAAAAAGCTGGAAATAGCCGTCGCGCCCCATATCAGAGGAGAAGAGAACGCTTTGCCCGTCCGGGGAAAAAGATGGGTAAAAGTGGCGGGCCTCATCGTCGGTAGTGATGCGGCGCTGACCAGTACCATCTGCATTGATGATACAAAGCTGGTCGGTGGTGACGTTTCGGAACATCTGGCAGACGTAGACAATCTTTCCCTGCGGCTCATCGCTGACGGGCAGGGTCGGCACTTCGGTCTGCGAAACAGGCAACGGGGCGTCGGATGTGGGTGGACGGGTTGGAAAAACAAGCGGAGGCGGGGTGGCCCGGGGCGAGGCGTTGATGCTAAAGGTCAGAATCAATCCGCCAATGCCCAGCACAAGACAAACCAGGAGCAGGGAAACCACCAGGACGACAATGTTACGGGATGGGCTCATGATTGGTATGACCGGCGGCGTGGTTTCCCATGGTCATACGGTAGATCTGGGTGTCCTTGAAAGCGCCTTTGTGGTGAAGTTCGAGGAAAGATTCGACCAGATGCGGGTCAAAGTAGATGCCTGAATACTTGCGGATGTATTCGAGTACGGTTTCTTCGGTGCAGCCCTTGCGGTATGGGCGGTTAGAAAGCAGGGCATCCCAGACATCGACGATGGAGAAGATACGCGCTGAAATGGGGATTTCGTCGCCTTTCAGCCCGCGCGGATAACCAGTTCCATCCCAGTGTTCATGATGGCAATAGGGAATATCAAGCGCGGGGTTGAGATACGAAATGGGGCTAAGCATATGGTAGGCGTACTCTGGGTGACGACGCATCTCCAGCCATTCTTCGCTGGTAAGCGGCCCCGGTTTCTGCAAGATGCTATCGGGGATAGCCATTTTGCCAATATCGTGCAGCAAAGCTCCGCGCCGGATGTGCACAATCTGGTCATCGGGGACGCCCAGGGCGCGCGCAAGACGAATGGTCATCTCGGTGACGCGCTGGGTGTGGCCTTCGGTTTCCTTGTCGCGCAGGTCAAGCACACGCGACCAGCCTTCGATGGTGGCGTCATAGGCCAGGGCCAGTTCCTGGTGGGCATGTTGCAGTTCGAGCTCGGCCAGTTTGCGCTCGGTAATATCGCGGATGATGGCAATGACACAAATTTCGGAGTTGACTTCGATAATACGGGCGGAGATAAGCCCAAACCAGGGAGCGCCTTCCTTCTTTTTGAAGACGCATTCCATGTTGCTGATTTCCTGGTAGAGCTGGATGGAGCTGTAAAAACGCTGGCTCTCGTCGAGATTGGCCCAAATATTGAAAGCCAGGGCGCTTCTGCCGATGGCATCTTCGGCGGTGAAACCGGTCAGGCGGGTAAAGCCTTCGTTAATTTCGATAATCAGGCCATCTGAAAGGCGCGTAATGGAGATGGCATCGGGAGAAATGCGGAATGCTTTTGAGAATTTATCTTCTGACAGGCGCAGGGCTTGTTCGGAACGACGTTTTTCGTCACGCAGGGCTTTTTGTTGCAGGGCGCGCTGAACCGCTTGCCCCAACCGGCCAAGACGGTCTTTGAGCAGGTAATCGGCTGCGCCCTCAATCATGGTCTCAACAGCCGCCTCTTCGCTGATAGTTCCGGTGACAACGATGAAGGGGATGTCTAGCCCGCGTTCCTGAAGCAGGTGCAGGGCCTGCAGCGCAGTAAATTGAGGCAGGCTGTAATCAGCCAGGATGATATCGGGGATTTCCTCGATGGCTTTAAGATAGGCTTCCTGGGTATCCACGCGAATACTGTTACAGTGATACCCTGAACGTTTCAACTCATATAAAATGAGTTCCGCATCTACCGGGCGGTCTTCCAGGATCAAAACTCTCAGCGGAATTTTCTCCAACATATCGATCTCAATCCCCGTTTAACTGCCCACTGCCGGCACCTGGTTCAACAACAACCAGTATAGACCTACATCACGCACAGCTTCGGTAAACTGTTCAAAATCGATCGGCTTTACGATATAACTATTAACCCCCAGGTTATAGGTTTCAAGGATATCGCGCTCTTCACGCGATGAAGTCAGCACAACGACAGGAATTGTGCGTGTGCTTTCATTCGATTTCAGGTTGCGAAGCACTTCCTGGCCGTCAATCTTGGGCAGTTTCAGGTCCAACAAAATCAGGCGTGGAATTTGGAGCGGGGTATTGGCGGTGTTTTTATCTGACCCAAAGATGTAATCGAGCGCTTCGGCCCCATCCCTGGCATGATGAATGCGGTTGGCTATCTTGAACTTTCGCAACGCATAAAGGGAAAGCTCGGCATCATTCATGTTATCTTCAACGAGTAAAATTTCCACTGGGGCATCGACCATACCCACCTCCGGGGCAACTATCCGCATCAACTTTGCATAATTATACCTATTACAAAAATAAGATTCTAGTGCTAAATCTCTGCATCTTTGTAAATCGTTTCTACTGGCAGCGAAAAGAAAAAGGTTGCTCCCTGGCCTTCTGCCGCTTCGGCCCATACCCGGCCGCCATGCCGGTGAACAATACGCTGGACTATCGCCAGGCCTACCCCGGTGCCTTCAAAATCTTCGGCCCGATGCAGGCGCTGGAAAACCCCAAACAGCTTTTCGACAAAACGCATATCGAAGCCGGTGCCGTTATCGCGCACAAAAAAGACAATCTCTTCTGGTAGCTGCTCTACCCCAACCTCTATCCGCGCCGGGTTGCGCCCACGGGTAAATTTGAGTGCATTGGAAAGCAGGTTGAGCCAAACCTGTTTGAGCAGGCTTGGGTCGCCACGACACACCGGCAGGTCGGCGATAAGAAGTTCCAGCGGGCGGCCATCTTTTTCGGTGGCGAGCGTTTGGAGCACCTGGTCGATCAGGCCGCGAGGCTGGAAAGGTTCTTTGTGCAAGGGTTGGCGGCTAAGACGCGAGAATGAAAGCAGGTCATCAATGAGATGCCCCATTTGCTGGGCGTTGTCGCGGATCACATTAATATAGTGCAGCGGGTCTTCCGCTGTCCCGGCTTCCAGGTTTTCGGTCAGGATGCGGCTAAAGCCATCAATGGCGCGCAGTGGGGCGCGCAAGTCGTGCGAAACAGAGTAGGAAAAAGCCTCCAGTTCGCGGTTGGCAACTTCCAGCTGGGCCGTGCGATCCGCCACCCGCCGCTCAAGGTCTTCATTCAGACTGCGAATCTCTTCTTGTACTCGTTTTTGCTCAGTGATATCCCGGTTTAGCGACCCAATGCGGTAGCCGTTTTCAGTACGGATTGGAAAAGCGGTTTGCTCGACGAAAATCTGGCGTCCGTTTTTGGTGCACATCTCTGTCTCGTACGGGCGCTCAAACAAAGGTGAGCGGCCAGTAGCCAGGGCATGGTCGAACAAGGTGCGGGTGCGCGCAGAAAAATTGGGAGCCTTTGCTACTTCGGGGGGGGAGAGCAAAAGCTGCAGGTCAAGGAAAGTCTTTCCAATCATTTCATCGCGTGAATAGCCCAGCATTTCTTCCAGTGAACGATTCCACTCGATAATCAGTCCCGTTTCAGAGAAAAGCGCAAATCCTTCTGAAAGTTGCTCCACAATCGAGCGGAATTTATATTCACTCTGGCGCAATGCTTCTTCAAACACTTTGCGGTCAGTAATATCAGTGGCGTTGAAAATTGCCAGGTCTACCCGGCCTTCGTCGATGACCGGGGAGATGTTACAGGCAAACCACGACACCCTTTCAGGCGAGGGGATCGAAATTTCGAATGAAATTGCCTGGCGCTGGCTGAAGACTTCTAACAGGGTTTGCTGTTTTTCACGATCATCGACGCCGGGGATGTAGGGGATGATTGACTTTTCAAAAATATGAATGTCTTCAAACCCGTGCAAGACCCGGTTAACAAAGATAATATCCCCGTTGCGGGTGACGGTCAGGATCATCTGTGGGGTGTTTTCCATCAAGGTCCGCCAGCGCGCCTCAGAGACACGCAAGGCCTCGTCAGCGCGTTTGCGCTCCACGGCCATAGCAATCTGGTTAGCCAAAAACGAGAAGTTTTCACGGTCTTGCTCGGTCAGGCGCTGGCGCACATCATAATTTTTGATGGCAATGACGCCCAATGTCCCACGCGAAGTTTGCAGCGGCGCACCCAGCCAGTCGATAAAACCGGCCTTGCGGCTGGCGGGCGGGTCCAATTCCAACCGGGAGATGGTGTCCTCGCGCGCCAGCAAGGATTCACCGGTGCGCATGACATAGGTGACCAGCCCGTTATCAGGTCGGTGGACAGACGGCCAGGCATCATGCTCGTCCAGGTGGTAGGGATAATTGAACAGGTCAGTTTCAGGATCGTACAAGGCCACCAAAAAATTGCGTGCCGGAAGCACATTTTCAAGAATCCCGTGGACGAGGGTGAACAATTCGTAAAAGGTCTGACTGGCCTGTGCCGATTGGAAGATACGGTAGACCGCAATCTGGATTTGTTCGGCGCGTTTGCGCTCATTGATGTTGCGGGCGGAAAGCAGCAGGCGCTGTTCACCGTCAATGAACGCGACGCGTGTGCTGACCTCGACCCAAAACAGGGTTCCGTCTTTGGCGCGGGCCTGCCATTCAAATACTTGCGGCCCATAACGCTGCGTGCGCCGGAACCAGCGCAAAATACTGCGCTGGTTGTACGCCGGAACCTGGGCGCTCATCTGCTGGATGCTCATCGCACGAGCTTCATCGCGCGAGTACCCGTAAATTTCGGTAAATTTCTGGTTGGCATCGATGATGGCGCCGGTCTTAATATGATGAACCAGGATGGCGTCGTTGGCAGAATCGAACAGGGCCCGAAAACGCAATTCGCTTTCTTTGAGCGTTTCGTATGCCTGCCCCAGCTCACGCACCTGGAACTCCAGATTCGAAATCAAGATGCGGATATCATCCTGCGACTGGTTCAATGCCCTGGCCAGGACGCGCAACTCCCCATCCATTTCATCCGGGTTAACGCGGTCCTCGACCTCCTGGCCCAAATGCTCGGCCATGCGGGTCAGCTGGCTTAGCGGGGAACCCACCACAATCCAGATCACTACGCCACCTGCGATGGCAATAATCAACAGGCTTACCAAAAGCTGCACAGCCGACATCCGCGTCAGCGTGGTGAGCATTCCCGTAATCATCGACGGGTTCAAAACGACCA
The DNA here is from genome assembly GCA_964562145.1 of uncultured Anaerolinea sp. Classification (GTDB taxonomy): domain Bacteria; phylum Chloroflexota; class Anaerolineae; order Anaerolineales; family Villigracilaceae; genus UBA5195. The sequence continues at coordinate 851 of CAZLSP010000036.1, read as the reverse complement.
GGTCGATCCAGCCCCGCTCCTGGACGTGCGCAAACGCCACAATCTTCCCCGATTGCGAATCGACAACCGTCCCTGAGTCTTGTGTCAGGACGGCTGAAACTGTTTCGGCTGAAAAATCACCCTGGAAATATCGGCTGCCGGGTACTGCATCGGGAAATGCCAGGTAAACCCCGGAGAGATCGATCACAAAATGATCCCCATCCTCTGGCTGGCTGGCCGCCACAAAAGCATCCAGCGCTGATGGCGCTGAAATTTCAGTCAACAACACAGCATTCGACTCAGCTTGTCGCAAACTTTGGCTGGAAAGCTCCTGCACCAGCATCTCGGCCACGTTATTGCGAACAAAAATAGCCACTACCAGCAACGGCAGCAGAGTTAAAAATAAAAACCAGATTGAAAGCCGAAAAGCAATGGATGACTGAAAACGACTCATCGACAGCACCGTCCCCATTTTATCCCCGATTGATAAGAAAACCAAACCTTGTTCATTTGAATATCATGCCAGGCAACATTTACATTACAGAATTTCAATGTGTGCACTCATTCAGCAAGGATATAATAAAAAAACCTTTCACCACGATCACCCTTTCGGGAGAAATACATGCTCAAGCCCCGTTTTGCAAGCCTATTAATTGTAGCCATAATCTTCTTCTTGACCAGTTCGTGTGGACCCCAAACCGCAATCCCATCCACACCGACTGCCCTGCCGCCCACCCCCACCGGCATCCCGGTTGTGGCCACCCAGCCTGCAGACACCGCCCTGCAGCAATACTATGTTCCACCCTATTTCCTGCCCTCGTACGCCGAAATCATCGAAGGCTCTAAAACCGAGCAAGAACTGGTGATTTACT
>CAZLSP010000035.1:0-40776 GCA_964562145.1 uncultured Anaerolinea sp. | reverse complement strand
TGGATGCGCAAGCTCTACCCTTTCAGGCGATGCTTTTCACCCCCTGCAGGGCAGATAGTAACCCGAATGGGGGATGACAGCAGGGTTGACGCAATATCCTGCCAATCGTATTATTGGCAATCGTCGTGTGGTTGTGGTGTTACTGGCTCACAACGGGGAAAAACACACCGTAATTTTTTCGTGTTCTTTACAGTTGAATGACTCTTTTGTAATACCATTGTTATTTGCCCTAAGTTTGCAAATCTGATAACAGTGGTAATATATATAATAATTCGGCGGAAATAAACAAACAAGAAAGGCTTCAATATGGAATTCAGACTCTATCTACAGATGTTGCAACGCGGCTGGTGGGTTATTGTGCTAACAGCCCTGGTTGCGCTTTCCGTTTCGTTGGGTATTTCATACGCTTCCGTACCCCAATACCAGGCTACGGCGAGCTTTGTCCTTAGCCCAGGGGAATTGTTACTCAACGGGCCTGATGTTGTGCGAAGCCTTGATACGCTTGATCGCCCCTCTGTGGTTGCCACCTATGCTGAAGTGATGAACAGCCGCCGTATCCTGGAAGAATCGGCTGCCTTCCTGGGGCTACAGACGATCGACCTGGAAGAAGACTACACCATCCTGGCGGTGGTCTTGCCCGAATCGAGCGTTTTGCAGCTGACCGTTTCTGGACCCAACCCGCAGGTGTGCGCGGCTGTGGCCAATACCATTGGTTATCAGTCGATTGCTTTTGCCCGACGGCTCAACCAGGTCTATGATCTCGAATTCCTTGATACGGCTGTGCCGCCGCTGTTGCCTTTTAGCCCGGTCCCATTGCGTGATGCCTCCCTGGCTTTTGTTATTGGCCTGGCAGTCGGTGCCATGTTTGTTATCCTGAGTGAACAGATTCGCATGCCGCTTGAAGCCCTGCGCCAGCGCATTACCATTGATCATTCATCCTCCGCTTTTACCCGACGCTACTTCCAGAACCGGCTCGAAGAAGATGTTGCCCGCTCCACGACCGGTAATATTGGCCTGGGCCTGATTCAACTGGATGGCTTAAGCGACCTGATCGAAACCCTGCCTCCCATCATTTCGCAGCAGCTTCTCCATGAAGTGACCCGCAAACTGCGCAATGAACTGCGCGGTAACGACATTGTCGGTCGCTGGGCCGATGTCAGCTTTGCCGTCATGTTGCCGTCCACCCCTGAAGGCCCGGCCGAACGCACGCTTGAACGCATTCGCCAGGCGCTTTCTGATCCGATTATTTTGAGCCAAACCAACGAATCTGTCCGACTCCAGCCGTGTGTGGCAGTTAAAGTGAGCGAGCCGCAAGAACCGGTGGTCTCCCTCATTCACCGCGCCGAAGAAGCCTTGAAAGAATCCCGCCAGAAGAGCTTCACAAAGAAGTCCTAAGCCTGAATTGTATTCGCCGCAACCCTTACCTTTACCCGGATAACCATGTTCTCTACCAAGCTTAAGCCCATTCAGCAGGAACCCGCCCCGCAGATTCCCGCGCGCACCGATTGGATTTCGGTTATTGCCGTCAGCCTGTCATTTATCGTTGCGATTGTGGCCGCGATCCTGGTCAAGGACTATGGCGCCATCGTCCTTTTACTGGTTCCTGCCGGGGTCATGTTTGCCATCTCGGTTGGCCGCCCTGAAGTGACTTTATTTGGGTTCATTTTCATGATTTATACCCAAATGACCACAGTCCTTTCGCGGCAATATGGCCTGCCCTCCCCGGCAATCTTATTGGTAGCTTTACTGGTTGCGCTGTTGATTATCCGTATTGCCATTTATAACGAGCGCCCGGTAGGCTGGTTGCAGGTTGGGCCGATCTTGTTGATCTACAACCTGACCTGGCTGGCATCCATGCTTCACGCCCCAGATTATGCCCTCGCCTTTGACCAGTTCCTGACTTTCTCACAGAACTCGTTTGGCGCCCTTTTGATCGTGTTCTTCATCCAAAAGCCGGTCACTTTGCGGCGCGCCATCTGGGTTTTGATTGCGGCCGGGATCTTAATGGGCACCATCAGCGCCTTCCAGCACCTGACTGGCACTTTCAGCAACAGCTACTGGGGCTTTGGTAACCTCGAATCGAGTGTGACCAACGACACCAACCAGAACCGCTCTATGGGCCCATATGCCAACCCCAATGCGTTTGCCCAGGTCATCCTGGTTGTGGTGCCGCTGGCTTTGGATCGTCTTTGGAATGAGCGCAACGTCATTTTGCGTTTCCTGGCCGGTTGGGCCGCAGTGGTTTGTGTCCTGACGATTTTCTACACCTACTCGCGCGGTGGTTTGCTCTCCATGCTGGTCGGGGTTGCCGTACTGGTTATGACCCGCCGCCCCAACATCCTGCCGATGATTGTCTCGGCTGCGCTGGCGGTGATGTTGTTGCAGTATCTCCCCGCTTCTTACACCGAGCGTCTGGGAGCCCTTACGCAGTTGATTCCCACCCAGGCCACCACCGACCCGGCCCTGGTCAATGATATTTCCTTCCGTGGGCGCTTAAGTGAAAATGTCGCAGCCTGGCGCATGTTCCTTTCGGACCCGTTGCTGGGGGTTGGGCTGGGAAATTTCCAGGTTTATTACCAGGATTATGCTCGCGATATCGGCCTTGAACATCGCCGTGACCAACGCACAGCCGCCAGCCTGTACCTTGAATTGCTGGCCGAGCAAGGCCTGGTAGGAACGCTGATTTTCGTTGTCCTGCTGGTTATCATTTTCCGGGGTTTACTGACGGCGCAGCGCCGCTTTACCCTGGCCGGGCTAAAAGACTATTCCTATATTGCCACCGCCATGTTTGCGGGGCTGTCAGGCTACATGTTTGCCGCCATCAACAAGAACAGCGCCTATTCCAATGTCTTTTGGGTTCTGATCGGGATTGCCCTTGCAACCTGGCAAGTGGCAGAAACCTCCTGGCAGGAATCCGAAGACCTGGTGCGCACATCGACGGAGAAAGTTGCATGAGTGTTACGACAGGCACCCCCGATTTATCGAGGGCGGCTATACATGGAACGGCCTGGAGATACCTGGCATTTTTTAGTGGGAAACTGCTGGTTTTTATCAGTACTGTCGTCCTGGCGCGCATCCTGACCAAGGATGATTTTGGGATCGTTGGCTATGCTGTAACGGCCTTATCTTTTCTTGATGTGGTCAGCGATCTGCGCGTTGGCCCCGCCCTCATCTACTATCCCGAAGATAAGCGCATGTTCAGCACCGCTTTCTGGCTGAATATGGGCATTAGCCTGGTCTTGTTTAGCATGACCTGGTTTTTGTCGCCCTTTATTTCTGATTTTTTCCGCGAGCCGCGGGCCGGGGAAGTGACCCGTATTTTGGCGCTTACCTTTCCCCTTAGTGCTTTTGGCGATACCCACGACTCAATCTTGCGCAAGCGGCTTTCCTTTGGCCTGACCATTGTTCCAGATATTTTACAGGCGGCAACCAAAGGCCTTACCTCGATCCTGTTTGCTTTCCTCGGTTTTGGCCCCTGGAGTCTGATATGGGGTCAGATTCTCGGTGCCGCGATTGGTTCGATTGTTTTCTGGATCGTCAACCCGTGGCGGCCATCCTTCGAAATTGATTTTGCCATCGCCAAAAAGCTCTTGAACTACGGGGTAAGTTTTGTTGGCGGCGACTTACTTTCAGTCATCCTGCTTAATCTTGATTACCTGTTGGTCGGTCGTTATCTTGGCCCGGAGGCGCTTGGGGTTTATACAATTGCCTTTCGCATGCCAGACCTGCTTATCATGCAGTTCGCCCGTATTTTGAGTTCTGTTATTTTCCCAATTTATACCCACATGCGTGACCTGCCCGGCGGGCTGGCGCGTGGATTTTACACTTCTACTCGCTATGTTTCATTGGTCACGGTCCCGCTAGGTTTGGGGCTGGCGTTGGTGGCCAAACCCTTCATCCTGGCTGTGTTTACCGATAAATGGATTGACACGGTCCCGGTTTTGCAGGGTCTGGCTATTTATGCGGCATTGCTTTCGCTGGTCCACAATGCCAGCAGCGCTTATAAAGCCAACGGCCGCCTGCATGTCATTACCATCCTGGCGTTGGTGCGTTTGAGCATGTTGTTTCCCGCTTTATGGTGGGCGGTTGTCGTCATGCAGTCCATTTCCTCGGTCGGGATCGTTCAGGCAGCGGTGGCCCTGGTCAGCGTGGTCATTAACCTGATCGTGGCGATTCGCATCCTCGGGCTTCCTTTCCGTGATCTGTTGGTGGCTCTGCGACCCGCCCTGACCGCCGCTTTCTTCATGGCCCTTTCTGTGTATGGGACCTTGGGGCTTATCGCCTCCCTGTCACCCTGGCCGCAGTTGATTATCGCGGTGCTGGTCGGTGCGATTGTCTACACCCTGGCGCTGTGGGTGACCCAGCGCGATGTGGTTGAAGATGTTTTTGGTAAATTGCTCTCGGCGGTTAAGAAGGGTTAGGTTATGTCGGGAGTGGTGATGCTGGTGAATGAATTCCCGCCCTTGCCGGTAGGCGGTGCTGAACGCCAGGCCGAAAGGCTTTCGGGCTACCTGGCTGCGCAGCAGTGGGAAGTTTCTGTAGTCACCCGCCATGCTCCCGGTCTGGATGAAACCGAAACCCTCAACGGTGTTCGCATTGTGCGCCCCTTAACCCGCGGCCCCGGAAAAATGAAGACCGTTTCGTATGTGTTGGGCGCGCTGGGTTTCTTGTGGCGTCAGCGCCAGCAATACCAGATTCTGCATGCCCACCTGGCTTTTGGACCCGCTTTTGCGGCTGTGCTGGCCGCGCGGCTGCTGGGCAAGCGTGCGATTGTTAAATTTGGGAATAGCGGCCCTTTTGGGGATGTGCAGACCTCCCTGCGCACCTGGCGCGGGCGCTTGCGATTGGCGGTTTTTCGCCGCTGGGCCGACGTGATTATTACGCTTGACGATGCCATGCGCAGCGAGGCGCTTTCTGCCGGTTTTGATGCCGGGCGCGTTTTGCGCATCGATAATGGTATTGACGCAAAATCTTTCTACCCGACCTTACCGGCAGACGATGCCAAAAAAATGCTCGGGTTGAGCGGCAAGACGGTTTTGTTGTTTGTCGGCCGCCTGGCTGCGCAAAAATCCATCCCAACTGTAATCGCTGCCCTGGCCCAGGCCCGGCAAGATTGCCCCGATTTGCACCTGGTCCTGGTTGGGGAAGGCCCGCAGCATGAAGCATTGCAAGCGCAAGTGCGTGAATTGCATCTTACGCAGAGTGTCACTTTTGCGGGCCTGAACGATGACGTGCATCCTTTCTTCAATGCCGCCGATATTTTTGTCCTGCCTTCGCAAGTGGAAGGGATCTCGAATGCCCTGCTCGAAGCCATGTCTGCCGGTTTGGCGTGCGTGGCCTCTGCGGTGGGTGGCAACCCCGAAGTGTTGGATCACGGCCAGTGTGGGGTCCTGCTCCCGGTGGGGGCAGTGGACGCCTGGGCCCGGGTAATTGCTGAGCTTGGGAACCAGCCCCAGCGTCGCAAAATCCTGGGAGAAGCTGCACGCCAGCGGATTTTGGAACACTACGACTTCTCTGTGATCGGTGCCCGCTACGAAGCACTCTATGCCCGTCTGATGGGGCAGGGGGGCGCGGCCGTATGACGACTCGCCTGCATGTCTTACACCTGATTGACGGGTTGGCTGTGGGCGGCGCAGAAGTTTTACTGCGCGAGACCGCTGCCGGTTTGTTGCGGCGTGGATACCAGGTGACGGTGGGTTACAGCACCCCCGGCCCCCTGGTGGCAGACCTGGAAAAGCTGGGCCTGAAACCGGTACAGCTTTCGCGGATGGCGCGCATTGACCCAACCTTGTTGGCCGGGATGGTCAAGCTGATTCGGTCGGAGCAGCCGCATGTCGTTCACACGCATCTTTTCAAGAGCGATTTCCACGGGCGCCTGGCCGCGCGACTGGCCGGGGCGCCGGTGGTTGTTTCAACCCTGCACAATGCCGATATTTGGGCCAGGCGCTGGCCGCTTGGCATGTTGTACGGCGCAACCGGCCGTTATTTTGCCGATAAAGTGATTGCCTGTTCGGATGAAGTGCGCGAGTACCATCTTAAACACACCGGTCTGCCCGCCGAAAAGACTTTGACGATTGAAAACGGTGTCGATCTGGCCCCTTTCCAGGGCCGCGAACAAGATGGTTTGCGCATTCGCAGCGAATTTGGTTTTGCGCATGATGCGCCGGTCTTTGGGATCATTGGCCGGTTTAAGCCCCAAAAAGATCACGCCACCTTTTTGCAGGCTGCTGCGCAGGTTTTGCGCCAGGTTCCATCGGCGCGTTTCCTGGTGGTTGGGGATGGACCGCTGCGCCCCGAGTTAGAAGAACAGGCTCGCAGCCTGGGGCTTTTCCCGGCTTTGGTGTTTGCCGGGTTGCGCAGTGATATCCCCGCTATTATGGCGGCTTTCGATGTGCTGGTTTTTTCCTCGCGCTGGGAAGGGTTGCCGGTCACGTTGCTGGAAGGCATGGCTGCCTCGCGCGCCGTGGTGGCCACGGCCGTGGATGGTATTCGCGGCGTGGCTGTTCCCGAACAGACCGCCCTGCTGGTTCCGCCGGGTAACCCGGATGCGCTGGCGCAGGCCTGTATTTCACTGGCGTACCAGCCCGTTGTGCGCCAGGCGATGGGCCAGGCAGGTCTTGAGCGGGTTCGACAACGCTACAGCCTGGAGGCCATGATTGAGCGCACCCTGGGCCTGTACCACCAGCTTTTGCAGGCGCGCGGACTGGGGCATCTCCTGTCTGTGGGAACGCACTCATGAACCGTGCGCGCGTCCTGGAAGTAACCAAGTCGACCGGTGGGGTGGCCGAGTACGTGCGCTGGCTGGCTCATGGCCTCGACCGCGAGAAATTCGCGCTCACTGTGGCCTGTCTTTCTGAAAACGGGCCGGAATTCGCCGCTGAATTGGGGCGCATTCCCGGCGTCAGCGCCTTCAGCCTGGAGATGAATCGCTACCAGGTAGACCCGTTCTCCGATGCGCGTGTAGCCTTACGGTTGCGCGAGGTCATCATCCGGCAAAAGTTCGACCTGGTACATGCCCATGCTTCAAAACCCGGTTTCCTGGCGCGTTTTGCGGCCCTTGGCAGCGGAACGCCGGTGATATTTTCGCCGCATTGCTTTGCTTTTCATGCCGGAACCGGCCGGGCCAAGGCGCGTATCCTGGCTGCGCTGGAGGCATTTGCGGCCCGCTTTTTAACAGCGCGCATTATGACTGTAGCCAGGGGTGAAGAAGAACTGGCGTTACGGTTTGGGGTCGGGTATCCGGGCCTGTTTACCACGGTCCACTCCGGTTTGGATGCGCAGGCGTATCGCCGCCCGGTTCAAGCTGACCGTCTGAAGGCCAGCCTTGGGATTCCGCCACAGGCCCCGCTGGTGGGTGCGGTAGGCAGGCTGAGTGAGCAAAAAGCGCCCCTCGATTTTGTGCGCATGGCGGCCCAGGTTCATGCCATGCGGCCCGAGGTCCATTTCATTTGGATTGGGACGGGTCCGCTCGAGGCAGATGTTCGTACCCTGGCAGCTTCGCTCGGTCTGGAAGGGGTTTTCCACCTCCCAGGACAGCGCAGCGACATCCCGGAGCTGTTACACACCCTGGATTGTTTTGCCCTGACCTCGCTTTGGGAGGGCTTCCCGCTGGTTGTTCTGGAAGCGATGGCAGCGGGGGTGGCAGTCGTCGCCACCGACATTCTCGGGACCCGTGAAGCCATCCAATCCGGCGAAAGTGGCCTGCTGGTTCCCCCGGCAGATGCACAGGCAATGGCAAAGGCTGTTATATCCATTTTGGATCATCCGCAACAGGCCGAAGGTTTTCGACAGGCGGCCACCCGGCGCATCGAAACAGAATTTACCCGTGAGAGAATGTTGCAAGGTGTGACCGGGTTGTATCAGGATATGATCAACACAACAGGGAAGCGAAATTAATGTTGAATGTGCAGGGTCTTGCGTTGACGAACGAAGAAATTAGCCAGCAGGTAACGGCGGAGGTTACGCTTCGCCTGCCCGCCTGGCTGGGGCAGGGCGCTCAGGTGTTGGGCGTGCCTGAGTTGCGGCTGTATTCGTATTCATTTTTCCTGCGTTATCGCACCCTAACCGCCCAAGGCGAGCAGGTGGTGCTGGTGAAGATCCCGCGTAAACCGGCCATGAAAACCCTGGCAGAAGCCATTTCAACCGAATGGTTGCGCGAGCCGACCCTGGCCGAGTACCGGGTGGCCCAGGCTACCTGGCGCGCCTTTGCCCAGGCCAATGAGCCAACGTGCATTGCGGTCAAACCATTGGATTATCTCGAACCCTGGAACGCGATTGTGATGCTCGAGCTGGATGTGCGACCGATGAAAAAGTTCCTGTACAGCCGTCGTGGCTTGCTGGCGGGCGGAAAGATCTTACCCGAAATGGAAGACGCGGTTCGCGCCGCCGGGAAGTGGTTGCGCATCTTTCATGATGGGGTCGGCAACCCGCACCCTGGAACCCTCTCGCAGGCGGAAACCCGGCGTGAGATTAATGCCCGCCTCGAAAAGCTCAAGGAAAATTCGAACGGGCAGGTCAATGTCGATAGTTTCCGCGAGAGTTTTATGGAATTGTTGTACAAGGTTAAAGAGCATGTGTTGCCGTTCTCCATCTTGCATGAAGATTACCAGTGGAGCAACATTATGGTCACCCCCGATGGGCGGGTGTGCGGGTTGGATCCGCGCCATCACACCCTGGGGCCGGTTTACTCGGACCTGGCAACTTTCCTGATTGATCCTGAGACTCGTTTTGTCAATATCGTGGCCGGTTGGCTGGTTTATTCGCACCGGCAGCGGGATCACTATCGTAAGGTTTTTGTGGAAGCCTATTTTGGCAAAGATGCCTTCCAGCCCATTGTGCTCAATTTTTATTGTGCCCTGGCGGCCTTGCACAAATGGAGTGTGGACGAGGCAAGTTATCACACCACTCGCGGCGGTACATGGCTTCTAACGGCGCTCTCGCGCAGCCTGAGCCGGATTCACTTTACCAGAGTCATCCGCAATTATTTAAAAGCCTAGTTCCAAGCGCCATTTTCATCACTTTTTCGATTGATGCTGTTTTGAAAGGGAGTAAAAAAATGAAAAATCTGGGAAAAACTTTCTTTGTAGGTTTGCTGTCCCTGCTGGTGGCCTTTAGTATTGTGGCCTCCGCCTTTGCCAAAGGACAGTCTGCCCCCGCCGGTCAGGACGCCTTCCCGACCGTAGAGCCGACCCCTACGCGGGTTCCCGGCCTGGTGGTGGCCAATCCGAACATTATTTCTTTTACGCAACTGCGCACCACCGAAATCCAGTTGGTGGGCCCGCAAGATGCGGCTACCCTGGTTTTTGGTCTGCCGGCCGATTGGAAGTTTAACGCCGACGGCACGCTGCAGCTTGACCTGGGAGTGTCGTTTAACACCTTCGCGGGCGCTGCCGTTGGGCAGGGAACTGCCGGCAGCGTGGGAGGGACCTTAACCATCCTGTTCAATCGCCGCGCGGTGGGTTCCTTCCCGCTCAACCAAAATGGTGAGATTCAAGAAATCGTAACCATCCCGCTTTCAGCGCTGACCCCCGTGCGCAGCGATGGCCGCATGGAAATCTCTTTTGTATTGGATAGCGGCCTGTCCTGTTACATCAACCAGCAGATGAACGTATTTATTCACCTGAGCTCCAATCTGCTGATTCCCCACGAAGTGACCCTGCCCGATACCAACCTGGCGCGCTTCCCCTTCCCGCTTTTCCAGCGCACGTTCTTCCCTGAATCGGCCCTGATCGTTATTCCCGACCAGCCCTCCGCCTCAGATTTACAGGCTGCGCTCACGCTTTCGGCCGGGCTCACCAACCTGACCGGTAACGACCTGGCCCTCGACCTGACCAACGTTTCTGAACTGACCCTCGAACAGAAAGCCGCAACGCATTTGATTCTGGTCGGTTTGAGCAGCAACCTGCCGCTTGCCAACCTGGGCTTGCCGCTCGCCCCGGCCGCCGATGCCTCCCTGCCGCTTGAGAACCTGGATGACGGCGTTGTGCAGATGGTCAACTCGCCCTGGAACCCCGCCAAAGTGGTGATGGTTGTGACCGGCAACAGCGAGACCGGTGTGATTAAAGCTGCGCGCGCCACAACCACTGGCTTCCTGCGCCCCAATGCCGCCCCCAACCTGGCCATTATCCAGGATGTCCAGCCGGATCCGGTTCCCGTTTCGGTGCCGATTGACCAGACCCTGGCCGACCTCGGTTATGGAAACGACTCCTTCAACTCAACCAGTGCTTTCTTCGACACCAATATCGTTTCCTACCGCTTCTACATCCCGCCCGGACAGATTACCACCGACCAGGCTTACTTTGAGCTGATCTTTGGTCACTCGGCCCTGCTCAACTATGACCGTTCCGGCGTGGTGGTCTTGCTCAACAGCCAGCCAATTGGCAGCATCCGCTTCAACGACACGTATGCGGCCCAGTCGATGAACCCGGTGAAGATCAATATCCCGGCCTCGGCCACCCTGCCTGGCTACAATCGCCTCGATGTGCGTGTCGACCTGGTCCCCAATGACATTTGTGTGACCACCAATCTCGATGCGCTGTACTTCACCATCTGGCCCGAATCGAGCCTGCACCTGCCGCTTGGGCCGGTCGTAATCAGCCCGATTGCCGCCCTTGACCTTTCTGCTTACCCTGCGCCGTTTGTCTTTGACCCGACCCTCGAAAACACCGCGTTCGTTTTGCAGCGTGACAACGCCGATGCCTGGCGTGGTGCGTTGAAGATTGCCGGGCTCATGGGTGAGCGCGCCAACGGTTCACTCACCAACCTGTCGGTGTTCTTTGCCGATGAAGCTACTCCCGAGCAGTTGACCGATTACAACGTGTTGTTGGTCGGCCGTCCCAGCCAGATGCCGCTATTTGGTCAGTTCAACGAACAACTCCCGGCTCCCTTCGACCTGGGAACGGATACGGCCACAGAGCGCAACGTCCAGGTGACTTTCCGTATTCCTGAGAATGCCTCGCTGGGCTACATCCAGATGATGACCTCCCCCTGGAATGCTGAACGCATCCTGATGCTGGCGGCAGGCAACAACTCCACCGGCATTACCCAGGCCTCTGCTGCCCTGGTCGATAGCGCCCTGCGCTCGCGCCTGGCCGGGAACTTCGCGGTCATCAGCGGAACCCAGATCTTAACCGCCGATACCCGCCTGGCTCCGGTCAACCCGGATACCATCCTGACGCCTGCCGCGGTCGATGTCGTCGCTGTGCCTGGCAAAATTGACCTGACTCCCCCGGCGGTTGAACGCCCGGCCTGGATTGCCCCGGTCATTATCGGTGTGCTGGTCCTGATTGTGATCATCCTGTTGATTGTGGTGATCTCATCGGCCCGGCGCAACCAGGCCCCGCGCGCCTAAGCGTTTTCAACAATAAAAACAGCGGAACCGGACCCGGTTCCGCTGTTTTGTTTTCTCGGCTATTGCTCTTCGCACCGAAATTGTTCCAGCGCCTGTCTCAAAAGCCCCTGGGCGACCCCGTCCTGGGGGGTATACACCTTCCAGACGAAGTCACGCCCGCCGCACTGCCATGAAGCGATTCCGCCAAAAGGCAGGGAGGCTGTAATGGTGCTGATTGGCTGGTAAAACACATTCAGATCGCCGAGCAATTGGGCGTCCATGCTGCCCAGCATTTGTTCGTTTTCTTCAAGGATGAAGCGCATGGTGGTTTGTGGGTCAAAGCTGGGGCCGCTCAGGGTCCAGGCCATTTGGACAAACAGGCTCTGACCGTATCCAAACAGGATTCCGTACCCGTAGGTGCTGGCGATTGGCGGCTGTCGCGTGGAGCCCTGGTCAATGAGATAGACATCGGGCGGGTGGCCGATGCAAAAATTATATTCGCAGAACAGGTTATCGAGCGAGAAGGGTGTGGGGGATGGGTATGCGGTAGGGATGGGGACCGGGGTGTTGGTGGGAATGGCCGCCAGGGTCGAAGCAACCGCGATCTGAATCTGGAGCTCGGGGCTGGGGGTGGCCTGGGGCAACTGGCAGGCTGCCAGGAGGCTGGCAGCGAGCAAGAGCAGCAGCCATTTTGTGGGCGGGGTTGGGTTCTCTCTTTTTTTCATCGACTCTCCACCATCAATATAACACTGCCAGGCTCGGCGCGAATACGCCCATTGGGGCTATTTCAGGGTTGGTTCTAGCGCGCCAAACCAGATTTGGGTAATTAGCTCATACCCGGCTGTGTTGGGATGGTTCCCGTCGCCGTACAGGGTGGCGGGGTTGGTGAAGATGTCGGTGTTGAAGAAATCGACCGGGATGGCCCCGTATTCGGCTGCTTTGCGCAAGATAATCTCGTTATAGGCGCTGACGTGGGCCGCCATGCGAGCGATGTCTTCGGGGGTGGTGGCGGTGAAGGCAGGCTCGGCCGGGTTGGGCGGCGCAGCGACCACCGGCCGCCTGGATTGGTCGTCGAGCAGGGCAATAAAGGTGATGGCTCCGGCCTGTTTCAGCCGCCCCAGGATGGTGTCGAGATTGGCTTCATAGGTGGCCAGGTCTTGGGCTTCTGTGGCGCTGTCCATCGGTTCGGGGCCATATTCGTAGAGATACCACAGGTCGTTTGAGCCGATCCAGACCAGGGCAACGTTTGGGGTGGCTGCAATGGCGGGTTCTAATTGCGATGCCTCGCCGTTGATGCCGTTGATCAGGTCGCCGGAGGTCCAGCCCGATTTACCGAAGTTGAGCACCTGGCTGCCGGGGCGCAAGGGTTCGATCAGGGTTTGCAGGCGCGGCGGGTAGCCGTTAATGCCGCTTTCATCGCCCTGGCCTTCGGTAAGGCTGTCCCCCAGGGTGACGATGGTGAGCGGACCTTCGGGAAGGGTTATCCTATCAGAGGGGGGCGCGGCCGGGGCGGTGGTTTCAGTGGCAGTTGCGGGGTTTTCGGTGGGAGGGGCCTGGGTGGCAGGAGCAGGCTGGTTTGTCGGCGCGACAGGCTCGGGGGTGCTGGCAGCGGTCGGGGCACAGGCGCTGAGCAAGATCAGGGTCACGATGAAAAGCCAGGGGGTGTACTGTCTCATATTCCCTCCAAAAAAAGAAAAAATCCGGCCTGCAATGCAAGCCGGATCTGGATGTTCGACTAGCCCGCGATGGGGGGGATGCCGAGGTAGGTGATGACGCCGTAGATGAACATGGCAATGGAGAAGATGCTGAAGGCCAGGCGCATGTTGCTTTCTTCTTTGAGCAGCGAGGCCCAGGCCGAGAAGGCCAGCGCGAGTGCCAGGGTCAGTACGACGAGTTGGAGCATGTCGCCTTTGTCGTCATATTTCGACGCCAGGTCGAATGCTTCATCGGATGCGGCCCAAAATTCGTTGGCGGAGGCGTAAATGGCCTCGACATATTGTTCGTCCATTGGGTATTGGTCAGGGCCATTGCGTTCGATGGCGGCAGCGAGCTCTTCGGTAAAGTTGCCCTCGTAATAGGCGGCAATATCGGGGTTGGTTTCGCTGTTGATGTACCAGTTGTCGTAATTGCCATCATCCTGAATCCAGGTCTGGTTGCCGCTCAGGTATTCGGCGTTGCCGTCGTTGAGGGCTTTCATCCCGGCGATTTCGTTTTTGTTCTGTTCAGAATCGGCCATTGCGCCCTGGTAGCTAACATAAGCGGTCATGACGCTTAGGACAGCGATGAGGGTACCGAGAACGATCTCGGAGCTTAAAATACGGATGCGATTTAAGACGGATTGCATAGCTCTTCCTATTCAATATTGGGATTTATGAGAAATTCCCATGTCAGACCGTGCCCGACAAGCAGCAGCCCGGCGATGAGAATAGCTTCCATTTGAAGTCCCCCCAGACCCAACAGGCCTGCCAGGCCCGGGAAGATGGCAAAAATTAGAATACAAAAGTATATCACGGGCGATGCCCAGCGATTGCGATGGAACAAGCCGCCTGGAGCTAACTCTTTTGTTAGGCGGTTGATACGGCTGGTATGAAAGATACCCATAATTGCGGCGCTAACAAAGGCAGCTTGCCATAGGATGCGGTTTTCGACACCCACTTGCGCAACCATGCTCATCAAGCCAGGGATCAGGAAGGAAAGATAGATTCCGGAGGCCATTTCACGTTGCGCCCGGTTTGTGTGCCATTCTTTTTTGTTTTGAACCACATTCCACCATAAACCGACCAGGGTAAAGCAGGTGGCGGTGAGCAGGGCGTAAAAACCGGAAACATCCATTGATGACCTCCTTGGGGCGGTTTCGGGAGAATTTGCAGGGTGTCCCGGCCTGCTTGGGGCCGGGACACCGATTGTGTGGGTTGGGGCTTATTCTTCGAGGGTGCTAAGGTCGCCTTCGGGCAAGCCCTGGGCGCGGGCTTTGAGCACACGCCGCATGATCTTGCCGGAGCGGGTTTTGGGAAGTTTATCGATGAATTTGACTTCCTCGGGGCGGGCGATGGGGCCAAGATGCTTGGAGACGTGTTGGCGCAGTTCTTCGGCCAGGTCTTCTTGCGGGGCGAAGCCGGGCTTGAGTTGCACGAAACAGAAGATGGCCTGGCCCTTGACTTCGTGCGGCAGGCCAATGGCGGCCGATTCGGCGACGGCGTGGTGGGTGATGAGCGCCGATTCGATTTCGGCGGTGCCCAGGCGGTGCCCTGAGACCTTGATGACGTCATCGACGCGGCCAATAATCCAGTAGTAGCCGTCTTTGTCGCGCCGGGCGCTGTCGCCGGTCATATACTTGCCGGGGTATTTGCTCCAGTAACCCTTCACATACCGGTCAGGGTCTTTGTAGATGGTGCGCAGCATGGAAGGCCACGGGCGGGTAAGGACCAGGTATCCTTCGGCCCCGTCTTCTACCGGGTTGCCTTCTTCGTCTACAATCTCAGCCACCTGCCCAAAGAAAGGCCGTGTGCCCGAGCCGGGTTTGAGCGGCACAGTCGGAGTGGGGGTGATCATAAATGCGCCGGTTTCGGTCTGCCACCAGGTATCCATGATGGGGCATTTTTCTTTGCCAATGACGCGATGGAACCACTTCCAGGCCTCGGGGTTGATCGGTTCGCCTACGGTGCCGAGCAGGCGCAGCGAAGAAAGGTCGTGTTTGTTGGGCCAGGCTTCGCCAAAGCGCATCAACCCGCGGATGGCGGTGGGGGCGGTGTAGAAGATGGAGATGCCAAACCGTTCGATGAGCTGCCACCAGCGGTTGGGGTAGGGGAAGGATGGGCCGCCTTCGAACATGAAAACGGTTGCGCCGTTGATCAGCGGGCCGTACACCAGGTAGCTGTGGCCGGTGATCCAGCCCGGGTCGGCAGTGCACCAAAAACGGTCTTCGTCATTGATATCGAAAACGTATTTGAGCGTGGCATACGTCCCGACCATGTAGCCGCCATGCGTGTGCAAGATGGCTTTGGGTTTGCCGGTGGAGCCGCTGGTATAAAGGATGAAAAGCGGGTCTTCGGCGTCCATGACCTCGGTGGCGCATTTGCCGTTGGCAATTGGCAGGGCGCACATATCGTGGTACCAGTGGTCGCGCATCGCTTCCATCGGCACGTCGTGGCCGGTGCGTTTGACAACAATCACGTTTTCGACTGTTGGGCAGTGTTTGAGCGATTCATCGACAATGCGCTTCAGCTCAACCAGTTTCCCGTTTTGGAAGGAGCCATCGCAGGTGATGACCAGTTTCGACTCCGAATCGGCGATGCGACCCTGGAGCGCGTCTACGCTGAAACCGCCGAAGACCACCGAATGGATTGCGCCAATCTTGGCGCAGGCCAGCATGGCAAAGACAATCTCAGGGATGCGGCCCATATAGATGGTGACACGGTCGCCCTTGCCAACGCCCATGGCTTTGATAATGTTGGCCATGCGGCTGACTTCGCGGTTGAGCGCGTAATATGAAAAAGTCCGCTCGCTTTTGCCGTCCTCAGCCTCCCAGATGAGGGCCAGCTTGTTCTTGCGGAAGGTTTTCAGGTGCCGGTCCACCGCATTATGGGCAATGTTGACCTTGGCGCCAGTAAACCATTTGTAGAAGGGCTTTTCTGAGTCATCCAGGACTTTGTCCCACTTTGAGAACCATTCGAGCTCATTGGCCTCTTGCTCCCAAAACCCGGTCAGGTTTTCTGTGGCAAATTTGGCTTTCTGATCCCAGTCTTTCAGGATGGCCTGGGCGATGACATCCTTTGACGGATAGTAAACTTCGCCTTCCATTTCGGGTTGATTGGCAGGCATGTGCGTGTCTCCTCGGGTGAATTGGGTTGGTGAAATTGCTGTTATCAATCATACAAGAAAAATCTTATGACTGCAACAAGCGCGGTCCTTAATACGAAAAGTGCGTTTCGTCTCAGGGATGAAGCGCACTTTCTAAACGGAGGAAAGCCCCGGCGTTATGGGAGGCGGGCAATGAGCGGGCCAGCCGGTATCCAGCCATTGGGGGCAAACGGCGTGGGCAGGGTAAAGGTACAGCTTTGCAGGTTAGAATGAGCCCCTAGTTTTTCCAGTTCCACATCAATGGCGGATGAGTCCTCGAGGGCGGTGGCAACAAAGGCATTGAAGGCGTTCATGTCCAAATTTTCAATGGCTTGTGTTGCCTGTTCCCAGTTCCAGAAGATTTTAATGGCGTCTTTTTGGAAGCTATCGACACACGGCGGGAAGGTTTCAGCGCGCTGATCCTGGTAGAGGATGCTGGCGCTCTGCGACAGGATGACGGCATCCTGGGGTGTGAATCTGCCCTTATCCATCTTGGCGCTGGCTTCGTTCATTTCGCCCAGCATGCGGTTCAATCTTTCCATGAAGCGGGTCAAGTAGGCGCCGGTGGCGTCACAGGTGCATGGGTCGGGGGTGGGTGTGGGCGTCTTGTAGACAAATTTGGTCGGGGTGGGCAGCGGGGTGTCGGTAGGGGCTGCGGGTGCGGCCGGTTGTGTGGGGGCCGAAGCGGCCACCACGGTTCCGGGATTCAGGTTCATTACAATGTAAATTCCCAGCGCCAGGGCGCACAGGCATAACACCCCAAAGGCGCTGGCTGCGACCAACAGCCACTTGCGCGGGATGCCACCCAGGCCTTTTTTGCGGGAGGTCTTCTGCGGGGTGGCCGGTTGGGCGGGGATGTTCTCGAAGGGTGTTTCATCCGGCTGGAAGCTGGTTTCACTCTCCAGCCAGGGATATTCATCGGTGCCGATGAAGGCCGGGGTGTGACTGGCTGCGGCGGGCGGCGGGGCGGCTGTTTTGCGGCCGGGGTTAGAAATCTCCTCGAGAGTTTCCCTCGCTCGCGGGTAGTTGGGGTCGAGCACCAGCACCTGTTCGAGACAGTAGATAGCCTCGTCGCGTTTTCCACAAAATTCTGCGTATGCATACCAGGCATCCGGGTTTCCGGGGTCGCTTTCTACCGCCTCGCGCAGCAGGTCGCGGCCCTTAATCTTGTTCCCAGCCTGGATCAGGCGGATTCCCTGTTCGATCAGTTGCTCACTGTTCATAGCATTGTCCTGAATGTGTTTTTTGGAAGTATAGCATTTTCAAACGGGAAGAATCTTTGCAATTCCATGCCGGTTAGGTCATCCGAGGCAGGTGCTTGGTCATTTTCTCCCCCAGCATTTAAATGGGCGCAACGACTTATTTCCACTCCCGGGCTTCTTCTTCCAGCATCAAGATGAGTCGATTGTTTTTGTCAACATCTTCTGGCTCGGGGTTTTCAAAGGCCAGCCGGTTAAAGGCTTCGGCAATTTTGTAGTGCTCTTCTTCAGGGATCAACTGCTCGGCCAGGGGGAACAACAGGCTGCGGGTGCGGTTGATGTGTTGGCGCATCAGGCCGGTAAAGCTGCTGGCGGCCCACAGGGTATCTGCGCGGCCGGTTTCATCACCGGCGCGCCAAGCTGTGGAGGCTTCGCTCATGATGCGGCTGAAATCGCGGCTTTTGGTTTGTTCGCTCAACGTGGTGCCAATTGGACCACCGTCTGAATCCATGCCGTTTTCTTCTAAAAAGCGCAGCAGGATTTCCTCTTTTTTGAAGTAGGTGTCTTCAATAAAATCATGGATAAAGTTGGCTGAATAGATAAAAAAACCTGGCCCTACGGGTTTGTTCTGAGTGGTGCTTACCATGCCCTGGCCGAAGATCGCCAGGAATCGTTCGATGGTTTCCAGTTCCGAATGGAGGATTTTGGTTGCTTTCATGGTTTCTCCTGTTTCAGGAACACTGTATCATAAAACCTTACTGCGGGTCAATCTGATACTCCACTACACGATTCCGGCCGGTTTCTTTGGCTTTGTACAGGGCCTGGTCGGCAAAAGACAGTAACTGGTCGAAGTGGCTGACTACCGTCCCCGGCAAGTACCCGGCAACGCCCAGGCTGACTGTTACCGGGATCGACTGTCCATTAAAGTTTAATACAGTATTTTCAATCATGGCACGGATTCGCTCTGCAGAGTTGACGGCATCATGCGGATGGGTTTGCGGCAGCAAGATGACAAATTCCTCGCCCCCAAAGCGTGCCACCAGGTCGGTTTCGCGCTGGGATGAGCGCAAGATGCCCGCCACATGGCGCAGCGCCTGGTCGCCAACGCTGTGTCCGTAACTGTCGTTAATCTTCTTGAAATGGTCTGCATCCAGGATAATGACCGAGAGCGGCAGTTCATAGCGGATGGCTTTTTTGAGCTCAGTGTGCGCCAGCGAGAAGAAATAGCGCCGGTTGTATAGCCCGGTTAGCGGGTCGGTGCTGGCTAGCCGCTCTTGCTCTTGCTGGACGCGTTTGATGGTTCCCTGGTGACCGATCACTTGCCCAAAAAGCAGCAGCAGCTCGCGGCGGCGTTCGTGGATGGGCTGGTGGTAGAGCAGGTTATCGGCAAACAAAAACCCAATTACCTGGTTGCCATCCCACAGGGCCACCCCGGCCTGTTCACCAATGCCCACCACCTTAAAGTTTTGATCGAGCAGGGATGCGCCTTCACGGTGGAAAATGCGTAGTTCACGGTTCATCAATTGCAGGTTGACCCCTACCGGTATCATCGGCAGGCGAATACTGCGCTCGTCGCGAATATTGCCAAACTCATCCACCCCGTAAGAACCAATCATCATATTTTGGTCGGATGGGTCGATAAACCACAACCCCAGCCGGTCGAAGCCTAATTTTTCGCGCCCCAATTCAATCGCCCGCAGGCACATTTCATCAAAGGTTTTGGCGCGCGAGAGTTCCATGCTGACTTCATTCAGGCTCTCCAGCAGGCGGCTAAACTCCTTTTGGACGCGCTCTTCTTGTTTTCGGGCAGTTACATCGCGCAAAACCGCCACAATGCCAGAGATGTTCCCGTCCGGGTCGTGAATCAGGGCGGTGTTGATTTCCAGGTCAATTTTAGACCCGTTCTGGCGTTTGCCTTTGAACTCCCCGGGGGCCGGGGCCACCCCGGCCTTGGATTCCTGGAGCATTTGCAAGGCGCGCTCATGCTCCTCTTCCGCCAGGAATTCGAGGAAGTTTTTGCCCAGAACCTCCTGCTCTGAAGCAAACCCGAACATACGCGCAGCGACCGGTGACGCAAAGCCAACCGAGCCATCGGTCTGGATGATGGAAATATTATCGGGCGAAGCGCTGATAATCGAGCGGTAGCGTTCTTCGGATTTGCGGAGATTCTCCTCCGCTTCTTTTAGCGCGCTGATGTTGTCTTTAACCGCCACGAAGTGGGCGACCACGCCATTTTCGTCCCGCACCGGGGCAATGGTGACCATTTCCCAGTAATATTCCCCGGCCTTATTGCGGTTGAGCAGCTCGCCCCGCCAGATTTTGCCGTCTAAAATGGTGTTCCACATATCCTGGTAGACACTTTCGGGGGTGCGGCTCGACTGGATGATGCGCGGGTTTTGCCCAAGGGCCTCTCTGGCGCTAAAGCCGGTATTGCGCACAAAGGCCGGGTTGACGAATTCGATTTTCCCGGTTGTGTCGGTGATGAAGATGCTGCTTCCGCTTTGTTGGATGGCCTGCGCAAACAATTTAAGGCGTTCTTCGGTTCGTTTGCGTTCACCAATTTCACGGGTGAGTTGGTCGTTGAGGGCTTGCAGGTCGCGCGTGCGCTCCTCCACTTGTTTCTCAAGCGCGTTATGGGATTTTTTTAACGTTTCGGCCAGTTCATCCTTCACCCGCAGCAACTCATACTGCTTGCGGTACAGTACTTCACGGGTTTTTTCGTTCCTCCACTTTTCCTTTTCCAACTGTTTTACCAGTATCAGCGAAAGCAGGATGGTCAAGATCAAAACACCGATTTTTACGTTTGTTTCTGGCTCAAAGCTCGATGCAATCCAGCCTAAGCGCTGCAAGATGGTCACGAGCGCCAGTACCAGGAAGAGGGTCCAGGACAAGAGATAGGTGCGGGCTTGTTGCTGTTTTTTGCGATAAGCGGAAAAACCCACCACCAGGGCGCTCAGAATCCCAATCATGATGAGCGGCACCTGGAATTTGATCAATACCGGGCCGATGAAGAAAGCCGCGAGCGCAAAACCGATCTGTATGATCGCCAGGGTATACAGCAACCAGTATTGACGCCGTGCGCGCTCCCGGGTTTTGAGCAGGTTGTTGGTGATGGTCAGCAAGCTGGCAGTGGCGGAGCCCAACAGGAGCGGTGGCGTAACCTGGTTGAACCAGACCCAGTTGGGCCACAGGTAGCGCTGGGCGTATCCATCGACGGTGAATAAAAGCAGGAACAGGCTACTTAAGGCAATCGTGTAATAGATGTAAACGCTGTCACGCAACAAGATGCCCAAAATCAGGTTATAGAGGACCATCACCAGCAGGGCGCCATAAAATAGCATGTTGAGGAGGTTTGTGACCTGCAC
The DNA here is from genome assembly GCA_964562145.1 of uncultured Anaerolinea sp. GTDB lineage: Bacteria > Chloroflexota > Anaerolineae > Anaerolineales > Villigracilaceae > UBA5195. The sequence continues at coordinate 20,044 of CAZLSP010000035.1, read as the reverse complement.
ATGCTGTTCAAAGACTTCGATGGGCCAGATGGCGATGGGAAAGCTGACCAACAGGCTTTCGGCGCGCAGGTAAAGCGTGTAAGCCTGGCCTGCTTTGAGCGGCAAGTTAACCAGCAGCGATTCGCCGGGAATGTCGCGGGTGGAAAATGGGTAGCCGAACCCGGTGGTTGGCGGGGCGTGGACAACCTGCCCCTGTGAATCGATCAGGTAAGCATCTAGCCGTGACAGCACTGGCAGGCTGAACTCCAGCAGCCATTCACAGTCAGCCTCAACTTTGATCTCGGTTTTGAGCCAGTAAACCCCTCCATTGACCCCAAAGTTGGGGACCAGGCTGGTGCTGGGGCGAAAGCGGGAAGCGTAAGGCTCAGAGCGCACCTGGTCGAGTGTTAGTGTTTGGGATGGGTCGGGGAGGTAGGACGAATTTAGCCCAGGGTGATAGGCTTGTTCGGTGCTGGTGAGTGTTAGGGCAGGGGGGATAGGCTCAGAAGAAGAAATTGGCTGGGGGGCGCAATCGGTCAACGCCACAGCAGTCAAAAAGAAAAGGGATACAAGTAAAAAGAACAGGGTGTTTTTTTGCATATTTATAATGAATTATGGAAATATTATACGAGGGATGATTCGCGGCAATAATTAAAAGCGCATAATCAATAAGAGACTGTAAGTTTAAACCATGACAATTCTCATACTTGACATATGACATCCAGTTAGGTTAATATAGATCCATCCCTACCCCCCTGGGGGGGGTAGGCCGGAGAGCGAATGGTAGACAATACGACTTTACGAAGGTTGAAAACAATAGAAGGTCACTTAAAAGGCGTCATCCGCATGGTGGAGGAAGACTCTTATTGTATTGATGTGATTCGACAAATCCAGGCCGTTGAATCTGCGCTAAACAAAGTCAGCGCAGGGATTTTGGATGAGCACCTGAATTCATGCGTGATTACTGCCGTCCGAGGGGACGATCCGCAGGAACGTGAACGGGTTCTAAAAGAAATTTCTGAAGTGTTCGAAATGTCAAACAAAGTATAAATCCAAACATTTTTCAAAGAGGAGTTCCAATGACCACTGTAAAGTATTCCATTCCCAATATTTCATGCGGCCACTGTGTTCGCACGATCCAGAACGAGGTGGCCGACCTGGCCGGTGTGCAATCGGTGAAGGCTGATGAAGCTTCGAAGCTGGTGGAAATTGTCTTTGATACGCCAGCCAGTGAAGAAAAGATTAAAGCCTTGCTGGCGGAAATCCGCTACCCCGTGGCGGCATAATCGCAGAAATACCCATCCTGTGCCAGGGCAACCTGGCACAGGATGTTTAATGGCCCGTGTCAAGAATTTATGACACGAAAATCAAAATATTATCAGAACGGATGCCTTATGGCGGATACCAAGCAATTAACCCTCCCGGTGACGGGTATGACCTGCGCGAACTGTGTGGCAACGGTTGAACGAAATTTGAAAAAACTCGATGGCGTTAATACGGCTGTCGTTAATTTATCTTCTGAGCGAGCAACTGTTGAATTTGATGCGGGCAAGCTGGTCTTAAATGATTTGATCGCTCGCGTCCAGCGAGCTGGTTATGGCGTGGCGACCGGTGAAGCAGACCTGGTGATTAAGCGCCTTTCAGACGATAACGATGCCCGGCGGCTTGAGAAGGCCCTCTCTAAATTGGATGGTGTCTTAAGCGTGCAGGTGACTTTAGCCAGCGAAAAGGCGCGCATCAAATATGTGCCGACGGTGATTTCGCAGGCCGAGATTCGCCGCGCAGTAGCCTCGGCCGGTTTTGAAGCCTTAGAAGTGGGCGGCGAAGCGGAGGATGCTGAGGCCAAGGCGCGCGAAAAAGAAATTAACGAACAGCGCCAACTGTTGGTGATAGGCCTGATTTTCACCACGCCACTCTTCATCATCTCCATGTTTAAAGATTTTAGCTGGCTGCCAGAGTTCTTTTACCTGCCAGGGCACGACATTATGGCGACCATGATGAATGGCATGCATCCGGTGCAGCCGTGGGTGAACTGGCTGATGCTGGCCCTCGCAACCCAGGTACAGTTTTATGTGGGCTGGCAGTATTACGAAGGCGCATACAAGGCCTTGCGCAACGGTTCGGCCAATATGGATGTGCTGATTGCGATGGGGTCGTCGGTGGCTTATTTCTACTCGCTGGCGGTGTTGCGCGGCTGGCTGCCCGGCGAAATCTATTTTGAGACGGCGGCCGTTATCATCACCCTGGTGCGTTTGGGCAAATTCCTTGAAGCACGCGCCAAGGGGCGCACCAGCGAGGCCATTAAAAAGCTGATGGGTTTGCGCGCCAAGACGGCCCTGGTCATTCGTAATGGCAAAGAAATGGAAATTTCGGTCGATGATGTCCGCGTGGGCGATGTGGTTATGGTGCGCCCCGGCGAGAAGATCCCGGTGGATGGAGTCGTGGTCGACGGGCATTCCACTGTGGATGAATCGATGTTGACGGGTGAGTCACTGCCCGTGGAGAAGAAACCCGGGGATCCGGTCATTGGGGCCACCCTGAACAAGCAGGGGTTGATCAAGTTTGAAGCCACCAAGGTTGGCCGTGAAACCGCCCTGGCGCAGATCATCCGGCTGGTAGAAGATGCACAGGGCAGCAAGGCTCCCATCCAGGCCATGGCCGACCAGGTTTCGGCGGTGTTTGTGCCGATTGTGATTGGCCTGGCGCTGCTTACCTTTGTCGGCTGGTTCGTTTATGGACAGACCAACCTGATTGGCCCTCAATACGATCCTTTTACCCGCGCGCTGATTAATATGGTGGCGGTGCTGGTGATTGCCTGCCCGTGTGCCATGGGCCTGGCGACCCCTACCGCTGTAATGGTTGGCACCGGCAAAGGCGCGGAGTTGGGGATCCTGTTCAAGAGCAGTGAAGCGCTCGAGCGCGCCGGGAAAATCTCTGTTGTGGTGCTCGATAAAACCGGGACGATTACCAAAGGCCAGCCCACAGTGACCGATGTGGTGGTCCACAAGGGCTGGGATGCGAACGAAGTCCTGCGCCTGGCGGCCTCGGTGGAAAAGGGCTCCGAGCATCCGTTGGGTGAAGCGATTTGGGCCGAAGCCACCACCCGCGGGCTGACCCTGGTGGAACCGGTCGGGTTCCAGTCTGAGGCCGGGTTGGGCGTCAGCGCGGAAATCGAAGGTCAGCGCGTTTCGGTGGGCAACCTGCGCATGATGCAGAACAAAGGCTACAGCCTGAACGGGTTCCAGCCAGAGTTGGAGCGTCTCCAGGCAGAGGCCAAGACCTCCATGCTGGTTGCCGTCGGTGACCAGGTGGCCGGTCTCATCGCTGTGGCAGATACGCTTAAAGACGGCTCGGTGCAGGCCATTAAGGAATTGCATCGTATGGGCCTTAAAGTTGCCATGATTACAGGCGATAACCACAAAACAGCCGAGGCCATTGCCAAACAGGTCGGGCTCGACCAGGTGTTGGCCGAAGTCTTGCCAGATGGGAAATCTTCCGAGGTTAAAAAGTTGCAGGCGGGTTCCCAGGTGGTTGCGATGGTCGGTGATGGCGTCAACGATGCGCCCGCGCTGGCCCAGGCGGATGTGGGTATTGCGATTGGCACCGGAACCGATGTAGCGATGGCGGCAGCCCCGGTGACTCTGATCAGTGGCGACTTGCGCGGGGTGGCGCGTGCCATTGCGCTTTCACGCAAGACGGTTTCAGCCATCAAGCAAAACTTGTTCTGGGCCTTCTTCTATAATGTCATCCTGATCCCTGCGGCTGCCTTGGGTTACCTTAACCCGATGCTGGCGGCCCTGGCGATGGCTTTTAGCAGTGTCTTTGTCATTAGCAACAGCCTGCGCCTGCGCAGTGTCAAAATTGCCTGAGAACCCGATAAATTTCAGCAAAACGATCATACCGGTTTTGAAAGGACCCCTAAAATTGAAGATTAAGACTTTATTTGTATGCGTGCTGTTTGTCTTCCTGGTTTCAGCCTGTGGCGCTTCGACCGGGAAAATGGATATGAAGGTTGAACTGCCTGTGGGCGTTGCCTATGCAGAAGGGCAGGAAATCCTGTTTATGCATACCGAGGCTTCTGACCCAGAAATTGCTGGTTTGTTAACGACCATGATGAACTCACCCGTCCTGACCGTTGGCGCGTTAAAAGACACTCCCGATTCAGCACTGGCCAATGTTTATGTGTTTGATAACGGCTTAAAGGGGAACGGGCCGCTGGGTTTCCAGGCAGATGTTTTTGATAGCCCGCCTGGTACCCCCGGTTACAGTCCCTTGCGGCGGCTTAATATTGTCAGCTGGGTCGATCCTGCTGCCGCCCGCGAGTTTAAGGCGGTTGCGGAGATTCTCGCCGCAGAAACCGCCGGGGAAGTGACCATCCGGCAGCCTGGGGTGGTCATTAACATGCCCTTTGTCGCCTGGCAGGGCGGCAATCGGTAACGGTACGGGAACCCTTACCCTATGGAACAATATATCCTTGCGTTTATCGCCGGTCTGACCACGGGCGGTCTGAGTTGCCTGGCCGTACAGGGCGGCTTGCTGGCCACCTCGCTGGAGCGCCAGGTAGAGCAGAACATGCTCCTGGCCCACGGCAAAAAACTTAGTCAGGCCCAGCGGCAGCGCGCCCGGCAAAGCCTGGCCTTCCCCATTTTCCTGTTCCTGGCTGCCAAACTGGTTGCTTATACCTTGTTGGGGGCCTTGTTGGGGGCGCTGGGCTCGGTTTTTCAATTAAACACAACCCTGCGCGCTATCTTGCTGATTGGTATTGGCATTTTTATGCTCGGCAACGCGCTGCGCATGTTCAATGTCCATCCCATTTTCCGCTATTTTGCGGTTGAGCCACCCCAATTCATCACTCGCTATATCCGCCGCACTGCCCGCGCCGGGGAAGAATATGTTACGCCGCTGTTGTTGGGTGCGCTAACGGTCTTTATCCCGTGCGGTGTGACCCAGGCCACTATGGCGCTGGCTATTGGCACTGGCAGCGCGGCCCAGGGTGCGATGCTGATGTTTGCCTTCACCCTGGGGACCAGCCCGGTGTTTTTTGCAGTTTCTTACATGGCTACCCAATTAGGCTCGTTGATGGAGAAGTGGTTCATGCGTTTTGTGGCCGTGGTGGTTCTGGTGGTGGGTCTGGTTTCGGTTGACTCGGGCCTGACCCTGATAGGCTTCCCCTACTCAGGCGCGAACCTGTACCAGGCTTATTTTTCCCCCGCTCCCGCCCCGCAGGCGGCCTCGCCCTCTGGTGAGCTTGACTCTACCCTGACCCTGGCGGCCCGCAACGACGGCTATTTCCCTACCAAATTGGCTGCTAAAGCGGGGGTGCCCATTACCCTCAACATTGTTACCGACAACACCACCTCCTGCGCCCGCGATTTTGTCATCCCTGAACTGGATGTTAATCGTCTCCTGCCGCGCACCGGGACGGTGACAGTGGATATTCCTGCGCACGTGGCCGGTTACAAGATGTTCTTCACCTGTTCGATGGGTATGTATACCGGGGTGATCGAGTTTCGCTAAGACGCTTTTTCTGCCATGCCTGGTTTGTATAAGGACACCTGGCCGAGTCATCGGCCGGGTGTCCTTTTGTTGTTGCAGGCAGACAAAGTCCAGGTCAAATAAAAGGCCCCTTCTCGTGAAGAGAAGGGGCCGGGTGGAGCGACTTACGGTTATCTCACGACGATGAAGGCATCCAGGTCAACCCGATTGCCAGTGGAGCTGGCGTTGCGATTGCCAAGCGGCTGGATAGTGATCTGGTGCTGGGCGTTGACCAGCCCGCTGACTACGTACACAATACGGGCAGGTTGGACAGTGGGGGAGTACAGGTCCACAATGGCCACACGCACATTGTTGATAAAGATGGCTACGCGTCCGCGGTTGGGGCCAGTGGTTGCCACATAGGCTACGCTGCTGCCGTTGAAGCGCAGGCTGGCCTTTTCACGGTTGGTGGCTGCAAAGTTGACCGAGCCGCCGTAAGCGCCGGTGAGCGCGTTGAGGGTCCAGGTGCCGTTGTAGCTGATGGAACGGTTGTTGTTCTGGATGGCGGTCAGGGTCAGGTTGGGGCCGGTGCTCCAGGCGCTGCAGCTGGTGTTATAGCAGGCGCGGACACGGAAGCGGTAGGCACCGGCAGCCAGCGCAGCGTTGAAGCTGGTTCCGGCTTGCGCAGCCAGGCTGGTAAAGGAGGTGCCGCCATTGTTGCTGACTTCCAACTGATAGGCCAGGGTGGCCGTTCCGCTCGGGTTGTTGACCGGGCTGGCGCTGGCGGGCCAGGAGATGCTGAACGGAATCAGGTTGGTGAGGATGTTGGCGTTGTTGCTGAGCACAATCGCGGGCGCAGCGGCCGGGGCCAGCGGGGCGGTGGCATCGATGCCGGTGCCGCTGATGCGGATGGTCTGGTCGGTGGTGTTGGCAGCGTTGTTCGAGAAGCTCAGGTTGGCCTGACGCAAGCCAATGGCTTTGGGCGAGAAGGTAATGTTGACCACGCAGCTTGCGCCGGGGGCCAGGCTGGCGCCGCAGGTGCTGGAAGCGATGCTGAAATCGGCAAGGTTGAGACCGGCCAGGTAGACATTGTGGATGGTCATGGGAGCCAGGCCGTTGTTGGTGAGGGTGATGGCCTGCGAGGCGCTGGTGGCGGCCGGAACGGCAGAGACATTGCCAAAGTTCAGGTTGGCCGGGGAGAGGAAAGCGCCAGCAACCGGCGATTCAGCCAGGGCGGTGCATTCTGGGGTGGAGGGGCCGCCCGTGACGCCGGGGCCGTTTTCGAAGATGGTGGCTTCGGCACCGGCCAGCGGGTTGCGTCCGAGCCACATGATGCGCGATTCGGCGCCGGGGAAGTTGTTGTTGGTTGGGCTAAGACCGCCTACAGCGCGGAGCACGTCGTTTAGCGACAGGCCGGTGTAGGTGGCGGTCCAGTGAATGGAGCCGGGGGCATCGTAAGCGATGGTGCCATCGAGGGCCGGGCCCGCGCGCAGGGTGCGGCTGCCGTTCAGTTCGAACAGGTTGCCGCTGGAGACCAGGCGATGCTCCAACTGGCTAATGGGCAGCGGATTGCCAGCCAGGTCGGCGGCAGTACCCTGGACGATGACGGTGTTGGCGTTGATGGCGAGCGCGCGACCAGCGGTGACATTGGCAATGGTGGTCTGGTCGGCGACACCGAAGTTGTTGGTAATGCGGATCACGTCGCCGGGGCGCATATCGGGGGTGTTTACCTGCCAGCACGAGCCGCCGGGATGATTGACTTCGACAAAACCGGTCAGGTCGGAGTTGAAGGGCGCCGAGAAGAAGGTCTGGCCGCCGCGCAGGACGGCAAAGGTGTAGGGCCCCTGGGCCGCCGGGTAGCCAGCCGCCGAGATAAAGTCGCGGGCGGGGAAGGCAATCAATTCGTGTGTGGCCGCAGGCGGGTCGTTGGCAACCACGGCTATCGATGGGCCAGATTTGGCCGAGCGGTTGGCGACCGAGTCGAAGGCGTCGACGGTGTAGGTATAGGTGCCAGCCGGGCGGTTTGCGTCGAGATAGGCAAAGGTTTCCCCGTTCAGCGTGGCAATCTTGACATTGTTGCGGTAAACCGAGTAGCCCGTGACCCCAACGTTATCGGTGGAGGCCAGCCAGCTAACCAGCACGCTGGCGCCGTGGATGTCGGGGCTGGTGGTTGCCAGCACGCTGGTGGGTGTCGACGGGGCAGCGCTATCGGGTTCGGAGGTGACGAAAACGGTGGCGACGGTCGACTGGGCCGAGCGGTTGCCGGAGGTGTCAACAGCGTCAACGCGATAGGTGTAGGTGTCGAAGTTGGGGACAATGTCGAGGAAGGCGTTGATGGGGCCGACAATGTCGAAGGTGGCCGGGGAGCCGCTGGACATGGGGTTGCGGTAGACGCGGTAGCCAGCTACAGCGACATCATCGGATGAGTCACCCCAGGTGAGGCTGACCACGTTGCCGCTGACGACGCCCATCAGGTTGACGGGGATGCTGGGCGGGACGACATCGACCTGCACCACATCCACCGCATTGGAAGCGGCGGAGACGTTGCCGTAAGGCTGGCCCTGGCCATCCCAAAGCTGTTCAATGATGGTGGCGCCTGCGCCGCGCGGGGAAGCGGAGTCGAAGGCGGCTACGGCATAGGTATGCGCACCAGGGGTGACATCCTGGTCAATATATTCCAGGGTGTTGCCGCTTACATAAGCGATGACCTGGCCGTCTTTGATCACCTGGTAGCCGAGGACGTACCAATCGTCGATTGCGGCGTCCCAGCGCAAACGGAAGTCGTTTGACCCGATCTGGTCGGCGCTGAGGTTGGTGGGGGCCGAAGGCGCGCTTACGTCAGCAGCTTCCAGCGGGGAGGTGCAGAAGGCGGGCGCCGGACCGGGCGGGTCGAGCAGGCCGACTTCGAAGAGGGTAATTTCAATCCCGGCCAGCGGGTCGCGGCCCAGCCACAGGATGCGCGATTCAACGTCCTGCGCCAGGGTGACATCGGCGGCGCTCAGGCCGCTATAGGTGGCGGTCCACTTGGTGCCGGTGGGGTTGTTGACCGTGTCGTAGGTCAGGATGCCGTCCTGGGCGCCGCTCACATCGGCGCGCAGCGAACGGCGGTCGTTGAGTTCGAAAGGTTCGGCGCTGGAGCTGATCAGGCGCTGCTCAAGCTGGTCAATCGGTAGGGGTTGGCCTGCGGCGTCTTGGGCGGTGCCGTGAATCTGGATGATGCCGTTGCTCTGGCCGCCGGTGGCGGGCTGCACAACCACGGCGGTTCCGGCGGTGACATTGGCAACGGTCACCTGGTCAATACTGCGGACGCTGTTGTCGGGCGCATAGGCGATGGCGCGCACAACGTCACCGGCGCGCAGTTCGGGGGTTACGCCTTCCCAACAAGCGCCGCCGGGATGGTTGACTTCGGCAACGCCATCGACAGGGATCAGGTTAGAGGCGGTGCTGACCACCACACCGTCACGGATGACGAGCACGCTGATGTGTTCGTCGGCGAGATAGCCTTCGAGCGAGACAAAGTCACGCGAGGGGAAGGACAGGATGGCGCGGCCATTGGCCGGGGGCTCGTTGGCCGGGTCGTTGGGCGCAATCTGGGCTTCGGTGGTGGCTTCAACGCCGTCAGACTGGGCGGAGCGGTTGCCGATTTCGTCAGCGGCATCGACGGTGTAGATGTAGGTTCCGGGCGCAACGTTTTTGTCGGCAAAGGTGGTTGGGGCCGGGGCGGTCGCGTCGGGGTTCTGGACGTTGGCGACCGGCAGGCCGTTGCGGTAGATGCCATAGCTGGTGACGCCGACGTTATCGCTGGAGGCATCCCAAGAAAGGGTAACGGTATTGGAGTTGCTGACAGAAGCCTGCAGGTTGGTTGGGGTGCTGGGCGGAACCAGTTCGCTGCCCGGAGGGGGCGGCAGGATTTCGAGCGGGGCCATGCACGGGGCCGCCGGGCCAGCCGCAACAGCCGCGCCAATTTCGTAAATGGTGCCTTCCACGCCAGCGGCAGGATCGCCGCCCAGCCACATTCCGCGTGATTCGGCTCCCAGGGCGCGGGCAATGTCCTCTTCATCCAGACCGGCATAAGTGGCGGTCCAGTTGATGGAGCCGGGGGCATCGTAAGTCAGGAGTCCATCTTCCCCAACCGACGAGGCGCGCAGGGTGCGGCGGCCATTGAAGTTGAACTGGTCGCCGGGGATGACCAGGCGTTGTTCAAGCTGGTCAATGGGCAGCGGGTTGCCAAGCGCATCCTGGGCTGTGCCGTGCACCTCGATTGAATCGGGGCCGGTCTGGATCGGGCGCTTGGCGGTGACGTTGGCGGTGGTGGTGGCGTCGCTGGTGTCGGTGCGCGGGCCGCCGACAATGTCAATTTGCACCACGTCACCCGGGCGGATGTCGGGCGTGGTCCCGAACCAGCATGCGCCGCCGGGGTGGTTTACTTCGACAATCCCGGCAAACGGGTCGCCGGGTTGGGCGCCGGGTTCAGGCTGGGGCACGATCGGGTTGGCCGGGTCGGTGCTCCAGGTTGTGCCGTTGGGGTGGATAACCTTGACCACCACCAGGTCATCTTCGGCATAACCACTGGCCGAGACGAAATCGCGCTGCGGGAAGACGATGATGGAATGTCCCCCGGTAGGCGGATTGTTGACGGTGGCGGCAAATGCCACAGAGCCGCCGGGCAGGCTGGAGAAAACCAGCACCAGCAGGGTCAGCAATGACCATAAACGCTGCCATTGGCGAGTGGAACGATTGGGTAAAGCGGATTGCAAAAACATGTGGGCCTCCCTTATTGATCTCTTCTCTTTACTCTGTACGATAAGATGTTGCCCGCCGGGGCAGGCAGACTCTTTCTTAGGGTTGGTTGCCTGCTGCGGTAATTTCGACATTGATGTGTGGCAGGTCGGTAAAATCGATTTGGTATGACGGAACGCTAAAGTACACGTTGTAAACACCGGGGTTTGCCAGGTTCAGGTTGGTTTCATATTGACCATTCCCCAACGGGGTGACGCTGAACTGTTCCTGGTTTAAGCCCGAGGCGGTAACAGCCATGACAGCCACATCTTGCAGGCCGATGACGGGCTGGCCGGTGGCCGGGTCGGTGAGCGTGAAGCGCACGGGCAGGTTTTCACCGCTGGCAGCTTTGAGTTTGCCGCTCACAAACCGAATCTCAAGCGCTGCGGCCTCTTCGGCGTTGAGGTTGGCATCCTGGGTGGCGATGGTGAAGCACTGCACCACACGCGGCGAGTCGAGCAGGAACGCTACTTCATAGGTGCCGTGGCTAGGCAGTTTGAACTTACCCTGGAACACTCCCGGTTCCTCCACCGTGAGTGCCCGGCTGACGATCTGCACTGCGCGCGGGCTGCGGCCATAGTTTTGGTAGGCGCTCATGGGGGCGTTCATGCCCTCCATGTAGTAGTAGATCGATTGGTCGCCCGGGTTGGCAATCAGGACATGGTTGCCGTGTTCGTGGATCGGTACAATCGCATCGGCGATGGTCAGTTTGGCGCGGGCATCTTGCGGGGCGGTGCGTCCGCCGATGACATGCACCGGCGAAAGGCTTTGGCCGTTTTTGAGTTGCGCCAGGTCAAAAATGGCTACTTCGGCGCTGTCAGACAGGTGGATATAGCCATAAGTGTGGGTAAACGAAACTTTATCGGGCTGGCCCTTTACCGCCACCGTCGCTGCAACCTGGTGATTAGAAGCATCCACCACCACAACCTGGTTCTGGTTGGCGCTAAGGGCAAAGCCCCAACGGCCTTCCGGGTCGAAGAGCAGTGCGCGGTTGTCCTGGCCGGTCTCGACATTGGCGCTGACGGTGTAATCTACAGCGTTGATTGCCACAACGGTATTTTCGGTTTCGCTGGCGGCATAGACGGTGTTGCTGGCACTGGCAAAGCTCAGGCTGGTGGGGTGAATGTTGACCGGCACTTCAGCCACCGTGGTGAAGTTGTGCGTTTCTACAACCGTCACTTTTTGCGACTGGCTGCTGGTGAGGAAAGCGATGCCCGATTTTTCAACCAACTGGCCGTTTTCCTCGTGCTTGTGCACGCCATCCCCGTAAAAGGTGATGGATTGCTGGCCCAGGCCGGTAGAAAGGCGCGTGTTCATCGTCAGGGCTGCGGTATCAATAATCGCCATCCCACCAGGGGTGAGACCATCGGCTTCATTGCTGACCCACAGGTAGCGGCCATCCGGCTGCAACGCCAGGCGGGTGGGATTGTTGCCCACTTCGATGTTCTTGATGACTTTGAATGAGCCGGTATCGATCACCGCCACCTTGCCCGCCTGGGGCATGCTGACGAACAGCCGGTCGCCGTTGGCCGAAAGCGCCCAGTCTTCACCGTTGCTTTCGAGCACAATCATGGTATACAGCTGCGAAATGCCGCTCACGCCACCGGCCGGGTTGATGACCGAAATGCTGGCATCTTCGTTTAAGGCCAGGATGTAGTACGAAGTCATATCCACATCGGGGCGAAAATCGAGCGTGCCCTGCAGGTATAAACGGATGCGGTCGTCGCAGCTCAAGATTTCTTTGGCCTGACCGTTGCCATTGCCGCTGGACTTGATTGAACTGATCCAGATGGCGGGCGGGTTGATGGTTTCGGCCAGTTTGCCGGTGGATGTATCGGTCACGGTAAACTGCAGGTCGGTCAGGTCAGATTGATTGGAGTCGGGTTGCACCGAATACGCGACCTGGATCCCGTCAACGGTGAAGCTGCTGGTAGCGGGAATCACCCTCACCCCGCTTTGCTCTTGCAGCGCTTCTGCGGCGGTTTTCTGGCTGGCAACCAGGCGCGGGAGCGCCAGGACTGCGGCCAGCACCAGCCCCAAAATAAGCAGGACGGTGGCGATTTGTCGTCTGGTAATCACGAATTCGGATGAACGTTTCACGTAAAATTCTCCCTTGGTTTGGGTGGCAGTCACTCTGCGGGTGACTGCCACCCATTTTGTTGCGTTTTGTTACGGGACTACTCTTAGCAAGCCCCAAATGCCGTTGTAGAAGCTGATCGGAACCATGTCACGGAACAGGTAGTCGCCGGGGATACCGAAGGCGCCGCCAGCACCGTGTTCAGGGATAAAGTCCCAGTGGTCGGTTGGGCCGTGGCCATCCTGGCTGCCCACCCAATAGGTGAGCGGGTTGTTGCCAATCATCGTCGAGCCCAGGCACGGGGTGGAAGTGCACGCGCTGGTGTACGGGTAGCGCGGCCAGATGTGTCCGTGCAGGGCAAAGACGTGGTTGCGGGCATGACCGGCGGGCTGCAGTACGCGCAGGCGGATAGCTTCGCCCGCCTGAGCGACGAAGATGGGTGTTTGCGGGTCGCCGCCAACCATGTTGTTCGACAGCACCTGGGTGAAGTCGTAGTCGCGCATTTCTTCGCCACTCAAGCGCGGATCGACGCCCATGCGGAACCAAAGCGGTTCGGTGCGGTAGTTCAGGCCGCGCTGGCCGGTATCTTCGGCATCATCGGCTTCGCCCGAGTTCGGGACCGGCCCCATATCGTTCAGGGTGCCATTGCCAAAGCGCATGTTGATATCGTCCTGGAACAGCAGTACGAAGTCGCGGAACAGTTTGGGCTCGCCCAGATCGACCTTGCCGTTCTTGTTGGTGTCTTTGTAGACGATGGCGCTGGCGCGTGAATTCGGGTTTTCCTTCCAGGCCGACCATTCGGGTTCGATGATCAGGCCGCCGATGGCGCCCTTGTTGCTGTGCTTGATCAGGTCAGACGAAATCAGGTTAATCGCGCCGAATTCGATGGGGGTGGCGGTCATCTTGGCGCTGCGGGTGTTGTAGTTCAAATCACCGGCGTACCACCAGTACTGCCCAATTTGCCCGGGGGCCACGGTTTTGTTGTTGTTCATGCCAGCGGCGGTGCCAGAACCACGCGTGGTTTCGTAGGCCACCAGCTGCGGGCGCAGGCCAACGCGATTGGAAGGCAGCAGGTCGTTGAAGTTGAACTCAGTGGCCGAGCCATTGGACGGCGCAGATTTCAGGGTGAAGCTGTCCAGGATGGGCGGGTTGAAGTTGTAGCCAATCAGGTCGGGCATGACGGCTGGCAGGCGGTTCTTGAGCACCACATTGATACAGTCGCCAGCGCGGGCGCGCAGGATAAGCGGTTCGACCGGGATACCGGGTTTCAGCTTGCCATTCGCGTCCAGGTCTTCGCTGCGCACATACAGGATGGCTGTTGGGTCGTGTAGCGGGCCGCCGTTGGTGGTGCGCGAGTTGTAGACCAGGGTGCCGTTCGGCAGTGCGTCGCGGGCCAGGACGGCCGTGATGTTGAACTGCACTTTGGGCGCTTTCACCGGGCACTGGTACTGGGTCTTGGGATCGAATTCGGCCAGGTTCGAGACGCTTTGCGTCTTGTTCATGCGCAGGTCGATGCGGTTGTTGGGAAGCGGCAGCAGGTCGGTGCCGAGTGGCAGTTTGGGATTGGTGCGGTACTGCGAGTAGGAGCGCAGGATGCTCCAGACACCATTCCACAGGCCATCCGATGAGTTATCGGGCGTGAAGATGTAGTCGGCGCGGAAGCCCTTCATCAGCGGGTCAACCCCGGTGTAGGTATCCCAGTTGAACTGTTCAGAAATACCCATCATCTGTGAGTTGCGCCAGCCAGAGTTGGGACTGGCAAATTCTTGCAGCCACTTGGTGCCCCACAGGCTGCCATTGTGACCTTCTTCAGTGGCGCCAACCTGAACTTTGATACGCACTTTGTCGGCTTCGTAGGCGCGCATGAGCGGCGTGTACGGGTCGCCTGGGCGTACGTCAGCGGTCAGGGGCGGGTAGAAGTTGGGCTGGACGTTCATGCGCGGGTCTTTGCGCACAACCGTCGAGGAGAAGACCATCGAGAGATCTCCGGCGAGACCCGAAGCCTGACGCATGGTGACCGGGTCAAGCACGCGCGCGCCGATCGGTTCATTGCGGTAGTTCATCGAGAAGGTGCCAATATCGGCGGTGGAAATGGCCTCGGGGCAGCCGTTGGTCGAGAACGGGGCGTTGGGATCGGAAGGGCAGCGGTCGAGCTGGCTGTACATGGTGGGTTTCACCTTGAGCCAGGGTGTGACCGAGCTGACCGTCGGGTTCTGGATGGTGCCGGGCGGGTTGACCGCGTAGAGCGGGTCGGGGATGATGGTGGGGATATCTACCGAGTAGGATTTCCCGCCAATCTGGATGGTCTGCTTGCGGAAGGTTGCGCCTTTGCCCGCCGCGTAAGCGTGCTGGAAGTCGGCGAATTCAATATAGTATTCGCGGAAACTTTCCTTGTCATAGTTGCGGGTGCTGACACCGGCATTGTCGGCGGTTAAGATGTCGGCGCGCCACGAAGTGGGGCCGCCATCGGCGCGGTTGACCGGTTTACAGCCGCCGTTATTGAGCTGCGGCGGAATGCTGCGCCCGGTCAGGGTGGTGTTCCCAAAACAGACGCCGGTTTCAGGGTCGCGCCACAGCGATTTGGTTGGTTCAATCGTCAGGGTGGCGTACAGACCGGTCTGCTGGTGGGTGGAAGGACCGTAGTGATCGTGAGTGTAAACATTGCCCAGCGTGCGGTCTTGGCCGGCATTATTGAGGACCGGGTCAGCCCACCAGCGCTGAATGGTGGTGCGCGCGCCGAGCCAGGTTCCATCGGGGCCGGTGCCAAAGAACGGATTGGCTTCGGCCACCGGGCAGTTGCTGTCGTGCGGGCTGCCTGCGGCGGGGCCACAATTATTCATGGCGCGGATGGCCGCAATGCGTTCGCGGACTTCATCGGGGCTCAGGGTACCGTCTTCGTAGTTGTAGCCGTTGGCAGAGCCGTCAGAAGCGGTCACGTCGAACTTGACCAGGTGAATATGCTGGCCGATGACATCGGTGGGGGTGCGAACCTGGTAGGCATCCTGTTCGTAGATGGCCGGGATCAGGTTGGTGTGGTAGTAGTTGATGCAGTCGCCGGAGTTGGCGCGCATGACGAAGGGCTCAGGGGCGCGCGAGCCGCTCATAAAGGCGCCCACGTCTTCCCAGAGTGCAATCATGCGGGCTTGCGGGAAGTGCCAACCGAGCTTGTTCAGCTTCATATCGAGCTGGATGTTGGCGGCCTTGTAAACACGCAGCGGGGCGCTGCTGGCAAAGAGACCGTCATCGGTGCGACAGGGTTCGGCAAATGGTGCGCCAGGCACGGGCGGCAGACCGTTGGTCAGGTAGCCGTTGGCGCCAGTGGCGGGGGTGCCGTCAGGCAGGTAGGTATCGTGTCGCAGTTGGGCATGGAAATCCATCGCCACCTGTTCGGCCGGGGTGCCGGTTTCAGCCGGGAAAATGGCCGAAGCGGTTTCGAGGAACTTGGTCAGGTCGAGCGGGGTGATGTTGGTGTGGGTTTCACCGCCGGTAATCACGTGGCGCGGCAGGCCGCCATCCATCACGTAGCCGGTGGCCGGGTCGGTCATATCCAGCGGCGGGGTGGGCGGGCGGTGTCCGGCGACGCCGGGGATGTAGAAGGGGAAGCCGGGGTTGCCGGAGGGCGCGACCGAGAAGTTTTCTTCGTAGTCGGCTACGCCGTTGCCGTCGGCATCGACCTGTCCATTGATGATCTGGGCATTGCCGCCGGGCATGGGAGCCATGGCGATGCCGGGCAGCGGTACAACCCCCGGAATGGGTGTGCCAGCGCTGATTTCGCCATCGGGCAGGGCGCGCGAACCGGGCAGCGGGCGGCCAGAGGCATCCAGCTTGGTACCGGGCTCAAAGACATCGTGATTGCGCCATAAGGCCCACATTCCCTGCGCAAAGTGCGGGTAAAAGTGGCAGTGGAAGATGGCATCACCGGGGGTCTTGTTGCGATTGCCCGAGCCGCTGTAGGCCACTTCGTAGGTGTAAGCGCCGCCGGGGCCGATGGCCTGGCTGTCGAGATAGGTCGAGTTGTCGTCATTGGGGGTCATCAGCCACTGGTGCGCGTGCAGGTGGAAGATGTGATACTCAATGCCGATGTGGATATTGCGAATTTTGGTGTGGTCGTTGATGTAAGAGTGGTAGGTGTTCGACGGGTCTTCCGGGTACAGGGCTTTGGTGGCCTTGGGGCCGGTGACCAGCACGCCAGCCGCATCCCACTGACCGTTGCCGTTGGCATCGGTGTAGGGTTCAGCCGGGGTGGCCGGATCCCACTGACCGTTGGCATTGGCGTCTACGTAGGGCTCGGAAGGAACACCGGGGTCCCACTGGCCGTTGCTGTTGCGGTCGATGAAGGTTTCGGCGGGGATGGCAGCGTCCCACTGGCTGTTGCCATTGGCATCGGTGAAGGCTTCGGCGGCGGTGGCAGCATCCCACTGGCTGTTGCCGTTGGTATCGACGAAGGGTTCGCCTCCGCTGGCGGCATCCCACTGGTTGTTGCTATTGGCATCGGTGAAAGCTTCGGCCGGGGTGGCGTCATCCCACTGGCTGTTGCCATTGGCATCGGTGAAGGCTTCGGCCGGGATGGCGTCATCCCACTGGTTGTTGCTGTTGGCATCGGTGAAAGGTTCGCCCACTTCGTAAACGCCGCTCGAATCCAGGTCTTCGAAGGCTTCGGCCGGAACGGCTGCATCGTATGTATTGTTGCTGTTGGCGTCTACAAACGCTTCGGCTGCTACAGCGTCATCCCACTGATTGTTGCCATTGGCATCGACAAAGGCTTCAGCCGGGAGACCGGCATCCCAAATACCATTGTCATTGGTGTCAGTGAAAGATTCGGCGGCGGTAGCGCCATCGTAGGTGTTATTGCCGTTGGCATCGACAAAGGCTTCGGCCGCAATGGCAATGTCGTAACGGCCATTGCCATTGGCGTCAACAAAGGCCTCGGCCGGGGTCGCCAGGTCGAGAATGCCGTTGTTGTTGGTGTCGGTGAAGGTTTCGGCCGCAATGGCGGTATCCCACTGGCCGTTGCCGTTGATATCGGTAAAGGCTTCTGCGCCGGTGGTGTTGGCGGGCACATCCACAACCATGGCCGGGTCGCCAAGCGCCCAGGAGGTCAGGAAGAACTCTTCGAGCTTGCACTCGGGGCAGTTCCAGGTTGGGCCAACGCCAAAGCGGTTAGCCAGCACTTCGGCGGCCACGCCGCCGGTGCCGTAGTTGATGCCCTTGCCATCTTGCACGCCGGCCAGGGTGAATTCAAAGGCCGGGTCTTTAAAGGTGTCAAAGGCCTGTTCCATGGCGATTTCGTCATGGAAAATGATGGTGAACTCGCGGAAGGGTTCGTTGCGGTTCGGGTAGGTGGGGTTGGGCGGGTACCAACCGCCATCGGGTTGGTCGCCGACAAATTTGCCGCGATTGGGGCCGGTGATGACCGCTGTCAGGTCGGCGTGGACAATCTTGTTGCTGTCATCCAGGATGCGCAGGATGGGTTTGCCCGCAAAGCGGTGCCCGGCGGGGTAAACGGCTTCGTAGTCGATGATGGGGTGGCCGCTGGCGGTGGTGATGTTGTCATCCCAATTGCCATTGCCATTCATATCGGTAAACGATTCCCCTTCGACATCGGCATCCCACTGGTTATTGCCATTGACATCAACAAAAGGTTCGGCCGGGGTCGCCATGTCCATCTCGTCGCGGCTGAGCTGGCTGCGGTACCATTCAGCGCCGCGCGGTTCGACGTTAACAGCGCCAAAAAGACCATGCGCAATCACGCCAATGGCCTGCGAGCTGCTGGTGTCAGACGGGCTGTAGAGCTGGTAAATGCCTTCGTGTTCGCCGTAGACGGTGTAGGTGGTGGTTCCGCCGGGGACGACCAGGCCGCCGGTGGGTGCGCCCATTACAGCTGAGTTCTGGCCTACGTTCGAGCCGTCATCGAGAATGCTGTTGCGCAGTTGCATCCCGAGGATGGAAATACCCACGGTACGGGTGGCCGGTTGGCCGGGCTTGCGCGGGCCGAGCAGGTTTTGGAAGTTAATGGTCAGGCAGTCGCCGACATTCATGCGCAGGGTCAGCGGGCGGGGGCGTTTGTCGGAGCGCAGTTGCACCGCTCCGGGGGTCAGGATGCCGCCGTCGGCTTCGCTCAGGCCGGTGTCTGAGTCAACCACATCCTGGCGCAGGGCAAAGATCATGCCATTGGGGTCCATCACGCCCAGGCGGTTGTAAACAATCGACTGGTCGAGGGCAACCACATCGGCGTAGATTTGGCGGCAGGCCGGGCCAGCGTTAACCGGGCGGGCGGCTACGCCAAACCAGCCCGGCAGCGCGCTTTGCAGTGGGGCCAGCAAAATGGCCAACACTGCTAGCGCAGAAACAAAAAAGCGCATATTGCGGAACTGGTTCAGGAAGTTGGAGATTTTCTTGCCGAAAGCAAACGGATTAAAGCGATAAACTGGCTTTTCGAGCCAGGTATCCAGTTTCTTTTGCTGGTTCAGCAAGGTTTGGGTGGATTGGTCCAACGAGGTGTTGAACAGCAAACTGAGGATGGCTGCAATGGCCAGGTTGATGGGCAGGGCCATCAAGCCATCGGCCAGGGATCTTAAGAAATCGCCGCTGGGATTGGTGTGGGCCTGTACGCTTTCGAGGGCGTGTGTCTGGTCCACTTGCAGCAGGAAATCTTGCGCGGGGGCCCCAATGGCGAAGGCCAGCGAGGCGGTGAGCGCCAGGACAGCGATTTGGGCTCCAAGGCGCAGGTGCTCAGGGATGCGGCTTTCGTTCTGGTCCCAGATGCGGCGAACCAGCCACAAAGCGTTGAGCACAATGGGCAGGGTGAGCGTGGCATCGCGCAGCCAATGCATCAGTGGCGAAAGCGCCACTTCGCGGTGGATGCCGCTCAGGTCGTGGATATAGTGCATCCACGCCAGGCCGCCATAGGTGATGGCGACGGTATAAAGAATAAGCTGGAAGAGCTTATTTTGTACCAGGCTCTTGCCGAAGGGCATAATTCGGCTCAAGTGGTACGAGGGTGTTGTGAACATACTTTTTCCTCCTGGTTTTGTTCGCAACAAACAGGCTTTCATATTCCCCTGTTGCTAACTAACGATGTAACACGTACGAAACCCCCATAAACGGGCCTTCCATAACTTCACCGGAAGGCAGGTGTTGGGACCGGGCCAAAATTGCAGGTGAGTAGCCTAAGTTAAGATAAAGCAGGCAAAAAGCAACATTATTAATCCCCCTGGGCTGGAAGCACTAAATTAATTGGTCAACAGTGGCATCGTTTAATAAAATGCTGTAATCGTTGCATTCAATGGCTTTGAAGAAATCCTGGATTTCAACGATCTTAACGTTGCGCGGCCTGGAAAGCCCCGCAAAGGCGCGTTTTTCGTACAGGCTGACCTGGTTGGTGGCTAACGACAACCGGGCAACCAGCATCTCGGCAGACGGGACCGCCATCGAAATGGCCTGCAGGGCCTGGTGCTCGGTTTCTTTTTCCCCTTCAACCAAGACAATCAGGTTAGGCTGCTGGTGCTCCACCTCTTTGATGAGGGCCAGCGTGTTGGTATACTTGGTGCGAGAAACGCGCAAATTGGTCTGGTGGACCAATAAGTGGGTGATGCCATCGTCGAAGAGAGAACCGTTTCCAACGACCATCAGATGTTTGCGCGGGGTTGATGAATTAAGCATGTCCATCCCTAAAATTCTTAATCTTTTTGTATGGCCTTAAACCTTACAAACAATATAATATTAGAAATATTA
>CAZLSP010000034.1:0-42213 GCA_964562145.1 uncultured Anaerolinea sp. | reverse complement strand
CCGACGAAACCGGCCGCTACAAGATCTTGACCGACATCCAGGGCACCGAAGATCACCTCGGCGACATGGACTTTAAGGTTGCCGGAACCACCAAGGGCATCACCGCCCTGCAAATGGACATCAAGATCAGCGGCCTGAGCACCAAGATGATGACCGAGGCTCTCGGACAGGCTCATACCGCGCGCCTGTTCATCCTCGATAAGATGCTGGAAGTCCTGCCCCAAGCGCGCGCCGAACTCAAACCGCACGCCCCGCGTATTATCACCGTCAAAATCCCGGTCGATAAAATCGGTGCGCTCATCGGCCCCGGCGGCAAGAACATCCGCGCCCTGCAAGAAGAAACCGGCGTCAAGATTGATGTCCAGGAAGACGGCACCGTCTATATCGCCAGCACCGATGGTATTGGCGGCGAGGCTGCCCGCGCCCGAGTGGAAGCCCTGGGAGAAACTGCCGAAATCGGCCGCATTTACACCGGTAAAGTTGTGCGCATCGAGGCCTTCGGCGCTTTCGTGCAAATCTTGCCTGGCATGGATGGCCTGGTGCACATCTCCCAACTCGACTCGGAACGTGTCAACAAAGTGGAAGACATTTGCAACCTGGGCGACGAACTGACCGTGATGGTCACCGACATCGACCCGGCTGGCAAAATCCGCCTTTCTCGCCAGGCTGTGCTCGAAGGCTGGACCGCCGAAGAAGCCCGCGAAAAAGACAAACCGCGCAGCGGTGGCGGTGGACGCCCCGGCGGTGACCGCGGGGGTCGTCCGGGTGGCGACCGTGGCGGAAATCGCGGCGGCGGCAACGATCGTCGCGGCGGTGGCGGTTTCGACCGCAGACGCTAATCGAAAACAAAAATGGGCGGGCTCTCCCCGCCCATTTTTTATTGGTACAATATCCCCATGCTTCGACAATTATCTAATACCTATCGCCAGTACCCGCCGCAATATTGGCTCATGGTCTCAGGGGTCTTCATCAGCACCGCCGGGGCCAGCATGATCGGCCCTTTTTTGATGATTTACGCCAGCCAAAAACTGGGCCTGCCACTCAGCACCGTCGCTACACTCATCACCATCAACGCCGGAACCGGTCTGTTCGCATCTTTTATTGCCGGGTCGCTGGCCGACAAAGTTGGGCGCAAAATGATCATGACCATCAGCCTGTTCACCAACGGGCTGATTTATCTCTTCATGATGCGCGCCGAAACCTACCCCACTTTTGCCTTCCTGATGTTCCTGGCCGGCCTGTCCAACCCGCTGTACCAGGTAGGCGCAGATGCCATGCTGGCCGACCTGATACCGCAAGACAAGCGCACTGACGCCTATGCCATCAACCGCATGATCAACAACGCCGGGTTTGCCATCGGCCCCAGTGTTGGCGGGTTCCTGGCGGCTCAATCGTACGAACTATCCTTCTACCTGGCCGCTGCCGGGATGCTATTCTACAGCGGCCTGATGCTATTCTTTGCGCATGAAACCCTGGTCAAAAGCGCCCATCCACAAGAAAAACAAGACACCCCCTCGGGCTATTCTCAAGTCTTTGGCGACAAAAGCTACCTGACGTTTGTCGCCCTGCTGGGAATCGGCCTGATTGCGCCCGGCATGTTATGGGTATTGCTGGCCGTTTATGCCAAAACTAACTTTGGACTTCCCGAAAGCCTGTATGGCTGGCTGCCCACCACCAACGCCATCATGTGCGTTTTTGTGCAATACTTCGTCACCCGCCTTACCCGCCGCCACGCGCCGCTACCGGTGGTCGCCATGGGAATGCTCGTCTACGCAGTGGGCGTTGGCAGCGTGGCCTTTATGAGCGGATTCTGGGGCTTCTGGCTATCGATGGTCATCCTGACCTTTGGGGAGTTGATCCTCGTCCCAACCGCTTCCACCTATGTGGCAAACATCTCCCCCGCCGACCTGCGTGGCCGTTATATGAGCGTCTACTGGCTGGCATGGGGCGTCTCGCGCGGCCTGGCCCCGCTCATCGGCGGATTCCTGAACGATGCCATCGCCCCGCAAGCCATCTGGTGGGGTGGCCTGACCATCGGCCTGCTCAGCACCCTGGGCCTGTTCCTGCTTACCCGCGCACACCGTCCCGACCCCCAACCCGCCTTATGATCCAACGCCTGCAAGCCACTTACCTGAAATATCCGCGCCAGTACTGGCTAATGTTCTGGGGCTTACTGCTCAGCACCAGCGGTGCCAGCATGATCTGGCCCTTCCTGATGATTTACGTCAGCAACAAATTAGCCCTGCCGCTAACCCAGGTCGCCACACTGATGACCATCAACGCTGCCAGCAGCGTCATCTCCTCCTTCCTGGCCGGTTCCATCGCCGATAAAATCGGGCGCAAAGGCGTCATGCTAATCAGCCTGTTCGCCGATGCCTTGCTGTTTATCTTTTTGGCCGGGGCCAGCACCTACCCGGTTTTTGCCGTACTGATGGCGCTTCGCGGGTTTGCCAATCCGCTTTATCGCGTGGGTGCAGATGCCATGCTGGCCGACCTGATTCCCCAGGAACAACGCACCGAAGCCTACTCTTTGATCCGCATGATTAACAACGCCGGCATCTCCATTGGCCCGATTGCAGGCGGCCTGCTGGCTGCCCAATCGTACTCGCTGGCGTTTTACGCCGCTGCAACCGGCATGGCCCTGTATGGCACCTTGCTGGCGCTGTTTGCCAGAGAAACGCTCGTCCGCGCGCATCACCCGGCAGCTGAAAAACCGCAACCCGAACGTTTTGGCGGTTACGACAAAGTATTACGTGACCTGCGCTTCACGCCAGTGATCGGCCTGATGATGTTCGGCTGGATCACCGCCACCTTAATGTGGATCATCATGCCCAAATATGCCTACGACAACTTTGGCATTACTGAAAACGTCTACGGCCCTATTCCAACCACCAATGCCTTGATCGTTGTCTTTTTACAGTTATTCATCACCAATATCACCCGTCAATATAAACCGCTCTCAATGATGGCGCTCGGCATGCTGCTATATGCCCTTGCCAATGGCATGGTCGCGTTTAGCACCAGCTTCTGGGGTTTCTGGTTTTGTATGGTCGTGATGAGCTTTGGGGAGCTGGTGATTGTCCCAACATCCAGCACCTATGTCGCCAACATTGCCCCGGCCGATATGCGCGGCCGCTATATGAGCATCTATGGGCTCACCTGGTCCTTCGGGCAAGGTGTCGGCCCGGTGCTGGGCGGCCTGCTCAACGACAATTTTGGCCCACAAGCCATCTGGATCGGGGGCATGCTCATTGGGCTGGTCAGCACCCTGGGGCTTTTCCTGCTGGCGCAACGCGCCCAACCCCACCCCTCCCCCGCACAATCAGAAACCTGAGACGCCGCTTCATCCACAAAAGTAAATAGTCTAAATTGAAAAGAATTAAACCAGGCCAGGGCTGTATACTAAAGTCAACATGAAAAAGACCCTACTAAACGACTTCTCTTTTCGCGAGTGGCTTTCAGCGCGACCCCTGGTGCGCAAACACGGACCGCTGCGAGCAACCGTGATCGTCACCCTGGGCACTTTTGTCATCGTAAGCAGCATTATCACTGTCGTAGCCTTGTATACCGGCTTCCCGATCCTGCCAGGCATCGTCGTCACTGTGCTGATCCATTTCTTGCTAATGCCCCAGACCTACCAGACCCATCAAATGATGGCAGAACTGGATAGTACCCACGCAGCCTTGTACCACACCTCCATCACCGATGAGTTAACAGGCGCACATAACCGGCGCTTTTTCATGGATGAGTTACAGCGCGCAATGGCCTCCGCCCGCCAATGGGGAAAAACCTTCGCTGTGGTCCAATTCGATATTGACGATTTCAAGAGACTGAACGATACCTTTGGCCACCAGTTTGGCGACCAGGCCCTGTACCTGATCAGCACCTTATGCAAAAACCAGATCCGCCAGACCACCGACACGTTTGCACGTATTGGCGGCGAAGAGTTCGCCTTCCTGCTTAAAAATACCAGCCAGAAAGATGCCATGCTCTTCGCCGAACGGCTGCGGTTAGCCATCCAGCTCACCGACATTGAGCATCCTGCCGGGAAAGCCTGCCTGACCGTCAGTATGGGGGTATCGTCTTATCAGCCGCAAATGACCATCGATGATATTCTACGTGCCGGGGACCAGGCCATGTACCTGGCCAAAAGCAAAGGCAAAAACTGCGTTATGCCAGCCCAGCAATAAAACCATGTTAAAACCCACAACGCGACCTTTATCGGTCGCGTTTTCTTTTGGACGCCGCCGGGCAATTGATATATACTATCCGTATGCCATCGCCACAGGAGCCATTATGCTCGAATACGTCAATCTAGAACTGACTCTCGACAAAGCTGAATACGAAAAACGTCTGCGCCCGCTGCAACAACGCTTGTACGAGCTGGAACATGCCGTCTATGATGCCAAAGTGCCTGTGATGATTGTTTTCGAAGGCTGGTCGGCTTCGGGCAAAGGGCGGCTGATCAGCATCCTGGCCGAGCGGCTTGACCCGCGCGGGTTCCGCGTTGTTCCCATCACCCCGCCGCGCACCATCGAAATGCGTTACCCCTGGCTGTGGCGCTTCTGGCAAAAGATCCCGGCTCGCGGGCAAATGGTGGCCTTCGATACTTCCTGGTATCGGCGGGTGCTCACCGAGCGCATCAATAAAACCGTCAGCAGCGATGAACTGCGCCGCGCCTACCAGGAAATTGCCGAGTTCGAGGAAATGCTGGCCGCCGACGGCACCGTAATTCTCAAGTTCTGGCTGCATATCAGCCACAAAGAGCTGGAGAAGCGCATCAAAAAACTGTTAAAAGATGAGTTGACCGCCTGGCAGGTTGGCGAAGAAGACCTGTTACAGCAGAAAAAATACGATAAATATGCCCAGGCCGTTGAAGATATGATCGCCCGCACCGATTCGCCCCATGCCAGCTGGACCATTGTCGAGGCCACCGACCGCTACTATGCCCGTATCAAGGTGCTCGAAACCATCATCACCGCCCTCGAAGCGCGCCTTAGCCTGCCCTCCTCACTGGGGCCCAAAGCCAAACGCCGTCGCAAATCGGAGGAAATGAAAGGAGCTGTCAATGCTTGAGCGCCTCGATATGTCCCTGAAAATGCCGCGCGAAGAGTATGACAAGTGGAAAAAGGTCTTACAGGCCGACCTACACCAGCTTGGCTACCAGATTTATGTGCAAAAATTGCCCGTGGTGATTGTCTTCGAGGGTTGGGACGCCGCCGGGAAAGGTGGCGTAATCAAACGCATGACCGAAAAAATCGACCCGCGCGGCTACGTGGTCTGGCCCATCGCCGCCCCAGCCGGGGAAGACCGCGAAAGACACTACCTGTACCGCTTCTGGCGTCGCCTGCCCGAGCAAGGGCAAATTGCCATCTTTGACCGCTCGTGGTATGGCCGCGTGCTCGTCGAACGGCTGGAAGGCTTTTGCTCCGAAGATGCCTGGAAACGCGCCTACAGCGAGATCAACCAGTTTGAGCGACAACTGACCGATTTTGGGGCTATCGTCTTTAAATTCTGGATGCACATCAGCAAAGACGAACAGCTGCGCCGTTTTCGTGAGCGCGAACGCACCAACTATAAATCATGGAAAATCACCGATGAAGATTGGCGCAATCGCGGCAAATGGGAAGACTACCAGATGGCGGCGGAGGAGATGCTACTCAAGACCAGCACCCCCAATGCGCCCTGGACACTGGTGGAAGCCAACGACAAGCTCTACGGACGCATTAAAGTCTTGCGCACTGTCGCCGAACGACTGCGGCAGGCCATCAAATAACGCAAAACGGGCATCCGAAAATCGGATGCCCGTTTCTGTTTTGCCAGGCTAGCGCGCCAACAAGACTTCCAGGTGGGCTTTTACCGCGGACCATTCGCGATCCAGAATGCTGAAATACACCGAATCGCGGAAAGTGCCATCTTCGAGAACCATATGATTGCGCAACACCCCCTCACGGGTTGCCCCAATCCGCTCAATTGCCTTGAGGGAGCGCTCATTACGGCGATCCGCCTTGAACTGCACACGGATCGCGTCCAGGGTTTCAAAGGCGTGTCGCAGCAACAGGTACTTGCACTCCGTGTTGACCATCGTCCGCTGGAAGGCTGTCCCATACCACGTCCCGCCAATTTCTAGCCCACGGTGCGGTGGACGAATTTCAAGATAGCGGGTAGCGCCAGCCACCTGCCCACTTTCTTTGTGGATCACGGCAAACGGCTGGTCAGTCCCGGCTGCTTTTCTCGTTAAGATATCTTGCACCCAGCGCGCCATATCTGCCTCCGATTCAATTTTCCCGTAAAGCATATAGCGCCAAATCAGAGGGTCCATCCCGGCCTGGGTCAGGCCAGGAATATGCGCCTCGCTCATCGGTTCCAGGCGAACCGTCTTTCCTTCCAGGCTAACGGGTTCAACCCACATTTGGAACTCCTCCTGTAAACAAGGTCTTGATTTTCTCCGCCCGAAAGTCGAAAATGCCTTTTAAGCGGTGTGAAATCCAGACTTTATCGATTAAATCGCCCAGCGGACCAAAACCAATCGAGTAGGTGACCTGGTCGGTCATCAGCACCCCGCCAGGCTGCGACTGGAAATGATGCTCATGGTACCAAAACTGGTATGGCCCTAGGCGCTGCTCGTCTACAAAATACTGGTTCTCGCGCACATGCGCAATCTCGGTCAACCATAGCGAAGGCAGCCCGCGGATGAATTCCACACGATATTCGATCACCTGCCCGGCATACATACGCGGCAACGGGTTGGTCAAGATGCGAAAACGCATGTCGGGCGGGGTCAGGGTATCGAGATTGCGTGGGTCTGAGAAATAATCCCAAACCTGGTGTATGGGGGCAGAGATCAATTGCTGGCGATAGAGATAGTGAATCATCGGTTAAAAACCTGGGAATGGATTAGAAAGCGGATTATGACCCAGAGCGGACCAACGGATGCGAAACAACCTAATGGCTACGCGCCATTATTTTCCTGCTGGGTCGGTAAAAACGGCATGGCAGGCCCGTCGATCCCCAGGGATTGAGAGAGCGCGGCGCGCATCGCGGTACGGTCATCCCACAGGTATTCGGTGGTGCCAAAACACATCGACTGCTCGTGGCCTTTGCCGCACGATACCACCAAGTCGCCGGGCCGGGCCAGGGTAAGCGCGAATTTTATGGCCTCGCCACGGTCACGCACCCGATAAAAGCTCTGCCCCTCAACCGCGCCGCGGCCCATTGCCCCTTGCGCCATTTCCGCCAGGATCGCGTCAAGCGATTCGGTGCGCGGGTCTTCGGCCGTTAAAATTGAAATGTCGGCCAGTTCGGCAGAAGTCTCAGCCATCATGCGGCGCTTTTCACGGTCACGCAAACCAGCCGAGCCAAAAACTGAGATGACGCGGCCTTTTGTCATTTGGCGGGCCGTTTCCAGGGTCACTTTAAGCGCATTGGGGGTATGTGCAAAATCGACGATGGCGGTAAAGTCCTGGCCCAGGTGGATAACTTCCATTCGACCGGGAATCCCGGGCAGGTTTGAGATGCCCCGCGCTGCCACCAGCGGGTCAATCCCCAGACCCATCACCGCCGCTGAAAACGCGGCCAGACAGTTGGAGACGTTATAGGCTCCTACCAGGTGGCTATGGACGGGGATGCTTTCGCCGCGCACGACCGCGTCGAAGCGCAACCCGGCCGGGTCGTAGTGAATGTTTTCGGCAAAAATATCCGCTTGCGGGGTCAGGCCATAGCAAATCTGGGGTGTTTGAACCGTTTCATGCAAGTAACCATAAGATTTTTTATCGTCAAAGTTCAACACACTCAGGCGCGGGTTGCCCTGCGTTTTTTGAACAGTCCCCGCCAGCAACCCAAACAGACGGCCCTTGGCCGCACGATAATTCTCATAGGACCCATGTTCGTCCAGATGCTCATGGGTGATATTGGTCAGCACGGCAATATCATATTGCGAGGCATCAACACGGTGCTGGGTCAGGCCATGCGAAGTGGTTTCCAGGATGACATGCGTCAGACCAGCAGAAACCATTTTAGCCAGATAACGCTGGACATCGTGCGCATCGGGCGTGGTGACGTGGAAACCAGTATCGAGCACTTCGTCGCCGATTACAGCATTGACAGTGGAAATCATGCCAGTTTTGAGCCCGGCAGCGATCAGGACCTGATAGAGCAAGTTGCTGGTAGTGGTCTTGCCATCTGTGCCGGTGACGCCAATCACGGTCAATTTGCGGCCGGGATGCCCATAGAAGGCAGCGGCAAGGTGCGTCACCGCGCGGCGGGAATCTTCGACCCGAATGTAGGGAACCTCCAAGCCGGTAATGTCTTTCTGGCCCACCACAGCCACTGCCCCACGGCGAATGGCATCGGGGATGAAGTTGTGACCATCCACTGACGCGCCGGTGCGAGCGATGAAAAGAAATCCGGGTTCGATTTGCCGGTTGTCAATGGCGAGGCCAGATACGGGCAGAT
The DNA here is from genome assembly GCA_964562145.1 of uncultured Anaerolinea sp. Lineage (GTDB taxonomy): Bacteria > Chloroflexota > Anaerolineae > Anaerolineales > Villigracilaceae > UBA5195. The sequence goes on along the minus strand of CAZLSP010000034.1, from coordinate 33,759 downwards.
TTGGAAGCTCGGATGGGGAAAAGGGTAAGGGGAAATCGATAAAGATGGAGGGAAGCGTGGTCATAAGTCCCTGTTTTACCACAAAAAAAGTAGGCCGGATGAAGAATCCGGCCTACTTTTCAAAACATCGTTTATTTAGCGCAGGTTCGAGCGCAGGCCTTCGAGCTTGCCAGCCACAGAACCATCGAGGACTTTGTCGCCGACCTTGATGACGAGGCCGCCCAGGATGGACGGGTCAACGCGGAAGGAAACGGCGGCGGCGCCAGATTTGGCGAGCACATCCGATTTGACAGCTTCCTGTTCATCTTTGGTCAGGGGCAAAGCGCTGGTCACTTCAGCCGAAGCACCGGCCACAGAAGCGCCTTCCATAACGACGACCTTACCAGCTTTCACACCGGAGAAAAACTCGGTAATGAGGGTGTGCTGGCGCTTCTCATCGAGGGCGTCACCCACCAGCTTCTGGGTGGCGGCAATCGAGAGGGCTGCCACCTGGCCGCGCAAGTCGCCAAGGATGCGGTTGCGTTCTTCTTCAACGCCTACCAGGGCCTTTTCGGCGGCTTTCTTGGCTTCAGCGTCGGCAGCGGCTTTCACGTCGCGGGCAGCGGCTTCAGCGCGTTCGGTCGCTTCGCGCACGATCTGGCTGGCCTTGGCCTGAGCCTCGGCAACAATCTTGCCAGCTTCTTTTTCAGCGTTTGCGCGGGCTTCGGCAGCAATGCGAGCGTCTTCGAGGCCCTGCGCAATGGTCTGGCGGCGCTTTTCGAGCATGCCAGTGATGGGGCCGACAACCCATTTGGCCACCACGGTGTAAACAATGATCAGGTTGACGACCTGAACAAGGAAAAAGGGTAGATTTAAACCCAATGCTTCCAAGGTAACCTCCCGTTTTCTTTTAGAAAACGAACAAAATCAGCAGGGCGACAACCAGACAGTAAATGGCAACGGCTTCAGCGAAGGCGATACCAAGAATCATGTTGGTCTGGATCGTACCGGTAGCATCTGGGTTGCGACCCATGGCCTGAACGGCACCGCTGGTAACAATACCAATACCAGCACCAGCGCCAATCGCACCAATCATCGCCAGACCAGCGCCAATCAATTTTGCAGCAGCAGCATCCATCGTATGTATCCTCCGTAACTTGATTTCGGGCGGGGGAACCGCCACTTTGAAATGGTGTTTTACCCGGGCGTTACTTCCACCCGAAACTTACACGTGAGCTTCTTCTTCGTGATGTTCGCCGTGGCCCTGAGTAGCCTGCGACATAAAGACCATGGTCAGCATCCCAAATACGATAGCCTGGATGAGACCGACGAAGAACTCGAGCAAATAGAACATGGCAGGGGCAAAGACGCGGGTCAGTGAGCCCATAACGAAGATGAGCACTGCACCTGCAAACAGGTTACCGAAAAGACGGAAGGCAAACGAGAGGATTTTCGAGAATTCCGAAACCAACTCGAGCAGGCCTACGCCAAAATCGATAAAACCAAAAATCGGCTTGCTAAACAGACCACCCACGTTCCAGAACTTCCACAGGTAGGCAATACCCTGCGAACGGAAGCCCATGACCTGCACCATAACCACAGCCACAACCGCCAGGGCAAAGGTGAAATTCAGGTCCGTGGAAACAGGACGCATGAAGGGGATGATGTGATAACTGGCCTCGTGGGCTTCGCCTTCGGTCGCATGGGCATCCTCGCCCTCAGCGGCTTTGCCTTCATCCCAGATAGTGGTGAAGGGGCCGACCTGCTTGAGTGCGTAGCCATGGCCCTCAGTCTCGTGGACGAGACCGATGGTTTCGTTTCCGGGCACCAGACCCGACCAGTTAGAAGCCAGCACCAACAAAGTAATGGTGGCAAACCAGGGGAAAATTTGCTTGGTCCACTTTCCGGCGGTGCCTTCGGTCATACCATAAAGCATTTCCAGCAAGGCCTCGACTGCACCCGGGATGCCGGTCAGCACCTTTTTGCCACTGCCTACGCCGCGCGAGACACCAAAGGCAATTAGAAACACAATAGCATCGGCAACCAGAAAGCCGATGAAGGTGTTCGTCAGGTACAGACCAGGGATACCCAACAGCGGGGTCTTGCTCAGCACTTCGCCAGGCAGGGCAACATGCGGCATGATCGGGTTGATTCCCAGACCGATTCCGAAGAAACCGGTAAACAGGAATAGCCCCAAAACAATCGCCGCAAGAACGACCCAGCGCGCCCAGACTTGGTTCTTGGGTTTCTCACTCACGATTCGCTTCCTCCTCAGAAGTTTTGGCTGAGTTACTTACGGGTGATTTAATCCGATCCATGGCTGACCGCACGATGCGGTAAAGGATCACCACAGAGACCGGAGCACTTCCAATAATGAACAGGATGGTAAAAAGTGGCCTGGTTTCAAACTGCCGGTCAAGCCACAACCCCGCAAACAAGGCTCCCAACAAAATGATCGGGGTGATGCAACCGACCTGGCCGACTACCGCCGCCAGGGTCATGTTAAAGGTGTTATTGGCCTGCTGGCGTTGTTCGGGAGAGCTGGAGGTTGTCATCGGTTGCGGATTATATCACAAGGGTTTTTTATCAGTAAAGTGAATAATATTCATCCAATTTATTTTGCTGTGCCAGCCCTATCCTGATCGGTGATAGGATGGGGCTGGCACAAAATTGGATTTAGAAGAACAGGCTCAGGGCGGCGTTGGTGGAGATGGTGAACCAGGGCAAGAAGACTGTGCCGGCCAGGATCACGCCGATGGTCAGGACGACCAGGGCTATCATGGCAGGACGCGTAACCGGAATGGGCTGCGCTTCTTCGTTCTCGCCTTCCTGGCGGTAAAGATAGACGTATTTCAAGATGGTCAGGTAGTAGTAGACACCCACCACCGAGTTGATGACGCCAACCACAACCAGCCAGTACCAACCGGACTGAACCGCCGCAGCAAAGACCAGCACTTTGGCGATAAAACCGCCAAAGGGCGGCATCCCGGCCAGGGAGAGGAAAGCCACCAGCATGGCCAGGCCAAGATAAGGCGAGCGGCGGCTCATCCCGTCGTAAGCGCGGATATCATCCGAGCCGGTTATGCGCCCAAAGACGGTGATGATGCCGAATGCGGCAAGATTGGTCAGGATGTAGGCGATCAGGTAGTAGACCACCCCTTCAATGCCCAGTTGGTTCCCGGCGACCACACCCACAAGGGCGTACCCGGCGTGAGCGATGGAGGAGTATGCCAACAGGCGTTTGATATTCTTTTGCGCCAGGGCCACCAGATTGCCAAGGGTCATCGAAAGCGCCGCCAGGACGGCCAGGATCGTTTGCCAGTTGCCATCTACCTGCGGGAAAGCAGTAATGAAAAGGCGAACAAGGACAGCCAACCCGGCTGCTTTGGAGGCGGTCGAAAGGATGCCAGCCACCGGCGTCGGTGCGCCTTCATAAGTATCAGGGGCCCAAAAGTGAAAAGGAACCAGTGAGACTTTGAAGCCAAGACCCACAATCAGCAGGAACAACACACCGACTGAAATAGGGTTGAAGGTGGTGAAGTAGCTGCGCATGTTCTCGAACTGGGTCGTACCAGAGAAACCGTAGACCAGCGAGAGCCCATACAGGAAAACCGCCGAGGTCATTGCCCCAAAGAGCAGGTATTTGAAACCCGCTTCAGTCGATTTGTTGTCTTCGAGCATGAAACCAGCCAGCACATACATTGGGATGGAGGTGGTTTCGATGGCCAGGTAGAGCATAATCAGGTCATTGGCCGAGGCCATCAGGTTCATGCCGATGGTAGCTGCCAATAACAGCAGGTAAGCTTCAGCCCGTTGCCCCAGGCGCTCGGCATCCATAAAGAACAGGGCCGTAATGGCGGCGGCGAAGATGAAGAACATCTTGAAGGCGAACGCCAACCAGTCGAAGCGCACCATACCACCCCAGGCCAGGGCCGGGGAGGCAGGCTGTCCGAAGAGCAGGCTCACAACCAGGGCGGCGCTCAAGCCACCAGCAGCCAACCATCCCAGGTTAGCGCGGCGACTTTCGGCCTTCCAGAACGGGTCTAAGATCAGGACAAGAAGCCCCACAACCAGGATCAGAATTTCAGGCAAAACTGCCAGGAAATTGACGCTCATTTATCCACCTCCCAGGATGCGCAGGATATTCTGCACGCCCATCGCGACCATTGGGGTCATCAACTGTGGGAAGACGCCCAGCAAAACCATCAGGCTGCACAGGGTGACGATGGCAATTTTATCCAGCGCAGAAATGGGGCCGATGTGATGTTCAAACTGTTGGGGTAATTCGCCAAAGAAAGCGCGACGAATAACCAGCAAGACATAGGCAGCGGTAATCACAATCGAGATGGAGGCGATGATCGCCGCCAGGCCGCTGACGCGCCACACCCCCATAAAGATGGGGAATTCAGCGACGAAACCAGAGAAACCGGGCATACCCATCGAAACCAGACCGCCGATGATAAAGGCGATTGCCACCCAGGGCAGCGGTTTGACCATGCCGCCCAACTCGGGAATCTGGCGGGTGTGGGCACGATCGTAAACCATACCGACAGATGCGAAGAAGAGTGCCGTCATGATCCCGTGTGAGACCATTTGGACACCCGCGCCAAGCATGCCTTCGGGCTGTAGGGTGGCAAAACCAAGCGCCACCAGGCCCATATGCGAAACCGATGAAAAGCCAATGACATATTTCAGGTCGGTCTGGATCATGGCGATAAAAGCGCCATAGACCACATTGACCATCGCCAACCCAAAGATTAACCAGCCCCACTGTTTTGCGCCCTCAGGTAGGAGCATGATGCCAACGCGCAGGGCGGCAAACGCGCCCAGTTTCATCAGCACGCCCGCGTGGAACATTGAGACTGCGGTTGGGGCAGCCACGTGACCATCTGGTGACCAGTTGTGGAAGGGGAAAATACCGCCCAGGATGGCGAAGCCAAGGAAGGTCGGCAGGAACCACAGGTTCTGGAAAGCGGCAGAAAAACCGGCTTTTTCGAGAACCAGCATGTCAAAGGTGTAAACGCCGGTCATCTGTCCGTTGACAAAGTACATGGCCAGGGCGCCAAGCAAGGAGAAAACCGACCCAACAAACAGGTACAGGGTCAGCTTCATCGCTGCGTATTCACGGGTCACTTTCCAACCCCAGATGGCGATTAGCAGGTACATTGGGAAGACGGCGATTTCGTAGAAAAAGAACAGCATGAACAGGTCGAGCGAAACGAAGACGCCAAACACACCGCCCGCCAGCAGGAACAGGAAGGCGAAGAATTCACGCGGCCGGTCGTCGATACCCCAGGAGATCAGCACACCGGTGAACATAACGATACCGGTCAGCAGAACCAACGGGGCGCTCATGCCATCCACGCCAAAGTGGAGCGAAATCCCCAGCGCCGGGAGCCAATCATATTTTTCGATTAGCTGGTACTGCATGGTGGGGTTGATGTAGACCTGGTAGTAGACCCAGCCCGAAAGAACCAGGTCGAGAACCGCCGCCGCTAACGCCGTTACACGGACCTCGTTCTTGGCGGTCGGTTTCATGGCCAGCATGATGACCGCAACAACCAGCGGGGCGAAAACAATGATGCTCAGGATAGGAAATTGCATTTTTGCACCTCGCTCTACGAGAACAGCAGGGACATGGCTTTATTAATCACATCAAGGAGCCAGGTCGGCCAAACGCCGAGGACCAGGATGAGAATCATCAGGGGAGCCATGACCAGGATCTCGCGGGTGTTGATTTCGGTCAGGCGGTGTTCACCATGCGCCCAATGTTGGTTGAGCGGCCCATGCAGAACCTTGCGAACACCTTTGAGAATATAAGCGCCGGTGAACAACAGGCCGATCATGCTAATAGCGGTGTAAACGGCCATGTAATTCCAGTTGCCGCCAGCGTAGCCAACTCCAAACGCGCCTCGCACGACCAGGAACTCGGAGACGAAGCCATTGAGGCCAGGCAGACCCAGGGAGGCCATGCTGGTGAAGATCAGGATGCCGCCATAGACCGGGACAAGCGGGAACAGGCCGCCGAAGTCATCCAGGACACGGGTATGTGTCCGTTCGTAGATGACGCCCACCAGGAAGAACATGCCCGCCGCCGACAGACCGTGGTTGAACATCTGGAGCACCGCGCCATTCAGGGCGATGGTCGCATCGGGGGTGCCAATGGCCTTGGCGGCCGCGGCGATGCCGAGCAGCACAAAGCCCATGTGGTTGACCGATGAATAGGCCACCAGGCGTTTGAAATCGGTCTGGCCATAAGCGGCAAAAGCGCCGAACACAATCGCCATGGTCGCCAGGAAAGCCAGCCAACCGGCATACTGCTGCGCTTCCACCGGGTAAAACGGCAGCACCAGGCGCAGGAAACCGTACGCGCCCAATTTGAGCAGCACACCAGCCAGGATCATCGACCCGGCGGTGGGGGCTTCAGTATGGGCATCTGGCAGCCAGGTGTGGAAGGGCCAAACCGGCACCTTCAAGGCAAAAGCAACGGTGAAAGCCCAGAAAGCAATCGCTTTGGCCGTGCTGGCCGGAACCCCGCCAATAGTGCCGCTAAAAGTGGACCACTGTTCGGTAATGTACTGCAAATCGTAGTTCTGGAACAGTACACCGAGCATCTGGATCGCCAGCAAAAGACCCAAGGAACCGGCCATGGTGTAGATCATGAACTTGAGCGAAGCATAGTTACGGGCCGAGACTTTCATCCCGCCCCACAGTTCGCGCTCGCCCTTGGGGCTACCCCACTGGTTGATCAGGAAATACATTGGGACGAGGCCGATTTCCCAGAAGACGAAGAAAATCAACAGGTCCATCGCCAGGAAGACGCCGAGCATGCCCATTTCTAGGAACAGGAACAGCATCATGTAGGCCTTGACCTTCTCAGTGATATTGAAGGATGCCAGGATGGCAAGCGGCGTGAGCAGCGTAGTCAGCAGGACCATCGACAGCGCCAGGCCATCGATCCCTACATGGAAGGTGGAATTAATAGCCGCATACCAGGTATATTGTTCTTCAAACTGGTAACCCGCCTTGCTGGTGTCAAACATCGTCCACAGCCAGATGGTCAGGCCGAGCGGGATGAGACTGGAAAGCAATGCTGTCCAGCGGATGGCTTTGGGCTGGTCGGCGGGCAGGAACCAGATGACCAGCGCGGCAGCGACCGGGAAGAACAAAATCGAGGTGAGCAGGTGAGTGCTAATGAAGTCCATTGTCCACTCCCCTTTAGAAGGCGAACAGATAGAGCGCGGCGCCAATCGCAATCAGGACGGCCACTGCGCCAATCAGGTAGGTCTGGATGCGCCCGGTCTGGAGCTTGCTCAACAAGCGCCCGGCGGGTTGGAAGGTCCAATAAGCACCCAGGTTGTCACCGATCAATTCATTGATAATCGGCTTGTCGAAGTAATTGCGGAAAACGTGACCAATGAACAGGGCCAGGCGCGCAACCGAGTGGAGAATTCCATCGATCACGCCGCGATCCATGCCTGGGGTGAAGACTTCCGAAATCCAGTTCATCGGGCGCACCACAAAGTAAGCATAAAACTCGTCGAAGTACCACTTGTTTTTCAGGAAGGGATACAGGAAACCGAGCGGTTTTTCGAGCGGGTCACGATCACCAGCTTTGACATCCTTGTAGACCAGCCAGCCCAGGAACAGGCCGCCGAGCGCCACTACCAGAGAAATCGCCAGCGGGATGAAGCTGAATTCCACCGTTTCGGGGTGTTCGACCAGCGTACCGCCGACGAATTCATGGAACCAGTTGGGGAGCAAACCGCCCAACCCGGGGAAGTGTTCCGGGATACCGACCCAGCCAAAGCCGACTGCAAAGACCGACAAGATGACCAGCGGGGCGGTCATCGTCCACGGCGTTTCGTGAGCGTGTTCCGCTTCCTTGGTGCGCGGCTGGCCGAAGAAGGTCAGCGTAATCTGGCGCATAGTGTAGAAAGCGGTCATCAGCGCGGCGACCGACAGGGTGATCAGAATCGCCCAGTGGTTGTGCGCAAAGGCATCCGCCAGGATTTCATCCTTCGACCAGAAGCCAGCCGTGACCAGCGGGAAACCGGAGAGGGCAAAACCGCCAATCAAGAAGGTCCAAAAGGTGATTGGCATCTTGTCTTTTAGGCCACCCATGTTCCACATATCCTGTGGGTCAACTTTATGGTTGCCAGTGTGCATGACACCATGCTCCATGCCGTGAATGACCGAGCCGGAGCCGAGGAAGAGCAGGGCCTTGAAGAAGGCATGGGTAACGAGGTGGAAGGCCGCAGCGATGTAAGCGCCCATCCCAAGCGCGGCAATCATGAAGCCGAGCTGCGAGATGGTTGAATAAGCCAGCACCTTTTTGATGTCGTTCTGCGCCACAGCGATGGTTGCCGCAAAAATGGCGGTGAACGTACCGATGAAGGCGATAATGCTCATCGTCGGTGTCAGGCCATGACCGGTCCAATCGGCGGTGAAGAGCGGGAAGATGCGGATGACCATGTAGACACCCGCCGAAACCATCGTCGCCGCATGGATCATGGCGCTGACCGGGGTCGGGCCTTCCATCGCATCGGGCAGCCATATGTGGAGCGGCCACTGCGCCGATTTACCGACCGTGCCAATAAAGAGCAGCAGGCCAATTAGACCAGCGGCCGAGAGGCCAAAGATCGGGGTGATCTGGGTCGCCAGCAGGTGCAGGACTTCTTCGTTGTAGAAAATAGCGCGGTAATTGAGCGTACCGGTGGCCGAGTAAAGCAAAGCCAGGCCCAGCAGCATGAAAACATCGCCGACACGGGTGGTCATAAAGGCCTTGACGGCGGCATTGCGCGCGGAGGGCTTGGCGTACCAGAAGCCGATCAACAGGTACGAGCACAGGCCCATGATTTCCCAGCCGACGAACAGGGTTAGCAGGTTATCGGAGACCACCAGCGTATACATGCCGAAGGCGAACAGGCCAATGAAGGCGAAGAAACGGCTGTACATCGGTTCGATTGAAAGAACCGTATGCTTGTGGCCATGCTCATCGCTGACCGTGGCGCCGTGCGGCGGCAGGCCGGGATGGTCATGATCCCCTTTTGGCTGGCCAAAGTTGTGATAGCCAACGCTGTACAGGAAAATCATCAACACGGTCCAGCCGACGAAAAACAGCACCACAGCAGAGAGCGGGTCGATCTGGACACCGATTTGCAGGTAACTATCGCCCGTCGGAATCCAGTTGCGAGAGTCGGAGAAAATTTCCTTGCCGAAGTGCTCTATGCCCAGGGCGCGGAAGAAAACGGTCATGCTGCCCAGCCAGGAGAGGAAAGCTGCCCCAATTGCCACGCTGTGGCTGAGGGCTTTGCTCTTGTTGGTGAACAACACAATCAGGAAAAACGCCAGCAGGGGTGGCAGGGGAATTAACCAGATGATGGTTTCAGTTGCCATATTCAATCTCCTACCACTTCATCAGGTCAAGTTCGTCGGCAACAACCGTATTGCGGCGGCGATAGATAGAAATGACCAGCGAAAGACCGACGGCCACTTCCGCGGCAGCCACCGCGAAAACGATAATCGCAAACACCTGACCAGCCATCAGGGCTACGTTACCGTAACGCCAGAAAGCCACCAGGTTGATATTGACGGCATTCAGCATCAGTTCGACACCCAGCAGGATGGCGATGGCGTTTTTGCGCGCCAACACACCATACAGGCCGATGGCAAACAACATTGCCGAAAGATAGAGATACCAGGAAAGCGGAATCATGCGCGTCCTCCTACTTCTTGTTCATCGCAACGTAGACCGCGCCGATGAGCGCCGCCAGCAGCAGAACCGAGGCCACTTCAAAAGGCAGGACGAAGGCATCGGGGGAAAGCAGGGACTGGCCGAGCAGGGCCAGCGTGTCCACACCGTCCGGCACGGGAGCGGGCATCTTATCCAGGGTGAAAACATATCCCCGGATGATATAACCCAGGCCCACCAAAGCCAGGGCGCTGACTCCCAGGGCTACCGGCCAGTTGGCATTGGTCTGCTGAACTTTGTCGAGCAGGTCACGGCGGGTCAGCATAACCGCGAAAATGAACATAATCGCAATCGCGCCAATGTAGACCACCACCTGCACCACCGCCAGGAACCCGGCTTCAAGCACACCGTAAATTACGGCGACACCAAACAGGGCAGCAATCAGCCACAGCGCGGCATGGATCAGGTTGCGCACGGTGACCACCATCACTGCCGAAGAAAGGATGAGCGCCGCGCTCAGGACGAAAATAACTTGGGTTGCATCCATGACGTTTCGCTCCTAATGATGCGCGGCCTGAACAACAGGCTTGGCGCCCTCGACTTTTTCACGTTCGGCGCGAGCGCGCGAGCGCAGGATTTCCAGCGTAACCCACCCGACCCCTACATTGCTCAAGAACATACCGGCAGCGTAAAACCAAAAACCGATATCGCGCAGCAAAACATGGACAATTGCCGTTACGATGAGGAGCGCAAAGGCAAAGGGGGTGAGAAACTTCCAGTTGAAGGCCAGCATATGGTCAATGCGGATACGCGGAACAGTGTATTTGACCCACATAATGACCCAGTAGAAAATCAGGCCCTTGAGCAGCACATTCAAGATGCCCCAGAAGGCATTCGTCGCACCCCAGGGGAAGGGGAAGCTCCAGCCGCCAAAGAACAGGATGCCGATAAAAGCGCCAAAAGTGAAGGCGTGCAGGAGTTCACCGGCATAGAACAGGCCAAACTTCATCCCGGTATATTCGATATGGAAACCGGCCACAATTTCTGATTCGCCTTCATTAAGGTCGAAGGGCGAACGGCCCAGTTCTGCAATCGCCGCCACCAGGAACAACAAAGCACCCAGCGGCGAAAGGATGAAGTAAATCACCGAGCCCTGGGCTTCCGATATACCCTTTAAGCTCATCGTCCCGGCCAGCATGGTGGGGATCAACAGCGCCACAACCATCGGGATTTCGTAGGAGACCATGTTAGCCACCATACGATACGCACCCACCAGGGCATATTTGTTGTTCGAAGCCCAACCGGCCATGATGATCGACAGGGTACCAATAGCACCCGCCGCCACCAGATAAAGCAGGGCAACGTTCAAATCTGCGCCATAAACCGTGGCAGCCAACGGCACCACCGCCCACAGGAAAATCACAGATGCCAGGGACAGGATCGGAGCCAGGTTAAAGACCAGCTTATCGGCCCCGGCAGGGGTAATATCTTCCTTAATGACCAGTTTGATGATGTCGGGGAAAGGCTGCAAAAGGCCAAAAGGCCCCACCCGGTTCGGGCCGAGGCGGTCCTGGAAACGGGCCACCACTTTACGCTCCACCCACACCAGCATGATGTCTAGCACCATAATTGCGGTGATGAGCAGTACAGCGCCGAGCAAGTTGATGATTATATTTGCCACTGCCCCGGCCATTCCCCAGCCGGTCAGCGTCATCATCAACCACTCATAGATTGGTTGGATTGGGTCTGTCCAAAAACTCATGGAGCACTCCTCGTATAGAGACAATGAAAAGGCTGAAAGGACGGATCCTTATCAGCCTTTCGAGCTCATTTGGTAAATTACACCCATTCTAGCATCCCCTTGCGCCAGGAGTATGCCAGGCCCGCAAGCAGGATGAGAATAAAAATGACACCTTCTACCACCGCAAAGAACGGCAGCGCGTTGAGAGCCAGCGCCCAGGGGAACAGGAACACGGTTTCAACATCGAAAATCAAAAAAACAAGCGCAAATACATAATATTGCGCCTTGAACTGAACCCAACTATCCCCTACGGTTTCCATACCGCATTCATAAGTGCTTTGTTTAATGGGATTGGGCTTTTTGGGTGCAACAAGCGCCGAAAAGGCGATCGGCACCACCGGGATCAGGACCCCGACGACCAAAAAGAGGCCAACATATATCCAGGGATTCTGCATAAAAACTCCTTTGGTAATTGGGACTTTTCTCACAAAATGGTCTAAGTCATTTTATCATAGGGGTTTGCCATGAAAAAACTTATCCATGTCAGCAATCGTGGTGATATTTGTCATATATTTGAGTTACTTATCATTATTACTTGTGATATTTATCACAAGTAATAATGGGAAAATTTCAACAGCGGATCTTACGACCCGTGCCCTGCCCCGCCGTTAAACGGGGGCTTCAACGCTGGAAACCTTTCCGCTTTTATGCGCGTCGAAGGCGTTTCCAGGCCAATTTTAGGATCTCTTCGAGAAACGGGAAACCCAGCACCGAGCCAATGACCGATCCGGCCAAACCCAACCAGCGGGCCGGGCCAGATTTAAGACCAAACAAATCGACCGCTTCGATCTCCACCAACTGCGAGGAGAGCGTGCGCGTCTCTTCCGGGTCGCCATTGCGCGGGATAAAGCGCAGCGCAAACCAGACTGTACCGCGATACTTGCCGACTTCAAACGGGCGTATGCTCCAATAAAAAGTAACCTTCTGGCCTGGCAACAGCGACTCGCTGATGACCGCATCGGGGCGCACTTCAAACCCGGCAATCTCAAATTTGGCTTCGGCCATTACGGTATGGGTATCGTAGACGTTCGGAATGGTGATGACTTCGCCCTGCACGGTGTTGCCGTCAATTTGGGCAGTGGGAACCAGGTTGCCCTGGTCATCCAACTCAAGGGTCAGGCGCACAACGTCCGCATCCCCGGCGCGGATGGTGGGAGGAAATTCGAGGGTGAGCATGCGCGTTTCGGGAACCGCCGGTTGGGCGGGTACATCTTCAGCGGAGCTGGTGGCGCTGGGGGCAAAAGTCGGCTGCACACTGGCATCCGGGGCTGGCGCTCCGCCGGAGGCCCCGGCAAAACAGGCCAGCTGGACTGCCAGGAGCGTGGACAAGAACACCAATAACGGAAGCTGTTTACGGGGAGTCAGTCTCATAGGAAAGGCAAGGTATGTTTAACGGTAAAACAGGAAAGGGTGAAACCCGGCAGCCACTTTAACGGTTGACTTCTTCAACCTCGGTGTACCAGCGCAAACGGGTCCCAACCCGGTCACGCGCCATCCATAGAATGTCTTTTTTCATGGTTGCCAGGGCGCGGCGGATGTCATCGATACGTCGCAGGATGGTGCGGCGGTCATCGGCGGCCAGGGACAGCTCGGGGGTGCTGACGAGTTCTTCAACTCGTTTGAGATTGATGCTGGTGGTCTTGAACAGGCCCCAGTCGCGGGCGCACAAGCGGCAGATGCGGTCGAGGTTGATGGTTTCGTCGTTATGGCCTACTTCATTATCGAGTAAAAGAGCCACTAAATCAAGCGCATCTTTGCGGTTGAGTTCAACGATTTGGGTTTTGGAGAGCAGCAGTTCAGCCAGCGGAACAGTAACCGGGTGGATGTGCAGACGGTCCTTAAGCGGCAGGCGATGGCACATCTCGAAATCGCCTACGAAGATGTCGATGCGTCTTCCTGTGGCTTCGTGGGCAAAAATCTGGCGTTTATCGCCATTGAGCAGGTTAAAGTTGCGGTCTGGCAGGTAGCCCATGCGGCGGAAGAAGGCCTCGAGCTTACGACGCTCGGTTTTGTGAACGACAAAGTCGATATCGGCATAGTCACGGTGGAAGGTGCTGCGTGCGCTATGGTGCCGCACAGCCAGGCCACCGATGGCGCGCAGGTGAATCTGCTCGTCACGGGCGGCGTTCACCAGCCGTGTCATCTCGAGGGCGATTTCAGGTTGGGTTATTTCCATATTTACCCCTACTCGGCCGGGATTTCTGCGTGGACTTTATCAAGGTCGATGCCGGTTCTTTTGCGATAGGCTTTGAAACCAAAGTAGATGACAGCCGCCAGCACGTACATGCCGCCCATATAAATAAGCGAAGTGCCGTTCTTAACCCCGGCTTCGTTGATGCTGTAGCCAATGCCATACAAGGCATTAGGGTCAAAGAGCCATTGGTAAAGCAGGAACCCCAGGAAACCGGTCAGCACGACCCCGGCCAGGGTAATCATGGGGATGCCAAGGAGTTTGTATTTGGCAATCGGTGAGGCATTAAACAGCGCCGGTTTGCTGTACGGTAATACGGTGGCGGCGATGGCGGTCCCAAAATAGGTGACCGCAATAACCAGGGTGGAAGCCAGGGTGAGCGAGCGGAAGTTGAACAGGTTGTAAGCAAACAGGAAGGAGACGATGATGGAGGGGATCACCATCATCAACAGGGCAATCAGGGGTGTGCCGGTGCGTTCATCCACTTCGGCCACTTTTTCGGGCAAGAGGCGGTCGAAGGCGGCCGCAAAGATAACCCGGGTAGATGACAGGAAAACGGTCCCGCTCCAGCCAAACCACCATAGACCCATCAATGCGATAACGATGAACTGTACCAGCCGGTTGGAGGTCATAAAAACGGCCAACAGGGCCGGGTAGGGCCAAATGGGCAGGGGCGGAGTATCGGTCACATAGCCCCAGGCATAATTCCACCAGGCGCTGTTGGCGCGAGTGTAGAAATCCCAGCCAATACCCTTATTAATTGCCAACACGAACAAGATGGCGAGCAGCGTCGTCGCCAGTAAGGCCCAGGCCATGCCCGCAAAATTGCGTTTGAAATCAGTCGCGCCGCGTACTTCACCATACAGGGTCGCGCCCCAGTTCGGCCACAGGTTGAAGAACACCAGGTATGGCAGGGTCAGCATGATCAAATTGAAAGAACCACCGGTCAGGGGCAGGAGTGCTCCCTCCCCGGCCGCCAGGGTGGCTGCGTAAACACCCGGCTGCGCTCCAAACAAGGCGCTGGCATTGTTTTCGAGGCCGGCCTTAAATGTTTCGGGCGTGCCAAGGAACAACAACGCCACCACGACCGCCAGGCCAAGCATCCCGCCGTAAAAACACCATTTCTGGATACGGGCATAGGTTTTCATGCCCAGCATAATATAGAAAGTAACAATGGCCAGTGTAATTAAGGAGGTTACAAACAACCCGAGGGAGCTTTGCCCGAACCACAGGGCAGCATCTTTGGCCCCCAGGATGCCCAGGAGGGGCGTAATGATGATATGGCGCAGCATATCCGCATACAGCGGAACCCACAACCACAGGATGAACCACCAGCCAGTCACCGCCAGGATAAAACCGATGCCGCCGCCCAGGATGCGGCTCTGCCAGACGTAGTCCCCGCCCGAGCGCGGCATGACCGCAATCAGCGAGGCGTAAACAATCACTTCGAACAGGATGAAGATGGCGCTGACCACCAGGGCCGGGATCAACCCGCCTTCAAAGTAATACATCTGGCTAAAGCTGTACAACCCCAACGTCACCAGATTAATAGAAAAGAAGGCATATACAAAAGCATCGAACACCGACCACGAACGCACCAGGCCTGTGGCCTTGCGAATGAACAAATCGGACATGCGATAATTCTCCTTTGGATGGGTAAATGAAAATCAACCTTGGGTCAACACATAATTTTCAATTTTATTCTTGCCCAACTTGACCAGCGCGCCTTGCAACACACCCTGCTCGTAGAGCGAGCCGGGGTTAATGCACAGCGTCTTTCCAATGCGACTCTGCCCGCGGCCCTCATGAATGTGACCGTGCAGCCCCAACAGCGGCTGGTATTTTTCGATCGCTGCGCGCAGGGCGGTAGACCCCACCGGTTTAAGCGCATTCCCGGCATATTTGGGGCGCAGGTCCGCGTCCAATTCGGGCGCTTCATCCAGGTTTGATTTGTAGGGCGGCACATGAATATTAAACACAGCTTGATTCGGATTCTTCAACCCCAAAATCATCGCCTGGTAACGTTTTTCCAGGTCCGGTTCGTCTTCTTCTCGATACGTGTTCCACGGGGTGCGGTTACTCCAGCCAGAAGAAATCATCTCAATATGCTGATCCAGCTGAATCACCCGCCCTTCCGCCAGGGTAATGACCGATGATTGGCGGATCATCTCATCCACCTCAAACTGGTCGTCATTGCCCGGCGAAACATACACACGAATCCCCGTACCGTTAAGCTTACGGGCGGCAATCTCCATCCACTGCTCAAAGACGCGCAGCACTTCTTTTATAAAAATATCGTGGATTTTTTCGGGGGTTTTGGAAAGTTCTTCCAGCTCATCGGGCGTAGTGCGGTAGGGATAATACCCGCGACTGCGGACACGCTTGAACATTTCCTGGTATTCAGCATCACTGTGAACGTCAAATTCCTGTTGCAGCAGTGTCACCTTGTAATTTTCCCCACCTGCATGCACAAAAGGCACAATGGCCTTGCCGGTCATATCGCCGCCCAGGATGAGCACCTCCGCCCCGTAAAACTTCCCCGCATTCAGAAACTTATTCCAGCAAATATCAGAACCATGGATATCGGTAGCAAAAAAGAGAGTGGTCAACCTGGTCATCCTTTTCGATTCATAGAATTAAAGCAAAACGGTCTGCCACCACAGGGAGGCAAGCCGTTTCAACAGTTTGATATTCCCACACAAATTCGCGCAACAACGGAGCCGCGCTTTCAGGCGTCGGCAGTTGCATCTCGGTCGGCTGGATCAACTGGCGGCGCACCACTCGCGGGCCGGGCAAGAAACTCCACAACAACAGAATCACCGAAACCAGCAAGATGACCAGCGCAAGCATCAAACGAACCGTTTTTGACATGAGCGCTATTATACCCAACAAAAAAGCCTGCCGAGGCAGGCTATGTGTTAACAATTCTGGCCGCTACATCAACCAGCAGGCATCCACCGGGAAACTGATGACCACCTCATCACCGACACGCGGCAAGGCCATACTGCGCTCATTAAACAGGTCAGCCGAAAGCAAGACACCGCCCACGTTCACCCGTAAGCGCACCACCGCACCCAGGAACATCACCATCTCTACCCGGCCATGGATGGAATTGCGGCCTGGGCCCTCGCCGAGTTGCAGCTCCTCGGGGCGGATTCCCAGCCGGGGCGCTTCTCCATTCACCCGGCGGGCCTCACCCGGTTCAAAGCGGACCTGCTGCCCGCCCAGTTGGCACTGCCCGGCGGCAATATCCACTTGCGTCACCGGCAACAGGTTCAACTGGCCCACAAACTGGGCCACAAACTCGGTCTGCGGATGGTTGTAAATTTCAAAGGGCGCGCCCACCTGCTCCATGCGGCCCTGGCTCATCACCACCACCCGGTCAGAGAGCGAAAGCGCTTCCTCCTGGTCGTGAGTCACATAAATGGTGGTAATTCCCAACACCTGCTGGATGCGGCGGATTTCCAGGCGCAGTTCCACGCGAATCTTGGCGTCCAGCGCCGAAAGCGGTTCATCTAACAACAACACACGCGGCTTAATCGCAATCGCGCGCGCCAGCGCAACACGCTGCTGCTGCCCGCCCGAAAGCTGGTAGGGATACTTGTCCTTGTGCTTTTCAAGGTGAATCAGGGCGAGCATCTCATCGACACGCTTTTTAATCTCCTCTTCGGGGTCTTTGCGCACCTGCAGCCCAAACCCGATATTCTGCCCGACAGTCATATTGGGGAACAGGGCATAAGACTGGAACACCATGCCCACATTGCGCTGGTTGGGAGCCTTGTGGGTAATTTCCTCGCCGTCGAGGGTAATCTGTCCGCCACTGGGCAGCTCAAACCCGGCAATCATGCGCAGGGTGGTGGTTTTCCCGCAACCCGAAGGGCCCAGGAACGAGACAAATTCGCCCTTTTCTACCTCCAGGTTGAAATTCTCCACCGCGGTGGCGCCGCCAAAGATTTTGGAAATGTTGGTTAAAGAGAGGAATGCCATGATGTCACCTTGCCCCGGCCAGCGCGCTGGCATTTTTACCGCGATTGAATAATTGAATGACTCCCATAAAGCCCCAGGTGAGCAGGAAGCTGATAACAGCCAGCGAGGACGATTCGTAGGTTTTATTCTGCCCCACCAGCGACATGTACGGCCCAAAGGCCTTGATACCCACCAGGAAACTGGCAATAGTGAATTCGCCAATCACCGTCGCCAGGGTCAGGAAGGCTCCGCTCAGGATGGCAACCCGCAAATTGGGGAAAATCACCTTAAACAAGATTGTTCCCCAGCCCGCCCCCAGGCTTTGCGCCGCCTCGGTCAGGGCGCGCACGTCAATGGCGGCCAGGCCCGTATCGACTGCGCGGAACATGTAGGGCAGCGCCAAAACCGCGTAGCCCGCAACCAGCAGCGCGTATGTACCAAAATAGGTATTGGTCAGGAAAAATGGCGCGCCGCTAAAGACGCGGATCAGGCCAAAGACCAGCACAATGGCAGGGACAACGAAAGGCAGCATCGAGATAAATTCCACCATCCCGCGCAATTGCGGCAGCCGCAAGCGGATCCAATAGGCGGTGGGAACCACCAGCAGGATGCTGACAATGATGGTGAAAAGCGCAATAACCAGGGAAAACGCCAGCGTACTCCAAAAGTTGGGGTCTTTGAAGACACGTTCATAGGCCAGGAAGGTCAGGACCCCCTTCTTAGCGCGCAGCGAAAAATCGAAGGTTGCGACCAGCGGCAAGACGAAATACAGCACGCCCACCGCCATCCAAAACCATGACCAAAAATGGCTTTTTTTCATTGTCGCAGCCACCTTTCACTGCGCCGCCGCAGGAAGTAATAAATGGTCATCATCACCGCCATCACCAGGACCATGCCAACGGCCAGGGCATAGCCCAGGCCCGGATTGTAGAGGATATCGCCCTTGATTTGGGAGCCAATGACGATGGTAATCAGGTTGATGAAGCCGCCAGTCAGTGAGAGCGCCGTGGCATAAGCGCCAAAAGCGTTGCCAAACAGCAGGATCATTGCCCCCAAAATGGAGGGGGTCAGGATGGGCAGGGCCACTTTGCGCCAGTACAGGCTATTGGAAGCGCCCAGGTTCTCGGCGGCTTCGCGCCAGTCGCGTTTGAGACCGTCGAGGGCCGGGGTAATCACCAACACCATCAGCGGGAATTGGAAATACATGTAGGTGAAGGTTAAACCCCAAAAGCTGTACAGGTTGAAGCCCTGGTCGTACAGGCTGATGCCAAAAAATGTCTTCAGCAGCACCGTAACCAGGCCAGTTCGCCCCAGGGTAGCGATAAAGGCAAAGGCCAACGGCACACCGGCAAAGTTGGAGGCCACACCGGAGAAAGTCATCAGCGCGTTACGCACCCAGGCGGGCAATCCGCCAACCGTGACGCCATAGGCCATCAAAAATCCCAACAGGCCGCCACCAACTGCCGTAGCCAGGCTGATGCGAATGGTGACCCAGTAGGCACTGACGATGGAGGGATCGAGCAGGCCAACAAAGTTGACCAGGGTCAGGTTGCCGTCATTGTCGCGGAAGGCACCCATCAGGAGCGCCATGGAGGGCAGGAAGATGAACAAAAAGGCAAATAGAAAAAATGGCAGGACGCCAATCCAGTTGCGCCATGCCAAAGGGGCGGGACGCGCTTTTGGCGCGTCCCGCGTTTCGGTTGCAGTAGGAACAGGTTTACTTGACATCGGCGCCGACGACGGACATCCAGCTATCTGCAATGACCTTCTTGGCGGCGTTAATCTGGTCAATGCTGGGGAAGGCTACGGGACCATCGAAGCTGGGCAGCTTGGCGGCAGCTTCCTGGTTGATGGTGCCCTTCTCGACCATATCCTTGTAGCGGATGGGGTGGCAGTAGCCCTTGAGCCAGATGTTCTGGCCTTCGTCGCTGTAGAGGAATTCCATCCACAACTTGGCAGCATTGGGGTGCGGAGCATAGGCAGAAATGGCCTGGATGTAGATACCGGCGATGGTGCCGCTGGAGGGATAGACCACTTCGATGTTCGGGTTGCCAGCGAGGGCATCTTTGTCAGACAGGGCGCTATAGTCCCAGCGCAGGATGACGGGGGTTTCGCCCTTGGCTACCGTGGCCTGCTTGGCGATGACCGGAACAAAGTTACCGGCGTCATTGACAGCCTTGAAGAAGTCGAGGCCGGGCTGGACGTTGTCGAGCGAGCCGCCGTTGTAGAGGGCCGCGGCGTACACGCTCATCTGGGCCTGGGCCGAGGCGCGCGGGTCGCCAGCCAGGGCAAACTGACCCTTGTATTCGGGCTTGAGCAGGTCGGCCCAATCCTGGGGCACATTCTGGACGGCGTCTTTGTTGACTTCGAAAGCCATCACGCCGTAGTAGTCGCCATACCAGTAGCCGTTGGGGTCTTTGGAATCAGCGGGGATCGAGTCCCAGGTGGAAACCTTGTAAGGCTGGACCAGGCCTTCTTCGATCAGCTGCGGGCCAAAGCCATAACCAACGTCGATGACATCGGGAGCCTGCGGGCCTTTATTGTCTTTGTTAGCCTTGATGGCTTCAATTTCATCCGCCGAGCCGGCATCAGGGTTGAGTTCGTTGACTTCGAGACCGTACTTGGCTTTGAAGGCTTCGATGGCCTCGCCGTAATTGCACCAGTCGTGCGGCAGGGCGATGACAGTCAGCATGCCTTCTTTTTTGGCTGCATCCACCAACGCATCCCCGGTAGAGGCCGAACCGCCGCCACCGCAGGCCGCTAGCAACATAGCAGCAACTACCAACAAGGAAAAAACGTGGAACAAAGTTTTCGTGCGCATTGCATTCTCCTTTAGGCAAAAAATTATCAGGTAAGCCCAATGCTTACCTGATATTCACAAATTTGGTATAGACAAATCTCACGTTCTGTAACCGCAAGGGCAGCACCCTGACAGGCCAGGTAGGTTGTATACAAAGTCGACTGACTCACAGAAAACCTGTTGTGCTTGATTTGCCTCAATGCCATGAATGTTCCTCTGAGCGGGTGACAATTATGATTATACACGTTCATCGGAAGTCTGCGTTAGTTTTTACCTTTCTTAACCGGTCGTAAACCAAAGCTTAACCTGCCGGAAACCGGCCGGCACTTAAAAGACGCTGGCTTGAACTTCCGACGGGAAATGCTATACTGTTTTTGTTACCCAGCCGCCCCACAACCGGAGGAACCCATGGCCGACCAAGCCCCTAGCGAAACCAGCCCGCAACCCGCGCAACCTGTCAAGGTCAGCTACCCGCGCCTGACGCCAAAACCTTTCGCCTCCATTCCGCCGGAGGAATATATCGCCGAACGGCTCAACGATTCGATTGCCTGGTACGACAAAAGCGCCAACAAAACCAAGGAACTCTACCTGCGCATGCGCGCCGCCACCGTCATTGGCGGCGCACTGGTGCCAGTGCTGGTCAACATAGACCTGCCCTACCTGAACATCCTCACCACCCTCCTCAGCCTGATTGTTGTGCTGCTGGTTTCATTGGAAAGCGTCTATCACTACCGCGAGCAGTGGACCAACTACCGCTCCACCGAGCAATTACTACGCAACGAATACTTTTTATACACCACCAAAGGCGGGATCTACGCCTCCTTCGAGCCAGGCGAGGCCTATAAACACTTTGTAGACCGGGTGGAAGAAGTGATCAGCGCCGAAAACTCGGCCACGCTGCGGGTGCTGACCTCGGTTTCGGAAACCAAAAGCGAATCGCGCCCCAGCCTGAAACCGCTTTCTAAAGCCTCGCGCAACGCGGACCGCTAAACCATGCCCATTGACGTTTTCCTCAGCGTCGGCCGCACAGCCACCCCCAAACAGGAGGCCTTTGTAGCGGCAGTCCAGGCTTTGCTGCGCACCCAGGGCTTTAACCCGCGCACCGTAGGCCGCACCGACTTTACCACCGAGAAACCGCTCCAAACCATCCTGGATGTGATGCGCGCCTGCCAGGGCACGGTGGTGATCGCCTTCGAGCGCATCCACATCGAACGCGGGGTCGAACTCCCCGGCGGGGCCAGCGCCACCCCGCTGGAACATGCCAGCCTGCCCACCGTCTGGAACCAGATCGAAGCAGCCATCGCCTATGCGCTCGGGCACCCGTTGTTGGCAATAGCCGAATCGCACCTGCGCGACGAGGGCTTTCTGGAAAAAGGCTACGAATGGTTTGTAGAATGGGTAGACCTGGATATCCCCAGCCTGGAAGAACGCCATTTTACCGAGGCCTTTAAAGCCTGGAAAAAGCGAGTTGAAATCAACGCCCAGGCATAACTTAACCACCCGCCAGGAACGAGGTCAACAGCATGAAGACACGCAACATCAACAACATCGTCTGGCGGGCCGTATCGATCCAGATCATCATCGGCTGGACAGTGTTAATCGCTGGCAGCTATTACATCGGCAACATCTTGTTAAAAAACGAAATCTTCGCGCATGTGTTCCTGTGGGTGGCAGGGGCGCTGGTTTTGGAGTTCATCCTTTTGCGCGGGAACACCGCACAGGGCCAAGGGGCTGAAACCAACCAGGTCAGCAACCTGATCTATCACGCCATCCTGGAAACATCCCCCGATTCAGTCGCCGTGACCGACCTTCTCGGCAATTATATTTTCGCCAACAAACAAACCGCCGCCCTGCACGGATACGACTCCACCGACGAGTTTATTGGCAAAAGCGCCTTTAACTTTTTTGCACTGGGAGAAATTCCCAAAGCCACAAAATACATGAGCCTGACCCGCACTGACGGGATCAGCAAAAACATCGAGTTTTACCTGAAACGCAAAGACGGCAGCACCTTCCCCGCCGAATTGAGCGCCGCGCTGGTCAAAAATGAGTTGGGCATCCCGGTGGCCTTCATTGCCATCACACGCGACATCACCGAGCGCAAACGCGTCGCCAACCAGCTTAACGATGTCAACGAAAAGCTGCGCCTGCAACTGCTGGAAATCGAAAAATTGCAGGCCATTTTGCACGAGCAGGCCATCCAGGACCCATTAACCGGCCTGTATAACCGCCGCTTTATGGAAGAATCGCTCAAACAGGAATTCGCCCGCGCCCAACGGGAGCAAAAACCCTTTAGCGTGGTCATGCTGGATATGGACAACCTGAAAACGATTAACGACCAGCACGGGCATGCCGCTGGCGATGCCGCCCTGAAAGCGCTTTCCAAATTGCTCAAAGGGCATACCCGCACCGAAGATATCGTCTGCCGCTTCGGCGGGGATGAATTCCTGATTATTTTGCACAACGCCGATGAACATATGACATCCACCCGCCTGCAGGAATGGAACGAACGGGTCGCAGGAATCAGCCTCGCACACGAAGGCGCGCTGCTCCCGATTAGCTTTTCGGCAGGGATCGCCACCTATCCGATGTGCCAGACCATCGAGGAGCTAATCCACACGGCCGACAAAGCCCTGTACGAAATCAAAGCCAGGAAAAAACAAAAACAATAATTACCCCTGCCCCGGCCCTCACAAGGTCGGGGTTGTTTTTATTTCGTGAAGTGATGACATTCGTTACATGCTGAAAAGCCCGGGTTAATTGTAAAATGACCAAGTCATTGGAGACCGAATGGCAACCAGGGGACCCCATGCCAGGCTCGCTACCCAAAATTTGACGCACCCTCAAATTTAAGGAGACCAAATGACCCCGCTTTACCCCCCCGAACCCTTCCGCATCAAGATGGTTGAACCCATCCGCCTGCCAACAGCAGAGGAGCGCCAAAACGCCATCCGCGCTGCCGGGTACAACGTTTTCGCGCTGCGCGCCGATGACATCTTCATCGACCTGCTGACCGACTCGGGCACCGGCGCAATGAGCCAGAACCAGTGGGCGGCCATCATGCTCGGCGACGAATCGTACGCCGGGGCGCGCTCGTACCTGCGCCTGAAAGCAGCAGTGGAAGACATCTTCGGCTTTAAGCACTTTTTCCCCACCCACCAGGGGCGCGCTGCCGAGAACATCCTCGCCGCTGCGCTTGTCCGCCCTGGCAACAGCGTCCCGTCCAACATGCACTTCGACACCACCGACGCCAACATCCGCGCCCGTGGCGGCCGCCCAACCAACCTGGTCATCGACGAGGCTGGTGACCCCAAAAGCCAGCATCCTTTCAAGGGCAATCTCGACCTTGAAAAACTCAAGGCCTTCATCGAAAAAACCGGCGTCGCCAACATTCCCTTCGGCATGATCACCGTCACCAACAATGCCGGGGGCGGGCAGCCGGTGTCGATGGGCAATCTCCGCGCGGTGGCCGAAACTTACCATGCCTACGGCATCCCCTTCTACATCGATGCCGCCCGCTACGCCGAAAACGCCTACTTCATCAAATTGCGTGAACCTGGCTACGAGAACAAACCCGTCATCGAAATTGCGCGCGAAATGTTCTCCTATGCCGATGGCTTCTGCATGTCGGCCAAAAAGGATGCCATCGTCAACATCGGCGGGCTGCTGGCTACCAACGACGACACAGTCGGCGAGCGCCTGCGCAACGAACTGATCCTGCGCGAGGGTTTTGTCTCTTACGGTGGGCTGGCCGGGCGCGACCTGGATGCTATGGCCGTTGGCCTGTACGAAGGTCTCGACGAAAACTACCTGGCCTACCGCCTGAGTCAGACCGCCTACCTGGCCGCCCGCCTAAAAGAGCTTGGCGTCCCCATGATCGAACCGCCCGGCGGCCATGCCATCTACATCGACGCGGGCGCAATCCTGCCGCACATCCCGCATGGCGAATTCCCCGGCCAGGCCCTGGCGGTGGAAATGTACCTGCAGGGCGGCATTCGCGCCTGTGAAATTGGTTCGGTCATGTTCGCCCACCCCGACCCTGACACCGGCGAGATGATTTACCCGCGCCTCGAACTGGTCCGCCTCGCCATCCCGCGCCGGGTCTACACCCAGAGTCACTTCGACTACCTGACCGAGTGCATTGGCAACATCACCCAAAACGCCGCACAGCTTAAAGGCTACAAATTCACCTACGCGCCGCAACTGCTGCGCCACTTCACAGCGCGCTTCGAACCGCTGTAAAAAATCCAGACAACAAAATAAGAATGCAGAATGATGAAAATCTCATTCTGCATTCTTTACTTTTATTTAAGTTTGGCAACACCCGTACCCGGATTACACGAAAAAAGCATGGGTTTAAAGGTTTTATCCGTGTTCATTCGATTGCCGTGAATGAACGCTAACCCAGGTCATTCTTCAGCAATGGTAAAAATCCCCAGGTGGTTGCCCACCGGGCGCTCACGCCCTGGCAGGTACAAATCGATGGGCGAATTCATCACCCGCAGCCCCTGTCCCGGCCAATCGATCACCATTGTCGAGGAACCGCCGCCATCGAGCAGGATAGCATTATCGCCACCGTAAAACAGCATCAACTCAGCCAACTCGGCCATCGTTGCCCCGTCGCTATAAAAAGGCTGGCGGCCATCCACCACAATCAGAATCAGGCGCTCTCCGGGGCCATCCAGCCCTACCGCCGTACGCGGCGCGGCGCGCGTATCGTTCAAGTCCTCAATCACCTCACGCTCGCGCACCAGCCAATGCGAGCCCGAGATGGCGTTATACACCTTGCGGATCGGCTTCCCAAAGGAGGCCTCGTTGCGGTCGTTAATGTACAAAGTGGGTGCGCTGGGAACCCCATCGCTATACTGGCGACCCCGCGAAGCGGCAAACCCGTTTGGGGTAATCGGGTCACCCACATGCGGGTAATAATCGAACAAATGGTTCGACCACCACGGGGTAAAACCATCACCGTTCACCGCAACCTGTACCCCAAATTCGCTGGCAAACTGCGAGGTGGTGCGCGCCCGCAGCGGCAGTTCCTTCTCGCCCTTTTCCTGCGGCGTCACCAGCACCTCGATATTTTTACAGGTTAAATCGACCGTGACGATATGCGCCACCATCAGGCGCGGCGTAGTATGCACTTTGCGGTAATACACCACACACGGATAAATTTCCTCGCGCATCTCCACCAGGGCGGGCCGTCCGGCATAATACAAAACCGGCAGCAAGATGGCGAAAACGAGTAGAAGGATGCCCCCCAACACAGCGATTCGCAGCTTTGGCATGGTACTCTCCTGTGAGCCGATTCATTCTACCCGTAATCGCCCCGCCGCCAAATTAGAGTTTTCTCATCCCGGCGCAAAAAAAGACCCCTCGCTTTGGAGGGGTCTTGCCAGGTTTTACCGCGCTTCGGCTTTTCGCATCTCGTTAAACGAGTGGATCGCCACTTCCAACTGCGCCAGGTCCGGCTCGCGGGTGGTCAGTCCTTGCAGCGCCAGGTTCGGGCGGATCAACATCCGCACCAGACCCGAGTCGAGGTGGTTGGCCGTCCAGCGAATATATTCCACCGCAATGCCCGCCAGGATCGGGATCAGCAAAATGCGCCCCAACACCTGCCAGAACCACGCAAACGGATGCAGCAGGCTAAAAGCAAAAATCGAAAGGATCAGCAGCGTTAGCAGGAAAGACGTGCCGCAGCGCGGATGTTCCAGCGGGAATTTCGCCACATTTTCAGGCGTCAGCTCGGCCCCCGCTTCGAAAGCATTGATGGTCTTGTGTTCCGCACCGTGATACTGGAAAACGCGCTGGATATCAGGCATGCGTCCGATGCCCCAAATATAGCCCACTGCGATCACCAGGCGGGCAATACCTTCTACGATGGCGGTTATCCAAATATTGCCCTGGTCGCTGAAGCCAAGCATTGCCGAGGCCCAGTCGATCAGTTTACCCACGCCATAAGGGGCCAGGAAAAACAACCCAACCCCAAACAAAAGCGACATTCCAATCGTCAGGTACAACGCCGGGCCTTCCAGCTTTTCGTCTTCACCGGTTTGGGTGTTGGCCGAGAGGGTCAGGGCCTTCATGCCCAACGCCAGCGCATCTGAAAGCAAAATAACGCCCCGCACAAAGGGAATCTTGGCAACGGCCGATTGGTACAACCCGGACAGTTTTTCGGTATGCAGGACAATCTCGCCGCTTGGCGCGCGCATGGCAACCGCCAACGCCTTTTGTCCGCGCATCAACACACCTTCAATCACCGCCTGGCCGCCATAAGTAATGATTCGATCTTCCATTATTGTTTTACCCTTAATCACCGGGATACAACCGTACGGTTCCAGGCCTAAAGTCCAGCACCGGCGGCCATACCCCTGCAAATTTTTATAAATTGAAAAAGAAGTGGATCAACGCCTCGATGCCCTTGTACCAGGTCGGCAGGTGCATCTTCTCATTGGGAGCATGCAGGTTGTCATCGGGCAGGCCAAAACCCGTCAGCACCGAGTCAAAACCCAGGATACTCTGCATCTGACCCACCACCGGGATCGAGCCGCCCTCACGCTTGAAGTACGGGCGCACACCCCAAACCGTCTCCAGCGCCTTTTCAAGCGCTTTAACCCCCGGCTGGCTCAGGTCCGAAATGGAAGCCGGTGCGCCGCTCAGCTTGTCCAATTCCCAACGGATGGTTTTGGGCGCTTTTTCGGTCAAAAAACGCCGCAGCTGCTGGTGAACCGCTTCCGGGTCCTGGTCGGGCACCAGGCGGCACGAAATCTTGGCCATGGCCCAGGCCGGTAAAACTGTCTTTTGCCCGGCCCCGGTAAACCCGGAGACCATGCCGTTAATTTCCAGCGTCGGGCGTGCGCCAATCCGCTCAGCCGGGATATATTCCGGTTCGCCCCACAGCGCCGGAACGCCCGTCTGGCGCAGGTACTCTTCTTCGGTGTTGGGCAGGCGCGCAAAATCGGCATGCTCTTCGGGCGTTAACACGCGCACACTGTCGTAGAAACCCGGCAGGGTAATGCGGCCATCGGCATCGTGCATGGCGGCGATCAATTCAGCCAGGGCCTGGGCCGGGTTATGCACCACGCCGCCCGCGCCGCCCGAATGCAGGTCATGGTCCGGGCCGTAAACACGTAACTCAAAGTAGACCAGCCCGCGCAGGCCATACGTAATGGCCGGTGACTCTTTGCCCAGCATGCCCGCATCGGGGTTCAGGCAGAAATCGGCCTTCAGCAGGTCCTTGTTTTGCTCAATCCATTTGCCCAGCGAAGGCGAGCCAATCTCCTCCTCGCCCTCGATCAAGAACTTCAGGTTCACATTCAACGCGCCAGTGCGCACAATCGCTTCCAGCGCATCCAACGAAGCCATGACCTGGCCCTTCATATCCGATGTGCCGCGCCCAAACAGGTTCTCCCCAACCTGGGTAGCTTCAAAGGGGCCGGTCTGCCACAATTCCAGCGGATCCACCGGCTGGACATCATAATGACCATAAATCAGCACCACCGGCTTGCCCGGCGCATCCAGCCATTCGCCATACACCACCGGATGCCCGGCCGTAGGCATTACCGCCACGTTTTTTATTCCCAAGCCATTCAGGCGCGCGGCCACCCATTCGGCGGCGCGCACCATCTCGCCCTTCGCCTCGGGGTCCGTAGAAATAGACGGAATGGCGACAAATTCTTTCAACGAATCCAAAAACTCTGACTGATGCTGGCGGGCATACTCGAGCGCCGCCTGTCGTGGGTTGCTCATAAATTCTCTCTCCTATAGGCTGCCATACAAAAACCAGAATTCATCCGGCGCAAAAGCCGGTCGGTACACATCTTCCCAAACAAAATCTCCCGAAACCAGCCTTGCCCGCAAGAGTTGATCCAACTCAGCCAGCGCAGCCCCTTCGGGAGCGTTTGGGTTTTCTTTTAAAAGCAATTGCAGGATGACTCGCCCGCGCACATCGGTCGCATACACGGCGCGACTCTGACCTTCAGCATGGTTGCGTTCTTCCAGCGCTTGCGACCACAGCCGCAGCCGGTTGGCCGTTTCACGGGCGACCTTCTTCATCCAGGCGCTGGCCCACTGCACCTGGAGCGTTTCCAACTGCCTTCGGTGGGCCAGGGCTGGGGCCGGATTCACCGCTTCCAGTCGCGCCAGAGCCAGCAAAAGGTTTCCCGGCGTCAGGCGCGGCAGGTCGCCCCCCAGGGCCCAGTACAACTCATCTGAAAGCAGGTATTCCTGCAGCTGGGGCAGGGCTTGCTCTAAAAAATGCTGATCTGCCTGGGAGGGTTGCTTCATCACGGGTTAGGGGACGGCAGTCGGTTCCAGGGCGCGACGTGTGACCAGGTACCAATCTTTAACCGTCAAAAAGCGGTCGCTGGTGTCAAACAGGGGCGGCATCTGCACGCCCAACACTTGCTGGCTCACCCCATAAGAATATGTGGGGAAATACAGCGGCAGGGCTGGCAGTTCTTTGGCAAACACCACCTGGAAGTTGCGATACAGGCGCGTGCGGATGGTGAAATCGGGGTTAATGCGCGCCTGCTCAATATACTCGCTGGCGCTGCGGCTATCCCATTGACTGTAATTTTGCCCGCCGGTAGCCTCGGATTGGTGCCAGAACGGGTACGGGTCAGGGTCAGGGCTGCGCGCAAGGTTTAAATCGACCAATGCGGCCTCGTAATTACGCGGAATCAGGTAATCGTTCAGCAAGGTATCGTAAGGCACAGCCTGCAAATTGACTTTGACACCCAAACGCGCCCAGTTGGCCTGGATCACCCCGGCAATCGAGGTGCGCAGCGGGTCATCGGGATGCAGCAGGGTGAATTCCAGCGTCTGGCCATCTTTGTCTTGCCGCACCGTGTCACCCACGGCCGGGATGTTAAAGCTGTTGGCCTTGAGCAGCGAGATGGCCCCTTCGGGATTGTAAGAAACTCGTTCCAGGCCATCGTAATAAGCCCAACTGCCAGGGAAAATCGGTCCATCGGCCACAATCGCCTGGCCGCTGAGCAGCTTATCCACAATCTGTTGGCGGTTGAGCCCCATCAACAGTGCGCGGCGCAGGGTGGCATCTTGTAAAAAGGTCGCTTCGGGGTTGTTCAGGTTGAACATCACCAGGCTGAGTTCGGGCAACCGACCGGTATACACATTCAGGCCGGGTTCAGCCAGCGCTTGCGTAACCACATCGAGGGTTAGTTCACTGACCGAAAGCACCTGCCCCTGGCGGTAAGCATCCAGCGCCGTCGCCGAGTTGGGGTAGTAGCGGAAGATAACCTGGTCCATAAAGGCTTTGCCGCCAAAATAACCGTCAAAAGAGCGCAGTTCCACGCCAGTCACCTGGCCGTTATCGACGATCAGGCGCTCGAAGCGGTAAGGCCCTGTTCCAATGGGGGCAAGGTTGAAAGCCGAAGCCGCAATCTGCTCGGGAGGGGTACTCTCAAGCAGGTGCTTGGGCAAAATGCCAAAGGTCAAATAGTCCAGGAAGGGGGCAAAGGGTTCGGGGAGGGTAAAGCGCAGGGTGGTTTCGTTCAGCTTGCTAACCTGCACCTGTTTCCACATCTCGCGCACATCGGCGGGGTAAAAAGAGAAGTCGCTTTTGAGCAGTTCGAGGGTAAATAGCACATCGTCGGCGGTGACGGGAACCCCATCATGCCACAGGGCGTTGGTGCGCAGCGAGAAGTTGTAGATGGAACCATCCTGCGAAACACCCCACGATTCGGCCAGGTCGGGCACAGGCAAACCGCGTGCATCAAATTTGATCAGGCCGCTAAAAAGCAGCCGGTCGATGTCGCGGTCGGCAGGGTTGACCTGATCGAGTAGTGGATTCAAACGTCCGAGCGAACCCACCAACCCCTCGGTAAAGATACCGCCCTCAGCGGGTTGTGGCGCGAATACGGTCTGGCCGGGTTCCTGCGTCAACAACAAGGCGGCAACCACGGCCAGGGTGAGAAGGACAACCAGAATTTGCCAGCGTAATTTTTTAATCATAGAGAAAAAAAGAAAGGCCCTCAACCGGTCCGACCAGCTTTTGGCCCGGGCCAGGTGAAGCGGCCTCTCAATCGTTTCTAACTGAATTAGCGATTAATCAAAATGGCAAGAATCGCCAGGATGAAGAACAGCACGCTCAGGCCAATGGTGACAAAGAACAGGGTGCGTTCAATGCCACGGCGAGCCGAAAAGACGTTGCCGCTATCAGCGCCGGTCAGGCCACCCAGGCCTGCGCCCTTGCTCTGCAGAATCACGCTCGCGATCAGCGCAACCGAGATGATGATCAAACCAATGTTTACGTAAGTATTCATACTTTCCTTTTTAGGCCTCCTGCAAATTTAACGGGCAAATTATATCATCCATTTTTGCAATCTCGTAACCAAAAAGGCCGAATCGCGGGTAAAATCTGCCCACTTGTATCCAATATTTGAGGACGTATGCCCGAACTGCACGAACTGGTCATCAACCTGCACATGCACACCGTCTACTCTGACGGCACCGGCACCCATAAAGATATCGCCCGCGCTGCGCTCCAAGCCGGGCTGGATGTGGCCATCGTCACCGACCATAATGTACTGGTCGGTGGCATGGAAGGTTACCTGAAAGAAGGAAAACGCCGCATGCTGCTCCTGGTGGCCGAGGAAATCCACGACCAGGCGCGCCTGCCGCAAAAAAACCACCTGCTGGTGTTGAATGCCAACCGCGAACTGGCGACTGCCGCTCCCGAGCCACAGGGGTTGATTGATAATGTGCGTCGCGCTGGCGGCCTGGCCTTTATTGCCCACCCCTACGACCCGGAGTGTCCTCCCATTAAAGAAGTAGATATTTCGTGGGAAGACTGGAGTGTGCAGGGTTTCCACGGCCTCGAGTTGTGGAACGGCCTGAGCGAGCTCAAGATTCACGGAAAAACGTACCTGCATTTGCTTTTTTACGCCTTCTTTCCGCAATTTGCAGCCCACCAGCCGCCTCCCCAAAACCTGCAAAAATGGGACGAGTTGCTCGCCAGCGGGCATAAAACCATTGCCATTGGCGGCTCAGATGCCCACGCCCTGCATGTTCACGCCGGACCGCTGATGCGGGTTGTCTACCCGTACGAGTTCCACTTCCAGACCATCAACACTCACATCCTGGCCGCCTCCCCATTAAGTGGAGACCTGGCCGCTGACAAAAAGATGATCTACGAAGCCTTTGCGGCCGGGCATTGTTTTGTGGCCTACGACCTGCCGGCTTCCACGCGCGGATTCCGCTTCACGGCCCAGGGTCGTGAGGCCAATGTGGTGATGGGTGACGAAATCAACGCCGAGGGTGGGGTCACGCTCAAAGTCAAACTCCCGGCCCACGCCGAATGCCGCCTGCTGAAAGACGGGAAAGTGATCCAAACCTGGACCGACCGTGAGACCTGTTCCTACATCACCACCCAACCAGGGGTATACCGGGTGGAAGTCTGGCGGCGTTACCTGGGCAAAAACCGCGGCTGGATCTTTAGCAACCCAATTTATGTGCGCTAGCTGCCACCTTCTCAAATCCCGCAATCTCGACTAAAATTAGGACCGCTTAATTTATGGTGGGTTCGACCCACAACAAGGCTGCGCACCCGCGCAGTTCTTTCCGCCCCCGGCCCGGCCCACGGCTGGATGTCCAGGGGCAATCCCAAGGAAAGGAGGTTTTTCCCTATGCGTAATTATGAATTGGTCTGCATCGTGCATCCGGACCTGGACGACAATGCTTTCAAAAGCTTGGTCGAGAAGGTCAGCAATTGGGTGACAGAAGCAGGCGGCAGCGTTGATAAAGTGGATGTTTGGGGCCGTCGTCGTTTGGCCTATTGGATCCACAAGCACCGCGAAGGACAGTACGTTCTCATGAACGTTACCATTTCCCCCGCCGCCACCGCCGACCTGGAACGCAACATTCGTTTCCAGGAGTCCATCCTGCGTTCAATGCTCACTGTGGTGGAGTAAAAAATTCCCGTCGATTTAGAGATGCAGTTGAAGGAGAGAAACTATGAGCCGAGGTTTGAACAAAGTGATGATAATCGGCCATTTGGGCCGCGACCCGGAAATGCGCTATACCCCTTCGGGACGTCCTGTAACCACCTTTACGGTCGCAACCAGCCGTTCATGGAATACTGTGGATGGCGAACGCCACCAGGAAACCGAATGGTTCAACGTTGTTGCCTGGGGTAACCTGGCCGAGATCTGCAAACAGTATCTCATCAAGGGCCAGCAGGTTTACATCGAGGGCCGTTTGCAAACCCGCAAGTGGGAAGACAAAGAAGGCAATAAGCACAGCAGCGTCGAAATTGTTGCCAACGAGATGATGATGCTGGGCGAACGTCGCGACTCGGGCGCCAATAACAATCACCAGGCCGACCTGGCAGATTCTCCTGAAGTCCCTGCATCCGACGAGGATGAATTTCCTTTCTAAATTTATGAATTGCGGCTCAAGATAGGCCGCAAGTGGAGAGAAAGTCAAATGGAAGACTATCGCGACCGCGAGCGTGAAGAAGGCGGCCAGGGCGGCGAACGGCGCTTTTTCTCGCGCCCCAAGATTTGCCAGTTCTGCGCCGACAAGAATTTGCGCATCGACTACAAAAATGTTGACATGCTGAAACGCTATGTCACCGAAGAGGGCAAGATTCGCCCGCGCCGTCAGACCGGCAATTGCGCCAAACACCAGCGCGAAATCGCCGGGGCTGTCAAACGCGCCCGGCACATTGCCCTGCTCCCCTATGTTGGCGGGGGCCGGGAAGACTAAACAAACAATGTGGGGCATGTGACAACGTCCATGCCCCCGATGTTTAAGAGTATCCTATGCCCCAACCCACCAACAAAAAACACTTAGCTCACCTGGAAGTAGTACGCCGCCAGGACCGGGCCATTCGCATCGGGGCCATTGCCATTGCCCTGGTTGTGGTTGCCCTGGTCGCTTACGGCATTCTCAGCAACACTGTCTTCCTGGGCATGCGCACAGTGGCCCGTGTCAACGGCACCACCATCAGCATGCATGATTTCCAGGTCCAGGCAAAAATGCAGCGCGTGCAGCTCATTAACCAGTACGGGCAATACCTGCAGTTTGCGCAATATTTTGGAATCCAAGACCCCTTCCAGGATCAGTCGTTCGGCCCAATGTTGAATAACATTGCCGCTCAACTGAATTCCACCGAAATCCTCGGCCAATCCGTCATCGACGGCATGGTCGATGACCAGCTTATCCGCCAGGAAGCCAAAAAACGCGGCATCACCGTCAGCGCAGAAGAAGTGGACAAAGCCGTCAAAGAAGCCTTCAGCTTCTATGAAAATGGCACCCCCACCCCCGCCCCCCCCCCCACCGCCCTCCCCGCCCCCCCCATCCAACCC
>CAZLSP010000033.1:0-43110 GCA_964562145.1 uncultured Anaerolinea sp. | reverse complement strand
TTTGGGTGCAGTGGCAGCAGGTTGCCACTTCTTTTATCGGTTAATAGTTGACTATGCGGGTCAGATAAGTCAGAGTTTGGCAATTTGCTCGGCAAGAACCAATACACATTCGCAAGAGAATTTCTCTTGGTCGAGGAGTTTTATGCTGCATCCAGCCAGCCGAAAGGCCACCAGTTCTTTGAAGCACGAAAATGGTCTGTTTCCTGCTGCCAGCCTGGCATTAGATGGGGTAGTGTGTACTTTTGGAGCATTACGCGCGGTAGACCATGTCAATTTACAGCTTGAACCAGGAACGCATGTAGCTTTGATTGGCAGCAATGGCTCGGGAAAGACGACTTTGTTGCGGGCTATCCTGGGTTTGCATCCGCTTGCTGCGGGCCGAATTTTGGCGGATGGGCAAGAAGCACTTTCTACAAATGCGTGGCTCACCAGGCGGCGGCGCATTGCCTGGATGCCGCAACGCCAGACCACTGGGCAGTTTCCGCTGCTCGTGCGCGAGTTGCTGGCTAGCAGCCTGGCTCCTGGGGTAGCCCTTGAGTCTGCCAACCGTCTGGGAGTGGGCAGGTTGCTCTTGAAGCCGTTGAGTGCGCTTTCTGGCGGGCAACTGCAGCGTGTTTTCTTGGCTCGCGCATTGGGAAGCCTGGCCGGTGGGGCGGGTCTGTTGTTGGCCGATGAGCCAACCGCTGCTTTGGATTTTGACGGTCAGGCCCAGGTGGCAGAAATTTTACAGCAAGTGAAAGCTACGGTATTGGTTGTCACGCATGACCGTGCGATGGTCAGCCGCTGCCAACGTGTTTTGGAGATGGCAGGTGGTCAATTGCGTGAAGTGAGCCGATAAGATGGAACATCTTAGCGCCCTTTTAGAGATTGTGCCTGTGCAACGTGCGGCCCTGGCAATTGCCATTGCGGGAGCGACGTTTCCTATCGCCGGGGTCTGGATCATTGGTTTGAACATCGTCCCGGTGCGATTTGCGATGATGCATGTAGCCCTGCTGGGGATTTCGCTTGGGTTGTTACTGGGGATTGATCCAACCGTCACCGGAATTGTCCTGTGCGCCCTGACCGGTGCATCTTTGTCCCCGCTTGCCCGGCGTCCATCTGGCTTATCTGGACCAATGGGATTGGTGATGACATTGGCCATTGCTCTGGCCTTGCTAGTCCTTTCAATCTCGGGTGTGAACGCCAACGGGGCATTTGAGTTGTTGTGGGGGGCCATTCTCGCAACGCGGGCTGTCGATGTCTATAACCTGGCGCTGGTGGCATTCATCCTGGCCGGTATTTACCTGTGGAAGCGGCGCGATCTTGCCCTGCTTTTATATGACCGTGAGATTGCGCTGTGTTCAGGCCTCAATGTGGATCGCTTGACCCTGGTACTGATGGTTGTGATTGCTGTTTCGATTGGATCGGCGGTTCGCCTGACAGGCGCTTTGTTGGTAGATGCCATCACCATCTTGCCTGCTCTGGCGGCCCGTAACCTGGGGAGATCGCTCGACGAGATGGTTTTATGGGCAGTTGGAATTGGATTGTTTGGGAATTTATTTGGGTTTGGATTAACCCTGCTGTTTAACCAGCCCCCCGGCCCTTTGCTGGTCATTACAGTTGGATTGATAACGTTTACCACTTATTTCATACGGAGGAACTGAATATGAGACGAAAGCTTTTTGGATTAGTGATTGCGCTCGCGCTGCTGATTTCTGCCTGCGCCAGCCCGGCTACGGCCACGCAAGAGATGCACGAGGAAGAAGCTGCTCATGAGCATGTGCACGGGCCCAAGGTAGTTGCTTCCACCAGTTGGGTGGGCGCATTTGCCCTTGCGGCCGGAGCAGAGGATATTTCTATCATTGCGCCTAGCAACATCCAGCACCCACCAGACTATGACCCGAAACCCTCTGACCTTGCAGCCATTAGCGAAGCCGATTATGTACTCTACGCCGGGTTTGAAGGTTTCGCGCCGCGTATGCAGGAGGCGGTTGGTGGCAGCAGTGACAAACTTATCGCCGTTGCGGCCGAGAACTCGCCTGAAGCGATCCACAAGGAAGTTACCCGTCTGGGCGAATTGTTCGGCACCCAGGATAAGGCTGCAGCATTCCTAAAGGATTTTGACGCCGAATATGCCAAACTCTCAGACGAAGTCAAAGCTGCGGTCGGCGGTCACAAACCTGTTGTTGTAACCCAGATGTTTGTTACACCCTGGGTCTTTTTTGCCGGTCTGGAACCGGCTGGCATGTATGGCCCGATGCCGATGACCCCCGACGAACTTAAAAAATTGACCGACGCCAAGCCTACAATGGTCTTCGAGAACGTGCATATGGGCGGCGGTGATCCGTTGGTGGAGGCAACTGGCGCGACCAAAGTAAACCTGATCAATTTCCCTGGCGATGATATGGACCTGCTTGCGGTTTTCCGCAAGAATGCAGAGACCCTAAAATCTGTTTTCGGCGGTATGACCGAAATGCATGAGCACTCGCATGCCGCGTATCCCGTTACCATCGAAAATTGTGGGCGTACCCTGACTTTTGAAAAGGCGCCTGAGCGTGTAATCAGTATGTGGCAACCTCCAACAGAGATGTTGCTAGCCTTGGGGTTGGAAGATCGAATTGTTGCCCTGGCCGGAAGCTACGCCCCCTATGCAACTGATGATTTGCAGGCGAAAGTAGACAAGATTCAGGCAATTGGCACTTCTATGGCCTGGCCGCAAAAGGAAGTTACGCTCAGCTTGCAGCCTGATTTTGTCTTATCGGAGCTGCTTGAAGGATACGCCTTTGATGGCTCGCTGGGGTATGCTACGGTTGCCGAGCTTGAAGCTGCCGGAGCGCAGGTGTACTCTAACAATGCCTGTACGATGATGGATATCATGTCCAAGAATATCGACAATGTCTATACGGACCTTGCCAACCTCGGAAAAATTTTTGGCGTGAGCGACAAAGCCGAAACCCTGATTGCCGACATGAAGGCTCGCCAGGCAGCCGTAGAATCGGTTGTGGCTGGGCAGCCAAAAGTCAAAGTAGCTTTTTATAATGGCGGGGAAGGCCCCATCGGAATCCTGTCTGGGGGTATCTGGGGCGATGTAATTTCTCGTGCTGGCGGTGAAAACGTATTCCCGCCAGATTCATTCTCTGTTAGTGTCGAGGAATTTGCGGCTGCACAACCCGATGTCATCCTGGTTGGGTATTATCCTGGCCT
Organism: uncultured Anaerolinea sp.; assembly: GCA_964562145.1. Lineage (GTDB taxonomy): Bacteria > Chloroflexota > Anaerolineae > Anaerolineales > Villigracilaceae > UBA5195. The sequence goes on along the minus strand of CAZLSP010000033.1, from coordinate 39,927 downwards.
GGAAGTCGACGCATCCATTGAATTCTTGAAGAAAACGTTCCCGAACATTCCGGCGGTGAAAAACAACCGCTTTGTCCCGATCGCAGATATAGAAATTGAGGCCAGTGTCCGCGTTGTAGATGGGCTCGAAGCCATTGCCAAGGGTCTGTATCCGGAGCTTTTCAAATAATGTCTGGTTTGACCAGCTCAAGAAACAACCTTCCCGCGGCACGGATTCAATCCCGCGCCGCGGGCACCTTTTGGATTCTTCTGCCAGTGCTGGTTATTTTGCTTGTGGTCGTGACCATCCTTGGCGTGGGCGTAGGCGCAGTACCCCTGCCTGCCGAAAAAGTTGCCCGCATCCTCATCTCCCATCTCGTGCCGAATTCCATGAATGTGTTCTGGACGCCGACCGAAGACCAGATTGTGTGGGTCTTTCGCCTGCCGCGTGTGCTGCTGGCCATCATCGTTGGCGCGGCGCTGGCTGTGAGCGGAACCACGTTACAGGCAATGGTTCGCAACCCGCTGGCCGATCCCTTTCTCTTCGGCATTTCTTCGGGCGCTTCGCTGGCGGCGGTGATGGTTATAACCCTTGGGTCGGCGGCAGTTGGCGGATTGTCGCTTTCGGTTGCGGCCTTTCTTGGCGCTTTCCTGACGACATTTTCTGTTTTTGTGCTGGCCCAGCAGAATGGCCGTGTGATGCCAATGCGGCTTGTGTTGGCCGGTGTGGCGCTCAGTTTCGTGCTTTCATCCGCCACCAGTTTTTTGGTGATGCGTGCTGCCGCCAAAGGTGGCGGGAATGCGGCGGCGATTGTGCTTAACTGGCTGGCTGGCAGTTTGGGTGGCGCAAAATGGGAACATTTGGGCATCCCAGCCCTTGTTCTTATGCTTACCACAGCCGTCTTAATCTCTCAGTCGCGTGCGCTGAATACGCTCTTGCTTGGCGAAGAATCGGCGATTGGCCTGGGAATTAATGTGCAATATTTTCGCTTGCAATTATTTTTCATAACCTCATTGCTGGTGGGTACGGTTGTGGCAGTCAGCGGATCGATTGGGTTTGTGGGATTACTGATCCCGCATATTGTGCGGATGTTTGTGGGTTCAGATCATCGGCGCGTTTTGCCCCTGGCGGCGCTGGGCGGCGGGGTCTTCCTGGTTTTGGTGGACTTGGTCGGGCGCACTATCCTCGCTCCGGTTGAACTGCCGGTCGGAATGGTGACGTCGGCCTTAGGCGGACCGTTCTTTATCTGGCTAATGTTGCGCCGCCAAAAACCGGGGGGCGATCATGGATAATCGTGATCTGCACCTGGAAGTGTCTGCTGTTTCGGTGTCTATCGAGGCAAAACGCATTGTAAGTGAAATTGACCTGAGCGTTGCGCCGGGTGAGATTGTTGGGTTAATCGGCCCGAACGGGAGCGGCAAATCTACCCTGCTAAGGAGCGTGTACCGCATGCTCAAGCCCGAATCCGGGGTGGTATGCCTCGGTGACGAAGACGTTTGGCAGATGAGCGCACGCGAATCGGCGCGGCATACCGCTGTAGTGGTGCAAGAAAGCGCCAGCGACTTTGACTTTACGGTTAGCGATGTGGTGATGATGGGCCGTACCCCGCATAAGGGTCTGCTGGAGTTGGATGGCCCACACGATGAAGCCATCGTTACCCGCGCTCTTCAGCAGGTGAATATGCTGCCTTTCTCAGGGCGGTTATATGGCACGCTCTCAGGCGGAGAAAAACAGCGTGTTTTGATGGCGCGTGCGCTTGCCCAGCAGCCCAAATTGCTGGTGTTGGATGAACCCACCAACCACCTTGATATCCGTTATCAATTGGAAATTCTGGACCTTGTCCAGAACCTAGGATTGACCACACTTATCACCCTGCATGATTTGAACCTGGCTGCGGCATATTGCCACCGGCTATATATGCTCAAAGCCGGGCGCATTTTTGCCAGCGGCAGCCCGGACGAAGTGTTGACCACCGATAACCTGCGGGCCGTTTTCGAGGTTGAAGCCCTCATTGGCAGGCACCCAACGCGTGGATATTTACAGCTCTCATTCAGCGCTTTGCACACCTTGTTCACATAGGAAATTGAAATAGATGAAACGAAAAATCTTGCGCGGCATTGGCATTGTTTTTGCGGTCTTTGTCCTCTATGGGTTGTACTGGGCGTATGACACCTACTGGAAACCTGACCCGCCCGTCGTCAAAGCACAGGATGCGGTTATCAATTCCAGTATTTCTGCCTTAATGGCTGGCCTGCCGCCTGCCATCCCAGACCTGTCAAACTATCCGGTCACCATCGAGAACTGCGGCCGCACCCTTACCTTTAGCAAGCCGCCGGAGCGCGTGATTGGCATGTGGCAGCCGCCCAACGAAATGTTACTGGCCTTGGGCGTGCAGGATCGCATCATTGGCTTTGGCGGTATGTACGACAAGCTGCCGACCGAATTTGAAAATGCTGCCAGGGATATCCCGCGCCTCGGTTCACTTTTTACCCTGAACATCCCCAACCGGGAGGAGATGCTCCAGGCCCAGCCAGACCTGGTTGTCACCGAGGGCCTCGACTCTTTCGCCTTTGATGCGGCCCAGGGTTTTGCCACCATCCTCGAGGTCGAGGCGATGGGCGCACAGGTCTATGCGGGCGGTTCGATTTGTGATTTCAAGGTCACTTCCACGCGTGGAATCGAATCCATCTACGAAAACCTGGAGGCGCTCGGCAAAATATTTGGCATCTCGCAGCGCGCGCAGGAATTGATTGCCCGCTTGAAGGCACGCGAACAGGCGGTCATGCAGGCTGTCGCCGATGAAGCGCCGGTCAGGGTCGCGTTTTACAACGGTGACACCTCCAGCATTTATGTCATGAACACTGCCATCTGGAGCGACCTGATGAAGAAGGCGGGCGGCATCAATGTCTTTGATGGGCAGGAAACCAAAGGTCAAATAAGCCCCGAAGTTTTTGCATCTATTAATGCCGACGTGATCCTGTACGGCATCTTTCCTGATAACAGCGTTATGCCGGGGCGTGACCCGCTTAAAATCGAAGCCCACCTGCGCAGTACCTTTCCCAATATCCCGGCCATCCAAAACAATCGCATCTATCCTGTTCCCACCATTATTACCGAAGCCAGCGTGCGCATCATCGATGGACTGGAAATGATTGCCAGGGATTTACACCCCGAAGCGTTTAAGTAAAGGAGTTCGCATGCCAAGCAAAATCGTTTTAGCCCCTGCCATACATTGCGAGAACTGCAAAGAGTTAATCGAGTCTGAAATAAAAAAATTGCCCCACATCGATGGCGTTTTTGCCGACGAAAAAACAAAATCGGTGACGGTCATGTGGAGTGAACCGCAGCAATGGGAAACTATCGCAGCGCGCATGGTCGAGATTGGTTACCCGACCCAGGCATTGAATGAGATTAAGCGTCATGTAGCTGTTGTTTTGTACGACGGGTTTACCGCCCTGGATGCGGTTGGGCCGTATGAGGTATTGGTTAGCCTACCCGATACCCAAGTGCATTTCGTCTCGAACCAACGCGGACCTGTTTGGGCCGATACGGGGCAACTCGCCTTAACCGCCACCGCGACTTTCGACGAAATCCCCAGCCCCGCTGTGATTGTTATCCCTGGCGGTGGACACGGTATTATGAAGGCGGTTGAAAACCAGGCGCTGATGAGCTGGGTTAAGAAAGCGCACGAAACTTCCGAATGGACCACCTCGGTCTGCACGGGTGTCTATGTGTTGGGGTTGGCGGGCATTTTGCAAGGGCTGAATGTCACCACCCATTGGGGCTCGCGCAGTTTTATGCAACAATACTGCGGTGCAAATTATGTCCCCGAACGATTTGTGCAGCAGGGAAAAGTGGTTACCGCCGCCGGGGTTTCAGCGGGAATCGACATGGCGCTTTTCCTGGCGGCTGCCATGAGTAATCTCAGAACTGCCCAGGCCATCCAATTGGCTTGTGAGTATGCCCCACAACCACCCTTTGATGCTGGGAATTTCCAGCAAGCCAGCCCCGATTTGCTGGCTGAAGCCAACCAGGTAATCAATCTGTATCGAACCAACCCGGCCTGAGAGCCGCCTAACCATTCAACTGAATTCAGGAGGAAACCATGAAGACCGTATCTTATACTATTCCCGCCATTCACTGCGGACATTGCACCCGTACCATCGAGATGGAACTAAAAGAACTTCAAGGGATTAAGTCTGTTCAGGCAGATGAAGTCACGAAAAATGTTGTGATTGTTTTTGACGCGCCAACCGACGAAACCCAGATTAAAGCGCTTCTGGCTGAGATAAATTATCCGGTCGCTGGATTGATCACGCTCTAGGCGGAAAAAATTTATTGAAACCCCCGGCCCTGCCAGGTTAGATTCGTTTCCTGATTGAAGCCTGTGTCTTTAACAAGACAGCACACCCCATAAGGTGTGCTGTCTTGTGTTGACGATATTGAAAGCTGATCCTGACTATTCTCTAAAAGACAACCGCTATCCCCTGTAGACAAGCTGGCCGGATAGTGCAATACTATTACTACGAAATCAATGCTCTTTACAATTAAATTTAGAGATGCAAAGCTCAACCCTTCTGTGTAGCATTGAATGACAAGGTGGTTATGAATGCAGGGAAATCAGCCCATCCGCTCTCTGGCGATTTTTGTGGTCATCTTTACGATGATGGTTGTGGGAATTGGGGTTAGCGGATATTTCTCTTATCAAAATTACGAGCGGGAATTACGCAGCCGTGTTGAACGGCAGCTGGTCTCAATTGCTGAATTAAAGGCCAGGGAATTGATTCTCTGGCGCGAGGAACGTCTTGATGAAGCCAGCTCGCTGACCTTTAACGCGGAGTTTATCAGCCTGGCCCAGCGTGTAATGGACACCCCGGAAGATGATGTCTCGTACCAAAAACTGCAGGCCTGGCTGGAAACTTTCCAGAACGCGTACAACTATGAACGTGTAATTCTTTTGAATCCTGATGGCGAAGCGCGTTTTTCGATCCCCAGGCTCGACGAACCCGTTGACGGGCATCTTTTGCAGGATACAGCGGAAGTACTGAGCACAGGGCAAGTCAAATTCCTGGACTTCCACCGTGATACTCCCTATGGCCCAATTTACCTTTCCATCATCGCTCCGATCTATATTTCCGAAGATCTTCATCTGCCGGTGGGTGTGCTTGTCTTGCGGATAAATCCGGAGACATTCCTGTACCCCTTTATCAGTCAGTGGCCCATACCAGACGAGACTGCCGAGACTGTGCTGGTTCGGCGCGATGGGGAGTCGGCCCTTTTTTTGAACCCGCTTAGTTTCTACCAAAATGCCGCCCTCAATTATCGTATCCCGTTGACCGAAACCCACGTCGTGGCTGTCATGGGAGTGCTCGGACAAACCGGTATCGCGGAGGGGGTCGATTATCGCAATACGAGCGTTTTGGCTGACCTGCGTCCTATTCAGGGAACATCTTGGATCATGGTAACCAAGATCGATGCCGATGAGGTCTATGTGCCACTTCAGAGACGGGCCCGCGAAACCGTCCTGTTTTTTGGCGCGTTGATGTTTGGCTCAGGCGCCGGGCTGGGGATGCTGTGGTGGCAGCAACGTTGGCGATTTTATCAGGCGCAGGCAGCCCTGACAGAGTCTTTGAAAAAATCTGAAGAGCGTTACCGGCTGTTAATCGAACACGCCTCTGATGGAATTTTTATTGCCGATGAGACAGGCCATTATGTCGATGTCAACCCAAGTGGTTGCCAGATGTTGGGCTATTCCCGTGATGAACTGGTTGGGAAAAAAATTACGGACTTGATCGATGTCGATGACCTGGCAGCCACCCCAATTCGGCTGGATGAGCTTCGTCAGGGCAAAACAGTTTTAGCAGAGCGTCCCCTGATTCGCAAAGATGGCAGTATCTTGCAGGTAGAGATTAGCGCGCGAATGTTGCCGGATGGTCGTTTCCAGGCGATGCACCGCAATGTTAGTGAACGAAAAAGGGCCGATGCCATCATCAAGCAATATGCGGCCCGCCTGGAAGAAGCCGAAAAACATGCAATGTTGGGCAGCTGGGAATTTAATGTGACCACCGGGAAAGGTTGGTGGTCGAAGCAAATGTACCGTATGTTCGACCTGGAAATTAGCAGCGAGGTTCCAGACTTTGAAACCTACCTGGAGCGAATTCACCCCGAGGACCGGCACATTGTCCAGGATGTGCTGATGAAAATGTCGCAGGGACTTGAACCGGTTTCGCAGGAATTCCGCAACAACCCGGCATATGGCCCACAGCGTTATTTTGTTCCTACCGTGTACGTAGAGCGTGATGAACTGGGCAACCCGGTTAAGTTTATTGGCACCCAGTTGGATGTGACCGAGCGCCGGAAAGCTGAACAGGAGCTTGTTCGTTCCGAGAAAAAATATCGCGCCTTGTACGAAAGCTTGCGCGATGCTTTTGTGCGAACAGATATGCTTGGCAATATTATCGAGTTTAACCAGGCGTACCAGGATTTGCTCGGTTATTCGACGGATGAGATTATCCGTCTCAAATTTACCGACATCACCCCTGAAAAGTGGCACGCTATGGAAGATGAGATTGTTTCTAGTCAGGTGCTGGTGCGGGGTTACTCCGATGTTTATGAGAAGGAGTACCGGCGCAGAGATGGCGTCACAATCCCGGTGGAATTGCGCACTTTTCTGGTACGAGATGAAGCTGGCGATCCGAGCAGTATGTGGGCAATTGTCCGCCATATCGGTGAGCGCAAACGCGCCGAGGAAGAGCTTAAGCGCTCGAATGCAGAATTAGAGCAGTTTGCATATATTGCTTCACACGATTTGCAAGAACCGCTGCGAATGATTTCCAGCTACACCCAATTACTTGCGAAGCGTTATGAAGGCGAGTTGGATGAAAAGGCCAAGAAATATATCGATTATGCTGTCGATGGCGCCGTGCGTATGCAGCAGTTGATTAATGATTTGCTGGCGTATTCACGCGTTGGCACCCGCGGCCAGCCGGTGGGCTTAACCGACTCGCATGCTGTCCTGGGCGAAGTGTTGAGAAACCTGGCTTTTGTTATCCAAGAGCAGCGGGCAATAATCACAAACGATGATTTGCCGGTCCTGATGGCAGATGCCACCCAGCTCAAGCAATTGCTCCAAAACCTGATCTCGAATGCAATCAAGTTCTGCCAGCCGGGGCTTACGCCCGAAATTCATGTTTCGGCTGTCGACCTGGGGCAAGAGTGGCGTTTTTCGGTACAAGATAACGGTATTGGCATCGACGAGCAATACGCTGATCGAATTTTTGTCATTTTCCAGCGTTTACACACCCGCCAGGAGTACCCTGGAACCGGGATTGGCCTGGCAGTGTGTAAACGCATCGTAGAGCGGCATGGAGGCCAGATTTGGGTGAAATCCAAACCGGGTGAGGGCTCTACATTTTATTTTACGTTTGCAAAATAGGGCCCAAGGAGACATTACAATGCACAAAAAACGCCCGGTAAAACCGATTGATATTTTGTTGGTGGAAGACAACCCCGGAGATGCTGACCTGGCCCGGGAGGCACTGGAGAACGGCAAGCTCCACAATGCCCTGACGGTGATTGAGGATGGCGAAAAAGCACTGGCATATCTTTTCCGGCGGCCGCCTTACGTCAAAGTCACATACCCCGATTTGATTTTACTCGACCTGAACTTGCCTCGGAAAAGTGGGCTTGAAGTCCTGGCTGAAATCAAAGCCGACTCACGCTTGAAACGTATCCCGGTGGTCATTTTGACCACTTCCCAGGCCGAAGAAGATATTCTCAGAAGCTATAATCTGCATGCCAACAGTTACATCACCAAACCCATTGACTTGAACCAGTTCTTGAATTTGGTTCGTTCAATCGAAGAATTCTGGCTAAGCATTGTTGTGCTGCCGCCCAATGAGCCATCGATTGAGAAGCAGCCCTAAGCCCTTTGCAAACTGTAATAGCGTGTTGCTCTCCGAGCAGGTGGATTGAAAACTATGAATGAACAAATGCGCGTTCTGCTTGTTGAGGATAACCCGGGTGACGCCGACCTGATTGTTGAATTATTAAGCGGTGACACGTCGCCCGGTTTTGTGATTCGAACCAGTGCGCGCCTCGTTGTAGCGCTTGAATACCTCGAAACAGAACGATTTGATATTATCTTGCTTGATCTTGGCCTGCCTGATAGCAACGGCCTTGAGACCTTGCGAGCCATCCATCAGCACTCAGCCGAGACCCCGATTGTGGTGATGACCGGGAATCGCGACGAGCAGATCGGCTTGGCGGTTATCCAGGCCGGCGCCCAGGATTTTATTGTGAAGGGCGAGGTAACGGGGGCGTTATTATCGCGCATTTTGGTTTACTCTGTAGAGCGCCATCAGAATGCCAGTAAGTTGCGCGAAAGCGAAAGAAAACTAAAAGATGCTGAGCGAAATGCCCACCTCGGATATTACGATGTCGATACCCAAACGGGGCAATCGATCTGGTCGGATGAGCTGTTTCGGATTTTTGCTCTCGACCCATCCTTTGGGGCCCCTACGAGTGAGCATTTTCGTAGTTTTATCCATCCCGATGACCTTCACACCTACACCGAACTGGTTAACGCCAGCCTGGGAGGCAACAAATCTTTTGATTTGACCTATCGCATTATTGATACAAGGGGCGCTATCCGTTACATTCACCAGATTTCGAGCATCCTGGTGGATGCAAGTGGGAATGTGATTAAGCTGTTTGGAACCATCCAGGATGTTACCGAGCACAAACTTGCAGAAGAATCGCTGCGGAAAAGCGAAGCCTTGCTTTCGGAAGCGCAAAAAGTGGGGCAGATTGGGCATTGGGAGTGGACCGCTCCCAGCACGCACATGGTTTGCTCCGGGGAGCTTTTCTATCTCCTGGGCTTGCCCCCGGCCGATAACGGCATTCTCGAACACAATGCCATCCGCGCCCTGGCTTTCCCCGAAGACCAGGCTCGCTTTGCGCGGCTGGATTTTGCTGCCTTTTCTAATCGCTCAGACCTGGATTATGAATTTCACATCACCCTGCCCAATGGTAAGCAGCGTTGGCTGCATCAGCAAGCCCGGGTAACCTATACCCCTGAAGGTGTCCCAGTTCGTATGTTGGGGACCCTGCAGGATATTACCGAAAGAAAACAGGCCGAATTTGCAATTCGGGAGAGCGAAGATCGTTATCGCCTTTTGGTGCAAAATTCCCTCGAGGCAATTTATGTTGTCCAGGGAGATGTTTTCAGGTTTGTCAACAAAAGATGCTGCGAGTTGATTGGTTGTACCGAGGACGAATTGCTGGGGATGTCGATTTTCTCGCTTATTCGGCCTGAAGATGTTGAATTGTTGAAAGAACATCATCAGGCGGTCTTGTCGGGGACGCTCGCAAATACGCTGCTTGACATGCAGGTGCTTCCCAATGGCCGGGACCCCATCTGGTTGCGTATCAACGCTGTGCGCATCGATTGGGCTGGCAGCTCGGCAACATTAAATTTCGCCAGCGATATTACCGAGCGTAAACTGGCCGATGAACTGATTGCCAAGACAGAAAAACATTTTAGGGCGCTGATTGAAAAAGCTCCCGATGGGGTTGTGCTGGTTTCGGATGCCGGGAAACTGGTGTATGCCAGCCCGTCGGCGCGCCGGATTTTTGGCTATGCTTTCGAGGATAGCCTGGAAGATGTCGACCCCAATGCCTCCACCCACCCCGATGATCTGCCTTTTGTCCTGGCTACACTGGGTGGCATTTTGCAAAACCCGGCCTGGGTTCCCACCATCCAATATCGCTTCAAGCAGAAGGATAATACCTGGCGTTGGATTGAGAGTACCTTTAGCAACTTACTGGCCGAACCGAGCGTTAGGGCGCTGGTCATCAATTTCCATGACATCACTGAGCGCAAGCTGGCCGAGCAGGCCCTGGAAGAAGGCAAGGAACGATTCGAAGCGGTTGTGGAAGCCTCGGGGGTGGGCACCTGGGATTGGAATGTTCAGACCGGGCAGACCCTGTTTAATGAACGCTGGGCCCAGATTGTAGGCTACAGCCTGCATGAGCTAGAGCCTGTCAGCATCCAAACCTGGATTGACCTGGCGCACCCCGATGATTTGCTCGAATCGGATTACTTATTGGAGAGACATTTCAACGGGGAGACGGAAGCCTACGAGTTTGAGAGTCGCATGAAGCATAAAAACGGCGAGTGGGTTTGGGTGCTCGACCGGGGAAAGGTTTTGACGCGTACCCCGGACGGTAAGCCGTTACGCATGGTGGGCACGCACACAGACATCACTGAGCGCAAGCGCGCCGAAGTGGACCTGCAAAAACGCGCTAACCAGCTTACCCTGATTAATGATGTCGGGCGAGAAATTGTTGCGGTTTTGAACCTTCAGAATGTCTTAAGTGTGGCTGCGCGGCGCATCCATGAAGCTTTTGGTTATTATCATGTGGCCCTATTTATTTTTGACCGCAAAAGTAATGAACTGGTGATGAAAGCCCGGGCCGGGAATTTTGCGCATATCTTTCCGGATGAGCATCGGATTCGCCTGGGCGAGGGCGTTGTTGGGTGGGCAGGCAAGTATGGCGAGAAATTGCTCGCGAATGATGTCAACAACGAGGCCAAATATATCAACCATTTCCCCGAATTTTTGCCTACCCAGTCAGAGCTTAGCCTGCCGCTCAAAATTGGCAACCAGGTTGTTGGCGTGCTGGATGTTCAAAGCCCGGAGGTGAATGCTTTTAGCCAGGAAGACATCTCGGTGCTCGAAACATTATCCGCGCAGGTAGCGGTTGCGGTCGAAAATGCCCGTTTGTACGACGATGTCCAAGCGGAACTGGCCGAACGCACAAAGGCCGAGGCCGAGCTTTTGTTGCACCGCGACCATCTCGAAGAATTGGTACGGGTTCGCACCGAGGAGTTGCTGGTTGCCAAAGAACAAGCCGAGGCGGCTAATCGGGCCAAAAGCGATTTCCTGGCAGTGATGAGCCACGAGATTCGGACACCGCTCAACGGGGTGTTGGGCCTGGCGTATCTGGTTTTACAGACAGATTTGACCGAAAAGCAGCGCGGTTACCTGACAAACTTGCAGCTTTCCGGCGAATCCCTGTTGGCGACCATCAACGATATTCTCGATTTCTCCAAGATTGAATCGGGGAAGCTGACCCTCGAGTCGACCTCTTTTCGGTTGGACGATGTCTTGCACAGTCTGTCGAGTATGGTCGCTTACCGGGCCCAGGAAAAGGGCCTCGAGCTGGTCTTCCAGACCTCGGCCGATATTCCGCGCCAGTTGGTAGGCGATCCGTCACGCTTGCTGCAGGTCTTGCTCAACCTGGTGGGGAATGCGATTAAGTTTACAGAAAATGGCGAGGTCATCGTATCGACTTCCGTATCACAACAGGTTGAAAATCGCGTGGCGCTTGCGATTTCTGTGCAGGATACGGGCATTGGCATTACCGACGAGCAGCTTGCCCACCTCTTCCAGCCTTTTACGCAGGCCGATTCGTCTACCAGCCGAAAATATGGCGGCACAGGCCTGGGCTTGACCATTAGCCAGCGGCTGGTGCAAATGATGGGGGGCGAGATCAAAGTCTCCAGCCGGTATGGGAGTGGCAGCACCTTCAGCTTTGTCATCTGGCTAGGGCAACAAGTGACCGGAACGTTGGAAGCGGGAGGCTCGCAATCCTCCTGGGGCGGGCTGCGGGTTCTGGTTGTGGAAGATCACCTAAATACACTGGATTTTATGCGAACGGCGCTTGAATCTTTTTCCTTTCAGGTGGTAGTGGCGCAATCCGGGGAGGCCGGGCTGGAAGTGCTTCGAGAGTCGCTTTCGCGTGGCTCTTTCGATTTGATTTTTATGGATTGGAGCCTGCCGGATGGGATGAACGGCCTGGAGGCAATTCACCACATCAAACAGGACCCGCGCTTTGATCAAATCCCGGCCATTTTGCTTGTGAGCGCCGATGAGATGGTGCGACAGATGGAAAACGGCGAGCCCGATGGTTACCTGATCAAGCCTGTCACCCGTTCGCAAATATTTGATGCGGTCATGCAAATCTTTGGTCAGCAGAAACCGGTAAGATCCCGCCGGGATATGCGGAAGATCGGTCCCAAAGAACCGGGCGCGCTTGCGCAACTGCGCAGCCGGCGCATCTTGTTGGTCGAAGATAACGAGATTAACCAGATGGTGGCGGTTGAAATTTTACACAGCATGGGGCTGCAGGTTTCTGTTGCCAACAATGGCGAAGATGCGGTTCGGATGATTTCAAGCGAGTCCTTTGATGCGGTCTTGATGGATATCCAAATGCCCGGCATGGATGGTTACCAGGCCACGCGCAAGATTCGCGATGAGCTTGGCCTGGGCGTTCAGCAATTGCCCATTATTGCCATGACTGCACACGCCATGGCCGGGGATCGTGAAAAGGCGCTGGATTCAGGCCTCAACGATTACGTCTCCAAACCGGTCAATGTGGCGTACCTGACCAAAGTCCTCATGCGCTGGTTGATCAAAGAGCCCATTCATGAAGAACCTGCGGTCCCGGCTATTGCCGAACCTGCCTCTCCGCCGCCGGTGGAACTTCCCGCTGTCAGCCTGGATACTCGTCGGGCTCTCGAACGCCTGGATGAGAATCAGGGCCTTTATCACAAGTTGCTCGGCCTCTTCTACGAGCAGCAAGCCGGAACAGCCCGGCAACTGCGTGCAGCTTTACAGGAAAATGACCTGGTCTTGGCGCGCAGGCTGGCGCATACCCTCAAAGGGGTTGCCGCAACCATTGGCGCGGATAAGCTGAGTGAGGTCTCACGTCAGTTGGAGTACGCGATTGCCAACGAAGAGACCGCCCTGTACGATATTTATATCGACCGGGTTGAGCATTGGCTTGCGGCCACCCTCCCGGCCGTTGCGCGGCTGCTCGAAGCAGGCGCGCAGCCGCAAGCGACTGAGCCAGAAAAAGCCCCTCCCGGAAGGCGCACCATTTTGATTGTCGATGATGCCGTCGAGAACATTCACTTATTAAGCGCCATCCTGGGAAAAGAATACAATCTTCTCGAAGCCACCAGCGGCGCAAAAGCCATCGAGCTCGCCTTTAGCTCAGAAGCTCGCCCCGACTTGATCTTGCTGGATGTAATGATGCCCGATACCGATGGGTTTGCTGTCTGCCGCCAGCTTAAGAGCAACCCGCTAACGGCCAGTATCCCGGTAGTTTTCATCTCCGCCCTGAGCGACCGGGACGACGAACAGGCCGGGTACGCTGCCGGAGGCGTCGATTTCATCACGAAACCCATCATGGCATCGCTGGTGCGCGAGCGTGTCCGAAAACATATTTAACGCCAATTGTGCTAAACTACATGCAATTCTAATCAACGGAGGATTTCCATGATGCCTTTTGACCATTACAACTTCAATTTTGGGTTCGCCATCCTGCAAGCCTTCAACTGCTTGCTGTTTATCGTGTGGATTGGGTTTAGCATTTTTAGCCTGCTCAACTTGCGCAAAAAGCACATCAACGAAGTTGCGCGTGTGCTCTGGACCATCCTTATTGTCATCGTGCCCATCCTGGGCTCGGCTGCATACTGGCTCGTGCGCCCTCAAGAAGAGGAACAGGGCGGAGTCGGCTAAAACGGCGGATTCCGTTTCGCAAATGTTTCCTTCCTTCAACCGCATCCTGGCCCTGGGGGCCGCCATCTTGCTCAGCCTGGGTCTTTATTCCTGTTCCCCCGGCGCAACCCCGGCCGGGGGCGAAGTTTCCGCCACCCCCACGGCAGCATCCACCCCAAATGCTGGTTTATCGCCCCAAGCACCCTCACAGCCTGTCCTCGAGGCGACTGCTGAACGTTCCCAGGCCAACCTGCGCGTTGTCTATGCTCTGGACGGTCAACTGTGGGTTTGGGATGGCTCAATCCCGCGTGCCCTGACCGATACAGGTTCCGATTCGCGCCCGCTGCTCTCAGACGATGGCAGCCGAATTGCTTTTGTGCGCCAGGGACAGCTTTGGGCCATACAAAGCGATGGCTCTAAGGCTCATGCGCTCAGTGCGCCTGGCCTGGTTATCGACCAGTTTATATTCCTCCCCAATACGCAAAACCTGTATTTTTCCACTGCCGCCGCCAGCGACGCGCCGGTCTTTGACCTTTACAGGGTCGATGTCGACGCGGGCCAGTCGCAACAGCTTCTCGCGGCCGGGCAGGGCGGCCGCTGGGTCTTTTCTCCAGACTCTGCCAGGATGGCGCTTCTCCAGCCCGATAAAATTAATCTTGCCGCCGTCGATGGCAGTCAGCTCCAGACCGTGTTGTCGTTTACGCCGCTTGGTAATTTGATGCCACAGGCAGCCTGGCTTTCCAATGGCTACGGTTTTAAGGCGGTGCTTCCTTCAACAGACCCAAATACCCAGGGACGTTACATGTTTGTCCCGGCCGAAGCGGGCAGCCCTGCCCAATTAGCCCTGATCCCGTCTCTCTCGACCCGGGTTGAGCCCGCTTTCTTGCTCGCTCCCGACTCGGACAAAGTGGCTTACCTGCGTGAACGAGCAGGCAACCTGGAGCTTCACCTGATCGATGCCAGCACTGCCGACCGGCTGTTAGATACCCAGCCCGCAATGGGTTTGTTCGGCTGGTCCCCAGATGGCACGACGCTGGCTTTTTGGCGCGGCAGCCCGGCTTCAGCCTGGGTGCTCCAGGCGGATGGCACCATCTCCCCAGTCGCCGATTCTGCCGGGGTAACGCGCTTTGCCTGGCTGGCGGATGGCCGGTTCGTTTTTGCAGCCGCATCCGGGTTGTATAGCGGCGCACCGGGCCAGCCGAACCGTCTCTTGCTTTCCGAAAACCCCACCGACTTTTCGGCTGTTCCTCTACCCTGAGACTTTTTGTTGAATCGCCAATCAGCTTTTTCGGCTGGCATTTTCTCGCATATAATGGGATGATGTCTGTACATCCTGCTATTTTCCCTTTTTGTGAGCAACCATGAAGAAAACAATCCGTGTTTTGTTCCTTGCTTCCGAGGCCGATCCTTTTATCAAGGTGGGCGGGCTTGGTGATGTCGCCGGGTCTTTACCCTATGCCCTGCAATCGTTGGGCGACGATATTGACGTGCGCCTGGCGCTGCCTTTCCATACTTCCATTCGCGCTGAGAGTTTGTCGCTGGTGCGCGAGACAGTTTTCACCATCCCCCGTACCGGGCGCGATGTGCCTGCCCAGGTATTTCGCACCGATGTCAAAGGGCTGCCGGTCTATCTGATCTCTGGTGCGCCGGTGACGGGTTCACTCAAAGTCTACGACCCCAATCCGCAGGCCGACGGCGAAAAATATGTCTTTTTTTCCATGGCCGCCCTCGAAATGGCGCGCAAGCTCGATTGGCGTCCTGACATTGTCCATGCCAACGATTGGCACACCGCTACGGCCCTGTACGGCATCTTCAAAAACCAGGCCGATCCTTTCTGGGCGGGGGTCAAGACTGTTTTCTCGGTCCATAACCTGGGCTATATGGGCCCAGAAGCCGAAGCATCGATCCCGGCTTACGGCCTCCCGCCGCTCGATGAGCCGCTCCTGCCTGAGTGGGCCCGGCGCCAGCCCATGCCGATGGGCCTGGTCTCAGCGGATTCAGTTGTGGCGGTTTCGCCCACCTACGCCCTCGAGATTCAGACTCCCGAATACGGTTACGGGCTGGAGCCTTACTTGCAGTTGAATCGCGATAAGGTAACCGGCATTGTCAACGGAATCGATTATTCCGCCTGGGACCCCTCCACCGACGACGCCCTCGACAGTCGTTTTACCCCGGCCACCCTTGCGGCTCGCTCGGTCAACAAATCGGATTTGTTATCGCAGTTTGGCCTGGCCAACAAACCCGGCGTTCCCTTGCTGGCAATGGTCACACGTATGGACCAGCAAAAAGGGGTCGATATCGCGGTTGAAGCTTTGCGCCTGGTAACCGACCAGGATTGGCAGGCTATTTTGCTCGGCACCGGCAGCGGATACCTCGAAGATGCCGTGCGCCACCTCGAAGCCGATTTTCCCGATCGTGTGGCGGCGGTGATTCGTTTTGATGCCCGTCTCTCGCGCAAAATTTATGGCGCTGCCGACATGTTCCTGATGCCTTCCCGTTACGAACCGTGCGGCCTGGCCCAAATGATCGCCATGCGTTATGGCGCGGTTCCGTTGGCGCGCGCCACTGGCGGCTTGCGTGATACCATCGCCGATGGCCGTACAGGTTTCCTGTTTACCGAGCCTTCTCCAACGATGATGGCTGCCACCCTGCGCCGCGCCTTCCAGACCTTCCAGGATCAGGCCGCCTGGCAGGCGATTCAGCGTATGGCTATGGCCGAAGACTTTTCATGGGAAAAATCGGCGTTAAAATACGCCGAGTTGTATCGCAATCTTATTTCATAGAGGGATTATGACCTTCAAGCGCTCCTCCGGTATTCTTTTCCATCCCACCAGCCTGCCCGGCCCCTATGGCATTGGGGACCTGGGCCCGGCTGCCTACCGTTTCATTGATTTTCTGGCTGAAAGCGGTTGCAAGCTGTGGCAGGTGCTTCCGCTTGGCCCTACGGGTTACGGAGACTCACCCTATCAGTGTTTTTCCGCTTTTGCCGGTAACCCGTACCTGGTCAGCCCTGATTTTCTCAAAAACGATGGCTTGCTGACTGACGATGATTTTGCCGATATGCCCACCTGGCCCGAAAATCATGTCGATTTTGGGATGATTTTCAACTGGAAGCCCGCCCTGCTCGATAAGGCCTATGCCCGCTTTGAGACCATGTCTCAAAGCCCCCTGCAGGCGGAATTTAACGCCTTCCGCTTCGACCACGCCTCGTGGTTGGCCGATTATGCCCTGTTTATGGCCCTAAAAGACGCCAATGGCGGGGTTGCCTGGAATGAATGGCCCGAACCCTTGCGCAAGCGCGAACCTGCGGCGCTGGCCGAGGCTCGTGAGATGTACGCTGATGCCATTCGCCGCCAGGAATTTCGCCAGTTCCTGTTCTTCCGCCACTGGAACTGGTTGCGCGGCTATGTTCACAGCAAAGGGATTCAGATTATTGGCGATATCCCGATTTTTGTGGCAATGGATTCCGCCGATGCCTGGTCCAATCCCGGCCTGTTCTACCTCGACGAAGGCGGCAAGCCCACCGTTGTGGCGGGGGTTCCCCCTGATTATTTCTCGCCCACTGGTCAGCTATGGGGCAATCCGCTCTATCGCTGGGATGTGCACAAGGCCAGCGGTTACAAATGGTGGATCGAACGGATTCGCGCAACCCTGAGCACGGTGGACATCGTCCGCATCGATCACTTCCGTGGTTTTGCGGGCTACTGGGAGATTCCCGGTGATGCCCCTACCGCCCAGACCGGGCGCTGGGTCCCTGGCCCTGGCATTGACCTGTTTAACACTATCCGCGAAGCGCTCGGCGACCTGCCCATTATTGCAGAAGACCTGGGCGAGATTACGCCAGATGTCATTGAACTGCGCGATTCGCTTGGCCTGCCCGGCATGAAGATCTTCCAGTTCGGCTTTTCTGGTCCCGACAACCCCTTCCTGCCGCATCACTATGTGCGCAATAGCGTGGTGTATACCGGTACGCATGACAATGACACTGCCCTGGGCTGGTATCGCACAGCCCCATCCAACGAACGCGATTTTTATCATCGCTACGTGACCCGCGACAACGCCGATGTTCCTGGTGACATGATCCGCGCCATCTGGGGCTCGGTAGCGGTCTTTGCGCTGGCCCCCATGCAAGATTTCCTGCGCCTGGGAACCGAAGCGCGCATGAACTTCCCTGGCAAAGTGGGTGGTTTCTGGGCCTGGCGTTTGCCTGATGGCAACCTGACCGAGCAGTTGAAAGGATACATTCGCGAGTTGAACTATCTCTACGAGCGATAAAAACACCAGTAGTTAGAACAAAACGCCTCGCCAGTTACGGCGAGGCGTTTTCTTATTCCCTTTATTCTAAAAATAGAGGTCGGGTTCGTCGGTAAGCGTTGCCGGTTCGGTGTGGAGTGCCGCGCCCCAGATTCCGCTTTCGTTCATCAGCTTGGCGACCAGGTGTGGCTCTGGCAGGGTGTCGAAGTCTTGCTTGGCCATAAAATCTACAATGAGCTGCTGCGGGGGTTTTTCAACTTTAAAGCTTTTTTGCACCCGGCCGAGAAAATACTTGGCGCTTTCGCGAGAAACCTGGTATTCCTCCGCGATGATCTCAAACGGTTTTACCTTTTCCATAAGCTCGCTCTCCTTTGAGCGTAGAGGTGATTATAAGGGACGCGAATGGCTTTATCCGTTCAGTGACTCGAGATAAAGCTGTTCTACCTTTTTTCGAGCCCAGGGTGTTTGCCGCAAAAACTTCAGGCTCGATTTGATACTGGGGTTGTCTGTAAAACACCGGATTGGAATGCGTCGGCCCAATTCTTCCCAACCAAAGCGCGCTACGAGCTGGTTGAGTAATTTTTCGAGGGTGACCCCGTGCAAGGGGTTGTTGGGTTGCGTGTCGGGCATTTGAGCATTCCTTTGCAGCTACGCCGTTTTGCAGACAGAAAAACCGCCAGAGTTGAAAATTCTGGCGGTTCAAGGCCTGGGTGGGCTAACTTGAGCGGGTGATGGGACTCGAACCCACGATATCTTGCTTGGGAAGCAAGCGTTCTACCACTGAACTACACCCGCTTGTTTTTTGTGCGCAGCGGATTATAGTCAGCCCTGCGAGGCATGTCAAGCCTGGCGGCTAAGCAGTTTTTCGGCCAGCTCAAAAAGCGCAACCCCGGCTTCACCCTGCGGGTCGGCGGTGCGCAGGCTGGTGAGTGCCATATCGGTCATCTGTTTCGAGGCTTCATGGGTATATTCATAGGCCGATTCGGTTGCCAGGAGTTTCGCCAGTTCTTCCACTTCGTCCTGGCTGATGGGACCTTGAGCCCAGCGTGCGGCGAATTTTCCTTTTTTGCTTAACCCCACCAGTACGGGCAGTGAGTTTTTGCCTTCCACCAGGTCAGATGCGGCCGATTTCCCGGTCAGGGCTTCGTCTCCCCAGATGCCCAGGATGTCGTCCTGCACCTGGAAGGCCAGGCCGAGCGCATGCCCAAACGAGCGGTAGGCTTCGATGGTGTAATCGTCGCTTCCAGCCAGCACCGCGCCAATGGATGTGCAAGCCGCCAGCAGTGCGGCAGTCTTGCCGCTAATCATGGGCCAATAATCCTCGATGCCAAGGTCTTTTCGGCCTTCGTAAGACATATCCAGGTATTGGCCGCGCGTCAGGTCGAGGCAGGTGTCG
This sequence comes from uncultured Anaerolinea sp., assembly GCA_964562145.1. Taxonomy (GTDB): domain Bacteria; phylum Chloroflexota; class Anaerolineae; order Anaerolineales; family Villigracilaceae; genus UBA5195. Next base: position 20,729 of record CAZLSP010000033.1, on the reverse strand, counting down.
TGCAAGATCCCGGCTGCGCGGACCACCTGGTCGGCCGGGTGTTTGTGCGCCAGGTCGATGATGGCCTGGTTTGAGATGACAAAAAGGGCGTCTCCGGCGTTGATTGCCATTGGCATGCCCCACTTAACCCACACCGTTGAGCGGCCACGGCGTTTATCGGAATTATCCTGGATGTCATCGTGGACCAGGCTAAAGTTGTGCACCAATTCCACCGCTGCGGCGGCAGGGAGGGCGCTTTTCCAGTCGCCGCCACAGGCAGCCGTAGCCAGCAAAACCATCAGCGGGCGGATGCGTTTGCCCGTAGCTTCGGGGCCGGCACCTTCGCCGCTCCAGCCCATGTGATAGGTCAGCATTTCGTGGAACGGCTGGGTGCGTGGCTGGTCGAGGCGGGCCACCTGGCGTTGCAGTTCGGCCTCGATGGCGGGTAGCATGGTGGCGCTTAATTCTTTCAGGCTCATAGGGTCTCCTGGACAGGTGAATGGATTAATTTATTGGGGCGGGAATACGTCGAGCACGGTGAAATCGACCCAGAACAGCGCGGTGGTGTTGGGAGTGCTTTCTATAATGGCCTGGCCGATTTCGGCAGGCGGATCTTGAAGCTGCTTCCACCAGGCCTGGTCGGCGGGGTACCCATATTGGAATCCTACCTCGGCCGGGTTAAAGTACTGTCCCCAGTGTGCGAACTCAGCTTTGAGATCGTCGAAGGAGTTGAATTGCTGGCTGTCGTCGATAAAAACGATGCCATCACGATACGTGGGCGGCATGTAGGCTGTATCCCAGTGCTTCAGGAATAGCTTGTAATCAGGATTGATGGCGCGAATGGCCTTGACCCACGCCTCGGCTTCTGCGTCGCTCACCGGGGTGCCTTCGGCGCTGCCATCGGATTTGAACCATTCGACATCGACGCCGAACCCGATGACCGAGGGGTGCTGTTTGTACTGGTTTAGCACAAGGTTGATGAGTGTCAGCATGTCGGCGTCGCCCGGTTCGACCTGTAGCCAGACTTTGAAGCCTTTCTGGTCGAGCAAGGACAGGGTCTGCTCATTCATATCCACAAAGCCCGATTTTATATGCGGGTCGTCTGTTTCGGCATGAAAGCTGAGATAGGTCATGCCATCACCGAGGAAGTTACCAACGATCCAGATGGCTTCGGGGTGTGAGCCGGGAAACCTGGCCGACATCCTTTCTCCCACCGATGCCCAGTATTCTGGTCCGGGGTTGCTCTGCGGCCCGTAGGTGGAGAAGCGGAACCCGGCTCCGAGAGTGGAGTTTGGGAGTGGCGTCTCTGTGTGGGGCAGGCTGGTTGGGGCAGGGGGTGAGGGCGGGGCGGCGCAGCCTGCCAGGGTGGTAAGAAGCCCCAGGAAGGCGAAGATAGGCAACAGTCGGGTCAAAGTAAACGGTTTCAGCATGTAAAAGCTCTCTGTAGGGTGGGGGCGTTTGAGACAAGATTCGGCTTTTGTTTAATCCAAAATTTCTTGATTGAATAGTCCCAGTTGGGTTAGTTCGCTGGCGAGCTGCTCTGCTGAGCGAAACTGTATGGCGGTAAAGCCCAGGGCGCTGGCTGTGGTTACATTGGGCGCGGAGTCGTCGATAAAGACACATTCGCGGGCCGTGCGTCCAATTTGTGCCAGGGCCAGGCGGTAGATGGCCGGGTCAGGCTTGACGAGTTTTACCTCGCCAGAGACGATGATAGCGTCGAAATCGTTCAGGAAGGGGTAATGCGGGCGGGTCAGGTGGAATTTTTCGGCGGAGAAGTTGGTCAGCCCATAGAGACCCAGGCCCGCGTCTTTGAGACGCTTGAGAATTCGCACAGAGCCTTCAATCGGTCCGTCAACGCAATCCAGCCAGTGAGTGTGGTATGCCTCGATCAGTCTGGCGCGGTGGGGAAATTGCGCGGCGAGGTCGCTGACGCCTTCATCAAAGGAGCGCCCCTGGTCTTGTCGGGTATTCCAGGCGCTAAAATTAATCTCGCGCATGAATAGCTCGATTTCAGTGGATGACAGGTGCGGGAAGTGCTTCTGGTACAAGGCCAACGGATTCCAGCGCAGCAAGACGCCGCCGAGGTCAAAAATAACGGTCGTGATCGACATGACGGCTTATTCTCTGGCGAGCGGGAGTTCCTGGAGCGATTGGATATCCCCGGCTCCGGCGCAGAACATGGTTACCTGTAGTTGGCGCTGGGTTAGCCGGATCATCTCGATGGCGTTGTCGGTTGAAACGGCGGCAGCTTTCAGGAATTGACCCGCCATACCGCCCAGGGAAGCCCCCAGGGCGATGCATTTGGCAATATCTAGCCCATCCTTTAGCCCGCCGCTGGCAAACACTGTCAGGCCCGGCGCAGCGCGTTTTACAGCCTGGATCGACTCGGCCGTAGGGATACCCCAGCCGATGAAGGTGGCTGCCAGGTTGCGCAGGAATTCATCTGGCGCGCGGTACATCTCCACCTGCGACCAGCTGGTACCGCCTGCGCCAGCCACATCGATGGCGGATACCCCACACTCCGCCAGGATTCTGGCCGTTTTTTCTGAAATGCCCCAGCCGACTTCTTTGGCGATGACCGGCATGGGCAGCGTTTTGCATAACGTTTCGATTTTTTTTGCCAGGCCTTTCCAGTTGCCATCGCCGCCATGTTGCACAGCCTCTTGCAGCGGGTTCAGGTGCAGGTAGAGCGCATCGGCTTCGATCATTTCCACCGCTTTGCGGCATTCATCGACGCTGTAGCCATAGTTCAGCTGCACTGCGCCAAGATTGGCAAATAACAAGATCTCCGGCGCGGCGCGCCGCACCTGGAAGGAAGCGGCCAGCCCCGGTTTTTCGATTGCCGCCCGTTGTGATCCAACGCCCATGGCAATCCCGCATTCCTGCGCGGCGCGCGCCAGGCGCATGTTAATATCCCCGGCGTCTTCTGTCCCGCCGGTCATAGAACTGACCAGGATGGGCGCTTTTAGACGCTTGCCGAACAGGGTCAGGCTGGTATCAACCTCGTCCAGGTTCAGCTCGGGCAGGGCTTCATGGGTAAAATGGATTTTTTCCAGCCCGGTTGTCAACGCCGAGCGCACATCCCGTTCCAGGTTGATTTTGATGTGATCATCTTTTCTTTGCTCAATTGGCGCAACTTTTGACATAGTACTGTGTTCCTGTGTTATGAAATCTTGCGTAGTGGTAAAATGACCCCTGCGTATAAACTAGTTGAAATCAACAGGAGGAAGTTATGGCTGACACTTTCAGCGAAATCAAGACCATTATCGTGGACCTGCTCGGCGTGGACGAGGGCAAGGTTGTCATGGAAGCCAGTTTCCGCGAAGACCTCGAGGCCGATTCGCTCGACCTCGTTGAGCTGATCATGGCTTTCGAAGACAAATTTGGCGCCGAAATCTCTGACGAAGACGCCCAGAAGATTACCACCGTGGGCGAAGCTGTCCGTTACATCGATAGCCACAAGTAATTTCGGTCTGAAGCGGTATTATACAGCAGGGGCGCAGCATGTTGCGCCCCTGCATGTTTTTCTGATAGGATTTGGAGAGGCCCGGCTGCCCAATGGGTTTGCTTGCCCGGGTCTCTTTCTTGGCTGGATCCTCCCGGCGTGAAACTTTCCGCGCCGGTAACGGTCTTCCGTTATTGAAACGGATACGGGCCGGACAATAAGTTGTCCGGCCCGTATCCGTTTTCAGTTTTAGCCAGCTGTTTTTACTTCAGCAGGCCCGGGATTTCCTCGGGGTGGCGCGCCACTTTTACGCCAGCCGCCTGCAATGCCTTGATCTTGGCTTCGGCTGTGCCCTCGCCGCCTTCAACGATGGCACCGGCGTGCCCCATGCGCTTGCCTGGAGGCGCGGTTTGCCCGGCAATAAAGCCGACCACAGGTTTGGTCATTTTGGTTGCGATGAATTCAGCCGCTTTTTCTTCATCCGAGCCGCCAATTTCGCCAATCATCACCACCTTGTCGGTGTGCGGATCGTCTTCAAACATTTGCAGCACGTCGATGTGGTTTGTCCCGTTTACCGGGTCGCCGCCAATACCAACGGTGGTGGATGAACCCATGCCGACCTGCTTGAGCGCATACAGCACCTCGTAGGTCAGCGTTCCCGAGCGGGAAACAATCCCCACGTTGCCGGGGATGGCAATATTTCCAGGAATGATCCCCACTTTGGCTTCGCCGGGGGTCAACAGGCCGGGGCAGTTGGGGCCCAGCAGGCGCACACCTTTTTGGTCGATGTAGTTGCGCACGCGCATCATGTCACTGACCGGGATGCCTTCGGTGATGCAGACGATAAACGGGATACCCGCATCGGCAGCTTCAAAGATCGAGTCGGCGGCAAAGCGAGCCGGGACAAAGATGATACAGGTGTTGGCGCCAGTGGCGTCAGCCGCGATCTTGACCGAGTCGAAGACCGGGATTTTTTCATCCACCCACTGGCCGCCCTTTCCGGGGGTTACCCCGGCAACGACGTTGGTGCCGTAAGCCACCATCTGGCGGGTGTGGAACAAGCCTTCGCTGCCGGTAATGCCCTGCACCAGAAGGCGGGTTTCTTTGTTGACAAGGATGCTCATGGATTAAGCTCCCTTCGCAGCGGCGACGGCCTTTTGAGCGGCGTCGGCCAGGGTTTCGGCGGTGATCATGTTGGCGTTGGCCAGCATAGCACGACCTTCTTCAGCGTTTGTACCAACCAGGCGCACGACCATCGGCACTTTGGGCTTGACCTCGGCCATTGCCACCAGGATGCCCTTCGCTACTTCATCACAGCGGGTGATTCCGCCGAAGATGTTAAACAGGATGGCTTTCACGCTCGGGTCAGAAAGGATGATGCGCATCGCTGCGGCAACTTTTTCAGCTCCTGCGCCGCCGCCAATATCCAGGAAGTTGGCCGGTTCGCCGCCGAAGAACTTGAGAATGTCCATCGAGGCCATGGCCAGGCCCGCGCCATTGACCATACAGCCAATGTTTCCATCCAGCTTGATAAAGGTCAAACCGTATTTGCGGGCTTCTACTTCCGAAGGGGCGTCTTCGTCCGTGTCGCGCATCTCGGAGAGCTGCGGATGACGGAAAAGTGCATTGTCATCGATCAGCATCTTGCCATCCAGCGCAACGAGCCGTTTGTCTTTGCTGATGATAAGCGGGTTGATTTCGGCCAGAGTGGCATCGTTGTCGATGTACGCTTGCCATAAACCCTTGAGAATCTCCCCAAAGGACTTCCAGTAGTCGCGCGGCAGGTCGATCCCGGCAGCAATATCGCGCGTCTGGTAATCTTTGATGCCCAGAAGCGGGTTGATGTGCACTTTGATGATCTTTTCCGGGGTTTGTGCGGCGACTTCCTCGATATCCACACCACCGGCCGCTGAACACATGATGACAGGTTTTTTGGCTGCGCGGTCGTTGGTAATACCGAGATAAATTTCCTGATCGATGGCTGCGGCTTCGTCTACCAGCACTTTACGCACCGGCAGACCCTTGATTTCCATCGACAGGATTTGGGTGGCGAACTGTTCAGCTTCGGCGGGGTCTTTGGCAACCTTAATGCCGCCAGCCTTGCCGCGTCCACCGACCAGCACTTGCGATTTAATAACAACGCGGCCACCGAGCTCTTCAGCAACATGTCGTGCTTCGCTTGCGGTCGCCGCGACTCTCCCTTTAGGGATGGGGATCCCATAGCGGGAGAAAATCTGTTTGGATTGGTACTCGTGGAGTTTCATGCGGGTGTCTCCCTGGTTATTTTTATTGCAACTCCCTACTTGCGACAGGGGATTATACCATCAACAAAAGAACAGGGGCGACTTGAAAGCCGCCCCTGTTAATAAAACTCTGGTTATGGGAGGGTAAAGCGCATAATGCGGTTGTTCCCCGCATCCGTGACCCATACATTGCCGTCCGCATCGATGGCGATGCCGGTAGGCAGGCCGAAGCTGGCGTTGTCGGTTCCGAAATTGCCCCAGACCCGCACCAGTTCGCCCTGGTTGTTGTACTCGATGATACGATAACCTTCCGGGTCTGTGACCAATACGTTACCGGCTTCGGTGATTGCCATATAGGGCTTATTGTCCAGGGATTGCGATTTCCATCCCTTTACCGGCCAGTCACGCAGCGGAGTGTAGGTGACTCCATCTTCGGCCGGGATCAAGACCTGTACGCGCTGATTCCAGGTGTCGGTTACGTAGGCGTTGCCTTCGCTGTCTACTTTGACATCTACAGGCTCGCTAAACTGGCCGGGGGCGAAGCCTTCGGTCCCAAATTCACCCAGGATGGCTCCGTTTGCGTCAAAAATGACGATGCGTTTGTTGCCGGTGTCGGCCACAAAAACCCGACCCTGCGAATCAACGGTAATTCCACGCGGACCATAAAGGGCGCCAGGGGTTTCGGCCAGGCCAAAAATGCCCCACATTCCCAGCGAGACTCCATCCGGGTCAAATTTCTGCACGCGATGATTCCAGGTGTCGGTTACGTAGACACTACCGTCCGGGCCGACAGCAATGCCCCACGGCTCATTGAAGGTGCCCGCGGGGGCGGCGCCAGTGGCCAGGTCGCCAAACTGCCCCCACGCGCCAAGCAAGTCGCCATCCGGGGCAAAGTGCTGGATGCGGTGGTTGCGAGAATCGGCCAAGTAAAAGCTGCCATCCGGAGCGAAGGCCACGCCACGCGGAGCGTTGAACTGTCCGGGTTCACCGCCCAGAACTCCCAACGTCAGATTGGCTTCGAGCGTAACCGTTTTTTGCTGGTATTCGTCGGGTCCGGTTTCAACCGCTTTAATGCCGTAGTTCCACATTTGCTCGCCAATATCCTTGCGAACATACAGGCGCATCCGGTCGGAGGGTTCCCAGTTGGCTTCGGTGGTGCTCTGGCTGCCAGTCACTTCGGCATACAAGGTGTAGTCACGGTTGAGCCAGATGTTAAACATGGCCGAGCGCATGCGCGGGTCGCCCAGCGCATTGCATAGGCGCGAGAAATCATACTGACGGAACAGCTTGAAGATACTTAAGCCGCCTGTGCAGGAATAACCTTCTTCAAACGGCAAGGAGGGGTCGGGGCGTTCACTGGCCAGGTTGAAGTAGTCCTGGTTGGGCCATACCATGCGGATGTAGTCATAGCGATAGTAATTATCGCCAACAATCGGCTCGATTTTGGAGAAATTATTATCGCCGACGATGATGGCAGGGACTTCGCGCAGGCTGACATCTGGCGATGCGCCATAGAAACGGGCATTGGTGAAATCACGCATGTACCACGACATGGGCCAGGAAACGTCGTCGTCGTAGGCCACGACAATCGCATACGGATCGCCGGTGGTGCGCTCCGAGATTTCCATGACCTGATTTAGCACCGACTTAACCCCGGTATACCCGTGAGCGTAAACGATGTACTCTTGCCCGCTGTCGTACTTCAGGTAATTGGCCCGGATCGTTGTGCGGGCGGTCAACACGGCCAATAGACCGAATATCATCAACAAACCGAGCGCGACAGCCTGTTTGGCTTCCCAGTCAAATAAGAGACGGTACAGCCCGATCAGGCTGGCAAGAATCCCGGCCAGTGCAAAGAGCAGGCTGGTGGTGGATTGAAGCTGGTTTAGTTCCATGCCCGAAAAGGGGCGGGGGTCGCTGAACATGGCTGAGAAAAAGCCGAAAGAACTCAAAATGAGCACAACGACCAGCCCCAACACAGCCAGGGCATTCCGCTGGCGTAGTTCTTCCCAGTCTACACTGTCAATCAACTGGCCGATAGCCCATCCGCCCCATAGCACCATGGGCAGCGCCATATGAAAGGTCAGCCAGGGCATTTTTTCACCCGCCCAGGAGAAGGCCACGATACTGCTAAAGGTCCACCAGCCCAGAAGGCTGATCATATTGGTGCGATTGTCCAGCTCTCGCGGGGCCATCTCACCAGAAGCGGATTCATCCAGGGCTGTTACCATCTCAGGATTGGCTTCGGGACTGCTCCGAAGGCCAAGGATTAGCGCCAGCAGACTGGCCAGAGCGGGCAGGAATTCATAAATTGGAATGGTGATAAGGGTGTAGTAGTACCAGGGTTGTGAGCCGCGATTGACCCCATGCTGCTCCAGCCAGTAACCCAGTGAGCCAACCAGACCGGTAAAAAAGCCGATCCCGTTGCCGAACAGGGAGGTATAGAGCAGGGTAAATGGCCCCCAGAAGACTAGCGCCATACGCCACCAAACGTCCGCATTCCACCATAGGCCGATCAGGATGGCGATGGCTGACATGGGAACCAGGAAGACCGAGGTGCGCAGCAAGCCGGAGCTGCTGTAATCGACTGGGTTCCAGCCGATCAGGAAAACCGGGAAGGCGGCCAGCTGTGGTAACACCAGGGTGCCGATGACAATCAACAGGTCAAAAGAGCGCTCCAGGCGAAGTTTTTCAAGCGTATAGCCACGGATAAGCGAAATTCCTGCGAAGATGATTCCCACCAATCCCAGGCCGCCAAAGACAAAAACAATCGGGTTGGTGCTGGCTGTGGGTGGGGCGAAGGGCGATTCTGTATTGGGATCGGCCGGAGCTGCTGTCATGGCGGCGTCAATGGCCGCTGAGTCGCGAGTCAGCAGGTATGCGCCAGCAGCCAGGGCCAGCATGACCGCCCCGAACCCAAGCGCGGCCAGGAAGGTTCGGTATTGGGTACTGTCACCTGTCCAAGGCTTGCGGGTGACGCTGACAATAAAATAGATCGCCAGGAAGATCAACAGTTGCGCAGTGTAGATGAACGAGGTTTCTTTGGTGAGGTAATGCAGCACCATGGCCCCGGCAATGACGTAAATGTACTTATATTTCCCGGTCTCAAAGTAGCGCAAGATGCTGTACAGCATCAGGAATAGGGACACACCAACATACGGGTCTTCGCGGGTATAGCGCCCATAGTACAACAAGAAAGGTGAAATGAGCGTCATCAGGGCCGCGGCCAGGGCCCCGGCTTTACCCAGGTAGCGTCGCCAAACCCAGATGACCGCAATGGTCAGCACGCTGAAGGTGGCTGCCGGGATGCGGGCGGTGAAATCACTGGCCCCAAAGATGAAATAACTCAACGCAATTAAGTGGAATTGGAGCGGGCCATGCATCATTGGGTTGTGCTGGTAGGTTTGCCCGCGATAGTAGGTCCACGAAAAATACGTGTGCAGGCTTTCATCATGACTCATCACACGCGCGCCAAGATTGTAATAGCGTGTAACCACTGCTAACAGCATGATTGCGATGAAAATAAGCAACTCAATCGTCAACCACGGCAGGGCAGGGAGGGGGGCTCGGTCTAGCCAGTTGCGTTTTTCTGCGCTCATAGGTCTCTCTTCGAAGTTGGATGCCAAACTTTATAACTTAATCTTTGTGTTCTGGCAAGTTTTAATATTGTGGTGTGCTGGTGCTGGTGCTGGTGCTGGTTGGTGTGGTTGTATTTTCGGAGCCCGGGTTGCAAAACATAACCGCGATGGTTTGCCCGGTTTTTATCTCAAGACCACCGTTCAGGCTTTGCAGTGCCGTGCTGGTCGTGCCAAATTTGCTGGCAATGCTTTCCAATGTATCGCCATCCTGGATGATATAAAATATTTTCTGGCAAGCAGGCGACTGCGGGATTTGCGTCTGGGTAGGCTGCTGGGTCGCGGTTGGGGTATGCTGCGCCGCGAGCGGAGTCTGCAAGCTAAGGTCCCCAAAGCTGGAGGAGAAGGCCTGGGGGGTGATCAGATTGAAGAGCACTAACAGGGTCAGTACCAGGGCTGGCACAAAGACCAGTTTATTGTTTAATGCGGCCGCAAAGCTGTCCAACGGATGCTGCCGCTGACGGGCTTGCGTCAGCGCTGCGATGCGAATGGGCTGGTGCTTGACCGACCAGCGGTTTTGCATGGCCCGTTTGATGGAGTTTTCCATCTTCTCCAGGCTGCTGGCATAAGAGTTGCAGTCTGCGCAGTCCGTCAAGTGTTTGCGTAAGTCAATGGCTGCGTTGCGAGGTAATGGATAGTCTGCTGATGTCTTGAGTAAGTGACGGGCTTGCTCGTGGGTTAAGTTTTGCATGATCAATCTCCGGGCAAGGCATCCAATTCAACGCGCAACCGCTCACGGGCGTTGTGCAGGCGTGAATGGATGGTTCCTTCATTGATTTTGAGAATTTCGGCGATTTCGGTCACGCTCAGGCTGTGGAAGTAACGCAGAATCACTGGCATGCGGTGCTTTTCGTCCAAAGCATTGAGCGCTTTCCATATCCGCGCATCGTTTTCGCTGGCAATGACAGCCTCCTCGGGCGAGGCCGTTTTTTGGGTTTCGAGCGAGAAAAGAGCCGTCAGCGAATCTTTGAGCTTTTGGAGCGTTTTGCGCTTACGCAAACGACTGCGGCTTAGGTTGATGGCAATCGTGTAGAGCCAGGCCTTGAAGGTCGAGCGTTCCTGGTATGTCCGCAATGCTCCCAGTGCAGCGATGAAGGTGTCCTGAGTCACTTCGCCCGCCTCTGCGGGGTCATCCACCACCGAGAGAGCCAGTCGGAATACGCCCGCTTCATACTGGCGTACCAACGATTCAATGCAGAGCTCATCCCCGGCGAGACAGCCAGAGATGAGCTGATTGGTTTCGGTGATTTCCATGGCTTTGAACATTAAACGCAACCCGCGCAAAGAATCTTCATTTTCTCAACACATAAATATCGTGTAGTCAATATATCAAATCACTTTTATTCAAGCAAAACTAATCCCAGCCTATAAGACAGAAACCTGGGTGGCAAGCTGACCGCACCCAGCCTGGATATCAATCCCGCGGCGGATACGGATGGTGCAGGGGATGCCTTGCTGCTCCAACACTTGCCTGAATGCTTCTGCCCGGTCACGGGTCGTGGCCTTGCCCTCGTATCCCTGCGTGGGGTTGAGCGGAATGGCATTGACATGACAGAGCATACCTTTTAGCAGGGCAGCCAGTTTGCGCGCTACCTCGGGAGTGTCGTTGACCTCGTTAATCAAGGCCCACTCAAAGGTGATGCGCCGACCCGTGAGATTGACATAATCACGGCAGGCCTGGATTAGCTCTTCGACGGGATAGCGCTTATTGACAGGCATCATCGATTCGCGCAGGGTATCGTCTGCAGCGTGAAGCGAAACTGCCAGGTTGACCTGTCTCTTCTCTTCGGCAAAGCGCCGAATTGCCGGAACCAGCCCGGAGGTGGAGATGGTAAATCGGCGTGCACCAAAGTTATAACCATCCGGATCGTTCAGGCGGTCAATGGCCGCCATCGTATTCTCATAATTATGAAACGGTTCACCCATGCCCATAATGACCACGTTCGTCACCACGTCATTTTCTGCCTGCAAAAGGCGGGCATAGTACATGACCTGGGCGGTAATTTCGCCGCTGCTCAGGTGCCGGGTAAAACCCATTTGCCCGGTAGCGCAAAAGGTACAGCCCATGGCGCAACCGACCTGGGTGCTGATGCACAATGTGCGGCGGCGGTCGTAGCGCATTAATACGGCTTCGATTTGACGCCCATCGGGAAGCTTGAAAAGCGTTTTGCGCGTTTGCCCATCACTCGAGTCAAGCTTAAGAGTCGGTGTGAGCAGGTTGAAACGCAGGTTGGCTGCCATTTTCTCACGCAGGGTTTTGGGCAGGTTGGTAAATTCATCTGGCGTTTGCCAGAGATTTTTGTACAGCCCCTGCCAGATTTGTTTAGCGCGAAAAGCAGGTTCGCCCCACGATTTCACCAGCTCGGTCAGGTCTTTTGGGTCCAGGTTATAGATCAGGTTTTCGCTCATAGCATTTGATTCTATCATCATAAAAAGGAAGTTCCGAAGCCAGCCGACTTCGGAACCCCGCCATTTACAGTCCCACCAGTTCGCCCAGGTGTCTGGCGATCAGGTCGATTTTTGGGCTCCAGGCTGAACCCATCTCTGCCGTGCTCACCCCGCTCAAGACCAGGGCGGTCGGGCAGCCAAGTGCCTGCCCGCCGGCAATATCGGTTTCCAGGCGGTCGCCAACCACATAGGTATCCATCTTGGGGGTGCCCAGGCGGTCGAGGGCTAATTGCAAGATTTGCGGATAGGGTTTCCCGGCGATTTGCGGCTCGACCCCCGTGGCTGTCGTCAAGACCGAAAGCCAGGCTCCGGCACCCGGGATTTGCCCGCGCGGGGTGGGGAAGGTTTTATCGGGGTTGGTGGCGAAAAAAGGCTTCCCGGCGCGAATCAGCAGGGCGGCTTCACTCATTTTGCCAAAGCTGATTTGCCGGTCAATGCCCACCACCACGGCTTCAGCCCGCGCAGCCTGCTCGACAGTGAGTAGCTCCATCCCTTTGGCGCGCAGCGCCTCCTGAACCCCGCTTTCGCCGATGACAAAAAGCGGGGTTCCCGGCTGGAACTGCTGCGCCACCATTTCGGCGACCGCCAGCGCAGACGTGACCACCTGCCAGGGTTCGACCTGCACCCCAAACCCGGCCAGCTTTTCAAGATACTGTTCTACGGTACGGGTGGAGTTATTGGTAGCCATGGCTACAGCCAGGCCCAACTCTTTGAAACGGGAGAAAGTTGCGGGCAGGTCGACCAGCGCGGCCGAATCGGCCCACAGGACACCATCCATATCCAGGATCAAACCTTTAGCAGTTGACGGGAGTCGGGTCATTTTCCAAATTTCCGCAGGATATAGTCGTACACGGGGCTGTCTACCCAGCCAAGCGCCGGGTCACAGCGTTCTTCGAAGTTTTCGTTGCCGGTAAAAGCCCGAAAAGCCTCCTGGGTCGCCAGGTCATAGATGCCGCTGGGCTGACCTTTAAGATAGCCTAACTTGAGCATCACTTTTTGCAGGTTGACGAGCTGCGCGCCACGCAACTGTACACGCTCATTTTCGGAACTTTTGCCAAAGTATAACCGATGCAGGTAAAACAATTCGCCCAACTTCACGACCGGGTCGGCATCGTCATCGACGCGATAATCGAGCATACGGTCAGTGTAGCCACCGTACCCGCCCTTATCCTTCACGACCAGGATGGCGGCGCTTTGCCGCCCGCGACGGTCACCCCCGGCGCGATCCCCAGACATTAAGGCGGCGTGCAAGCGGGTTGCCAGGTCGCCATCGGTGCGCAGGAAGGCCGATTCCATCGAGTAGATGACATCTGCCCCGGCCAGGATATTGCCCTGGATGGCATACCCGGCCCCGGTCAGCCCACCGGCCCAATCCATACACTCCCGCCCGGTAAAACTGGCCGTCTTACCCTTTGCATCGACAATCCCTACCTGGCGCTGCTCGCGACCCGGATCGTTGTTCAGTAAACGCGCCAGGACGGCTTCTGCGCTCAAACCCTGCGCCAAAAGTTCCAGACCTTGCGGGCCAAAGGAGGTGTTGGCAAAAGATTGGGTGGCAATAGCGCCACGCCGGGCCTGCGCCCACGGCACAACCGCCCCAACCGCCGGGAATTTAGACGCAACCGCCACGCCCCAAGATTCAGTTTTGGCATCATAAGCCACAATCGAAAACGTTGAAGGATGTATCATCTGTCCCTCCGCAAATTTGCTCGCATTATACCCGCGCGCTCACAGGCCTATCATTGTGAAAACAAAACAGGGACGGAAATCCGTCCCTGTTTAAGCGTTCAATTCAGTTTAGTGCTTTTCGGGCACCATCAAAACCTGATCCACCAGGCCATATTCCACCGCCTGCTTGGCATCCATGTAGAAATCACGGTCGGTGTCGCGTTCAATCACTTCCAGCGTCTGACCCGTGTGCTTTGACATGACCCCATTGAGCAAGGCTTTCAGGCGTAGGATCTGCTTGGCCTGGATCTCAATGTCGGTCGCCTGTCCTTGCGCGCCACCCAGCGGCTGGTGCATGTGGATGGTGGCATTCGGCAGCGCGTAGCGGCGGCCCTTGGTGCCAGCGGTGAGAAGCACCGTTCCAAAAGAAGCGGTCACACCCACGGCCACAGTGCTGATGGGGTTGGAAATCATCTGCATCGTGTCATAAATAGCCAACCCGGCATAAATAACGCCACCCGGCGAGTTGATATACATCTGGATCTCTTTTTCGGGGTCTTCGTGGTTCAAGAACAGCAGTTGGGCCACGATAATGTTGGCAACCTGGTCATCGATGCCGGTCCCGAGGAAAATGATACGTTCCTTGAGCAAGCGGGTAAAGACATCGTAGGCGCGCTCACCATAATTGGATGATTCAATCACCATGGGAGCGATGTTTTTGAAGTTCGGTAGCATGAAATCCTCCTGTTGAATGGGGTAATGATACCTGCTTTTTGTTGGAATTGTGTTAAAAATCTGGAATAAATTCGTAGCGCGCGAGAAGCTTCTCGCGCGCTACGGGTTGTTTTAGGAGGTCCTGCCCTTGGGCTTATTCGGCCTTTTTGGCAGCTTTCTTCTTAGCGGGCTTGGCCTCGGCTGCCGGTTCAGACTCGGACTCGGCTGCGGCTTTTTTGGCCTTTTTCTTGGGTTTTTCTTCGGCTTCGGTGCTTTCACCGTTGGCAATCGCGCGGATGCGGTCAAGCACGCGGCGAGTCATCAGGCGGTTGGCCGAATCCATCGCCACAGCATCCACAATTTCGCGGGAGGCCTTGGTGCCGCCCTTGGTGCGACGGGCGAAGTCTTCGTCCATCATCGAGAGCTGCGCCCAGGTGTTGCCAAATTCAGCCTCGAGGGCCTTCTCGTCGATCTCGATCTTTTCAGCGCGGGCAATTTCATCCATCACCAGGCCACGTTCCAGGCGCTTGATGGCGGTCGGGCGGGCCTGTTCTTCGATGAACTTCTCGCGGGTGGTCTCGAGCATCTTGTAATAGGTATCCAGGTTTTCCATGCCCTGCGACTTCAAGCGGCGCTCAAGGTCCTCGAGGACATGTTCCACTTCGTGATCCAACACCTGCGGCGGATACTTGACCGTAGCCCCGGCGCGAATGCTGGCCAGCACTTCTTCGAAGTACTTGTCATCATACTTGTTCTTCGACTCAGTGTTGACATTTTCACGCATGCGCTTGCGCAGGTCCTCGACGGTCGGGCCCAGGCCGGTGGTCTGGGCAAATTCGTCGTTCAGGTCAGGCATAATCACGGCGCGGACGGTCTTGACCTTGACTTCGAACTTGACGTTCTGGCCCTTGAGTTCTTCCTCGGCGTGGTCCTTCTCGTATTTGTGCGAGAATTCAACCGTGTCGCCGGGTTTGGCATCAATCAGGCTGGCCGAAAAGCCGTTAAAGGGCCATTCGTCATCCTTGCCATCCTTGCGAACCACCACCGCAAAGGCATTACGTTCTACCAGGGCGGCCTCGTCTGCTTTGGCTTTGGCCTTGCGCCCAACGACATCGATGAGCACATAATCGCCATCTTGCACGGCGCGTTCGACGGTTTCGGTCTTGGCGTACAACCGGCGCAGGTTTTCGATTTCGGTTTCAACTTCAGTGTCGGTCGGTTCAACCCACTCATAAGCCTGGCGCACAGACTGGTACTCGCCCAGTTCAACGGTAGGCGCTAGCGGCACGGTAAAGATAAAGCGCGGCGGCTCGAGACTTTCGATGTTTTCGAGCGAACCGGAAGCGGCCGGTTTAATATCCGCATCCTTGAGCGCCTCGGGGTAGACTTCGTCGACCAGCAATTCCACCGCTTCTTCGTTGATGACGCCATCGCCATACAGGCGGCGGACAACATCGTAGGGCGCTTTGCCGGGGCGGAAGCCAGGGATTTTGACCTGCTGGGCAATTTTGCGCGCGGCCTTGCGACGGGCGGCTTCCAATTTTTCCATTTCGAGCTCGACGATCATGGTCATCTGGTGGTCGTCGCGGGGGTGCGTTTCGATTTTCAAGGGCAACGTTCCTTTCAACAAAATACTATTCGTGATGAGTGGGGACAGTGGGACTTGAACCCACACGCCTTGCGGCACATGATCCTAAGTCATGCCTGTCTGCCAATTCCAGCATGTCCCCGGCGTACCTGTGGGCGGGCGAAATTATACGCCATGTTGGGATTTTGGTAAATCTGTAATTTTCCAAAATCGGTTGTATAATCCCCGCTCGCGCTACTAAATGGTTTCATCCTCTTACCTGAGTGGTAATTTATGTCCCGATTAATCAACCCCGACTCCGCCGGGAAAGAGCGGACCCAATTGACCAAAGGTATTGTGCTCGCCATTCGCGAACTGGCCAAACAAAACGACCCCGGGCCAGAAACACGCGATCTGGCCGCTTTTATTGCCCTGGCGCTGCAGCAAATCGCCGAGGGCATTGATGTTTCGGTGGCCGCCTGGGAAAAACGCGGCTACTGGGTCAAAGCCGACCGCTTTCGCATGGAGTGGTTGTGGGCCAGCCAGTATGCCGCCAAAATGAAAACCGCCGTCCTGGCCGATGATTGGGCCAGCGTAGCGGTCACGATGGTACAGGTTACCCAAAAACTTTCCAAGGTGCAGGTTCCGGCAGGGCACCGCCTGGGCCGCCCGTGGGTGGGGTCGTGGAAAGCGCTCAACGAAGCCAAATGACCCTGCCCCCGCCCGCCGACCTGGCCGAGACCCAACCCAGCCGCACGGCCGCCCCGCTCGACGCCTTCCAACCCATTCGACTACCCCGCACAACGCAAACCACCCCCTCGCCGCTGCCGCGCAAGCGGCCTTTTGTGTTGCTGTTGTTCCTGCTGCCGCTGCTGGTTTATTTCTTTGCCCCGCTGCCCACCCGTGTGCTGATCCTGGGTGTGGATGGCGGTTTGCAACGCGGCGACCTGGGCCGCACCGACACGATTGTGCTTGGCTCCATTTCGCCGCTGCGGCCGCGCATCAACCTGCTCTCCATTCCGCGCGACCTGTGGGTGCCCATCCCGGGCGTGGGTGAGAACCGCATCAATACGGCCTATTTCTTTGCCGAGGCAGAGCAGCCCGGCAGCGGACCGGCGGCAGTGGCCGCGACGGTGCGCGAGAATTTTGGGGTTGCGACCCCTTACTATATCGTTTTGCGCATGGATGGGGTGATTGGCATCGTCGATGCCGTGGGCGGGGTCGATGTGGTGCTGGAACAACCGATTTCAGGCTATGCGGCGGGTGAGTATCATTTTAGCGGTCCCGAGGCGCTGGCCTTTGCGCGCAGCCGGGCCGGGAGCGATGATTTTGCGCGCCTGCGGCAGGGACAATTGATTGTGAAGGCGCTGTTTGGGCGCATGCTGCAAGCGCAGGCCTGGCTGCGGCTGCCGCAACTGCTGCTGGCGGTAAACGCAGCCGTGGATACCAACCTGCCGCCCTGGCAGTGGCCGCGCCTGGGGTTGGCCCTGTTGCGGGCTGGCCCGGCAGGCCTCGACACTCGCGCCATTACACGCGACATGGTCACGTCGTTTGTCACCGAACAGGGTGCGCAGGTGCTGGCCCCCAACTGGGAACTGATCCAACCCCTGGTGGAGGAGTTGTTTCGTTAGGAGGAGCCAGCCTGCAAGGCCCGGCGCACCGCTTCGGCCAGGTCGGGCGGCAATTGGGACAGGTCTGGGGAGCGCTCGCCGCTCAGGATGCTGCGCAAGACCCGCCCCAGGGTGCGCAGCGGCGCGGGAGCCGCAGGGTCTGAAGCCAGTTGCGCAGCTTTCTTGAAATAATCTTCAGCCGCAGGCTGGCGCTGGAGCGCTGCTTCAACCGCCGCGGCGATAAAGGCCTCCACCGGCAGCCCCTGCTCCTGCGGCTGGCCGGGTTGCAACCAGGCGGGCAGGGGCGCACCCTGCGTCACTTCGGCCCACAGCGGATTGAAAACAGCCGGACCAACAGACTGGCTAAATTGCACCAGGATGTCCGCGACAGCCTGGGCATCTGGCCTGGCGCCTATCTGTTGCAGGGTTTGCAGCGCCAGCAGCAAGGCTTGCAACGCCAGGCGATCTTCCTTTTTTTGCGCATAAAGCTGTCCAAGCATGGCCAGGGTGGCCGACTTGCCTTGCAGGTCGCCCAGGCCTTCCTTGATTTCCAACGACTGCCGGTACAGGCTCATCGCCCCCTCCAGGTCGCCGCGCACCCGCAGGATGTAGGCCATTTCGTGCAGGGTGGCCGACTTGCCTTGCAGGTCGCCCAGGCCTTCAATGATTTCCAACGACTGCCGGTACAGGCTCATCGCCCCCTCCAGGTCGCCGCGCACCCGCAGGATGTAGGCCATTTCGTGCAGGGTGGCCGACTTGCCTTGCAGGTCGCCCAGGCCTTCAATGATTTCCAACGACTGCCGGTACAGGCTCATCGCCCCCTCCAGGTCGCCAAAGTGGCGTAACAGGAAAGCCGTGTGATAGCGCAGGTTTGCGCCCCGGGCCTCGGTGAGCTGGCCGGCGGCGCGGCGCAGGTCTGGCAGGGCGCGGCGGGCGGTAACGGCCAGCGGGTAGCTGGCAAACACCCCGCCGCCCGCGCTGGCGGGGTAAGCCAACTGACCCAAATGACTTAAGGCTTCAAAAAAAGCAGCCCCGGCCAACCCTGCCTGGGCTGGCGTCAGGCGCGCCGCGGCAAAGGGGTGCAAGGCCGGGTGCAGGTTGTAAAACGACAACGCCTGCGTTCCAAGCGGCAGCACTTCACGCTCCAGTTGTCCAAACTCCCATAATTGGTGCAAAATACGGGCGGCTTCTTCAATGGCGCGCGGCTCATCGGCCTGCACGGCCTCCATTCCCAAAAGCACGGGCGCGGCCAGCCAAGCTGGAAAGGCCGCGTCAAAAACGCTCAACTGCGCCAGGGCCTGTACCAGGGCCGGGTGGGCGGCCTGCAGGTGCCTGAGCGAGAAGTCAAAACAGGCTTGCAGGGTATCGTGGCGCTGACCTTCGCCCCATTCGTCGGCCGCTGCGGGCAGCAGGCTGGCTAACTGCTGCTCAAAGGCAGCCAGGTCCAGCCCGGCGTCACGGTCAAAACGCGGGGCCAGCAGCCTAAGGGCCAGCGGGTGCCCGCCCACACGGCGGCTGACCCGGCGCAACAGGGCCGTTTGCAGGTCGGCGCGGCGCTCACTGATCCAGGCAGCAAACAGGCGCGCGCCAGCATGCTCATCCAGGCCGGGCACCTCGACGCTCTTTTCACCGGGCAACCCGCTGGGCACACGGCTGGAAACCAGCAGGGTGACCCCCCGCGCAGGCAGGCTGCGCAGGAATTTGAAAATGGCAAACGCCCCGGCTTTTTTCTCGGGCTCGCCGCCATCGCGGGCATGCACCAGGCTCTCAAAATTATCCAGGGCCAACAGCAGCCGCTTGCGAGACAGGTGCGTGGCCAGGCGTTCCAGTCGCTCGGCGCGGGGCAACAGGCTGCCTTCGGGCAGGCTGGTCAGTTTTTCCATCCGCTCACACAGGCTTTCTGGGTCTGGCAGCGGCTCGAGGCGTTGCGCCAGCACACCCTCAAAAGCCCAGGCAAAACGCGTGGCAGCGCGCATGAGCAGGGCGGTCTTGCCGATCCCACCTGGCCCATGCAAGGTGACCGTCAGCGGCGGCGCGCCCTGCCCATCCCGCGGGCGTTCGGCGGTTAACAGAGCGCCAATCTGCGCCAGTTCACGCTGGCGGCCCTCAAAGTTGCTCTCAATTTGCGGCAGCCCCTCCAGGGTGGGGGATGGGGCGGAAGTGCAGGTGAACCCCTTTTGGGTGGGGCAAAATTGTCCACTGGCCTGTGGGTTGGCGGCATACAAGACGGCTATGCCCATCTCGAGCACGCTGGAGGATTGCAAAAGCGCCAGGCGCGCCTGGCGCACGGCTTCGTAAACATCCTCCCCGGAAAACAAGTAGCGATAGAACTTGTCTGTAAAAACCCGCGCGGAATGATCTGGAACGCTTAACTGCATACCGAGCACAAAGGGAATCCCCTGGGCGCTGAGCAGGGCCGCCAGGTTCGCCTCCTCAGCCTGGCCGGGTGCGGCGCTTTGGCAGGCCGACAGTACGACCAGAGCCGCCTTGCCACGCACCAGGGCGGCAAATTTCGCGGCTTGTACCAGGTCCGAGGCCCCCGATGGCAGTTCGAAAACCAGGCTGGCGTGAGTCTTGTCTGAAATCCCGTGCCCGGTGAAGTGCACCAGCCCAGAGCGCACCCCGGCCAGCGCATCTTGCAACGCCAAAAAAGTCGGCGGCTGGATGTTAAACAGGTCGACACCGGGATCAAGGTGGGTCAAGTCGGTGCGCAAGTCAAGCCACTCTTGTTCGATCCCCAAACGGTAAGGGGCAGGCTGGCTGCCATGCAAAAGCGGATCGGCTGGCACAAACAGGAAGCGCAAACGCGCCGGCGCCGCCACCTGGGGATCGGCTGTGCTGCCAGGCTGGTTGCGCAGCAAGGCATACTCGGCAGCCAGGTAGCGCGAACCATCAAAGAGATATTCCCAGGGCACCTGGCCCAATTCACGGCTGTGGGGCTGGAATACCAGGTGTGAACCAGGCGTCAGGTTGTGCAAAGCCTGGCGCGCCTGGCTGCCTTCAGGGAAAATCGCTGTGTACAGCCGCTGCCCATACCCCGATGGATTGGCGTAGAATTCATCTACTTGTGTTTCGTTCAACGCCAGTGCAGCAATAGGGAAAGTATGACTCTCCAGGTCGTTGACAAAGACAGAAACAACCGGGGGGTTGGCGGTCGGGCGCAGGGCAAGGGTAAGCATGGCGGTCCTATAGTTTGATCAGCAGCAGCAGGGTGACAGTCATCAGGGCCAGGGTGGCAACGGTGAAACTGGTTTGCGCACGGAACAGGCTACTGCTTTTACGCTCGAAGAGTTCGGCCAGCAGGCTGCGCATGGCGGTCAGGTTTTGGGCGGGCACTTCCAGGCGGCGCGGCATAACCACTTCCAGGGCAAACCACAGGGCCAGCATGTATGCCACCAAGGAAATGGCGCCAACAATCTT
>CAZLSP010000032.1:0-48491 GCA_964562145.1 uncultured Anaerolinea sp. | reverse complement strand
AGGTCGCCGCCTTCATCGCCTTCTACCTCTCCCAGCTCGATGACAATATCCTCGACGTTGGTTACTTCCCCGCTCCCAAAGCCGCCATCTACTCCGCCTGGGGCGCCTGGCTCTCCACGCAGGAATTCGCGACCGATCCCGCCGCCGTGACCGGCGACATCATCACCGCTGGCTCCTCAACCGTCTTCCCGGTCTCCGAGCGCATGGCCGAACTCTTCCAGCAGGAAGGCTACACCGGCAACATCACCGTCGACAGCATTGGCACCGGCGCTGGCTTCGAACGCTTCTGCAAAACCGGCGAAACCGACATCTCCAACGCCTCCCGCCCCATCAAGTCCAGCGAAGCCGAACTGTGCGCCGCCATCGGTCGTGAACCGCTCGAATTCCGCGTCGGCACCGATGCCCTCGCCATCGTCGTCTCCACCCAGAACGATTTCGCCACCGCCCTGACCACCGAAGAACTCGCCAAAGCCTTCTCCGGCGAAGCTAAAACCTGGGCTGACCTGCGCCCCGAATTCCCCGCCGAACCCATCAAAGTCTACTCCCCCGGCGCTGACTCCGGCACCTTCGACTACTTCGTCGAAGCCGTCATGGCTCCCCACTTCAAGAACGCTGAAGGCAAAGCCGACATCGCCAAGGGCGAAGAAATGCTGCTCGGCCTCGAAGGCGCTCAGTTCTCCGAAGACGACAATGTCCTCGTCCAGGGCGTCGCTGGCGACAAGTACGCCATCGGCTACTTCGGCTACGCTTACTTCAACGAAAACACCGACACCCTCAAGGCCCTCAACATCAACGATGTCGAGCCCTCCGAAGCCAACGTCAACAACGGCACCTACCCGCTCGCTCGCCCGCTCTTCATCTACTCCGATGCCAAGATCATGGCCGAGAAACCGCAGGTCGCCGCCTTCATCGCCTTCTACCTCTCCCAGCTCGATGACAATATCCTCGATGTTGGCTACTTCCCCGCCCCCAAAGCCGCCATCTACTCCGCCTGGGGCGCCTGGTACAACGCTCTGACCAAGTAAATCCTCCCCCATTTCAACGCGGGCTGGTTCCTCTGCAGGGGGCCAGCCCGCCCACCCTTTCGCATGGAGTCGGAACTCTCCAGGTTTTGAGAAATGGGAAAACCGGAGAATTTGGACTCGATGCAGTCAAGAAACGACAAACCTGATGACCGCAGAAACAAAAACCATCTCATCGAACACTTCGATCGGTTTCAGACCCAAAAACCTGCGCAAAAAACGCAGGCTGGGGGAAGACCTGATTGAAGGTTTCCTGTTTTTTGTAGGAATCCTGACCATTTTCATCACGGTCGGCATTGTCATTGTGCTGGGCGACCAGGCGCTTTTGTTCTTCAGCGCCCCCGAAGTGACCCTGGCTGAATTTTTTGGTTCAACCAAATGGGTCCCGGCCATTGGCGAGTTCGGCATCTGGGCCCTGGTCAGCGCCACACTGACAACCAGTTTCATTGCCATGCTGGTTTCGCTGCCGCTGGGGATGAGCGCCGCCATTTACCTGAGTGAATATGCCTCGCCGCGCGCCCGCGCCATCCTCAAGCCAATCCTCGAAATCCTGGCTGGTGTGCCGACCGTGGTCTATGGCTACTTTGCCCTGCTCTTCGTCACCCCCCTGCTGCAAAAACTGCTGGGTGACAACCTGGGAGTTTACAACATGCTTTCGGCAGGCATCGTGATGGGTATTATGATCCTGCCGCTCATCTCCTCGATGAGCGAAGATGCCCTCAGCGCGGTGCCGCGCTCACTGCGCGAAGCGGCTTACGCAATGGGAGCCACCCCGTTTGAGACCAGCACCCAGGTGGTTGTCCCGGCGGCGCTTTCGGGCATTGGCGCAGCCTTCATCGTGGGAATCTCACGCGCCGTCGGGGAAACCATGATCGTGGCGGTAGCCTCTGGCGCAACTTCCAAATTTACCTTCAACCCGCTGGAAGCTGCCGAAACCATGACCGCCCACATTGCGCGCATCAGCGGCGGCGACCTGCCCTACGGCACCATCGACTACAACAGCCTGTTCGCCATCGCCCTGATGCTTTTCCTGGTGACCCTGGTGCTGAACCTGATCAGCCAGTGGGTGGTTGCCAAATTCCGCGAACAATATGAGTAAGCAGCCATGAACCCCAATCATTACCCCCAAGAAAATGAACTCCACCGCTATGTCCGCAACCGCTATCGCGCCGCATCGGTCTGGCAGCTTTTGTTCTTTTCGGCGCTGCTGATTGCCATCCTGAGCCTGTCTGCGTTGATCTACAATGTCGTCGATGGCTCGATGGGTTACGTGGCCTACGAATTCAAAAAAGACCCGGCCTCCATCAGCGAAAAACCGCTTGAACAACTTAGCACAGAAGAACTGCTGACCCTGTTGCAAAAGAATATCTCCAAAGGCGCTTACAACAAGCTCAACAACGAACAGGCCATGGAAACCCGCTCGCAGAGCGACCTGTACAACCTGGTGCTTGAGCGCATCATCCAGATTGACACCAAGAAAACCTGGTCAATGACCGATTCGCTGCTAAACCGCGCCGCCATTGAAGCAGAAGCCAAAGAAAAATTCCCCAAAGCCCGGCTTGAATACCGTGTGTGGCTGACAAGCAGTTTCATCAGCAGCCCCATGTCGAGCAAAGCCGAATTTGCCGGTGTGCGCACCGCCATCCTGGGCTCGGTGTGGTTGGTGGTGATTGCGGTTGCTATGGCCCTGCCCGTAGGGGTGGGAACCGCCATTTATTTGCAGGAATATGCCCGCAAAAACTGGCTTAACAACCTGATCCAAACCAACATTAATAACCTGGCCGGGGTCCCGTCCATTGTCTATGGCATGCTGGGGCTGGCAATTTTCGTCCGCGCCTGGGAAGCCTTCACCAGCGGGGCGCTTTTCGGCGTCACCGACACCAACGGCCGCACGGTACTCTCCGCCGGGCTGACGATGGGCATCCTGGTCCTGCCGCTGGTGATTATCAATGCCCAGGAAGCCATCAAAGCCGTACCCGATTCGATCCGGCAGGCGGCCTACGGGGTGGGAGCGACCCGCTGGCAAACCGTGTGGAGCCATGTCCTGCCCAACGCCATGCCCGGCATCCTGACCGGCAGTATCCTGGCTATGTCGCGCGCCGTGGGTGAAACCGCCCCGCTCATCATCGTTGGCGCTTCGACCTTCATCAGCGTCGACCCGGATGGGCCGTTTTCAAAATTCACCGCCCTGCCGATCCAGATTTACCAGTGGACGGCCCGCGCCCAGCCCGAATTCCACAATATTGCCGCAGCCGCCATTATGGTGCTGCTTGCCCTGTTGTTAACCCTGAACGCCAGTGCCATCCTGCTGCGCAACCGCCTCCAGCGCCGTTCATAAATCGGATAGAAAGTACATTCCATGGAAACCGTAAAAGAAAATTCCAAGTACGTGATCGAAACACGTGACCTGAGCATTTTTTATGGCAGTTTCGAAGCCGTTAAAGATGTCAACCTGAAGATTGAAAAGCAAAAAATCACCGCCATCATCGGCCCGTCAGGCTGTGGCAAATCGACTTTGCTGCGCGCCTTCAACCGCATGAACGATTTCGTGCCCAGCTGCCATGTCGAAGGCCAGATTATGATGCACGGGGAAAACCTGTATGGCCGGGATGTCGACTCGGTGGAAGTCCGCCGCCGGATTGGGATGGTCTTCCAGAAGCCCAATCCCTTTCCCAAAAGCATCTACGACAACATTGCCTGGGGGGCGCGCATTAACGGTTTTAAGGGCAACATGGACGAGCTGGTAGAGCAATCGCTGCGCAGCGCAGCCCTGTGGGACGAGGTAAAAGACAAGCTCAAGCAAAGCGCCTACGCGCTCTCTGGCGGCCAGCAGCAGCGCCTGTGCATCGCCCGTACCATCGCCATCCAGCCTGAAATCATCCTGATGGATGAACCCGCCTCAGCGCTCGACCCGATTGCCACGCTTAAAATTGAAGAGTTGATGCAGGAATTGAAAAAGGATTACACCATCGTCATCGTCACCCACAACATGCAGCAGGCTGCCCGCGCTTCTGACTACACCGCCATGATGATGCTGGCCGAAGACGGCAAACGCGCCGGAACCGTGATTGAATTCGACGAAACGACCACCATCTTCACCCGCCCCGGCGATAAACGCACCGAAGGATATGTCACCGGGCGTTACGGATAAAACCATGAAGCCTAAATTTCTCTTTCTTTGCACCGGGAATTCAGCCCGCAGCCAGATGGGTGAAGCTTTCTTGCGCGCTTATGCCGGGGAACACTTCGATGTCTTCAGCGCAGGGCTGGCCCCAAAAAGTGAGATTCACCCGCTTGTGCGTAAAGCGATGGACGAAATTGGCCTGACGATGGCGGGGCAGACCCCAAAGAATGTCAGCGATTTTCTCGGCAAGACGGTCTTTGCTTACACGGTCACCGTGTGCGGCAACGCCGAAGAGCAATGCCCGCGTGTCTTTTTAAGCATGGGCACACATTATTATTGGCCGTTTGAAGACCCGGCAGCCCTGAACGGCACCGAAGAAGAGAGATTGGCACAGGTACGCATCATCCGCGACCAGATTTCAGAGAGAATCAAAGCCTGGCTGTACGAACAAGGCATCCAGCCGGCTGCGCTCCCGTAGTAATCAGGCAGGTTTGGTTCGGCAGGGAGCCTGTTCAAAACCAGGGGCGGCATCAGCCGCCAATGTCAAGATCGGAGAATGGTATGGTACGAAAAACGTTTGAGAACGAAATCCAGCAACTACGCGATGAGATCCTTTTGCTGGGCAGCATGGTGGAGCAAGCCACACTCAGTTCGGTGGAGGCGCTCAAAAAACGCGACACCAACTGGTCGGAGCGCATTATCGTCGAGGACAAGCGCATCAACGAAAAACGCTTCAAGCTCGAAAACGAAGTGATGATCTTGATCGCCACCCAGCAGCCAATGGCCCGCGACCTGCGCGTGATTGCTTCGATCCTGGAAGTAATCAGCGAGCTGGAACGCATGGGCGACTACGCCAAAGGCATTGCCGTCATCAACCTGCGCATGGGCGAGCAGTCGCTGCTCAAACCGCTGGTCGATATCCCGCGCATGGCGCAAAAAGGGACCGACATGCTGCACCGCGCCCTGACCGCTTTCGTCAATGAAGATGCCGAAACCGCGCGCGCCATCCCCGCAGAAGATGACGAAGTGGATATGCTCTACGACCAGGTTTACCGCGAATTGATGACTTACGTGATGGCCGACCCGAAGAACATTGAGCGCGCCAACTTCCTGTTGTGGGCCGCGCACAACCTGGAGCGCTTCGCCGACCGCGTGACCAACATCTGTGAACGCACTGTCTTTGTGGCAACCGGCGAATACAAGGAATCGCGCCCCTCTTACGATGAGTTGGGTGAGAAATAATCGCCCACCCAGGTAAAATAAAACAGCGGCCGCGCAATGCGTGGCCGCTGTTTTATTACGGTCTCAACGGGCGCGCGGCATACCGCCGCGTGACGAGCGCGCCAGCTGGCCCAGCAAGTCTACCAGCGGGCGCAATTTTTCGGGCATGGCGCTGTCGGTAGTCATGACCGAATGATGACCCTTTTTGCCATCCACCTCGATGATGTAAGTGAACTGGTCTGCACCGGGGGAAGCAGGCAAAATTCGCGCTGGAAGCTCATGAAAATCGGCCTCGTCCAACAATTCGAACAATGATTCGCGTTGTTCTTCGGGTAAGTCTTCCACGTTGATGACAGCGGCGACGATCATCCCGGCAAAACCGCCGGATCGTTCATATTTAATCTGCATGAACACCTCGTTATTTCAGGCCAAAAACACGCAGCACGGCCGGGAGACAACCACTGCCGCTACCTCCCCCGCCGCCACCGCCGCCGCCGCTATCCGTGACAGTAATGCCCGCCGCCGCCCAGCCATTTTTAACGGCTTGCTGCTCAGGGCTGCCCAGCCCATACTGCTCGCCCGCCACCTGGAAGGTCAGGTCGGCAGCCGCCTGGAAATCGGATGTGGCGCTGAGTTTATCGCGCAGGGTAAGATACCAAATCTTCCCGGCTTTTTCCCAGGCATACCCGCCCAGCGCCATGGCCGTGGAGTAGAACGCAAAATTGGGAATGCCGGAATTGATGTGAACCCCGCCGTTATCCTGGGTGGTGTTGACATAATCTTTCATGTGCCCCGGCTGGGGGTCCTTCCCCAACACCGGATCGTTGTAAGCCGTACCGGGGGCTTTCATCGAGCGGATGCCAACCCCGTTTACATTGGCTGTAAACAGCCCTTCGCCAATAATCCAATCGGCCTGGTCGACAGTCTGCTTGCGCTGGTATTGTTTCACCAGCGACCCAAACACATCTGACATTGATTCGTTTAACGCGCCAGGCTGCGAATAATAATTCAACTTGGCTTCAAATTCGGTCACGCCGTGCGTCAACTCGTGCCCAATGATATCGATGGCAATCGTAAAGCGATTAAACAGGCGCTGGGCTTCGGGCAAATCCTCGTCCCCATCGCCATACACCATCTGCTGGCCGTTCCAGAAGGCGTTATCGTAGCCTTTCTGGTAATGGACGGTGGAATCGAGCCGCATACCATTCCCGTCGATGGAGTTGCGGCCATAAATATCGGCAAACAGGTCGTAGGTCACGCCCGAGCCATCAAAGGCTTCGTTAACGGCAGAATCCGCTGTCGCCGGATCGCCTTCACTGCGCACCACCGTTCCAGGAAGTTTGGTTCCCTGCTTGGCATCGTACACCACACGGTCTTTCTGGCCCGAGACAGCAAAAGAGATGACACTGGCAAAATCGCGCATAGCCTGGCGCTGCCCGCGAAATTGTTCCGAGGTGGTCATGGTCCGCAATGCAAATTCCCGCTGTTCGGGAGACCCTTTGGCAATCATTTCCTTAAGCATGTGCGGAGGCAGGATACAAAAAATCGAATGGCGGTGCATAAATCTATCCTTTCGCGCCGAGAATGGGGGGCACAATTTCAGTATACGAAGTTAGAACTGCAAATACAATAGGAAAAATTGGAGATAGACACTCGTATTTAGAGCGATACAGGGCCACCTTTAGGCCGTGGTCTCCCAAAATGGCAGCCAACGAGCAAAGATTTTACGCTCCAGGCCCGCCGCCAGCAGCGCCCCCAGGGTATAAGCCAGAAAATCCCACGGGTCAAACGCGCCCCAGGCATACGCTCCAAAGATAAGGAAATAAAAAAGCTGGCCCACTTCCAAAAGTGTCGGAACCAAAACCGTAACCAACGCCTTCGCCCCCCAGGGTTTCAGCCAGGGAACCCAGGTTTCTAACAGGCAAAGTCCAAAATAAAACCCCAACGGCTGGGCAAAATCGTTGAGATAGCCCACCGAAAGGGTATAGGCCAGGCTGCCGTGTTCAAAAAAGACCCCATGCGGGAAATCGGAAGTAAAGCGGAGAATCCCGAGGGGTATAACCAGCAGGAGAACCATTTTCTGGATTTTCATAGCGCCTACAAGGTGCGAGTCTGACCCCCATCTACATCCAGGATCGCGCCGTGGATATAGGCATTCTGCGGCGAGGCCAGGAAAGCCACCGCGCGCGCAATCTCTATCGGTTCACCAAAACGCGCCACCCCGGCTTCCTGCGCCATGCGACGGGCCGCCGCGCTCTCATCCACCGAATGTTCACTGGCATAACGCCGGATGCGCGTCTGCAAACGCTCGGTGGTGATTGAACCGGGATTAATGGCATTGACACGCACGCCATCCCGGGTGCCGCGATCGGCCAACACTTTGGTCAGGTTCATCAGGGCTGCATTCACCGAGCCGCCAATTGCAAATTCGGCGCTGCCAGTTCGTCCGCCAATTCCGATAATATTGACAATACTACCACCCGCCGCCCGCAACGCCGGCCAGGCCGCGCGGCACAGGCGCATGGCCCCAAAAAACTTTAGCGCAAAGCCATCCTCCCACAGGTCATCTCCCAGGGTTAAAAAATCGCCGCGCTGGGTGCTCCCGGCATTGTTCACCAGCAGGTCCAACCGCCCAAAACGACCCATTGCCGCAGCCACCAAATCGACCGCCGCCGAAGGCTCACGCAAGTCGACCCCGTGAACCAGGTTGGCAGTGCGCAACTGCTTCGAAAGCGCCTCCAAGGCCTCAACCGAACGAGCCGCCAGGACCACATTCATGCCTTCGGCCGAAAGGTTTTCGGCAATGGCACGGCCAATGCCACGGCTGGCACCGGTTACGATGGCAGTTTTCCCAAACAGCTTCAAATCCATGTTAATAACCTCGCTCAAAATCGACCTGGTACTTTAGCGCTTGCCCGGCCAGGTAACGTTGATAGTTTTCGACAAACAGGCGGGTAATATCGGCCGGGAAGCTGGGCGCGGAAGTGTGACTGGTGATGAAGGTGTTGGGCGTGCTCCATAGCGGATGCCCAACCGGAAGCGGTTCCTGCTCGAAAACATCCAAAACCGCCCCGCCCAGGGCTTCCGTTTGCAAGGCCTGCACCAACGCCGATTCATCTACCGCGCTGCCGCGCCCCACATTAAGGAACAAGGCCCCAGCCGGAAGCTGCGCCAATAACTCTGCATTAACCAGGTGACGCGTGCCAGGGGTGTTCGGCAAAATCGAAACCAGGTAATCGAGCCCGTGCGCAAATGCCAGCAGTTGATCGCCGTGAAAATACTGGTCCACAAATTGGCAGCCTGCACTTGCGCGAGTATACCCACGCACCGTCATACCAAAGAACTTTGCTGTGCGCGCCACTTCGGCACCGATGGAGCCGACCCCCAGCAGGCCGATCGTTTTGCCGCGCAGGGTCCCGGTCAGGCTGGCATCCCAATGCCGCCCGGCCTGGGCAGCCAGGCGTTGCAAAATGCGCCGCTCGTGCAACAGCAGGTAAGCCAAGACGTATTCAGACATCAGCCCGCCAAAGACGCCGCGCGCATTGGTCAGGGTGTAATCTCGCCGCAGCGTGGCATCCAACAGCGGTTCAACCCCCGCCCAGGTAGCCTGGGCCCATTTCAGGCCAGATAGCTGCGGCAGGGCCGCGCGTACC
This sequence comes from uncultured Anaerolinea sp., assembly GCA_964562145.1. Lineage (GTDB taxonomy): Bacteria > Chloroflexota > Anaerolineae > Anaerolineales > Villigracilaceae > UBA5195. The sequence continues at coordinate 39,471 of CAZLSP010000032.1, read as the reverse complement.
AGGTTCGGCTCACCAAAAACGATCTCACAATCGGGTGCAGGCGCCAGGAGCAGGTCATCCAACCCCGGTAAGTTAGCCAACTCGACCAGGCGCTGGTATTCGGCGGCATTTTTGGAAAGAATCAGCACCTTGGGCATTGTCACGCTCCAAATAGAACCACCAGGGCAAGATATTCCTCGGCCAGCCGAAAACCCGCCTTGCAGGCAGTCGCCGCCGAGGCAACATTACGCGCCCAACAATCCCACCCAATGCGGGTATAGCCACGCCGGGCCGCTTCGGCTACAAAGGCGTGGGTAACCAGGGTCGCCAGGCCTTTACGCTGATGCGGTTCGAGCGTGGCAATTCCAATTTCGCAGCGGTCGCCAGTATTGTATTCAGACATACACCATCCGGCAATTTCAGCCTCGTACACCGGGCACAGGCCAAAACTTTTCTCCATAAAATCCTGTGGCGAGACGCGCTCCGAGCACATCTCCTCCAGGACGGCATCCATACCCTTGAATCCGCTTGCGATAAATTGTGGGGTTATCAGGTGCAGTGAAAAACCATCCGGCAGCACCAGCTGGGGGGCCGGGTTGGGGTGGGTCAATTCGTAATACTGGCGCGGGGCGTGGAAGGTCTCAAAACTTGCGAAAGTTTGCTCCAGCGTGGAAAGCCAGCCTTCAGATGAAAAATAAGCCAGGAAAGCATCGCTGCCAGCCGCCTGGCGGGCCGGGATAAAATTTTCAGTGAAGAACGCGCCCAGGGAACGGTTGAAAGTTTCCAGTGTTGGGTCACCGGCAAACAGGCAGCGATTGTTATAAGCCACAAACCCGGCTTGAGGGGCGGCGCTGTCATCCACAAAAACATCGGCGCTTAAATTGCCTTCAAACAGGGCTGTAACCAGCAGGTGGTGTTCCAGCGGCGCAAACAACGGCCGGACAAGCGGGTAAAGTGAAGGGGGGAGTTTTTCCATAGAACCTTTGAAAAGTAATATCGCCGCCCATATCGAGCGGCGATTTATCCGTTTGAAACCAGGCCGGGCTTACGCCTTATTTTCACGCGGCTGGTGCAGCGGAACCTGCAGGTAGAAGGTGCTGCCTTTTCCAAGCTGGCTGTCGAGCCAAACCCGGCCGCCGTGCCGTTCGGCAATGGAGCGGACGATGGCCAGCCCCAACCCGGAGCCTTTTTGCTCACGCGCTTCACGCTGCCCGCCCCGATAGAATTTCTCAAACAGACGCGGCTGGTCGATGGGGGCAATACCAATGCCGGTATCTTCCACTTCGAACTGCATTCCATCCCCCAGCAGTTTTAGACGCACGCTAACGCGGCCGCCCTGCGGGGTGTATTTGATGGCGTTCTCAACCAGGTTGTACATGGCTTGCTGAAGCAAGGCCTGGTCGGCCTCAATCAGCGGCATGGTGTTTTTGGGCAGGTCCACATTCAGGTCGATATTTTTTTGCGCCGCCTGTGGCTGGAGGGCGTTGGTCAGGCCATCCACAATGTCAAAGAGCGGGATGGTCTCCAGGTGCAGCCCCACCCCGGCTTCAATCCGGCCCAGGTCGAGCAGGTTGTTGACCATTCGGGCCATATTCTCGACCCCGGAGATAATCTTTTTGACATAGCCCTGTTGCTGCTCATTGAGTGTCCCGACCATCTCCAGCATGGTGGCGTAACCGCGCATCAAGGTTAGCGGGGAGCGCAAGTCGTGGCTGACGGTGTTGACAAATTCGGTCTTCATCGTGTCCAGCTCTTTGAAGTGCGTCACGTCGCGCAAGATGCAAACACGTCCTACCGGGCGGCCATCGGCAACCACCGGGGAGGCCGTGGCAAGATAAACCAGGTTATGGAGCAGGGTCACTTCGGCAGAGAGTTTGTCTGGCGAATCGGCCTGGAGAATGTCTAATAACGGTTTCTGGCTGATCAGCTTCTCAATGGGCTGGCCTTCGCCGGTGCCAACCGCCGCACCCAGCACCTGCCAGGCCGCAGGGTTGGCAAGCAACAACCGGTTATACTGGTCCGTCACCAGCACCGGGTCCGGCGTAGAGGCCAGGATGGCCGCCAAACGCTGGCGTCCGACCTCTGCGGTGCGGAACAGGTGATTGTTGGAGGCAGCCAGCGCCGCCTGGCCTGCCAGGGTGGTCAGGAAGCGGACATCTGTCTCAGAAAACAGACGCGATTGGTCGTACCCGGCCCACAGGATCCCGTAGTTGCGGTTCTCATGCCGCAGCGGAACCGCAATCAACGAGGCCGGAACAGGTTTGCCCAACCCGATATCTAACCCGCGCGAGCGGATGACATTGGTCAGCACCACACGCTCCTGGTTCTGGACCAGGCGCATTACCTGTGTGTCAAGGTAGGCATACTGGTCATTGGCCGGGCCAAGCGTGTAAATGGAAGTCTTTTCCAATTCAGGGTCGCCGCTGATAGGCGGCATCACCAATCGCACCGAGCTGGCCCCGGTAGCCAGGATGGCTTCCATCACCGGCTGGACAGCATCTTTCATATCCAGGCTGGAGGCCACACCCTGGCTGACCAGCAACAGGCGATTCAGTTCTTCCAGGCGCGATTGCAGGCTGCTGCGCATCTGCTCAAAGGCGCGGCGCAATTGACCCACTTCGTCGGCCCCTTCCACGGTGAGGGCATGGTCGAGCTGGCCCTGGGCAATACGCACCGCTTCACTGGCCAGGTTCTGCAACGAGGTGGTGACTACCTTAAGCCAGACGCGCAGCGAAATCAGCGCGATGAGGGCCAAGACCAGGATCATCACCGAGAGCGGCGCAGCAATGGTCATTGCCACCAGTTGGGCTTTTTGGGCCGGGAGTGTCAGCACCACTACCCAGTCGCGGCCTTCCACAGGCTGGTAGTAAACCAGGTTGCGGGTGCCGTTGGCGGCAGTATCGTCGAAAAAGCTCGCTTCGGCGGGCTGCTGGCCGGAATAGGAGGTCATGACACGGGTAAAAACGGGATGGTAAATGATGCGTCCGTTTTCATCGAGCAAAATCCCTTCGCCGCCCAGGGCGGTGAGGGCTTCAAGGCTGGAAATTAAGGGTTGGGTAAAGGGATTGGTGAGCAGGTTGGTGCGGCCGACCAGCACGCGGGCCGGGATGCCGTTGGCCGGGTCGACCACGGCAACGATAAACGAGACACGCGCCGGTTCACCCAGGCGGGCGGCGGGAATGCTGTAGGTCTGGCTAAAGACCCCACTAAACGCCAATTCGATGGCTGAATTTTCTTCGGGGAACAGGTTCAGCGCGCTGCCATTGGCAGGAGGGTAATTTGCCAGCAGGCGCGTCGAACGGTCAAAGACCAGGATCTGGTCAAAATACGGGACAGTGCGAATCTGCTGCCCCAGGATGGCGGCCAGTTCGTCTCCGGAAGCGGAGAGCAGGCGCGGATCCAGCACCGCCTGCTGGGCCAGGTTTTGACCTGTTTCAAGGAAAAAGGGAATGCTTTCCGAGGCCTGTTCTGCCGTCCCTTTGAGGCGGTCACGCAGCAAATCACGGGCAGCGGAACCAGCCACAAACCAATCCCCGGCCAGCAGGGTCAGCATTAGCAGCATAATCAGCGAGCCCATGCTGAGCAAGAAACGAACTTCCAGGCTGCGTTCCACCGGTGAAGGCTGGAGCGGCAGACGTCGCCCCCACGGGGCCGGGAAAGACAGGGCCAGGATCTGGGCAAACAGGCCGCCGATCAGCAATTCACCGGCAATCGCCAGGATCGAGTAGGGCGCACTGGCCAACGAATAGTCCATGCGCGCGGGCAGCGACCCGGTCGCTTCCAGGAAGGCATCGACGATAAACAACGGCGCATAAAACAGGGCCAAAACCAGCGCCGCAACAAATGGCTCACGCAACAGGGAGAAAAAACGGGTGCGATAGCGCTGGCGCACCATGACGCTGAAGGCCATGCCCAGCAGGGCCAGTTCTACCGGGGTGAAAACGCTTTGCGTATCCCACAACAGGCGCAGCACGCCAACAATCACCCCCAAAACGGCGGCGGCAAACGGGCCAAGCACCCCGCCAGCCAGCATCCACGGCAGGGCCGCCAGCAACATTAAGGCCGGGCCGCGCGGTTCCTGCGGCACATCGGGCAAAGGCAGGGCCGCCCCCACTGGCAAGCGCACCCCAATAAACAGGGTGGCGAGGACTTCAAAAATGATGAGGCCCGCCAGAATGCCCCAGGTGCGTCCAGTCCACGGAACCTGAAAATCGCGCCAGGTCCAGGCGAGCCAAAGCGTGCCCCCAATGATAACAGCCAGGCCCAGCCAGCTATACGGCGAAACAGGCCACAATGGGGCAGGATAGGTGTCAAATAGCCAGAGAATGATTTCCATAAATGCTGGTTGTAATGAAAAGCGACGAAATCATTATAGCATGAGCAACAAAATCTACACGCCTGTTAAGCGCAGAAAATCGGGGGCGAGATTCGCCCGCACCGGTGCTGCTGCACCTTATTTCAGGACACATCCCCGGTGCGCTGGTCGGCGTAAAAACCGCGATAACTTTCCGGGAGCAAGGCAGCGATATGCGACATAATCAGGTCGACATTGCGCTGGCGAGATTCACGGCGCGCCTCGCCCCGCCCTTCCACCGGCGGAAGCTGCACCGGTTTCCCAATATTCAACTCCAGGCTGGGTCGCGCCCCGCGAATGGCTTTGTGGAAAAAGTCATCGGTCGTACCGACAATTCCCACCGGCACGACCGGGACATTTGCCATTTCGATAATAAACGCCAGCCCCGGCCGCGCCTGGCGCATCGCAGTGATGTGGGTGCGCCCTCCTTCGGGGGCAATCAGCAACGGGGAACCAGATTTCAGGACCCGGGTGACCCGCTCCAGGGCCCGGCGGTCGTATTCGCCACGGTGGAGCGGAATCCCGCCATAGAGCCGCACCAGCAGGTTCTGTCCAAAGCCTGTGCGCTGCCAGATATCCGATGCGCCGATGGCTTCGATGTTTTCGGGCCAAAAAGCCAACGCAAAGGGCGGGTCAAAGGTGGAAACATGGTTCATGGCGGCCACATAGGGTTGGCCGTAGGGGATATTCTCGCGACCGGTAACGGTCACTTTTGCAAGCAAATGGAACAATCCCCGGAAGAGCGGGCGCATACCGGCGCGCGCAATGCGATTTCCTAACGGGGCGCGATAGGGCGATTCTACGCTTTGCACAGATCGAAGACCTTTTCAAAGACTTCGTCGGCGGTCAGTTTGTCAGAATCAAGGATGATGGCATCACTGGCCGGTTTGAGCGGGGCCACGGCGCGGGTGGAGTCGATCCGGTCACGTTCGATGACCTTGGCAAGCACATCCGGGTAGGCAGCCCGGCCACCCCGGGCCAGGATTTCCTGGTAGCGGCGGCGGGCGCGTTCTTCGGAGGTTGCGTCCAGGTAAACCTTCAAGTCCGCTTCGGGCAGCACCACGGTGCCAATATCACGCCCGACCATCACCACGCGCCCACGCATGCCAATGCGGCGCTGCTGAACGGAGAGGGCGCGGCGCACGCCCGGATAAGCAGAAACCACAGAAACATTGGCATCGACTTCGGGCTTGCGCAGGTCCCAGGTAATGTCGTGACCATCAACAACCACATCACAGACGCGGCCGTCCTCCAGCGAGGGGGCGGTGACTTCAATCGGGACATCTTCAGACAGGCGGGTGACCGCTTCTTCGTCTTTGATATCAACGCTGTGCGAGAGCGCCAGCCAGGTAATGGCGCGATACATCAATCCGGTGTCGAAATACAGGTAGCCAAGGGCTTCGGCCAGGCGAAATCCGAGCGTGGATTTGCCAGAGGCCGCCGGGCCGTCAATGGCTACGATGGAAGGAACGGGCATGGGGTTCAAAGAAGGCCTTTCAGGGGGAGATGATAAATGCGCCCGGGAATTTTCCACAGGCGCATTTGATTTTATGGATTTATGTTCTGGGTGTCAATGAAAATGTCACTTCGCACCCATAATTTGACTTTTTCCTCACCCTGTGGAAAATCGTGCAGCACCAGCCAGCGCATCCAATCGGTGGAGAGACCCTGGTTCCAGGCCGGGGCCGTGCGCCAGGTGACATCTTTGCCCCGATACCCGGCTTCCAGGTCCGGGCTGACATAATCGACCGGGGTGATAAGCACGGAGGGTGTTCCAAAAACAGTCAATCCGTTCGAGAAAGTGGCCGACCGGTTACGCAAGGTCCAGCGCAGGGCAGGTGAATCAACCCCGGCAACCGCCACATCGATCGCGTCGGGTGTGCCCAACTTTCCAAGCGAAAGCTCATTGAGCATATCGTCCAAGGCGCGGGCCTGTTTGACACCCATCCCGGTTGACCATAATTCAACGGTGCGATAGGTGCGCAAACCACCCGCCGCCATGGAGTTGGCAAAGGTATAAATTGCCAGTACAGCCACCAGGCCCCAAACACCGCCTTGCGTGGCAACCGGAATTGACCAGCCATAGGCTACCAGCACCATGCTGACCGCCAGCAAAAGCAGCGAACCAATCATGACCAGCCAGCGCAATTGTTGTGTCGCCAGGTCGGCGGGGGCCAGCGCCAGCGAAGTGAAGTTCATGGCCGCAAAAGCAATAATCACGGCGGTAAAAACGGTCATGGCGATTGTTTCCCAAACCCCGTCTTCAATCGGTTCGAGATAACGGGCCACTTCGCGGGCTGCCAGCGCCCATAACGGCAGCAAGGCCCAGGCCAGGTCACTGACTTGCCGGAACGGGTTGGCAAAGGCCAGCACCAGCGCAGCCAGCAGCCACGCCCCAAGTTTGAGGGAAAGTTCATCGCGGGTTAGGTAGCCTCGCACCAACGCCACCAGCGCGAAGAGCAGGGCAAAAAGCTGGTAGGAACCCAGCGTAATCAGCAAGCGCGTGACATAGACATCGGTAAAGTCGAGCCAGCCGCCAAAATAAGCCGGGATGGAGGCCAGCCCCGCCCCCAGCCCGCCCGGCACACGCAGGAACAGGCTACCGGCCAATACATACGTCCCAACCGCAAACCCCAGCGCAGTGAAAAGCGTCGAGCGGTTTCGCAAGGGTTGTATCTCTTCGTCTTCACGCGGGGTCATGCGCCCAACCAACCCATAGGCCACGCCCAATCCAATCAGACCCGGCCACAAGAGCGGACCGCCCAACAATGCAAACCCGGCAAAAATCCCGGCCGCGCGAGTATACCCGTTGCGCCACAGCCCCCAGGCCAGCAGGGCAGCGCTAACAGCGATGATGGGACTCCCCGCGGTGCGAGCCAGGGCCAGCAAACCCGGCTCAAAAGCCAGGAAAAAGGCCAGGACCAGTGCAGCTTTCTTGCCCAGGCGGTCGTGGAATAAGAACGGAACCCAAACCAACGCCGCCCCAAACAGGGCCGGGGCCAGGCGGGCAGCAAAATCGGAGGGGTGGAAGACAAAGAATAAAAGCGTTGTCAGCATGATGTAAGCGGGCTGTGGACCAAGCTCGGGGGTCACGCCGCGCGCCAGATCCAATGCCTGCACAGCCCAGCGCGCCTCGTCATCACCCAGGGGCAGTTCGCCCAGGCGCAGCAAACGCAGCAACAAGGCCAGGCCAAAAGCCAGCGCAAACCACCCAGCAGACGGGCTCCACGGGCGGGGAGTATCGGTTTCAATCGTCGCTTGCATCACTCGATGTGCCTTTCTACGGGACCTGGTAAATCACAACCTGCCCCTGGCGGTAGACTTCTTCCAACCGGGCAGCGAATTTGTCTTCGTTGACAGGATAAGTCGAGCGTTCCAATCCGCCAATATAAATATAACGGATGCCGTAACGCTTTAGCAGCAGCTCGGTTTCATTCCAACTGCTGGTGGTGTAAATCATTTCGATATCTTCCTGGCGGCTGCCCTGTTCTTCGTAGCCGCCGCGCCACTGACCCTCATGGCCCGGCCAGCCAAGCACATTGGGCTGCCCCGAGTAGGTGGCAATACGGGCATAATCTGAATACTGCCCGCCCACCGCTTCTACCACCACGCCCAGGGGCGCCTGCGACAACCATTGGATGGCCGCCCAGTCGTCAGGGTTGTAAAGCTCAAGGTAAGCTGCGCCATCCAGGGTGCGCATCGATGGGTCGGCGGCGCTAAAATCGTTGGTTTTTTCAGGCAACGCCAGCAGCGGGTAAGTCAACCCAACCAGGAGAACTGCGGTCATCGTCAGCCCGAAACCAATCACTTTCAACCCACGCAGTTCACGCAACATGACTACAAAGCCAAAAGCGGCCGCGGCTGACCACAAGGCCCAGGCCTGGTAATAAAACTTAAAAACCGTGTTCATGCGCGAGCCAAACTGGTCACGCAGGTAAACAAATTCAGGGGCGATGACGAGCAGCCCGCCCAACAAGACCAGCAGCAGCACAAACGGGAGCGGGTTGCGCCCTTCAGCGGGAACCAACTCCGCCTCATCCGTTTTCGCCGTTATGTAAGCCAGCGCCCAGCCAATCAGGATCACCAGCGTCAGCAACCCACCGATATATTGAAAGCGCCGCACGGTGGCTTCCGCCAACACTTCAGCGGCCGAGGTGGCCCCTTGCGAGGTCACAAAAGACGCGCCCAGGGCGGTCTGGGCTGCCACAAGCCCCAGGGCCACCGAAAACAACCACAGGAAGGCCGTCAGCCCAAAAGCCAGGCCCAAGCCCAAAGTCCAGCGAACCTGCCTGCGGCCGACCAAAAAACCCAGGAAAAGGAAAATCGGCACCCAGAGCGTCCCAAACATGACCCACAGGTGCGCGCCGCGCGAGGGGAAAATAACATTGGGCAAAATCCCGCCTGCCTGCGAGGCAAAAGTGACGTAAAAAGGCAAATACAGCAGGATGCTGACCAGCCCAAGCGGGATGGCAAACTTAACAAACTCCTCGGCCAGGTCCCAGCCCCAACCGCGCTCGTCGGCCAGGGACAGGATCAAAGCGCCGCAGGCCACCGCCAGGTAAACAGGGAAATCCCAGGTGTTGAGGAAGGCCAGCCCGCCCAAAACCACCGCCAGCAACGCAAACCCCTGAGGCTTAACGGGAATTTTGAACCAGCGCAGGTTAAATTCGCCCTTCCAGCCTCCCAGGTACAGGTTGAGCGCCAACGCCAGCGCCAGGATGCCAAACGGCATGGCCAGCACATGCGGGTGCAGGTCCCCCAGCAGGTAAGAGAAAAACGGGAATTCGTCGATGACTTCGACAAAATTGCCCTGCAAGTCATAATCCTGGATGACGCGCGAGGCGCGCCACCAGAACCAGAAACGCGGGTCCCAGCCATACGGTTGGTCCGGCGCAACATTCAGGTCTTTGATGTTCAGCCAGGTCCAGAAGTTGTTGGTTGGGGAACCCCACCCAACGCCATAAGCGCGCAACAATTCCAGAAAGCCTTCCACGTTGCTGACCAACAGCAAGAATAGAGGTGAAAGGAATGCCCCAAACAGGGCCCAGGGCGTGCGGTTTTCGGTTTCGGCCGCGTCGCTTTTGGAGCGCATATAGGCGGAGAGCAGGTTGTAAAGCAACCCATACGCGCCGATAGCGCTCAGGCCAAAAACCAGTGAAATCATCAGGTTAAAGGCCACCCCGCCGCTGGTCGCGGTCAGTTTGGCAAGCATGGCCGCCAGCACATATCCAAAGTAATAATACGAAATGGCATAGCCCGAAAGCCAGGGATCGTGCGGCGGGAAGCTTGGCGAGCGCAGGATGGCATTGATAAAAGCCATTTCCATGGGTTTTTCGGTACCCACGTTTTCAGGATTATTGGCGCGCACAAAAGCCAGGAAAGCAAACGCCAGCAGGAAGAGCACCTCCACGGAGACGATGGTGCGCCAGTGGACCCTTAGCCAGGCTCGCAGTTCTGTGAAAACTCCGGGCTGCCACAATGCCCAGGCCGAAAGCCCGACCAGCACCGCCAGGCCAAACAACAGGCCGCCGAGGTTGTTCTGCACCAGCCCAAAAGAGGCCGAGAGCCAGAACACAAAGCCCCACAACAGCAAACCCAGGGCACGGCTAAGGCTGTAGCCCCGGTCGGCCAGGGCCGGGAAGAGCCGGTAAGCCAGCGGCAGGGCCAGCAAACCGACCAGGGAAATGGCAAAGTACCACAAGAAAAAGGAGGTCATAGGCTCGCAGGTAGAAGGTGAAAACAGGATGGGTTGCTTTTAAGTTAACGCCGCCGGAAGGTGAAATCTTGCATCGGGGCCGGGGGGGAAATCGACGACGCTGAGGACGGCATCAAAATTCAGCGGTCCATACAGGTGCGGGAACAGGTCGCTGGAACTGGGTGCTGCAGCCGCGGCTGCGCCGGAGGGATGGACCGGCGGCTCGAATTTCAGGTCGACATGCAGGCGCGAGGTCTCCACCACCAGAATCACCAGGTCGTTGTGCCCGGCGTAAAAGGCGTTTGCCACCGTTTCAACCTGGTGGCGCTGGGAGAAGTGGATAAACCCATCGGCAGCGAGGCTTTCGGTGCGGTAGCTGCCGCTTTGACGGGCTTCCAGCGAGGCGTTACGGGTGGTGATGTGATAGATCAGACTCATCGCAGGGCACCTTTCTCAGGGCAGGACCTTGTAGATGACGGTATCCCCATCCCGATAGACTTCTTGCCAGTAAGTTCCATTGTACTCTTCAAATTTGTTCACGCCGCCCGGGAAGTAGATGCGTTCCAACTGGCCGACGACGATGTACTGAACTTCGTATTTGCGCAGGAAGGAGCGCGCCAGTTGCGGGTCGAGAACATTGTAGAAGTCGATCACTTCGCGCACACGGCTGCTGACCCAATCGCCGGGGAAAAGCGCGCGCTGTTGGCGCTGGTGCCAGTCCCAACCGACAACACCGGGCAGACCGGTATAGATGGAATAGCGCGAAGTCCAACGATACAGGTCGAAGGAGTTGGCTTCGACAATCACCGGCGAGCCTTTGATGTTGTCTTGCATCCAGCGGATGGCGCGGTAGTCATAGCTCAGGTCCATGGTTTGGCCGCTGTCGCTGTAGGTGGAATATTGCATATAAGTTATGCTGTCGAACGTAAAGGGCACGCCGCCCGCCATGCGGTTGCGGACCTTGTCCATGCCGGCCGTGAACAGGAAGATAAACGCTCCGGCAAACAGGAGGGTGCCCAGGGTGCTCCACAGGTTGCGCAGGTTGGGGTTCCACTCGTCAATCTCAGAGAGCAGCCAGCCGAGGGCTGCGGCAGCGCTGACCGCAAACAAGATCCAGGCTTGCAGGTAGAACTTGAAGACGGTGTTAAGCCGCCCGATGTCGCCCACCAGCACAATAATCTCTACCATCAAGGTCAAGACAATGGCGGTGCCCACCATGAAGAGCGCCAGGCGTTTGGTATCGGGCTGGCCTGGGCGGAGCATGAGCACCAGCGCCCACCCAGCGATTGGGAAAGCAAACCAGGCTACCGGCACATTGAGGAAGAACTGCAGGCCAATGAGGGTGGCCACAAAGCCAGCCAGGGCCAGCTCAATCAGGATGGTGTAGGGCCGCAGTTTAGCCAGTGAGGAGATGGGGGTCTGGGCCAACCATTGGCGCGTTTCCCAGGCCATCCATGAAATGAGCACGAAGTAGAACAAACCCCAGTGTGACCAGTAGGACCAGATGGGGGCTTTTTCGTTCTCCCAGCGGGCAACTTCGCTGTAACCCAGCCCATACCAACGGGCATAAGGCTGGAAGAAAAGCAGCGCAAACCCGGCCAGGACCGCCACGGCCGCCAGGGCCAGGAAAATGCGCTGGACCAGGGGGTGCAGCCCAAAGCGGGGTTGGTCACCCACCTCGACATAGCGGAAGACGGTGTAAGCGGTGACGATGACTCCCAGGGCCAGGTAAGTGGGGAAATCCCAGGTGTTGGTGGGACGCAGGGAGCCAATCACCAATCCGCCAAAAGCCAGGGTCGCCAGCCACTGCCAGCGGCTCAGGTTACGGGCCAGCAGCGTGGAAAGCGCCCAGGCAATCACCAGCACCGTCAACGGCATGGCAATCATGTGCGCGTGCAAGTCACTGTACAGAAAGGTGAACAGCGGGAATTCGGTCACAGCCAGGTCGGGATAAGGCATAATGCGGCTGGGGGTCCAGTACCAGTCACCCCACCCAATCGGCAGGGATTCGCCCGAAAACAGACGCCCCAGGCCCTGGATGGCCCAACCCAGTCGCTGGAAATTCCAGATTTCTGGCGACTGGAAGGTTTCATTGGGCACCACCATGCGCTGCAAGGCCTGGTAGACCATGCGCACCGTGCCCAGGTTGCCGACCAGCACCAGGCCAAAGATGGCGGCGATGCCGGCCCATAGGCGCTTATCGCCGAGCAAATCGTCGGAGGTCTCGCTGCGCAAACCACCAATAAAATTCCAGGCCACCGAGAACCCGCCAATTCCCAGCAAGGCAAACAGGGTAGGCAGGACAAAGTTATAAGCAATCGAAGGCACCAAGCCGAGCATCTTTATCGGCGTGCCGACCAACACAAAACCCCAATAGTAATAATTGATGTAACCGCCAGCGTACCACGGGTCGTAAGGCGGGAACGAGGTGCTCTTGAGTACCGCATTCAGGTACGAGAAGTCCATTGGCCGCTCACCGCCATGACCCGGATGCCACAGATCGGGGTTACCCAGGCGAATAAACAGGTCAATCAGGAACAGGGCCAGGAACAGGACTTCCACCACCAGGAAGGATTTGCCTTTTTCGCGCAGCTCGGCAGCAATCTGCTCGCGGCGAACGAAGAACGCCAGCGCCCCGGCCGCCATAATCAACCCATAGCCGGTGGCAATCGTCCCGCGGCTGTAACTTCCGCCAAGGGACCCAACCAGCCAGGCAAAATAAGCCAGGAACAGCAGCCCGGCCAGGCGCGCCAGCGGATAGCCTTTATCGGCCAGGCCTGGCAGCAGCAAGCGCAAGATAGGCCAGGTAAACAGCCCCAACACCGCAATCGACAGGTACCAGAAAAGTACGCCAACCGCCGGGTAGGCATTCTGGACATTTTCATAAGAGAAGAGCTCGCTCCAGGTACCACCCGCACGCTGGGCCGCCAGCCGGTCCGCCGGGAGCATCAGGTCGCCTGGGTAACGGCCCGCCTGGCGCGGGGTAATATGAACCACGCGCGAGAGGTCGACAGCGCTCAAAATGTCGTACACAGCCTGGGAGTTATATTCCGGCATCTTGCGGAAAATCAACACCTTGGGCGCGTCGTAAACGGTAAAGGCTTCTTCGGCAAACTGGGTATTAATCTGGTAGCCAAAAATCTCCGGGTAAGACGTGAAGGTTTTAACCAGTTCGAAGCCCAGGTTGCCCTTGAACATCCCCGGTTCGGCCACGTTGTAACACCAGATGACATCCTTGTCGGCGGGGCAACCAATCAGGTTGCGATAATACGCCACCGTCAACGGGTAACGTTCAGGGATGCGGGTGGTGGTAGCCCATTGGCGATTGGAGGTGATGAAAATGTAATCCCCGGCATCCAGGTTGGTCCGAAACCGTTCGAGCTTGTCGCGGTTATCGTCCCAGTACATCTCAAAATTCAGGTCGCCCTGGTACATGCCGCCATAGGCGTCATACCCATCCATGCGCAGCGGCAAGCCATCGTCCCACGAAGTCTCGTGAACCGGCGCAGAACCCGACAGGCGCAACGCGCCGCCAGTCATCATGAATTGCAGCCAGTAAGACTGGCCCTGCTCAATCGCCACCGGGCGGTCGAAGGTGACAGTGTAACTTTCACCACGCGGGTCGCCTTTGGCAGAAAAATCGTTGGTTAATTGAGCGGTAGCCAGCACTTTCTCAGGATTATCACCCGGCTCGGAAGAAATTGTCAGCACCAGCGCCTGATTGCCGCTGTTGAGCAGGTCTACGGCACGTCCCAGGGTGAGCTGGGTCATCGTTCCGCCTGTAAAGGCGTTAAACTGCATGGCATACGGCGAGGAGGGGGCAATGGCCATCCCCTGCGGGACAGAAAGCGGCTGGGTATAAAACGAACCATCCGCCTTTTGGATTTTTAAATTAATCGGCCCTGGCACATTCTGGTAAATCCAGCGTGTGGCCTGTACGCGGCTGTGGTCGCGGGTGTAAATGCGGGTGTAGGCGTAGGTCCAGGCGGCGGTAGAAGCCAGCACAACCAGGCCGATAAACACCGCAACCCACTTAAAGTTGAAGGTAAACGAGGGGTTTGATTTGCTTTCAAACTTCCAACGGGCGGCTTCAACCAGCACCCAGGCCGCCATCATCGCCAGTAACGGATAGATCGGCAGCTGGTAGCGCATGGTCGGGTTCCACTGCATTGATTGCCAGCCAAAATAGACCAGGGTCCAGCCCCATAACAGCAGATGGGTTTTCCACTCCCCCTTCAGGATGCGCCAGCCCATCAACAGAAAACCGGCTACCGCCAGCAACCCCAGCGGCCAACCCAGGCCCCAGGCCAGCAGGTTATAGCCAGAAAACCACACCGGGCGGCGCGCCCACTGCAAGGCGGGCGGAAAATCGACATCGCCGCTGGCCTGCGCGCGCTGGTCGGCAATATTCTGCACCCATTGTGGGTTTGGAACCATGCCAAAGAAACCCGGCCCGCTAAAAGCATAAGGCTGGAAAACCCGAAACGCCAGCGCCGAAACCACCGCGCCGACAATCAGGAACAACATGGCCGACTCAAGCGACAGGGTCGGACGGGCAACCACCGGCGTCGCGGCTTCGTCATCGGGCTGGGACGTTTCCGGCGACAAGCGGCCGCGCTCCACAAAGAAACGCACCACCAGCGCCACCGGCAACAGCACGGCCAGCGGGGCCGCATTAAGCTTCGAAGCCACCGCCGCGCCCAGCGCAATCCCAAAACCAATTGAATTCAATAACAGGCCCGAACGCGCGCCGCGCCCGGTTGTGTTTTCTTCCCCGGCCATGACCTCGACTGCAAAAAAAGTTGCCAGGAAGATGAAGAAATTGGCAAAACTATCTGTCGTATAAAAATGCGCCTGCTGGATCAACATCACCGCCAGCGCGGCAAAAGTGGCCGAAAGCAGCGCCACCTTGCGGTTATATAAACGCGCGGCAATCAGGTACAGGAAAAAGATTGAGCCCAGGTCAGAGAGCGCGGCAAAAACACGCCCCACCTTAGTAATTTCATCGTACCCGGCCCAGGTGGTGGTCGCGCTCATGGCGCTCATCAACTGACCGGTAAAACCACCCGTGCCATTCTCGGCCACCCAACCCGCGGCCCACACCGCCACCTGCGACATCCACTCAGCCGCATAGCGCACGATAAAGACCGGCAAAGTTCCATACACATAAAAGGTGTACCCGCGATTATGTGGGTTTAAACTCGATTGAGCCGTATCGAAAAACTCACCCATGCTATCCACCGGCGCAAGCGCAGTCGAAACCATGGTCATAAAGCGTTCATCGGGGTGCAGGTGCTGGCTCTGGTCCCAATCGAGACCCATTAAGCGCAAAGCGGCTGCGCCCAGCAGCACCACAATAAACAACAAGTCGTAAATCCACAGGCGGGAAGTAGTTTTTTGCATCAGGGAACCGTCACAGGTTGAGAGTCGGGAACGCGATAGATCCAGAAATTCTTACCTTCCAGCGGATTGGTAAACAGGCTGGCCGTCCCGGTTGGGTACATTTCGCGCAACACATCCATCGTTTCTACATCTTCTTCTTTAACAATAAACAATTTGTTACCCGGGAACGACTGCGACTGTTCCAGGTCTTCACGCCACAGGGCATAATCTTTGGTCGGGAACCCGGCCTGGATGCCCACCAGGCGCGTATCGACCCAGTACGGGTAAGGAACCACAAAAGCATTGTCCGGTGAGTTGCCATCGTCCACAAACCCGCGAATAACCTGGCCCATCTCCGAAGTGTTCCAGGCCCCGGCACGAAACTGGTCGCCAAACTTCACCAGGACAAGAGTGTAGTTTTGAAGGGACGCCACGCCCAGGAGCAGGGTGACCGCCCCCACAGCCATTCCGCGCCGCCAGGGGCCGGACCCGACTCCCCGCAGGGCGGTATACAGGCCATCGAGCGCCAGCGCAGCGACGACAAAAACCACCACGGCAGTGGCGCCGGTACGGTTCAACGACGGATTCTCACCCGGGAAAGCCAGCGAAAGGATCGACGGCATCAACAGCATCGGCACGGCCAACAGCAGGAACAGGTCGAGCCAGCCGCGTTTTTGCAGGTAGCGCACAAACAGGAAGATATAGCCGATGGCAAATAACACCGCCGAAACAAAGTCGAGCGCAGGGCGGTGTGGCACCGAATGGACCCAGATCTCGCCATCGTCATAATTGAACATCAACATCGCCTTTAAGGTGTTACTGGCAAAAATCTGCCAGGCCGGGGCCGGGAGCGGCGATTCTTCCCCCGTAAGGCGCGTAAGTGCCCGGTACGAGAACATGCTCGGGTTTTCTAGCGAGTACCGCCCGAGCGGGAGAAAGACAAAAACAGAAGCCAGGACCAGGATAATAAATAACAGGGCTGTCTGGTTGCGGTAAGACCTGGAGGCGGCATGGAACAGGTAGATTCCAACCCCCAGGACAACCAGGAAGGGCACAAAACGGAACGGGCTGTAACCATGCAAACCCAGCCCAAGGAACAATCCTGCCAGGATAAAGTCGTTACGCGACTGACGGCGCAGCCCGCGCACCAGGTGATACAGCACCGGGGCGGCAAACGCCGGGTAGAGCGGGAAGCGCAACCCAATGCGGCTGATGGTATTTAACCAGTAGGCTGTGCCCGCCAGCAACAGTGCAAAAAAGGCCACCCGTGGCCCCCCCACTTCACGTCCCAACAGGTACACATACGGCAAGGCAAACAGACCAATGAGAACCGTGCCGATTTTTAAGCTCATAAACGACAGGCCGGTGTTGAAAACCAGCGCCATCAACGCCGTCCAGTAAAACTGGATAAATTCCCGGCCCGTGTTGCGCTCAAAGAAGATGTGCGGCTGTCCATTCATCACATCGTAGACATCCAACAACTTCTCTGCCTGGTCACTAAAAGGTTCAGCGGGAACCCCGCTAAGGTTGGTAAAACGGAAAAAAAGAATCAGCGCCGAAGCCGCCAGCAGCAAAAGGGCCGAGCGGCGCAGGGTGAGGGTCCAAGACTCGCGCCCCAGGGCGGCAAAAAAGCGTCCAAGGCCTGCCGGGCTAAAAGGGTTACCCAGCCACAATCCAATCACAAAAAAAGCAATCGCTAGCAGCCAGAGCGTGACGTTAACCGGGGTAAAAAGGTTGCCGCCAAACAACCCAAAGGCGATCCCGGCCAACACCATAGAGGCGATGAAAGGAACGCCGCGAAAGGTTTGCGGGTCAACAGCCGGTTGCACTGCTTCGCTGGCCGGGAGCGAAAACTCGCCAACCATGGAGGCCCAGAGGAGTAACCCAAAGGCCAGGATATACAAGAGAAAAACCGGCAGGAATGAAGCCACAGGCGGCTCCAGCATCCATTGGGCGGCCAATGCAAAAACAAGCGCCAGGGCAGTGCGCCACGGCAAGTGCTCGGGAACGCGGAGGGAAATCGTCACCTGGCGTGAATCTTCGCCCCCGGCATCTGCAAGGGCCACATCGGAGGCGGTTTCTGCCTCGGCGGGGATATCGATCTTCTCTTTTTGCCAGGGGTTAAGCCTGGATTTCAAATAGTCGAGGACGCTTGGCTCTTTTTCCATGCGCGCAACTCTCTCCGTATGGTTGGATGCATGATTTTATCAGACGCGGCGGGCAATGTAGAACGTGTAGGCGCCCTTG
The DNA here is from genome assembly GCA_964562145.1 of uncultured Anaerolinea sp. Taxonomy (GTDB): domain Bacteria; phylum Chloroflexota; class Anaerolineae; order Anaerolineales; family Villigracilaceae; genus UBA5195. The sequence continues at coordinate 21,814 of CAZLSP010000032.1, read as the reverse complement.
TCTTGCGGTACCGGCTCGTCATAATATTTGCGGATGAGAGCCATGACCGGCGCAAAATTCCAGTAGGCATTGCTCAGGTGCCATTTGCGGGTGACAAAATGGATCAGTAGCGAAGGCAGGCCCAGGTAATGTCCCCATTCCAGGGTGGCGAGGGCTGCCGGGGAGAAGTAGTGCCAGTATTTTTCGACCCGAAAACCGGCCGCGGCCAGGCGTTGGGTCCACTGCTCGGCATCTTCACAGGTCACATGCCGGGAAATTTTGTTGAAGAAAGCGCGATAGGCGCGCGCCAGGGGTTTTAGACCGACCGCATCAAAAAAACGCGCCACCGAGAGATTGGGCAAAAAGTTATGGTTGGGGACACAAAAGACAAACGGCGCGCCCGGTTTGAGCACGCGGGCAGTTTCGACCAGCACCGCATCCAGGTGCGGGATGTGCTCCAACACCGAATTGCTGATGGCGCTGCCAAAATGCGCGTCGGGATAGGGCATATCGGCCCCGTCTGCTTCAGTCAGCACGTCGTAGACGTTGCGCGTCCCGGCTTCGTGAATAGGGCCGGTCCAGGGGTCAAGACCCACTTCCAGCTTACGGTCAAAAGTTAGTTGGGCAAAATGCCCATCTCCACAACCTACATCCAGGGTGGGGGAGGGTAAATCGAGACCCTGGTAAAAGCGTGATTCAACCGCGCGAAGCAAAGCACGGAAGTAGGGCAGGTCGCGGGTATGAAGGTAGAGATAATCTTTCGATTGCGAGTTGGTCATGTCGTGTCACCAAATTTTGCTGGAATAATGCGAAACAAACGCGCCAAAATGATATCAATTTCGGAAAATGCCGGCAATTTTAGAGGCTAGGGTGGAAAAGGATACTGTTTAGGCCGCTTCAAACCTGCCTGCCAATCCGAAAATTTTTCCGGTTCGAGGCAATATTTATTGCCGCAGGTGCCATAAAAACACGGGCGACCCTATTTCTTTAAGCGCGCAAACAGTTTTTCGTATTCGACCGCAACCGAATCGGGGTCATACGGGCGAGCAATTTCAGCCGGGTCACGGCGATATTTGGCCGGGTCGCCTAAAATCTCGAGGATGGATTCGGCCAGTTTTGGGGCATCCCCAATTGGGGCAACTTTGCCCATGCCGGTCATTTGCACCGGGCGGCGCACCCCTGGCAAAGCGGAAGCAACGCACGGGACGTTGTTCATCATCGCTTCAACCTGAACCAGCCCAAAGGCCTCGGTGGAATTCAGGCTGGGGACAACCAGCACATCCAGATTGGGATAGTAGGCTGCCATCTGGGTCGGGTCCTGGTTGCCGAGGAAAGTCCACTGGCCGCGAGCTTCATATTCGCGGATCCGTGGCGCCAACCGCGCGAAATACGATTCTTCGCCCATTACATTGAGATGTTGTCCCGCAAACAGCACCTGGGCATTAGGATATTTCTCCAAAATTGCCGGGAGGGCCTCGAGCAAAATCTCAACCCCTTTTTCACTGGCAAAGCGGGTGGCCATACCAATGACGGGGCGTTTTTCGGCGGTTTTATGTTGGTGTGCAAAGGCTTCAATCGCGCCCACCTGGGCCGCGGGCAGTTGAACCGGCGGCAGGATGGGAGTCAGCTTGTGCATGTAGCGCGAAAGATAGGGGGAGTGGTCTGCATAATCCTGGGTGTAGGTCACAATGTGGCTGGAGAGCAATCCGGCCATGTGGTTCTGGAAATCAACCACGGTGTTCACCAGGCGGTTGAATAACCCGGAGGGCAGTTGCAGGTCGCAGTGATAGGTCAGGATAGCCAGTTTACCCATCAACCGGGCGCGGGCTGCAAAACCGGGCGCATCAAACTGTGGCAGATGCATCTGAACCACGTCATTCTGGGCCACATACTTCCAGGCCAACAGCCCAAAAGTGGGCATGATGACCCCTTTACTGATGCGCAGCATTACCGGGGCGCGCACAATGCGCACGCCATTGCGAATCTCTTCAGCGGGCGTCGATTTGTCGAAATGCGAAGTCAACACAGTGACTTCATGCCCGCGCCGCGCAAATGCTTCGGCCAGGCGCTCGGCATAAATGGTTAAACCAGAGGTATGCGGACGGTAGTATGTGAGAACAGTGAGGATGCGCATGAGCTATTGTTCGTAAGTGATTTTGACCAGTTCCACAGGGATCCAGCCCGTTTGACCGTTAATAGTGACCAGCGCCCACTGGCCGGTTTCATCGCGGCCAAGCAGTTCGCCCAGGTCACCCGGTTCCACCCGGCCAGAAATGTCGGATTTAACATCCGGCTGGCTGCGTAACAAGACGGCTTTAATGGTCTTGGACTGGATGACCGAGACAAACCCGATCTCCGGCAGGGCCATGCTATCGTCGGCGGGGGCAAAAGTGGCATCGGCAGGCGGTTCAGCCGCGCCAATGGCCGGGGTGGAAGTGGCAGCGCTACAGGCCGCCAAAAGAATCCAACCCGCAACAAGGAAACCAAGCAGGAACCATTTTCTCATTTTCAACCCTGGAATAAATGCTTATTGGTGTTGACCCAGTCAAACAACTGCGTCACACCCTTCTCAACATTGTATTTGGGCTTCCAGCCCAGCACTTGTTCGGCGCGGCGGATATCGGCCACAAAAACCTTCTGGTCACCAGGACGCCAATCGCCCCAGGTAACAGGGAGCGGCTTGCCGAGCAACTTCTCGAGCAATGGGCCGAACTCGGCCCACACCGAAAGCGTGTTATCGGCGCCGCCGCCCAGGTTGAAGACCTGACCCTTGACCGAATCTATCTTTTCGATGGCCATATCGTAAGCCTCGATCAAATCGTAGACGTGCAGCAAGTCGCGGACTTGTTTGCCATCCCCATAAATGGACATGGGCCGTCCCGTTACCGCCGCAATGACAAACCACGCCACCCAGCCCTGGTCTTCCACACCAAACTGGCGCGGACCGTAAATACAGCTCTGGCGCAAGACCACCGTCGGCAGGTCGTAAATGCGGGCATAATCACGCACATACTGGTCGCCGGTGCCTTTGGAGCAGCCGTAAGGGGAGTGGAAATCGAGCGGCTGGGTTTCGGGCGCGCCAAACGGCAAGGACTCGTATTCCCAACGGGTGGCTTTTTCAACCACATGGACATCATCCATGCCGCCGTACACTTTGTTGGTCGAAGAATACAGGAAAACCGGTTTGCGCTCGTTCAGGCGGGCGGCCTCGAGCACATTGAAAGTGCCCAGGGCATTGATTTCGAAATCTTCACGCGGCTTAACCACCGAAGTGGTCACAGCCACCTGGCCCGCCAGGTGAACAATCACATCGGCTTCACGGGCAGCCTGCACCAGCAACCCGGCATCGCGTATATCGCCCACCACCAGGTTAAAGGCCTTTTCGCCATAGGTCTCATGCAACCACTTCAGGTTACGCGGGGCGCCTGCGCGGCTGAGATTATCGTAAATGGTTACTTTTTCACCGCGTTCGAGCAGGCGATTAACATAATTGGAACCAATGAACCCGGCTCCGCCAGTAACAAAATAGTTGCGCGACATGCAAACTCCTCCAAACTCCACAATCTTTCGTGGAGCGCCATATTTTTATTCAGCCGCGTCAGTTGGGTGCGACTGGAACTTCATCAACTGCTGGTAAATTCCCGAGATGGTCTGGCCCTCGCGTGACAGGCCATACATGCCCAGGACAATACTATATAGGTAGTTAAAGAGCCGCCCGGTCAGGGCCACCGCCAGGGCGGTCGATTGGTCGCCCGAGAGCAGGGTTAAGGCCCCGGCGAAAGCCCCTTCCAGGGTTCCTACGCCGCCCGGCAGGGACGGGATCGCCCCGCCAAAGGCCGCAGCGCCGAGCACAAACATCCCCCACACCGGTTTGGCCTGCGGGAAAAAAGACAGCGCCAGCAAATAATATTGAATGATTGCCATGCCCCAGTTGAGGGTCATCAGGCCAAAGAAGCGCGCCGCCAGCCCGCCATCGGTCAGCACATCCAGCCCGGTCAGGAAAGATTCGAGGAAACTGCCGCCAAAACGCTGGATCGACGGCCAACGCTGACTCATTTTATGGAAGATATCCAGCGCCCACTGGCGGTTGCGAGCCAACACATACATCGCCACCAGCCCGACCACCACCGCCCCACCGATGATAAAGGCAATCCGGTCGGCTCCCTCTGCGCCAACCACAAACGGAACCGCCGCAATGAAGATCGCCGCTGTAAACGCCAGGTCCGTCACGCGCTCAATGATGATGGTTGGCAAAATCTCGCCAAACTTCAACTCCGATTTGCGGCTGAGCAGGAAAGCGCGCCCAATTTCGCCCAGGCGGAAGGGCAGGAAGTTGTTGAGCAGGTAGCCTTCCATCAGCGTCAGGAAAACATCACGGTACGAGGCCCGATTTCGTAACAGCGTGCGCCAAACCTGGGCACGCAGGAAAAGCCAGCCCAACCCCATGGCCGACACAAACAATATCAGCCCAAAGTTGGCCGATTTAACGGCCTCCACCATGGCCTGCAGGTCAACAAAATACAGGATTGCCGCCACCAGCACAAGGCTGATGAGCAATCCCGGCAACATACGGCGCAAATCTTTCATCGGTATCATTCCCGTAGGGGCGACCCACTGGATCGCCCCTACAAAATTATTCAGACTCCAGTTTCAACACCGCCATAAAGGCTTCCTGCGGGATTTCCACATTCCCGACCATCTTCAGACGGCGCTTCCCTTTCTTTTGTTTCTCCAGCAGCTTTTTCTTGCGGGTAATGTCGCCGCCGTAACACTTGGCCAGCACATCTTTACGCATCGCGCGCACATTGGCGCGGCTGATGATGCGCCCACCCGAAGCCGCCTGGATGGCAACATCGAACATCTGGCGCGGGATGATGTCTTTCAGCTTGGTAATCAGCGCCTGGCCCTTATGGTAAGCATTCTTTTCATGCACAATCGCCGCCAGTGCATCGACCGGCTCGTTATTCACCAAAATCTCCAGCTTTTGCAGCTTATCGGGCCGATATTCAGCAAACTGGTAGTCGAGCGAAGCGTAGCCCTTGGTGCGGCTCTTCAACTCATCAAAAAAGTCCACAATCAACTCGGCCAGCGGAATTTGGAAGTTCAACTGCACACGATGCGGCGCCGGGTACTCCTGGCTCTTAAAACTGCCGCGACGCTTAATCACCAGGTCCATAATTGTGCCGTAGAAATCGGTAGGCGTAATAATCTCGATATTCATCCACGGCTCGCGAATTTCAACCACCATGGCTTCATCGGGCAGTTGCGCCGGTGAATCAACCAGCAGCGTCTCGCCGCTCGCCATCATCACCTCGTATTCCACCGAGGGGGCGGTAAAAAGCACATCCAGGTTGTACTCGCGCTCGATGCGCTCCTGGATAATTTCCATATGGAACAGGCCCAGGAACCCGGCGCGGAACCCAAACCCAATGGCCTGCGAGGTCTCCGGCGCATAAGTCAGCGAAGCATCGTTAAGCTGCAATTTTTCCAGCGCTTCGCGCAAATCGGTATAATCTTCGGCATCCACCGGGTAAATACCGGCAAAAACCATCGGCTTGGGATGGAAGTACCCGGGCAGCGGCTCGGCCGCCGGAGTGCTGACCCTGGTGATGGTATCTCCCACGCGGGCTTCGTGGACCGTTTTCAACCCGGTGGCAATGTAGCCCACCTCCCCGGCCTGCAACTGGCCGACGGGTTTCATCGTGGGGGCAAAAATGCCCACTTCGATGGGTTTAACATCCACCCGGGTAGCCATCAGCCGAATGGTATCGTTGGCCGAAATGACCCCTTCCACCACACGCACATAGCAGATGACACCCTTATACGAGTCATAATGCGAGTCGAAGACCAGCGCACGCACCGGCTTATCATCAACACCTTTGGGCGGCGGGACACGCTGGACAATCGCCTCGAGCACCTGCTCGATGTTGAGCCCTGATTTGGCCGAAATGCGGATGACATCTTCGGCTTTTCCGCCGATCAACGCCGCAATATCTTCAGCCACTTCCTCGGGATGCGCCGAGGGCAGGTCGATCTTGTTGATGACCGGGATAATCTCCAGATCGACGTTCAACGCCTGGTACAGGTTGGCGAGTGTTTGCGCCTCGATTCCCTGTGTGGCATCGACCACCAGCACCGCTCCCTCGCAAGCTTGCAAGGCGCGGCTGACTTCGTAGCCGAAATCCACATGGCCAGGAGTGTCGATCAGGTTGATCTCATAGTCCTTGCCGTCTTTGGCGCGATAATTCATGCGCACGGCGGAGGCTTTAATCGTCACGCCTTTTTCGCGTTCCAGGTCCATGCTGTCGAGCACCTGCTCGGTCATGTCCCGGTCCGAAATCGTCCCGGTGAACTGCAACAGGCGGTCGGCCAGGGTGGATTTCCCGTGGTCTACGTGGGCAATAATACAGAAATTACGGATATGGTCAGACATAGGCTTAAGCGGGGAAAGTATACCCGATTTTATCTCCAACCGCATCTGTCATATTAACGCACTCGCGCGGAGCAACCTTCATTTTAGGTGCTCCGCGCGTGGTTTTTCAGGAATGTTGCCGTCAGGGGCAGGTTAACTCAGCCGGGGCGGGCTGGCCGAGCTGGGCCCATAGCTTGCACAGGCTAAAACGGGTGCGGTGGGCCATCTCGTACGATTGCAAGGTCAAGGCTTGTGCTGCGGGCAGGTCGCCGCTGCGGGCATAGGCTTCAATGAACGGCATCAGTTCATCGGGGTGAAGCGGGCCCAAACCGGCCTGGTCGGCCTGTTGTTTGAGCGCCAAAACACCCGGCCAATCGCCCAACTGACGGGCCAGCGAGGCTTTTTGGAAGTAGGTACACCAATCCGGGGCGGGTGGGGGGCCAAAAATATGGCGCGGAGGCAGCGCGGCGCTTTCAGCCAGGATCAGGTGGGGGTCTGAGAAGCCCAGCACCGGCTGGAAATCGGCGGGCAGGTCGTCCAGTGAAGGGTCGCCGGGGACCAGGATGCGCACACAGCGGCCGGGCGTATCATAATCCAGGCCCAGGCTGTTATCGCGGCGCACCGAAGCAGAAACGCGGCCCAATTCATCGACATAAACCCACTCCCCGGCCAGGAAAGCCTCCAGTTTAGAGGGGATTTTCGTTTTGGGGTAGTTGACATACCAGACGCGCGGCTGGCCGGGGGCGATTCCATATAAATGGTTGAAAGCAAACGCGCCCACATAGTTGACGGTGGTGGTGGAGATGGCATTATAGCCCACCAGGGCGGTGCCATCCGCCAGCGCAGGCGCGCGCCAGTATACCTGCCAGTAGGTGCGCAGCTGGCGTTCCCAGTCACGACGGTAGCTGTTGGAGTAACGCATCTGTGCGCCGATTGCCAGGCCAATAAAGATAGAAGCAAGCAGGAGGTTGCGGTGGCGCGACCCGCTGAAAAAGCGCAGGACCGCCACGAGCAGGATGCTGGCCCCAAACAGGCTCGCCAGGGCCAGGCGGTCGCCAAAGTTGCCCGGTTCGACGATGTGGCGGCGCACAAACCAGGCCGGGATAAAGCCAACCAGCGCGGCAAACAACCCGAGCAGGCTGGCCTGGGTCAGGAAGGGCCTGGCGTCTGTCTCTTCTTCATCGGCGGGGATGTAGCGCAACAGGCCAACATATAAACCGAGGGCTGAAAACCCGGCGACAAGCAGTGAAAACAGGTTGTAGGGTTGTGCCAGGTCGATGATGGAGGGGGCCAGGGTTTCGGCCCAGGTCTTCACCAGCAGGACAAGCATGTCCTTGAGGCCATATTCGATCGTTTCCAGGACCGCCAGGCGCGGGTCGGTCTGGAAGAGGGCTGTGATGGTTTTGTACTCGTAATCGACAAACCCGCCGGTGAACAACCCCGAACGCCAGAGCGCATAAACGGCGAAGACGCCCAAATAAGGCAGCCAACGCCACAGGGTGGTTTTAATGCGGTTCCAGGTGGAACCGGTTTGAAGGGTAAAGAAAAGAAGCAGGGGGCGAATCAGGTCTAATCCAACAAAATATTCAACAATAAACAGGTGCAAGGCCTGGGTCAGCAAGGCCAGGATGCGCCACAACCAGCCGCGCCGTGGCGATTGCTCGGCCAGGAGCATTAGCCCGAGCGAGGCCAGCAGCAAGCCATAATTGAAGATTTGCAGGCTGTAAACAACGGCAATGGACTGCTGGCTAAAAGCCGGGTGAACGGCAAAAATGGCGGCCATGAGCGTAACGGATGTTTTTTGCCCCGGCCATAAAAGCCTCAACACCCACCAGGCCAGGACCGCAACCAGCCAGCGTAAAAGCAGGCTGTAAAGATGCCACAGCAAGGGTGAATCACCTGAAAACAGGAAGCCCGGCAAGAGCGCAATAAAACCCAACTGGCGAATGTTGCCGTATAAAACGGTATTGGCCAGGCCTAAGGCGCGGTAACGATAGACAAAGACCCAGTCGTCCCAAAAAAAGCCAAGCTGGTGTACCTGCCAGCCATAGGCCAGGGCGCTGACGGCCAACAAGAGCAACGGGGCCGAGAAACGTTTGAGAAAAGGAATGAAGAACGAGGATTTCAAGAAAAGTTACAGTCCCTGTTTAAAAAATTCGTGCAGGCCTTTGAGCACCTTTTTCCACTCATCTTCTGCGCCCTGTTTGCGATGAATCTCAGAGGCGCGCTGGCGCATAATGGCTAACACACGCTCATCTTCCCCCGCATCCAGCCAGAAACCGTGTTTCTGCGGGCACAGGTCGAGCTTCAGGTCATAAAGCCGATATTGGAACTCACGCAAGGAAGCAGAGCAATGCGGACACTGGCTGGGAACACCATTATCGCGATGCACCAGCGAGCCTTTATACTGATCCTGGTCGAAGACCATATCTTCCAGCCGGTCTAGCTCGTCAAAATCGAGCCACATCCCCCGGCAGTTGGGGCAATAGTCCACTTCCATCATGCCTTTGTAGTATTTCTTGGTCAGGAAGTTTTCACATTTCGGGCAATTCATCACATTTTCTCCAGGCACAAGCGGGGCCAAAACGAGATAATTATACCCAGCGCGGTCGTTAATGGCGTTATTTCATCCTGGCAACCCGAAATAACCCGCAGCCCGTGAAAAGATGTGATTTTTGTCCATTACCACCCTAAACGGGGCGGGATACAATCGCGTTGGAGTTGAATATGTCACACGAAAGAGATCAGAAAAGCCTTTTAGCGGTCAACCTGGGGTTGGGAACCAACATCGGGTTGGCTGCGCTTAAAACCACCTTTGGCGTGCTCGGACACAGCCCGGCGCTGCTGGCCGAAGGCATTAATTCCACCTCCGATGTGGCTTATTACGTGGTCGCCAGCATTTTTGTGCGCCTGGCCAACAAACCCGCCGACGATGAGCATCCGTACGGGCACCAGCAACTGGAAAGCATCGCCGCAGTAGTGGTGGGTTCATTTATTGTCACTACCGCCGTGGCCGTGTTCTGGGATGCCGTAGATAAGATCTGGGACATTATGGACGGCGGGGCCCTGCTCCAGGGAGCCTCCGACATCACACTGTGGATTGCCCTGCTGACAGTGGCTGTCAAAATCTTTATGACTTATTTTGTGCGCAAGCTGGGCAAGGAAACCCGCAACCCGGTGGTGGAAGCGATGGCCTATGACCATCGTAATGACCTGTTCTCGGCTTCGGCGGCCTCGCTGGGCATCTTCCTTGGGCAGCGCGGATTGCCGTGGGTCGATCCGTTGGCGGGCGCGATTGTGGCGCTGCTCATCTTACGCACCGGCATTTACATTTTGCGCGAGTCGTCGGTGGAATTGATGGATGCGGTCCCAAGCCGGGAGCTGGCCGAGCAGGTCAACGAACTGCTGCTCGATGCGCCCGGTGTGGAACAACTGGAAGAAGTCCAGGCGCATCGCTTTGGGCCGCACCTGGTGGTGAATGTCACCATTGGGATCGATGGCAATCTCTCGGTAGCGGCCGGGGATGAGATTGCCAACCAGGTGGAAGATTTGTTGTGCTTAAAAATCCCCAACGTGCGGAGGGTGCATGTTCACTATCACCCGGCGCGCGCCGACCATCCGCTGAGCATCGAGGAGATCCTGGCCGAGTCGCGTAAACGCGTCTTTGAGCCACAAGAGCCCATTTAAAAGAAAAACCCCAAAGATCACAGATTTTTGGGGTTTGCCAGGGCCGTATTCACCAGCGCGGAGAGATCCGCGCTGTTTTGATTCAGGTCGAGCCAAGCCAGGAATTCGGTATTGCCCTTGGGGCCGAGCAAAGGGGAACGAACCAGGCCGCGCAGGCCAAAACCGGTTTCGACGGCAAACCCCAACACTTCGAGCAGCACCCGTTTATGCACGGCCGGGTCACGGATGACGCCCTCGCCTTTGGCGGTGTCTTTACGGCCCGCCTCGAACTGGGGCTTGATGAGGGTCACCAGGTTGCCTCCTGCGGTGAGTGTTTCGCCGTCTACAACCGAAAACCACTTTCGCATGACCGGCAGCAAGATTTTCAACGAGATAAAGGATGCGTCGCAGACAACCAGTTGCACCGGCTCGGGCAGCGAGGCTACATGGCGGGCATTGGTCTCTTCCATAACCACTACACGCGGGTCGTTGCGCAGTTTCCAGTGCAATATGCCTTTGCCCACATCGATGGCATAGACTTTGAGCGCGCCATGCTGCAAGAGACAGTCGGTGAAGCCGCCCGTCGAAGCGCCGACATCGGCACAGGTCAGGCCAGCGGGGTGAATGGGAAAAGCCTCCAGCGCACCCAGAAGCTTTTCGCCGCCACGAGAGACAAAGCGCGGCCCCATATCCACTTCTACAAGCACTTCGGGTAAATAGCTGGCCGAAACCCGGTCCACCATCTGACCGTTAACGCGCACCTGCCCGGCCATGATAATGGCCTGGGCTTTGCTGCGGCTCTCGGCGAGGCCGCGTTCTACCAGCAGGAGGTCGAGACGGGTTTTGGGCATGCGTAAATTCTATCATTTCATGGGGTAAACACCCCACAGGTTATGGGGGAATTGGAGGTGTAAATGCCAAAATATATGGGGAAAAAGTGTCACAAATAATTGGGTATGAGCCGAATTTACATAGCACTTTACTTTACATAAACTGTATATAGGTTTGATACGCAGAAAGGAGAATGTTATGAACGCAGTCCTGCCCATCTTAGTCCTGTTCTTACTCCGGGTTGTTATTCCGGTATCGCTCGTCCTCGCCCTGGGTGAGTGGTACGCCCGGCGCGAACGCCAGATCCTGTATCACTTTTAGCGCCAGGAGGCCCAAATGAACGAAATCCTTGCCATTGTTATTGGTCTTTTGCTCCGGCTGGCCATCCCGATCCTGCTGACCGTGCTGCTGGTTGCTTTCTTGCGCCGCCTGGATGTGAGCTGGCGCGAAGAGGCTCAGCGCAACCAGGGGAAGTATGAGCTGGCCGAAGGTCAGAAGTCCTGCTACGAAATGAAAGGTTGTTCTGTGGAAGAAATGTCGTCGTGCGAAGCCGTACGCGCCAGCGTGCCCTGCTGGCAGGCCAAACGCGAAGCCAATGGCTATATGGCAGAAGAGTGCCTGAACTGCCAGGTATTTCGCAAGGCCCCGGTACCTGTCGCCGCTCACAGCCACTAACAGCCTGGAAAAACACACCCTATTTGGAGAATGAAGAAAATGACCTCCCGCTTAGAACGATTTATTTTTGCCCTCGTCATTGCTCTGGTCATGGCCGGAGCTACGCTGGTCATTGCGAGCGCCCAGGAAGGCACCCCGCAGCAACCGGCCACCCCAATGACGTCGAATGACTGCGCGACCTGCCACTCTGATGTGTATGATGCCTGGCAGAAAGGCCCTCACAGCCAGTCGCTGACGTCGGAAAAATTCCAGGCGTTATGGGGTGAGCAGGGAAAACCGGGCGCATGCCTGGTGTGCCATACAACCGGGTACGACCCGGCTTCTGGCACATCCAAAGCCGACTCGGTGGCCTGCGAAGCCTGCCACAATCCGATCCCGTCGAACCACCCGATGGACAATATGCCGGTCGATAAGTCGCCGGACCTGTGCAGCACCTGCCACAGCGACCCGAACTTTGTGGTGGAAAACTGGAAGTTAAGCACCCACTACCAGCGCAACATGACCTGCTCGGTCTGCCACAACCCGCATAACACCCGCGGCCCCGAAAACATCGAAAGCACCATGGCTGACGCTTCGGGCCTGTGCACCAATTGCCACAAAGATTTCATGAAAGACTTCCCGAATTCGAGCCATGCGTCGGGAAACGTGACCTGCGTCAATTGCCACCTGGGTATCTCCCCTGAAGTGGAAGAACCGACCAGCTTTGAAGAAATCCACAAAACCCCCGATCACAGCTTCATTGCCAAAATCTCAACCTGCAGCAATTGCCATTCGCAACAGATGCACGCCGCTGGTGCAGCCACCGCCGTCACCGTTGGCGCGGTTGTCGAACCAACCGCGGAAGCTGTAGCCGCTGAAACTCCTGAAACCAATACGGCCCCCGTCATGGAAAAACCCGCCCCCGTGAGCCCAATCGGATTTGCCGGTATGGCTGGCCTGCTTGGCCTGGCAGCCGGTATGGTCCTAGCCCCGTGGCTCGAACGCGCTTACCAAAACTACGTCAAGAGAGGCAAAAATGACTAGTCCTAATTTCTCCCGTCGTGATTTTATCAAGGTTGCCGGGCTGGCTACCATCACCGTAGCCGGGCTGAAAACCGCCAGCGAAGCGATGGCATCGGAGCCCGTTCCAAGCGGCGGCCGCAAGTGGGCCATGGTCATCGACCAGAGCAAGTGCAACGGCTGCGGCTACTGTGTCAACGCCTGCCACGCCGAAAATGACATCGCCCCCGATATTACCTGGAACCCGGTACTCGAAGCTGGAGAGGTTGGCGGCAAACAGGTTTACCTGTCGCGCCCCTGCATGCAATGCGAAAAGGCCCCCTGTGTCGATGTTTGCCCGGTCAAAGCCAGCTATTACCGCAACGATGGCATCGTGATGATGGACTATGACAAGTGCATCGGTTGCCGATACTGTGAAGTAGCCTGCCCTTACGGCGCGCGCGCTTTCAACTGGAAATCCTTTGACGGCCCCAACCCGGCTGTCCCCGATTGGGGCGAACCCGGTGTGGAACGCCGCCCGCGCGGTGTGCCCGAAAAGTGCGCCTTCTGCTACCAACGCGTCGATCGCGGCCTGTCGTTGGGCCTGACCCCGGGCGTTTCTCCCGAAGCCACCCCGGCCTGTGTCAACATTTGCCCCAACAAAGCCCGCACTTTCGGCGACCTGAACGACCCGCATTCACCCGTCAGCATCTTATTGAGCCAAAACGCCAGCTATCGCCTGCGCGAAGACCTGGGCACCGGCCCGCGCGTGTATTACCTGGCCATGGATGTGAACGCAGAACAGAAGGAAGGCTAAGATGAAACTGTTGCAAACCATCAAATCATTTTTTGCCTCGCCGTGGGGCAAATGGGTCACCTTTTTGAGCTTTTTCCTGCTCGGCGGCCTGGTGGCTGGCCTCCTGATCTTCTGGAAGGGCCTGTCCCTCACCAACCTGAGCGATGCTGTGCCGTGGGGCCTGTGGATCACGATTGACCTTTCATCCATCGCAATGGCGGGCGGCGCCTTCTTCATGTGCGCTGGGGTGTACCTCGTAGGTCTCAAACGCTATGAACCGGTCGCCCGTACGGCCACCTTTATTGGCCTGACCGGCTACACCATGGCGATGCTGGCCCTGCTTCTTGACATTGGCCGCCCGGACCGCTTCTGGCACTCACTGATCTACTGGAACCAGCACTCGCTGCTCTGGGAAGTCACCATGTGCGTCATGCTCTACCTGACTGTGCTGATGCTCGAGGTCATGCCCATCCTTTCATCCTTCCAGTGGCTGCGCCAACACTACCCCAAGATTGCCCACCTGATGGAAGGCGTCCACCACTATGCGCCGTACCTGGCCGTAGCCGGGATGTGTCTCTCCATGCTGCACCAATCCTCCCTGGGAGCGGTGTACGGTGTCCTCAAGGCGCGCCCGCTGTGGTACAAACCCGGCCTGTCGATCCAGTTCATCCTGTCGGCGGTAATCGGCGGTATGTCGCTGACCGTGTTCGCCTCCATGCTTTCGGCCCGTTTGACCGAACGCGCCGTCATCAAAGACGAACTGCTGGAACGCGTCGCACACTTCATCGGTTGGGCCCTGGTTGGTTATTTCTACTATCGATGCTGGGATACCCTGGCCATGACCTACACCTACCAGCCCGGTCGCTCTGAAGGCTTGAGCCTGCTGACCAGTGGCACACTCTCCTTCAACTTCTGGTTTGGTGAGATGCTGCTGGGGGCCGCCCTGCCCATCATCCTGCTGCTCAACAGCAAGACGCGTGTCAATCCCATCACACGCATGCTGGCCCTGGCGATGGTGGTAGGTGGTGTGGTGGCTTACCGCTGGGATACCAACCTCTCTGGCTTGATGGTACTGGTTTCTTACCTGCCCGGTCAGACGGCTGTCCAGTACACGATGTACACCCCTTCGTTGGTTGAATGGGCCGCCGGGTTGGGGATCGTAGCCTACGGGCTGATGCTCTTCTCGCTGGGGGTGCGCTACCTGCGCGTGGTGGACCATACCATCTACGAACACGAGCACGCCGAAGCCCCTGTGCACGAACCGGCACCTGCCATTCGCACCATTCCGGCATAACCCATCTGTTTGCAAACAAAAAGTGGCGCGGGAAGCATCCCGCGCCACTTTTTTATCTTTTATTCTCGCCTATTCTTCCGGCGCACCGCTGTTAATCCAGTTGATAATCATGTCAAGCTCTTCGGGGGTCAACTGGCTGGGATGCCCGCCCGCCGATTGAACGGCCACCAGTTTGCTGGCCTGGGCATCACCCGGAACAATGGCCGGTCCACTTTTGCCACCTTTCAACATATCGGCATAGGTGGTCAGGTTCAGGTCAGCCATGGCGGTCGTCCCGTGGCAAGAACCGCATTTTTGACCCAGCAGGGCGTTGACCGAAGCAAAACTGGCATCGGCAGCAGCCGGGGCCGGTTCGCTTGTTGGCGCCGGGGTGGGGGTCTGCGGTGAATAGACCGGGCCGCCGGTATCGACAAACGGAATGGTTTCGATGGCGGTCGTTTCAAGGGTCACAAACTGATAAATCCCAAACAACATTCCCAGCGACAGCACCGCGGCGATCGGGTAATAAATCATGCGGCGCTTCTTGAGCACTGCTTCATCCACATGCGGATGGGCAATCCCGGCTTTGATGTCGGCCAGTTCAAGAGGGTGCTCATGAAGCATCTCTTCTTCGGTCAGTTTGCCGGTCCACATTGACTTGTTGAAGAATTTCAGGTGGACGCCGTAAAAGTGCCACAAGATGATAGCCAGCACCGCCAGCACCGCTTCGCCACCGTGGGCGGCTTTGGCAGCTGGGATGAACTCGCCAGGCAGGAAACGGGTGGTGGCGATGGGGTTCCACATCATAAAACCGGAAATAGCCATGACGATGGTACCCCATACAAATGCCCAGTATTCAGCCTTTTCTTCAAAGGTATAGCGGCCCATTTGGGGGCGACTTTTTGCCAGGCCAATGTTATACATCAACGCCTGGAAGGCATCTTTGGCATCTTGCAGGCTTGGGAGCATCGACATGCGCACACGGCGCACATATAAACCATAGCCCATCATCACCAGGTGATAAACCGTCCCAATCATCATGACAACGGCGGCCACATGATGAATATTGCGGGTATTCTCGATACCGCCCAGGACACTGACAATAAACTGGGAGACGGCACTCAGCGGGAATTTCTGCGGCAAACCGGTAACACCGAGGGTGGTGAAGGAAGTGAGCATGACCACATGCTCGATCCGCCGGATCAACGGAAAGCGTTCGTAGGTGCGGGGTTGCTCAGCCATTAGTGGGCCGCTCCTTTCTTCGAGCGTTCGATCAACCGGCGAATGGCATCGGTAATGACAAAGACCGCCATGCCACCCAAAACAGCCGGGATGAAGAACTGGTAAAACAGGTTCACAAAGTAAACAATCGGGTATTTCTCAGGGCTGGGGATGTAATGCCCCATCCAGGCGTCAGAGAAATTCTGGTTAATGGAAGGATGACAGTTCTGGCACTTGACCAGCAAGTTTTCCTTCATGGCAATGCCGTACTGCGGGTCATCCACCTTGCGGATGTCATGGACACCGTGACAATCGGTACAAACTGCTTTGTTGGTTGGATGGTCCGGCGAAGTGCTCTGGAAAAGGGTTACGGTGGTGCCGTGGAAATCGGCTACATAGGTGTTCAACACTTCAGTGGAAAGACCGTATTTGTCCATTACCGCCGGGTCAGTATGGCATTTGGAGCATAACTGCGGGGTAAAGTTGCGGAACTCAACACTGGAAGCAGACTGAATATCGTGCACACCGTGACAATCGGTACAGGTGGCTACATCTGTATTGCCTTCGCCAATCAACGCCGATCCATGAATACTGGTCTTATAGGTTTCAAAAATGGCGTTGTGACACTGCGCACAGGTGTTGGCAATATCCACTTTGGTCAGCTCGGCAACCGGCTTTTGCTCATGCGGATTATGGCAATCGGAGCAGGTGGCGGCATTGGTATTCCCGGCAGCATGGGCAAGACCATGAACACTCCCCTTGGTTTCGGTGCTCTTTTCGCTATGGCACTGTTCGCAGGTCTGACTATACTGAAGGGCCACATCACGTAAAGTCTTGGCTGTTTTTTCGGGGTGCGGGAAGCTGGTGATATCGGCATGGCAGGAGGCACAAGCAACCTCGTTCTGTCCATGGACGCTCTGTCCAAACGCATCGGGGTTCACATATAAAGAAAGGGTCTCCCCGCTTTCCAGCGTAACCTGGTTCGCTTCTTGCGAATGACAGGCCAGGCAGGTTTCATCTGTTGGGGCCTGGGTCTGGGGCTGTACGGCCGAAGCCGGAGCCGCAGCGACCGGCTGGTTCAGTGCACTGGTTGCCAACGCCAGGAGGGTTACTCCCGCGAGCACCAGAACAACCCAGGTCACACGCCGTCCTTTTTCAAGTAATGGCATGCTCATTGCATTCTCCTCTGGTTATGAATATCTCTTATATAAGCTACGCTCATCATACAGCATATCTTATAATTTTGGAGTATTATATCCAAATTGAAAATCCGGCAAAATGATGAAATATCAGCAATAAATGCGATAAATGTCATATTTATTCTTCACTTCACACTCATCCAAACGGATGATGCTGGCCGGTGAAAAAATCAAATAATTAGGATAAACATGATGGTTTTTTATGACATTTGTCATCCGTTATGCAAAGATGTTTTCAGCATCCCTTAATCTAGTTATGTAGAATCTTAATTGGTAATTCCCACTGAATTTTGTATGAGGAGAAATTGAATATGGCACAATCACCGAAAATGAAATTTATCTTGGGCGGCATTTTCATCCTTGCTGCTGTCGTGTATCTCATTGTTTCATCTACACAGGCAAGCGCACAATACTTCATGACCATTGACGAACTCAACGCCAAGGGCGCCAGTGTTGTCGGCAAAAATGTGCGCGTTTCAGGCGCTATCCTGGGCGACAGTATCGAATACGATCCCGCTTCACTAACGCTTAAATTTACTGTGGCCCATGTCACCGGCGACAACGCCGAAATTGAAGCCCAGGGCGGCCTGGCCGAAGTACTGCACCAGGCGGTCATCGACCCGACCCGTTCCAACATTAAGGTCGTTTACGTTGGCCCCAAGCCCGACCTGCTGCGCAACGAAGCCCAGGCCATTATGACCGGCCACATGGGCGAAGATGGCATTTTCTATGCCGATGAACTACTGCTCAAATGTCCCACGCGCTACGAAGAGGCTGTCCCCGAGCAGTCCCAACAGGGCAATTAATAATCTTTGCAGGGGTGCAGCAATGCTGCACCCCTGCAAAATGTAGTGGAGAATAATTATGATTGCTGATTTTGGTTTCGGTGTTTTAGTCGTAACATTCATCCTGGCGCTGTACAGTATCGTTGCAGCGCTTTATGGTCATTTTAAGAAGCAGCAAAAATGGGTCGAGAGCGCCCGCCTGGCCATGTTGTTGACCTTCCCGCTGCTCTCATTGGCCGCGCTTACATTAATTTCTTTACTGGTCAGCGGAAACTTTAATGTCAAGTTCGTCTACGAAGTAACCAGCCGCGAAATGCCGCTCTACCTGCGTATTACCGCATTGTGGGGGGGGCAATCGGGCTCGCTGCTGTTCTGGTCCTGGCTCATGTCCGCCTTCGCCACTGCCGTCACCCTGCGCAAATGGGATCGCGACCGTGAATTCCTGCCGTGGGTCATTGTGGTGGCATCGGTAACGATGGCCTTCTTCCTTGGGCTCAACGTCTTTTTTGATGAAAACCCGTTCGCCCGTTTCTGGGAAACCTTCAGCGGCGTAGAAGCCTACACCTTCCGCCCAGCCAATGCCATGCCCTTCACCCCCGAAAACGGTAACGGTCTCAACCCGCTGCTGCGTCACCCTGGCATGATCATCCACCCGCCGATGCTGTACCTGGGATTCGTCTCCTTCGTCATCCCCTTTGCCTTTGCCATCGCCGCGCTTGTAACCGGCCGCACCGATGACCGCTGGATTCGTCTGACCCGCCGCTGGACCCTGGTTGCCTGGCTTTTCCTGTCCCTCGGACTGGTACTCGGCGGACGCTGGGCCTACGACGTACTCGGCTGGGGCGGCTACTGGGGCTGGGACCCGGTTGAAATTGCGGCCTTCATGCCCTGGTTAACCGGCACTGCCTTCCTACATTCTGTCATGATCCAGGAAAAACGCGGCCTGCTCAAACACTGGAACATGATCCTGATTATCCTGACCTATTCGCTGGTCATTTTTGGCACCTTCCTCACCCGCTCTGGTGTGCTCTCCTCAGTGCATGCCTTTGCGCAGAGTGCCATTGGGCCGGCTTTTTTCGTTTTCATTGGCGTCAGCTTTGTCATTTCCATCGCGCTGCTCATCTGGCGCTGGGCAGACCTGAAATCTGAAGGCCAAATGACCTCCATGCTTTCACGCGAAGCGCTGTTCCTGCTCAATAACCTGCTTTTCATGGGCATCCTGGTGGTTTGCTTCTGGGGCGTCATTTCACCGCTCATCTCCGAACTGGCGACCGGCCAAAAAGTGACCGTCGGACCTCCTTACTATGAACGCGCCACCGGCCCACTATTTGCGGCGCTGGTCCTGCTGATGGGCGTTGCCCCGCTTTCAGCCTGGGGGCATTCCACCGCCAAAACCCTCGGCAACGCCATCTGGAAACCGCTCGCGGGCGGCATCGTGGCGACCCTGGCTTTCGTGGTCTACTCCTTTATCAACCGCGACCTGATGAACGATTACTACATCTACGCCATCATCGGGTTCTTCGTGGTCTTTACCACCGCCTTCATCACACTTTACGAATTCTGGCGCGCAGCCCGTGCCCGCAGCCGCGCCCAAAAAGAGAACTTTTTCCTGGCGTTGTGGCGACTGGCGGGACGCAATCGCCGCCGCTATGGCGGCTACACCATCCACCTGGGCGTAATCCTGATGGCACTGGGCATCATGGGCATTGAAATGTTCCAGGTCGAAACCCAAAAGAGCCTGGCCGTCGGTGAAAGCATCAAGATTTCCAACTACGAAGTCCGCTACGACTCCCTGGCCCAGTTCCCCGCAGACGATGAGCGCTGGGTCACCCGGGCCGTCATGAGCGTTTTCAAAAATGGTCAGTACATCGGTGAACTGCACCCGCGCTACGATGTCTATCCGGATGGACAGCCCATGACCATCCCCGGCGTGCGCTCGACCCTGCAAGACGACCTGTACGTCCTGTTGGTCAACTGGGAAGGCGTCACCGCCCAGGTAGCGCCCTTTAAGGTTTACCACAACCCGCTGGTCAACTGGCTGTGGCTTGGTTCCTTCGTTTTTATCTTTGGAACAATGATCGCCGCCTGGCCTGAAAACGACCCCGACTATGCTCCAGCTCGTTCTCGCAAAGCCCGCAGCGCTTACCAGCCCGGTGATTAACTTATGAAAAAGCTCCTTTCCGCATTGATGTTCGTAGCCCTGTTTGCTGCCCTGTGGAGCAGTTCTGCAGCGGCACAATCGAACCAGCCGCCCACTGACGACGATGTCAACCGTGTTGCCAAACAACTTTTTTGCCCGGTATGCGAGAACACCCCGCTGGATGTCTGCCCCACCGAAGCCTGTAAGCAGTGGCGCGCCCTCATCCGCGAAAAATTGGCCGATGGCTGGAGTGATGACCAGATTAAGCAGTACTTTGTCGAGCAGTATGGCGCGCGGGTACTCTCCGAACCACCCCGCCAGGGCTGGTACTGGCTGGTCTATATCGTTCCAGTGGTCCTGTTCGGGATCGGTATCGTGATCATGTATCGCGCTTTCCAATCGATGCGCAAACCCCTCGCTGCCGAAGACGCCGAAGCCTTGCCCGCTGCCCAGGTTGAAGATGATTACCTGCGGCGGGTGGAAGAAGAACTCAAAAACAGAAAGTAACACCGGCCCAGCCGCGTGTTGAGCTTATCAAGGAGAATGTCCATGTCCGAAACAAATGTTGCCCCACGCCGAGGAGTCCCGGTTTGGGTGCAGGTGATTGTGTGGGTAGCGCTGCTCGCCCTGTTGGTCATTGTGGCCCTGGGCCTGCGCCGCGCCCAACAGGGAACCGTTCAACCTGGTGATCAAATCCCCAATTTCACCCTGACCCTGTTCGATGGCTACACCTATGCCGGGGCCAGCGAAGTCAACCTGGTTGACCTGCAAGGCAAGGTGGTCGTGATTAACTTTTGGGCTTCATGGTGTAAGCCCTGCGAACAGGAAGCCGCCGAAATCGAATCGGCCTGGCGCTTTTACGAGCCAACCGGTAAGGTAGTCTTCCTGGGCGCTGACTATGTGGACACCGAACCCGAAGCCCGCGGGTATCTCAAAAAGTTCGACATCACTTACCCCAATGGCCCCGACCTCGGCACACGCATCTCTCAAATGTTCCGCATCAAAGGCGTTCCCGAAACGTATTTCATCGACCAGACCGGCAAACTTGTGTATGTTCAGGTGGGCCCGTTCCAGTCCGAAGAACAAATCCGCTCGATCATTGACCAACTGTTAAACCCATAGAGGCCGCATGGAATTAGGTGCCATTTTTCTTATCCTGGCCGTTGTTATCCTGGTCGGCCTGTTTGTTGCCCGTCCCTTCATGGAATCACGCCGCATTGGCGTTGTCTCGGCCGAAGAGCATGAACTCTCCTCGCTGTTGGCAGAACGTGACCGCATGATTACGGCCCTGCAAGAGCTTGATTTTGACCATACCCTGGGCAAAATCCCGTCGGAAGATTACCCGACCATGCGCGCCCAACTGCTGCAACATGCCGCCAGTGCGCTGCGCCGGCTCGACGAACTCCAGCCACAAAAAGCCTCGGCCCCGGCTGATGCCGAAAGCCGCGTCGAAGCTGCCATTGCCGCCCGGCGCGCCGATGCCGCCATCCAGCCGACTGCTGAAAAAGCCGTCTCTGACGATGAAATTGAAGAATTGATTGCTGCCCGGCGCAGCGTGCGCAAGGAAAAATCGGGTGGTTTTTGCCCCAATTGTGGAAAACCCGTCCTGCGTTCCGACCGCTTCTGTCCGCACTGCGGCAAATCTACCAAGTAAGGATTTCCCTATGAAACTGCGTCTCCCTGCTCTTTTCGCGTTGATTGCCCTGCTGCTGACAGCCTGTAACGTCTCATTGGCCGAAGATATCACCCCACCCCCCCCTTATATCGCCCCCACCCCCGCCCCCCCCCCCGGACCGCCCCTCCCCGCCCCCCCCCCCCACCACGCCTCCCGCCCCGCCCCCTCCCCCCCCACCCCCCCC
>CAZLSP010000031.1:0-49379 GCA_964562145.1 uncultured Anaerolinea sp. | reverse complement strand
AGTTGCTTCAACGCTTGTCAGTGTGAATTGCCGCTCTCGGTCACGGGAGCGGTTTTGATTCCTGGCTTATCTTGTTTGTGGTCATTTTAAGCACATTGGAAAGGATGGGCGGGCAACAGCGAGGCAACGACTGCGCAACGGGCACTCGTTATAATCAGTAAGCGAGAGAAAATTCTATAAAACCAGACAAGATTGGACCCGGATATGGCTTTTGACTCCCAAAAATCTCCCAGGCAACAAGCTTTCAGTTTTTTACGCTTTGGCGAAATCAAACCCGGTGGTTGGTTAAGTGCTCAACTGCGCCGCGACCTGGAGCATGGTTTTGTTGGGCATCTCGACGATTTGGTCCCGGACTTGATACAGGTTGACGACATTTACGGGGCCCATCGATTGACTCGCTCGGCGCGCACCAAAGAACTGGGAGTGGTCGCCAGGGAAAGTCAGTGGGAAGTGCAATTCTTGTGGTGGAACAGTGAAACCCAATCGAACTGGCTCGATGGCATGCTGCGTGCCGCTTTATTGCTTGATCAGGCCGACTTCATTGAAAAAGCCCGTTTGCGGATTGAGCATCTGCTTGCCACGCAAGATACAGATGGTTACCTGGGGATTTATGCCCCAGATTTGCGCTTCAGCTTTACCGGCGAAAATGGCGAGTTGTGGGCGCAGGCATCTTTGTTCCGAGTGTTGTTAGGCTGGTACGAGGCCACTGGCGACCTGCGGGCGTTGAGCGCTGTTCGCCGCGCCGTCGATGTGACTTTGCGCGCCTATCCAGAAAATCAATCCCACCCATTTGCGCTTAAAGACGACTTTGCCGGGGTGGGGCATGGCCTGGTTTTTACCGACATTTTGGATCGGCTGTACCAATTAACCGGTGAGGCGCGCTACCTCGCCTATGCTCGTTGGTTGTTTATGGAGTACAGTCGCCAGCCGCTCAGCCAGGACGACCTCCAGGTCCCGCGCTTGCTCGACCCCAACCGCCCCTTCCAGGCTCACGGAGTGCACACGTATGAGCATATCCGCTCATTGCTGACGGCCGTTTATGCCGATGTGGACCCGCAACTGGATGCTGCGCTTGCAGCCTGCTTTGCCAAACTGGAAATCTGCCTGACGCCCAGCGGCGGGCCAATTGGGGATGAGTTTATTGCCGGTAAGAAGGCAGATGCCGGGGAAACCGGGTATGAATATTGCTCCATTCACGAATTGTTCGATTCCTATATCCACTTAATGCAAAAGACGGGCGATTTGCACTGGGCCGAGCGCGCAGAATGGCTGTTCTGGAACGCGGCCCAGGGTGCGCGTCACCCTTCAGGGTGCGGGATCGCCTACTTGAAAACTGACAATTCGACTTCGATGACAGGCCCCTTACATCCCGATGATGTGCAGGATGAAAACAACCCTCAGATTCGCTACAAATATTCACCGGTTCACCAGGATGTAGCCGTGTGCTGTGTCCCCAACGCCGGGAGAATTGCCCCTTATTATGTCAAGTCTATGTGGTTGCGCTCTTCCGGTGGGTTGGTGGCCGCGCTGTATGGCGACTGTACGTTGCACACGCCTGTGAACGGTATCGATGTGCAAATTACCGAGCGTTCAAATTATCCTTTCGAGTCGCAAATCACCTTTCGGGTTGAGCCAGCTTCACCGGTGGAATTCACACTCAGCCTGCGCAAACCGGCCTGGGCAACCCATTACAGCCTTGATGGCGCAGAAAGTATTCAAGAGTCCGGGCTGATTCATATCCGCAAAACCTGGGTTAGCGGCGACCAATTGACGGTGCGTTTTGAAGCCGGGATTAAGCTCCACGATTGGGGCAGCGCTGAAGCCTTTGTCAGCTTTGGCCCCTTGTTATTTGCCCTGCCCCTGGAAGGCGAACCACGCCCCGGCCGGGAATACCGCCCTGGATTTCAAGACTGCTATTACGACCAGGCGAAAGACGGCGCAGGGGCCCTGGCGCTGCCCTCCCGCGTCTCTTTTGATGTGGTGCGCCGGCCCTTTGACCCCTCCCGGCCCTGGGATGCGCTCACCCTGGAGGGGAGCCTGGTTGATCTTTCCAACGGGGAATTGAAGCGGGTGCGTCTGTCTCCATTAGGCGGGAGTATCCTGCGGCGTGTTACCTTTGCTCGGTCCACTCGGTAGCGAGACCCGATTGATGGCATTTACCAGGATGCATATATTGGTTAATAAAAAATCGCCCCAAGTTTTGGGGCGATTTTGCCAGTTTAGACTTGCTGGTATTGGATGCCGGGTTGGTTTTCTGGCACGCTCTGTTTTTTGATCAGTGAAAGGCAAACCAGACCGAGCCCTGCCAGGAATGCCCAAAAGGCAAAGGGCGCACCGGGCCACAGAATAGCCAGGCTGTTGCCAAGCGGGGGAGCAAGGACGTTGCCGATTCCGCTGATCGCCATGGTCAACCCCAGGGCGGTTCCAGCGAAGACTGGGCCTACGCCTTCGGTTTCGATGACCATGGTCATAAAGATTGCCATAAAGGCATCGCGCACAAACCCTGCCAGCAGTACAGCGCTCCAAACCAGACCCCCTTGGGCGACACTTAGCATTCCGGTGCCCAGGACTACGAACAGTATGGCGATTTGTAGCAGGCGCTTGCGTGAACCTAATCGGTCTGACCATAGCGCGATGGGCAGGACAAAGATCATGCTGATGGTGTGGAAGGCGGATAGCGCACCATCGGCCCGCAGGGGTTCCCAGCCCAATCCGCGCAGGTAAAGCGGCAGGTAGCCGAGCATTCCTTGAATGCTACCGCTGACACCGAACAGGGTGAAACCCAACAACCAGATATTCTTGAGCCGCGCAACATGCAATACGGCCGCGCGAATGGAAATTTGCTGCCCATTGGCGTGACGATGCAAGGGCACGGTGCGTGTAAACGCCCACGGGATGCTGAGAAGCGCCCCGGCGACACCGTAAGAGATCAGGACGTTGCGCCAGCCGCCCAGCAGCGGGGAAAATGTAGTGGCGCTGAGCAGCGCACCGAGCAAAAAGCCCAATGCCATGCCCATCGAGATCAGGCCGTTTGCCAGCCCCAACTGTTGTGGCGGGAACCATTGCCCGGCAGTCTTCATGCTGTTCATGGTGACGAAAGGGATGAGTGCACCGAACAAGACTACCAGGATGGTCATCGTGAGGAAATTTGGCGCCAGGCCGCGTGCTGCGCCTAACAGGCCCGCCAACAGGCTGCCAATCACCAGCACCCGCTTGGGGCCGACTTTATCGCCGATGACCCCGCCCAGCAGGGATGTCAAAATACCGGGCAGGGAGCCAATCCCCCAGACTATCCCGACCTGTACCAGGTCCAGGTTAAGATCGCGCGAAATTTCATCTGCCAGGACTGACATGCCCATGGCAGGCATGGCTACCACCAGCATGTTGGTCAAGACGACCAGGATCAGGATGTACCATTTGTACTGTTGCGAGGAGAGGGCCATGAGTTTCCTTATTACAGTCGGGCATCCCATAACCCGCAGAATGGATCAACCGGGTTTATGCCTTTGAATGGAGATTCGCCAGGCAATTTGTCAACGATGGCCTCGACAACATATTCGTTCGACGAATAACCGTTGATAAAGGTCTTAACCATGGGCACATCTTGCAAGTGGTAAGGATTATCCACCGAAACAAACAGGGTGGGGATTTCGTGAACGAATTTTGGAACATCTGCACCCATCGGCTGTGCCCAGTTGATGTGTACCGTGGTCTGGTTGCTGGCAGTTTTGAGACTGGCAAAGTATAGCACCAGGTCGTAGTTTTTTAGGTGGCCGATTGGGTCTTTCATCAAGTTACTATTCCACACATTCAGGCCGTTTTGTAAGAGAACGCTTGCATTTGCTTGACCCTGACGACAGGTACACCCAAAGCTCAACTCAAAAAACACAGACACCCCCGGTTGCAGCTTGGGGCTGTCTGTGTTTGCAGGGTTCAAAATGCCCTTAAGCGGTTCCTGTCTTTTTAAGGGCGTTGTACCCGGCCGAAATCAGGGCAAAAGAGATCGCCAGGAGGAGGGTCAGCCCGAGCAGGATGCGCCAATCGAGCGGATTCGTGGCCTGGGCCTGGGTCTGTGCCCACGGCGGCCCTCCTTCACCGGTGCCGGTCTGGCCGCTCCTGGTGGTCGTTCCACTGGCTGAAGCCTGGTTCGCGCCGCCGGTGGTAGTTGTCCCGGTGGTTGTGGTCTGTCGCCAGGGCGGGCCGCCCCCGCCGCGCACCGGGCTGGCCACCTCGGGCGCAGTCGCCTCCCACTGACGGATGAAGCCGACGATGGCCTGGATATCGGCCTCGGTCATGCGTGTGCCCCAGGCGGGCATGGCTGTCCCCGGTACGCCGTTGGTGATGATTTGTTCCATCGCCAGGTCGCTGGTGTCGGTCAGAAAGGATTTGACGTTCAGCGACGGCGCGCGCTGTGTGCCCTGGCCTTCGGGGCCGTGACAGCGGGAGCAGTTGGCGGTGTACAGGTCGCCGCCCAGGGCGATCGATTCGGCGGTCGTGGGAATCGGCACATCGGGCGCGGGAATGGTCCCGGCGGGAACCTCGTCCCAGCGCTGGATCAGCATCACCATGGCGGAGATTTCCTCGGGTTGGAGCACGTTATTCCAGCCTGCCATCAGCGTTCCAGCCGAGCCAAAAGTGACGGTACGGCTGAGTTCCTCGTCGGTTTTCTCGCGCACCAGCGGGTCATTCAGCGCCGGGGCGATTTTCGTTCCCAGGCCATCGGCCCCGTGACAGGAAACACACTGCGCGGCGAAAATCTTGACCGCCGTTTGCAGGGTCGCCCCATCGGGCAGCGCACCAACCTGTTCGAGCAGGGCCGGGTCGGGTTCGGTGGTGAAGGGCACCAGCGGAGCCAGCCCCAGGTTGACGACGCGATCCTGGGTGGCGTTCCAGTCACCAGATTGAACCAGATTCACCAGTTCATCGATCTGGTAATCGCTGAGCGGACCGCCGTCCTCCTGGCTCCAGGCGGGCATGGCGGTGTTGAAGCGTCCGCGCGCGATGGTTTTGAACAATTCCCTGGCGTCCATCGTTTGCAGGGCGGGGTTGTTGAGCGGCGGGGTCGAACCGATGCCTTCGTCAGCCAGGCCGTGACAGACGGCGCAGTTTTCGGCGTAGAGGCTCATGGCGTCGTCCAGTTGGATGCCGAGGGTGTGCGCCTGGGCGGTTTCGATGCGGTTGGGCTCAAACAGGATGTAAGCGGCCAGCCCCAGCATGATCAGCCCGGTGGCAATTGTGCCGATTAAGATTTCGAGACGGTGAGAGCGGGTTTCGGTCATTTTTGTTTCTCCTGGGAAGTGCGTCGCACCAGACGGGTCGATTTTTCCTATTTTGCGGGAAAACTCGCGGGTGAATTGATCCCGTTAAACCCGGTGCGACGCACCCTCGGTTACGGGTAAACCACCTGCGCCGTTTCAAACGACTGGCGCTGGATGGGCGCGCCGGTATCGACCAGTACGTTGCCATCCTGGACGGAAACGGTGAACAAATCGAGCGGGCGTGGGGCGGGCGGGTTTTTGACGGCGCCCTGCATGTCGAATTCGGAACTGTGGCAGGGGCAGACAAATTTATTCTGGTTGGCATCCCAGGGCACGGTGCAGCCGAGATGTGTGCAGCGGTGATAGACGGCCAGCAGACCGCCATCGCCCAGGCGGACGATGTAAAAGCGTCCGTTGGTGATGTGTGTCACCGAGTTGGCGGGGAAGTTATCGACCGGCCCAGCGTTGATGACCGAGCCAAACTCGCCTTCGGCCAGACGCGGCTGGAGATAGGCAATGGCTACGCCAGCGACTTCAAGGGCAGCGACTCCGCCAAAGAAGGCCCAGGCGATTTTCAGGAAGTCGCGGCGGGAGGTGGTGGGGGTGGATTCAGACATAGGTACTCCTAAAATTAGATGTCAATGAACGGGCATATTCCAGGGCAGGTAGAGTGCCATGCCAGGGCCGCGGAAAAAGATGCCAATAATGGTCAGGATGATGAAGGCGGTGAACAGGAAGGTAGCCAGGAACAGGACGCGTTCCTCGGTATCGGCCCGGAAGGATTTCTTGAACCATTCGTCGAGCAGGATCAGCGGCAGGGCCAGGACGGCCAGCGGAATCAGGCCGTTTGAGACCAGACTCGGCCAGGTGGGCATCCAGCCGACCCAATCCAGCAGGTATTCATCAAGCAGCACCCAGGCCGGGGTGGCGAGCAAGGCCAGGCCAGCGGAAAGCAGGCTCAGGGCGCGTCCGCGGCGGGAGCGGAAGTAGACGCCGACGCTGTGTGGGTTAAGGTCAAAGAAGGGCAGCAGGAAAATCCCTGTAATAGCCAGTCCGGGGATGACGATTGCGCCCACGAGCGGGTGGAAGTGCAGCAGCATCTCCTGCAAGCCCATAAAGTACCAGGGCGCTTTGGCCGGGTTGGGCGAAAGGTCGGGGTTGGCGATGCCTTCGAGCGGCGCCGGGACGAGCATGGCAAAAACCAGGATGGCGGCGACCCAGGCCAGGGCGTAGATCAGTTCTTTTTGGACCAGGTTCGGGATGGTGGTCAGGCGTTCGGGCTTGATTTCCGCCCCGCTTTCGGCTTCCTCCACGCTTTTGGGCAGGCTCAGGCCGCCATCTTTGCGCACGCGCCAGAAGTGGTACGACATCAGCCCGAAAATGGCGAGCGGGATGAGCGCGATGTGCATCGAGTAGAAGTTGAGCAGGGTGTTGGGGCCGACTTCCGGGCCGCCGAGTACCAGGCGGGTCAGCCATTCGCCGACGAGCGGGATATAACTGATGATGCTGGTGCCGACGGTGATGGCCCAATAGGCCAGTTGATCCCAGGGCAGCAGGTAGCCGGTGAAGTTTGCGCCCAGCACGAGCAGCAGCATGCCCACGCCGATTAGCCAGTTCAACTCACGCGGCGGACGGTACGCGCCGGTGACGAAAACGCGAATCAGGTGGAGCACAGCCACCACGATCAACAGGTTGGCGCTCCAGTGGTGCAGGTTGCGGATCAGTTCGCCAAACCAGACGTTGCTGTTGATTTCGAGGATGTCGAGGTAGGCCTGCGGCGCGGCAGGGGTATAGTTGTTGAGCAGGACGATGCCGGTCAGCGCCAGGATGGACATCAGCACGGCCGCCAGGCCGCCCAGCCCCCAGGTGTAGGTCCAGCGCAGAGTGCGGTCGGGGACCTTGGTGGGGTGCAGGTGCAGGATCAGGCTGTCGACCACCATGCGCATCCGGCCGCGGTCATCGGCGGGGACGCCTTCGGGGGTCAGGCGGTGACGCATCCGTTCGAAAAGGGATGGTTCAGGGGGATTTTGGTCCAGTTGGTCGGTCATAATTACTCCTACGAGTAGTTTTCAGTAAGCAGGTTTCAGTTTTTTTGTGACAAAGTTCTGTTGATGTTTTATCAATTTAATTTGTACAACGTAAAAAGAAAGTGTGAAGTTTTGGTAAACTCTTATTGGAAGTGTTTTTGTGGGCTGCCTCCTTTAACGGACGGCTGCATCAAACTAACACTCGGTGTGAATTTTCATCTCAAAAAAGGAACTGTAAAATGAAAAAACTGATGTTGCTGATGAGCCTGTTTTTTGTACTGGCCGCCTGTGGTCCCCGGCCAACTGCGGAAGCGCCTGAGCCGGGCATGGGTGGCGATGGCATGATGGGCCGCCATCATGCCAAAATCCCGGATGAGTATGCCGGTATGAAGAATCCCATTACCGCCGATGCGGCTTCGCTGGAGCGTGGGCAGGCGCTGTACACCACCCATTGCGCCAGCTGTCATGGCGATGGCGGGATGGGGGATGGCCCGGCCGGGTCTGTGCTCAAGCCCGCTCCGGCCCCGGTGGCACACACCAGCCAGATGATGGCGGACGATTATCTTTTTTGGCGCATCAGCGAGGGCGGGGCCGGTTTCACCACCAGTATGCCAGGTTGGAAGGTGCTGGATGAACAGGCGCGCTGGGATTTGGTCAACTATATGCGCGCCCTGGGCGCTGGGACGATTGAGCCCCAGGCTGGGATGGGCGGTGCGGCCTACGATCCGGAGACCCAGGCCCAACGCCAGGCTGAGTTGTTGGCAAAAGCGGTTGAACAGGGAGTTGTGACCGAGGCTGAAGCGGAGGTTTTTACACGGGTTCATGATGCGGTTGAGCAATATCGCCTGGAGCACCCCGAGGTTGTCAGTAACGAGCCAGATGCCAATGCCCGCGAGTCGGCCATCCTGGCGGCATTGGTGGAGGCCGGGACCATTTCTACGGCTGACGCGGAAGCTTTCAACGATATCCATGATCGCCTGGGTGAAGCGGGGCTGATGCCTTAATTTGTCCCAAATTTTGCATATTCTTGAGCAAAGGTTTAACTTCTCTTTACATAAGGTTGCTAAGATAGGTTCAAGGTTGCAAACAAGCAACACAAAACCAAACAATCAAAATACTCCCGGTGTGAGTCCGGGAAGGAGAAAACAATGTTCAAGAATATTCTGATCGGGATTTTTGCGGCCATTCTGGTGGTCGCTATCGGCACCGCTGCTTATAACGTCATTGGCGCGCAGGCGGCCGGATCTGTGGCTGCCCCGGCGGCCGGGAATGGCGGCGGGAATGGAAACGGCAACGGCCAGGGCGGTGGCGGAACGACCGGCACCGGAACTGGCAATGGGAATGGCACCGGCACCAGTGTGCTCGATCTCCCCGCTTCTGACCTGAGCGCCGATGAAGCCGCCGCGCTGCTGTTTATGCGCGAGGAAGAAAAACTGGCCCGCGATGTGTATACCAAACTCTACGAAGTCTGGGGTGTGTCTACCTTCCAGAACATTGCCGCCAGCGAGCAGAAACACATGGACGAGATTGCCCTGTTGCTGACCCGTTACAACCTCGCCGACCCGGCGCAGGCCCCTGGTGTCTTTACCGATGCCAAGTTACAGGATCTGTATAACGCCCTTGTGGCGCAGGGCAGCCAGTCTTTGGCCGAAGCGCTCAAGGTGGGCGGCGCGATTGAAGAGATCGACATCCTGGACCTGCAAACCCGCATGTCCCAGACCGACAATGCCGACATCCAACAGGTCTACACCAGCCTGGTGAACGGTTCCTACAATCACCTGCGCGCGTTTGCAGGCGCTTACACCACCCAAACCGGTGCGGCTTACACAGCCCAGTACCTGACTGCTGACATGTTCAACTCGATTATGAGCGGCACGACTGGCAACGGGAACGGCGGCAGCAACGGCGGGAGCAACGGCCAGGGCAATGGCAATCATGGTGGGCAAGGCGGCGCAGCGAACAATACTGCTGGCGCAGGTGTCCCGCAGGTACAGGCGCAGGCCAATGTGGCCGGAGCCAGCACCCTTCAGGGAATTGTGAGCGCCTTTGATTACGGTACGCTGACCCTGCAGACGGCTGACGGCCAGGTGTTGGGAGTGCAGTTGGGCAACCAGAACTTTGCCACCAGCCTGGGGTTTGCCCCGCAGGTCGGCGAATCGGTCACAGTCTACGGTTTCCCCGGTGACCAGGGCCTGTTCAGCGCCATCACGGTGACAATCGACAGCACCGGCCAGGTTTACACCTTCCGTGATGCGAATGGCCGCCCGGCTTGGGCTGGCGGAAATGGCAAGGGCAACCACTAAGCCCATCGAAACCATCCTTGCACTACCAGTTTCACAAGTCCGGGCTAAGGGCCCGGACTTGTCTTTTAGGGAATGGTTCCCCCGGCCCCGGTATGCTATGATTGTGACTACAAATCGTCTTTTACAGAATGGATGCAAATATGCTCACCCCGGAACAATATACCCGTATCCAGCACGCCCTGCCGATTTTTGAGCACACCGACGTGGCCTTGGCGCGAGAATTCCAGTCCAGGGCTTTTTTTGCGCGTATTCCGGCCGGGAAAGATGTGTTCGTTGAAGGCGACTCGGCTGATGCGATAGCCCTGTTGATCTCGGGGCGTGTTCGGGTCTATAAAATTGGTGAAACCGGGCGCGAAATAACCCTGTATCGTTTCGGCCAGGGTGAGTCATGTATCCTGACTGCCAACGCCATCCTCAGCCGAAAATCTTTCCCGGCAATCGCAACAGTGGAAAAAGAAGCCGAAGCAGTGATGATCCCGGCCGAGGCTTTTCGCGAATGGGTGGGGCGGCATGACCTGTGGCGCAAATTTGTCTTTGACCTGCTCTCCGAGCGGCTGGCCTCGGTTTTGATGGTCGTGGACGAGGTCGTGTTCCAGCGTATGGATCGGCGTGTAGCCGCATGGCTTGTCGCCAGGGCCGGGTTGCAACATCCCATCAGGGTGACGCATCAGGAGATTGCGGCAGAGCTGGGGAGCTCGCGGGAGGTTATCAGCCGCATCCTGGAAGATTTCGCGCAGAAGGGTTTAATCGAAGCGGGCCGGGCCAGCGTCGAAATTCTCGATTTTGACGCCATGAACTCGCGCAGCGCAATGTGACTTTGTCACAGACAGTCGGGGCTGAATCTCCTACAATGTAAACATCTAACCCATCTACAAGTTTTCACTCAAAGGAGATTTCCCCATGAAACGCAATATGTCCGATCTTGACCGTGTTATCCGTGTGGTTCTTGCCCTGCTTTTTGCCTACCTGTATTTTGGCGGCGTAGTCACCGGCGTGCTCGGAATCATCCTGGTTGTGCTGGGTGGCGTGTTCCTTTTGACGGCCGTAATCGCTTTTTGCCCGCTTTACGCCCCTTTCAATCTCAGCACTTACAAAAAATAACCCCGGCAAAGTTTCTGGCAAAATACCCCTGCGGCCTGCAGGGGTATTTTGTTAGAAGGTCTGGCTCTTTACGGGTGGCACAAGGTGCAAATGATAGTAAGATTGGATAAACTCGACCCATCCATTCACCGGAGAAAACCATGCCCCTTCCCACCAAAATTACCGTGATCGGCGCAGGTAGTGCCAGCTTTGGAGAAAACACCCTTTCGGCGCTAATGCGCAGTAAAAAGTTGCGTGGCAGCCACCTGGCGCTGGTGGACCGCAATCCGCAATCGCTCGATATCGTCAGGCGCCTGGCCGAACGCCTGAACCGCGACTGGGATGCCGGTTTTATCCTGAGCAGCCATACCCACCATGCCGAGGCGCTGCCTGGCTCCGATTTCGTGGTCAGCGCCATCGAAGTTGGCCCGCGCGAGGACTTGTGGCGCTCCGATTTTGAAATCCCGCTTAAGTATGGGGTTCGCCAGCCCTACGCCGAGAATGGCGGCCCCGGTGGTTTTGCCCATGCCGCCCGCAATGTGCGCCCGGTCTTGGAAATTGTCCATGAAATGGAAAAAACCTGCCCCGAAGCCTGGTTTATCAATTTCACCAATCCGATGGTGCGTATCTGCGACCTGGTCAATCGCTACAGCAAAATCAAAGCCGTCGGCCTGTGTCACCAGATTTATATCGGCTACGCCTTCGTCGGCATGGTGCTGGGCAAAGACCTGGGGCTAGATATCCCGCCAGGCATCACCGGCATGCACGCCGATATCAGCGAACACGCCGCTCGTGAGCACGTTTTGGATCAAATTGTCCCGCTGGTGGACATTCGCGCTGCCGGAACCAACCATTTTTCATGGATTCTCTCCATCCGCAGGCGCGATACGGGCGAGGACCTTTATCCGCTTTTCAGGCAGCGCTGGGAAACCTACGACCCGCAATTTGAACCGCTGACCCGTGATGTGTACGACGCCTTTGGTTTATTCCCGGTACCCGGCGACACCCATTTGTGTGAATACCTGCCGTGGGTTTCTGACCCGCAAACCCGGCCCTGGGATAAATACAAGATCCGCCTGTACGACTGGGATGCCTTTGCCGCCCTGCGCGACTTTGGCCTTGCCCGGCTCGAGAGTATGGCCGACGGCGTCATGCCGGTCGAGGCCCTGCTCGAAACAGACAGCGAAGGCGCGCTGGAGATGATTGAAAACGTGGCTGGGGCTGGTAACCACTATCACCTGGCGGCCAACCTGCCCAACAGCGGGCAAATCTCCAACCTGCCCCTCAACGCCATCGTTGAAACCCCGGTGCAGGTCAACGGCGCCGGGATTGACCCCGTCCATGTCGGCGCGCTGCCCGAACCTGTGGCCGAACTCTGCCGCCGCGAGCTGTTTACCGCGCAATTGGGCATCGACGCTGCGGTGGAGGGCAGCTACCAAAAAGCGCTACAGTGCCTGCTGCTGGACCCGGTGATTACCGATATCGCTACAGCCCGTAAAGTGCTGGATGATTACCTGCGGACCTACAAAGCACACCTGCCGCAATTTTGGGAATAAAACCAGGGATTTCAAACAAAAAGCGAGGCCACCGGCCTCGCTTTTTGTTTGAAGGAATTGACTAGCGAACAATCTTGAACTGGATCTTGCCGGTCCCAAACTTCATATAAAGCCGAATCCACAGCGGCAGCAGGGCCTCGGTGGCGCGCGCCGCGCTAATATCGCCGACATCGATGATGTCACGCCAGCCAAACCACTCGCTCAGCAGACCTTCCAGGCGCTTTTTTGTCTCGGCATCATTGCCGCACAGGAACAGGGTGTGGTCGCCATCGGCCAGGGTTTGCGGCTCAACCATCAGCGAGGCCGTCATGGTGTTGAATGCTTTGATCACCCTGGTTTCTGGAAAGGCGCGCTGGATTTGCTCAGCCAGCGAGTCGGTATTGCCAACAAACAGGCTGGGCGGCATGCCATTTGAAAAATCGAGCGGGTTGGCAATATCGACGAGGATTTTCCCGCGCAAATTGTCTGCCCCGGCGGCCTGTAGCACCTCCAGGCTGGCATCGCCTTTGGCGGCGTTGAAGACCAGTTCGCCAAAGGCGGCGCTTTCGCTGGTGGAACCGGTTTTCACAGCGGGATTTTGGGCTGCAAAATCGGCCAACTTCTCAGGGTTGCGCGTACCAATCATGACATCATGCCCGAGTTGCAGCAGTTTACGTGCCAGTGCCTGCCCGACCATGCCCGAACCAAGGATACTGATTTTCATAGAACTCTCCTGCTGGAAAATAGGGGGTTTTTGGGGTATATTTGATACAGGTCTGTATCAATAAATGATATTCTATAATACAGACCTGTATCAGTCAAGAGCCGGATAGGAGATTGCACATGCCCAAAACCAATACCCGTGACCAGTTGCTTGCCACTGCCGCCGAATTGTTTTACCGTGAAGGCTTCCGGGCGATTGGTGTAGATACCATCTCTGCTGCTTCCGGGGTGGGGAAGATGACCCTGTACCGGCAATTCCAATCCAAAGATGAGCTGATTGTGGCCTACCTGAATTCAGCCAATGCTCAGTTTTGGGATTGGTTTGAGCGCGTAACAGCCAGCGCTCCGACAGCGCGCGAGAAAATCCTGGCTTTTTTCGAGGCCCTGGCCGGGCAGGCCGCCCAGCCAACCTGTCATGGCTGCCCATTCCTGAACGTGATTGTCGATTTCCCGGCTCCCGATTATCCCGGCCATGCGCTGGCATTGGCGCACAAACAGGCGGTTCGTGAGCGCTTTCGCGACCTTGCCGCCCAGGCAGGTCAACCGGACCCGCAAGCTACCGCCGATGGGCTGTTCCTGTTGATGGATGGCGCTTATATGGCGATTCGTTTGTACGGCAGCGGTGGACCGGCCCTGGGGGTTCGCCAGGCGGCGCAAGCCCTGCTGGGAGGCTAGAGCGGGGTAATTTTTTCTGCTTTTAAGAAAGGCTCCCCGCGCGAGGCATCCATTTCCATTGTGCCGGTTATCAGGAACGGCTTGCCTGAATTGACAATATCTTTTCCCTGGCGATAGATTGCCGGGAAAAGGACCGCTTCCAGGGTTCCAGACAAGTCTTCGAGTGTCAGGAATAGCATCGGTTCGCCTTTGGCGGTTTTGCTGCGGTGCGAGCTTTGGCGGATTCCGGCCACGGTCACTCGTGGGCTGGCACCCGCGTCGGGGGTGCGTTCGGCGGCATCCAGGCTGGAGATGGCGCGTGCCGCGGTGATTTTGTCGATCAATAATTCCAGCGGATGGGCCTCCAGGCTGATCCCGAGCAATTCTTGCTGGGCGGCCACTTTTTGCTCTACCGACCAATCTTCCCCCGCGCCTTCATCCCACGAAAAGAGACTCATCTGCCCCGCCAGCCAGCGGCTGCCCTGTAAGCGCTTCAGGATGGCCGGGATTTTCCCCAACCCTTCCAGCGCGCCAACCCGGGCCAGGTTTTCTGCCTCCTGCGGGCGCGGATCGGCGCGAGTCAGGAAATCATCCAGCGAGGTGAAGGGACGGCCGCGCAGGATGCGCTCGATGGTGCGATGCGTGAGGTCTTTAACCTGGTCGAGCCCCATAAACAGGATTTTCTGACCTGTCACCTCGCGCACGCTAAAGTGGTTGGTGGCGTAATTGACCTGCGGCGGGCGGATGGTGAGACCCAGGCGGCGCGCCTCGCTCAGGTAAACGCGCTGGCTGTAGTATCCGCCCCAATTGGCCAGCACTGCCGCCATGAATTCAGCCGGGAAGTACGTTTTGCACCAGGCTGAACGCCAGGCGACACGCGCATAGGATGCGGCATGCGCTTTTGGGAAGCCATAGCCAGCAAAAGCGGCCATCATTTCCCACACCCGTTCGCCGGTTTCAGCGGGGACTCCGCTTTTGGCCTGGGCCTCGTCTACAAATTTGCGCTGTAATTCTTGCATACGCCTGCCAGGGTCAAAGTGACTCATGGCGCGCCGCAGCAGGTCGGCCTCGGCCAGGCTGAAACCGGCCAGCTCGTGGGCAATGCGCAAAACTTGCTCCTGGTACAAAATCACGCCGAAGGTTTCGTCCAGCAGCGGGGCCAGCGCCGGATGCAAGTGCCGAACAGGTTCCTGGCCTTTGAAGCGGCGCACAAAAGCATCTTTTAGCCCACCCGTCAGCGGGCCGGGCCGGTAGAGCGCCAGGGCGGCCATGATATCCTCCTCGCTGCGAGCGTGGATTTCGCGCAAGGTGGCGCGCATGCCGGGGCTTTCAATTTGGAAGCAGCCAATGGTTTGCCCGTTTTCAATGCGGTCGGCGGTGGGCAGGTCATCGCCAGGGGTGGAATCGAGCACGGCCAGGCGGGTGGCGTAGCGTTCAGGCTGCCCGGCCTGGATAAATTCGGCCACGTCACCCAGCACGGTCAGGCCGCGAATTCCGAGCAAGTCAATCTTGACCAGCCCTAAGGCTTCCACAGCTTCCAGGTCCAGTTGGGTGATGATGATGTTTTTGCTGCCTGAGCGCATGACCGGCACCAGGTCGGTGAGCGGGCCGGGGGCCACGATCACCCCGCCCGGGTGAACCGAGAGATGCCTGGGCAGTTTGAGCACGGCTTCGGCTTCGTCGAATATGCGGGTGTGAGCGGGATACATTGTCCGCAGTTCGTTAAATGGGGAAATTTCTTTCCCCTCTGAATCTCGTTCTTCAAAGCGCGCCCAAAAGGAGTGTGGCAGGCGGTTGGTCATCTCGCGCACCTGGGCAGGGCCGAGACCGTGCGCTTTGGCCACGTCGCCCAGGGCTGAACGCGGGCGAAAGCGATTGATGGTCGCCACCATAGCCACTCGCTCCGCGCCGTAAGTGTCGAAAACATGCTGGATGACGCTGTCGCGGCGGTTGGAACACAGGTCGGTGTCAATGTCGGGGGGTGTGATGCGCGCCGGGTTGAGGAAACGTTCAAAATACAGGTTCAGGCGCAGCGGGTCGGGGCTGGTGATGCCCAGGCAGTGCGCCACCAACGAGGAGGCTGCTGATCCGCGCGAGGAGTAGGGGACGCCGGTTTGGCGGGCAAAGTTCAGGATGTCTTCGACGATCAGGAAGATGGGTTCGAAGCCCATGCGGGCAATAACGGAGATTTCATGGTCGAGGCGCGCCTCGATTTCGGGGGTAATGGTCCCATAGAGCTTGCGAGCGCCCGCTTCTGCGCGTTGACGCAGGGCCTGGCTGGCTGTTTGCCCGGGCGGGAGCGGCACAACCGGCATGTGCGGAATGCCAATGGGCAGGTCGAGCTGGCAGCGTTCGGCGATTTCGGCACAGGCGGTTAGCGCTTTTGGAAAATGCTGGAAGCGACTTTCCATTTCTCGCGCGCTGGTAAAGTAGGCGTTGGGCGGGGCGCTGGTCTCGGGCGGGAGCTTTTCCAGCGGCAAGACCTGGCGGATGGCGGCCAGGGTGCGTTGCAGGGTGGCCTGTTCTGGGGTCAGGTAGTAAACCGGGTGTGTGACCACGAGCGGCAGCCCAAAATGGCGCGCCAGGTTGGTGCGTGGTAATCCGCGGCTGGGATCGGTGAGGGTGACGTAAAGACTCTGGGGAAAAATTTCCTTGAGAGCGCCGAAGTGGCTTTCGTCGTTTGCCAGGGCAACGAGGTCCCCGCAATGCCGGGCCAGCAGGTCCAGTGAGCAGGGCGCATCCGGGTTATCGTTGAGTGCCAGGGCGCTGCTCAGGCGGCACAAGTTGGACCATCCGGCCAGGTTGGTGGCAAGCAGGGACAAACGACCGATTTCCAGGTCAATTTCCAGGCCTAAGATGGGCCGGATGCCTTCTTCTTTGCAGGCCTGGATGAATTCGATGGACCCGGTCAGGGTGCGATGGTCGCTTAGGCCCAGGGCAGGCATCCCACTGGCGCGGGCTGCCCGCGCCAGTTCCGCGGGCAGCGGCAGGCCTTCGAGCAGCGAATAAGCGGAGTGGGTGGTGAGATGGATGTACATCGGTTTTGATTGTACATGCTCAGGGCTGGTTTCGCAGGGCGAGCTTCGACTTTTTGTAGGCAAAAAAGGACAGCCCCGTGTTGGGCAGGGCTGTCTTGTCGTGTACTGATGGGATTTTGATCGGGTTAATTGTCAATGCTGGTGCCGCGCCACCAGGCCCGAATCATAAAGAAGTTGAGTATCAGGGCCGTCAGGCTCATAATTGGAATGATCAGGATGGGGAAAAGCCAGCGTTCAACAAAACTGTCGATTTGGGCATTGGCGGGGTTGGCCGGGTCGTAACGCACTTTCACTTGCTGGTTGACTTTGTACTGGGGCGGGTCGGAGGCGGTGCCGCCTTCAAAGGAGTAGCTTTTCCCGGCGGCCTGGAACTCGACCACGGGTGAATAAACACAACAACCCCCATCGCCGTTGGAACTCTCCTCTAATCGAACAACTCTGCCGGTGGTTGTCTCACCTTGAGTTTCCAGCCGCCAGCCATTGTAGGCTGCATACCCACCCCACAGGCAAAAACCGCCCAGCAACAGGTTAAAGACCAGGGCCATGCAGCCAATCTGCAGCCGATTAAGCGTTTGGCCAACCAGGCCGGGGGGTTGTTGACGATTGGACATACGGCACCTTTAAAATCAAATTTAAAAAAGCAATTTTTAGCAATCGATTAATGGTCTAACTATACAGCTTATTTTGGATAAAAACAATCTGTAATTTGTTTCCCCACTGCTGCCGGGTGGCCGTTATTTCAGGCGGTAGTAAACGCTGCGCAGGTAGCGCATAGCCTCGAATTGGGGCGCCAACCCGGTGAGAGACTCGGTGCTGCCAATAATCAGGGCGCCATCGGGGGCCAGCGAGTTGCTGAGACGCGCAAACAGGCGAATTTTATCGGCTTCGGTAAAGTAAATTGCCACGTTGCGGCAAAAGATGATGTCGAAACGCCCAAGGGCCGAGAAATCTTCGGTCAGGTTGAGTTTCCTAAACGAAGCCATCGCGCGTAATTCGTCCTGAATCTTCCAGCCATTATCGGTACGCGTGAAGTGACGCTGGAGTCTTTCGGGTGTCAGCCCGCGCTCCACCTCCATTGCGGAGAAAAAACCATAAGAAGCGCGCGCGATGGCCTGGTCCGAAACATCGGTTCCCAGCAGGCGGATGTTGTACCTGGCGGTATTCCCGAGCGTTTCCTTCAAAACAATCGCGGTTGTGTAAACTTCTTGCCCCGAAGAACAGGCTGCACTCCAAATGCGCAGGGGGATGGCCGCATTCGGCGGTGAACTGGCTTTGCGCCGGTCGATTAGCTCAGGCAGCAGCTTGAATTGGAGCAGGTCAAACGGTGACGTGTCACGAAAAAAGGAAGTTTCGCCGGTGGTGACTGCATCGACGATTTTGCGCGCGATGGTTTTGGTGGTATCTGTGCGTGCTTTCGTGTAGAGCTCGGAGAAGCTGCTACAAGTGTGCTCATGCATCAACGGAGCCAGGCGATTTTCGAGCAAATAGCCTTTGGTTTCGTCGAGATGCACTCCGCACAGTGTGTAAACATACTGTGATAGGGCGCGTGCTTCGTCTGGCAGGATTTTGACCACTATTTTGCGCTCTTTACTGAACGAATGATTTCATCGGCAAGCTGTTCCAGCGGGACGACGGCATCGACCACCCCGGCCTTGATCGCTTCTCCGGGCATGCCGAACACCACGCAGGAGGCTTCATCCTGGGCGAGGATGTGGCAGTTTTTGCGCTTTAGCAGGCGTAATCCCAGGACGCCATCGCTGCCCATGCCGGTCATAATGACGGCGGTTATATTGCCGTTAAAATGATTGGCTGCCGAGCGGAACAGATAATCGACCGAGGGCCGGCAGTTGTTTTCCAACGGGTCATCGGTAATGCGTAACAAGATTTCTCCCTTCGGGTCAGGGACGATTTTCATATGCCGCCCGCCGGGGGCAAGGTATACACTCCCCGGCCGGATTCTCTCGCCATCTTCGGCTTCTTTGACCTTGACCTTGCACTTTGATTCCAGGCTGGTCGCCATCGACTGTGTGAACAGGGGCGGCATGTGTTGGACAATTAATACAGGAACCGGAAAGTTGGCTGGCAGGGCCGGTAGCAATTTAGCCAGCGCGTTCGGCCCGCCGGTCGAAACACCAATCAGCACCAGGTCGGCTTTTCGAGATGGATACGACGTTTCGCTGCGTTGAACTGGCGGCGCGACCGGTGTTTTTGGTTCTGACGCCACAGAACCCGGCTTTAAGATGGCGCGAATTTCCCATCGTCGCCTGAAGGCGCTGACGATAGGTGCGAGCGCGCTGTGAATGACGTCGAGATTGCTTTGCGGGTCGCCGCCGCTGGGCTTGGTGATGAAGTCGAAGGCTCCGCGCTCCAGGGCGCGAATGGTCAGGTCGCCACCCTGGCGGGTTAAGGCACTAACAATCACTACGCCGCACTTAAGATTGCGCTGGCGCAGGGCGTCGAGCACCTCCAGCCCGTCCATTTCCGGCATTTCAATATCGAGGGTAATCAGGTCGGGGGCAAGCGAAACTGCCCGCTCCAGCGCGATTTTCCCATTGGGGGCCGTGCCAACCACCTCCACATCGGGAAGTCGCTGCAGGGCGTCTGAAATGATGCGCCGGAAGAGCGACGTGTCATCGACTACCAGAACTCGCAGTTTCATCTTGCTCCATTGTTAGCACCGCATCAATGTTGAGGATGGCGATTGGGCGGGATTCACCCTGGCAAATGCCGCGCAGGAATTTTTGCTGCGCCGGGCTCATATTGGCGGGCAGTGGGTCGAGCTTTTCCAGGTCGGCCGGGATGACATCGGCGGCTTCATCGACGAGCAAACCGATGTTTTCACCTTGCGAGGCGACGATGAATATGTCACGCGTGGCGTGCTCTTCTTGGGCATCAATTTCCAGCCGCCGCCGCAAGTTGACCACCGTCACAATCTGCCCGCGCAGGTTGATGATCCCGGCAATGTAGTCGCGGGCATGGTGCACCGGGGTCAGGTGGTTGAGTTGGACCACTTCCTGGACGTGCATGGCATTGACGCCCATCAGGGTTGCCCCAATGTAAAACGTCGATACCAGGGTTGCTTCTTCATGTACAGGCATGTTGATTCCTTTCCTGGCTACCGGCGCAATTACACCTTGAAGCTCATGACCATGCTGTGTAGTTTTTCCGACAGGCGCGAAAGTTCCTGCGCGCTGTTTTGTACTTGCTGGCTGCCGCTATTGATGCTGATTGCGGCCGAGCTGACACTGGAGATGTCGCGCGCCACGGATTGGGAAACTGTGGAGGTTTGCGCGATGCGGTGGTTGGCATCATCCACGCCCAGGCTGGCTTGCGAGATGTTGGCCGCGATGTCTTTGGTCACAACGGATTGTTCTTCGATGGCGGTGGCAATGGTGGTAACAATATCGCTGATCTCGTGAATCACGCCCATGACCTTTTCAATGTCATCGACGGTGCTGGTTGTGGAGTTTTGAACCCCTGCAATCTTGTTTTTGATGTCTTCTGTGGCGGCTGCGGTCTGTTTTGCGAGTTCTTTGATTTCAGTGGCGACGACGGCAAAACCCTTCCCGGCGGCCCCGGCGCGGGCGGCTTCGATGGTGGCGTTGAGCGCCAGCAGGTTGGTCTGGTTGGAGATGGAGGTGATGGTTTCAGTGACCTTCCCAATATCCAGCGCAGATTGGCCCAGGGAGCGGACTGCGGCTGAGATGCGGTCGGCCTGTGAGACGGCCTGGCCGGTAATGCGGCGCGCTTTTTCAGAATTCCCGGCAATTTCGCTAATGGTTGCGGTCATCTCTTCGGTGGCGGTGGCGACACTGCGCAGGTTGGTGGTGGCCTGT
Organism: uncultured Anaerolinea sp.; assembly: GCA_964562145.1. Classification (GTDB taxonomy): domain Bacteria; phylum Chloroflexota; class Anaerolineae; order Anaerolineales; family Villigracilaceae; genus UBA5195. The sequence continues at coordinate 28,925 of CAZLSP010000031.1, read as the reverse complement.
TCCATCCCGGCTGCGACCGAAAGCGTGTTGGCGCTCATTTCTTCGGCCGCTGTGGCTACCCCATTGGCCCGCGAGGAGGCCTCGGAGGCGGAAAGCGTCATTCCTTCTGAAACAGCGGAAAGTTCTGTCGATGCGGCGGCCAGGGTTCCAACACCGTCGCGCACCTGGCTCAAGGAGCCTTTCATATTCTTGAGCAGGATGATCAGCGCTTTGCCGATATCGCCCATTTCATCCTTTCGCTCGCTCAGGCGCGCCTCGATGTTGATTGAGAAATCGCCTTTCGACATATCGTTGAGGTGGGTCACCACCATGCTGACCGGAGTGGTCAGGCTGTATGTAATCGAAAGCGCAGCAATGACTCCGGCAAACAGGATCAAAACCCCGAAGACAATCATGACTGTTGTCATTGTGTCGGTGACTTCCTGGGCGTACTGCTCCAGGCTGTTGAGTTGCTGTTCGCGAAAATCCAGCACATCTTGCAAGGCAGCTTCCTCAGCCGCAATCTGGTGGACAGATTCGTTGACAAATAATTGTGTGGCGGCTGCGTTGTTGCCAGAAAGGGTCATTTCGATAACCTGGTTGTTGGTCTCGCGACTGGCCGTGACAATTTCGACGATTTTTGCCAGCAGGGCGGCATCTTCTTCGTTGTCAGGATTCGCCTGGAGCCAGGCAATGGCATCTTTATAGGCGGCGCGATGCTCTTCCAGGTCGGCATTGGCGGCCTTTTTCCCTTCCATGGTATCTTCGAGCAGCATAATGGCGATGTGCTCGTATACGGCGGTCAGGTTGACCTGGACATCGTGAATCCGGTCGGTCTTTTGGGTTTCGAGCAGGATGTCGTCGAGGGCATTGTTGACCGAGCGCAGGCTCCACAGGGACAGCGCTAAAGCGCCTGCCAACATCAGCAAGACCAGCAACACGACCATCGTCATGCGTTTTCCGATGCGCATATTGTTTAAGAAATTCATTTTAATTCTCCTTGATCTGAAAGACTTGTTTCATCAGTATGACGAATTTGCCAGTATTCAATATTGGATCTACAAGGGTCCGGATTTATTTAGACCGATGTGTCACGCAACAGTTTGAAATTAGAGACAATTTGATTAAGTTGGTCTGCCATTTGCGACAAGGCAACCGCACTCACTGAATTCACCTGACCGGATGTTCCGCTTAGTTCGCCAATCTCCCTGGCGATGCTTCCCGAAACCGTTGAAGTCTGCGCAACCCGTTTGTTGGCATCCCGGACACCCGTCGAGGCCTGGGCAATATTCCCGGCAATATCCTGGGTGACGGTGGCTTGTTCCTGCGTGGCTGCCGCTATGCTCATTACAATTTCGTTTACATCGCGAATAATCTGTACAATCTGATCGATATCGGCCAAAGCCACGGCGGTTGAACCCTGAATGGTGGCGATTTTTTCCTTAATTTCACTGGTTGCGGCTGCGGTTTGCTTGGCGAGTTCTTTAATTTCGCTGGCTACGACTGTAAATCCTTTGCCTGCTGCGCCTGCGCGAGCAGCTTCGATGGTGGCATTAAGCGCCAGCAAGTTTGTCTGTGCTGAAATACTGGTGATGGTTTCTGTTACTTTGCCAATCTTCTGCGCCGATTCGCCCAGGTCTTGCATTACCAGGGAGAATTGATCCACTTGCCGGGCGGCTTGCTCCGTTGTAGAGTGGGCCCGGTCAGAGTTTTTGGCAATTTCGCTGATGGTCACGGTCATCTCTTCTACGGCGGCAGCGACTGCATGCAGGTTGGTGTCGGTTTGTTCCATTCCGGCCGCCACCGACAGGTTGTTGGTGTTCATCTCTTCCACCGCGGTTGCCACAAAATTGGTTTTGGTTGCCAGTTGTCCCGACGCATTGCTGAGGACCACCGCATTTTCAGAGACTCGCCCAATTGCTTCGCGCAGGTTGGCGATCATTTTCGAGAAGGAATTTCCCAGAACATCCCTGGCCGATTTCGGCGACACGTTTTCGGTCAGGTCATTTTCTGACATCTTTTCAAACACTTTGGCCATGTTTTGCAGATAGGAGAGCATGGCCCGGAAAGACCCTGCCAATTGCCCCATTTCATCTTCCGCCTGGTATTCAACGTGGTGGTTAACGTCGCCTTCGGCTATGTTGCTGGCGACGCTCTGTAAATTGCGCAAGGCCTCCATGACCGAAATGTAAAATGCTGCAAACAACCATACAGCCAGGAGTACCGGAACCCCGGCCCAGATAAAAGCCAGCAGTCTCTGATTGACCAATAGATTAAGGCGCGCCAGCAGCAGGTCATCCATGGCTTTTTCCAGGGCGGTTGTGAGCGCCAGGGCATTCTCGATGGCCTGATCGGAGGTATCGAGATATTCTTTTGAGCTGGTAAGGGTGTATTTTGTATTGAGCAATTGGTCTTCAACCAGGCTTTGGAAGGTGTCTTGTGAATCTTGCGCCTCCTTGGCGAGACCTTCCAGGCGTGTCAGCAACCCGGGGTTGTAGTCAAAAGCCTGTTGCATGTCGCCTTTGACCACGGTCAGGTTTGCTGTTGCCAGTTGGGACAGGACACCGAGCTTGAGTTGATCTTTGTCGTTGGCGCCCCCGTTGCGCAAACTGTTGGCTCCGCTGGCCTGCATTTGGCTTAGGAGGTTCGTAATTTGCGGATAAGTCTTCACCGTAGAAATCATCAGAAAATAGATATCAACATTCGGGTCCAGGGTCAGGTTAGATTTATCGGCAATGTAAGTGCGAAAGGCCAGGATTTGGTCGATGAGTGCCGAGTGGCGCGAGTAGCTTTCAATCGCGGTCATTTTTTCGACATCTGTTTGCAGGCTTTGCCACTCGGCCTGAATGGCTTGCCATTTTGCGCCGCTCTCAAAGGTTGCCGCATAGCTTTTTTCGAGCGTCGTGATTGCGGCAATATCTTCTGCAATCGCGGTCTGCGCTTGCACCATCACCGCCAGTGAAGCGGACTCACCTGAGAGGAAGTCGTTGGCCGCGCGACGGTGCTGCTGCACATCCCGGAGCAGGGCGAGGGTGGGCTCCATATACTCGACCCCCATTCGTTCCTGGCGGACAAAATTAATCTCGGCTCCCAGTTTGCTCGCCAGTTGGTAGGTCAGGATGGCAATGGGGACCAGGAATACTGCGCTGACCAGCAGCATTTTCTTTGAATAGGTCAGGCGGTTCATGAGGGGGATTGCAAGGCGAAAGATATTGAACGACATAATCACTTCCTTCCCGGTTTAGTCCTGACGACTGGCTTGCCACGACGAGTTGGCCGCGGCCGCATCAGTTTTGCTGAGCAGGTTTCGAACGGCTTCTACCAACCGGTCGCGGTCGAGTTTGACCTGGTATTCATTGACCCCGGCGGCCAGCCCGCGCGAGTAATCGTCTTCGCTGGCCAGCGAGGTGAGGGCGATGATTGGCAGCTGCTGGAAACGCGGGTCGCTGCGAATAGCGCGGGTCAGCCCCAGGCCATCGAGGTGCGGCATCTCAATGTCGGTCAGCACCAGCCGGACCAGGCTGGCGTTGGCCTCGAGCAATTCCCAGGCTTCCTGCCCATCCCCGGCAGAAATCACGGAGAAACCATCACTTTCGAGATAGCGCCGAACTTGACCTCGGAAAAAGTCTGAATCCTCCGCAAGCAGGATGGTGACCCGGCCGCTGCTGGCAGGTTTCACCGGTTCGTCGCCGCTAGTGGGGACCCAGGCGGGGTGAACCGCGCTGACAATTTCGACGACATCGATAAATAGGGTTGTGTTGCCGTCGATCACCGCTGACCCCTGAACCCCGGTTTGGTGCAAGGTTTCGCGATCAATCGTCACAGCGGCCTCGGTAACATCGGCGGGCATTCCGGCCAGCAGACCGACTTCGCGCCCGAAAACGTTGAAAATGACAACCGCTTTTTCCTGTTCCTGTTGCAGTTCGGCTACCTGGGCCGTGTCTTTCAGGCTGACCAGCGGCAGGGATGCGCCGCGATATTGCATGGTTCGCCGCCCTCCGGCCCATTCGACCTGGTCGTTTTCGACTTGCAAGACGCGAACCACCTGGTCGAGGGGCACAGCGCAATATTCGGTGGGCGCGTTGCGGAACATCAGCAGGGCATGTTTGCCGCTGGTTTCCTCGCGGAGGGTCTCTTTGCTTAGTTCAAGCGCGCGGCGGCTGCCTGCCATAGAGATAAGCGTCTTTTGTGCGGCGATCCCGGTGGCATCCAGGATGAGCGCCACGCTGCCATCGCCCAGGATGGTGGCCCCGGCATATTCGCGCAAACCCTGGAAGTGCCGTCCCAGGGGTTTGACCACAATTTCAACCGTGTCGTGCAGTTTGTCGACCACCAGGCCATACTTCAGGACCCCCGTGGTGATGACGACAATGTTTAAATCGCTGTTGGCGTGATAACGGCGGTCAGAAAGGGTGCGATCCTGTTTGTTTTTTCGACGGGTGCTTTTTTCGCTGCCCGGTTTTTCATCATCCAGCCCGTAGCGTGGTGCGCGGCGGTCGGCCAGGCCAACGCGTTGATCGGGGTAGGCTTCGCCGGTCTCAGGGATCGAATATTTCCGATCCATCCCGAGCACATCTGTCAGGCGGATGAGCGGAATCAGCGTCCCGCGCAGCATCAGCACTTCTGCATTGCCAACCACTTCAATCCGTTTCTGGATCTGGTCGGCTGCGATGTGAATGAGTTCGCTGACGTGCACCTGGGGCAGGGCAAAGCGCTCGTTGTTGACCGAGAGCAACAGCGACGGGATGATAGCCAGGGTTAAGGGCAGGCGGATGATGAAATGTGTGCCCTCGCCCGCGATGCTTTCAATCTCCACCTTGCCGCCCAGCTTGTCCAGGTTGGTTTTAACCACATCCATGCCCACGCCGCGCCCAGAGATGTCATTGACTTTTTCAGCAGTGGATAAGCCCGGCAAGAAGATGAGCGCGGTTTTTTCCTTCTGCGACATGCCCTTGACCTGTTCTGGTGTAATCAGGCCTTTTGTAATGGCAGAGGCTGCCACGCGGGCGGGGTCGATGCCGCGGCCATCATCGCTGATTTCTACGACCACCTGCCCGGCTTCGTGATACGCCTTGAGATGGATGGTTCCAAAAGAAGGTTTTCCTGCCCGCAAGCGGGCTTCAACAGTCTCAATGCCGTGGTCGACGGCATTGCGCACCATGTGGGTGATGGGTTCACTCAGCCCTTCGATGATGGTCTTGTCCATTTCCACTTCGCGGCCTGAGATTTCGAGGCGGATTTCTTTGCCAAGTTCTTTGGCCAGGTCGCGCACCACTCGTGGGAATTTGTTGAAGATGTTGCCAACCGGTTGCATGCGCGTCAGCATGATGGTTTCCTGGAGTTCGGAAGTCACCAGGTTAATGCGCTGGGCGCCGATTTGCATGGTGTGCTGGTCGCCGCTGGTAATGGCGTCTAAAAGCTGGTTGCGGCTGAGCACCAATTCACCTGCCAGGTTCATCAGCGATTCGAGCAGGCTGACTTCCACCCGCAGCGTGGAATCTGTGTTGCCGGTTGCCGGGGCAGGCTCGGGGCTGGTGACCGTGATCACTGGTTGCGGAGTCGGCTCGGGCGCAGGTGACGGGGTTTCAACGGGGGTGGCCATTTTTTCCGGTTCAGGGTGGGGCTGTGGGGCGTGGATGACATGAATCTGGTTGGCGGGCAGGTCAAAGACCACGTCGGCTACGCCAGGGGCCAGTTCGGTAGAGAATAAGATTACAAACGGTAGGCGGTTGGAGGGTTCGTCATCCAGCGTCCCGGCGGCTTCCAGTTCAAAAACGGATTCGATGATGTTCCCGGAACTGCTTAACAGGTAGAGCACATCCAGCGGGCGTTTGCCCTGGCGTTGAATATCATCGATCAGGTCATACTCGATCAGGTACAGGTAATGGCGGTCATCTTTGGCGCGGTTGTAGTCGAATTCGGGGATGTGCAGGACGGTTTTTACGCCGGGCGCTGTGACTTTGACGGTGCGCACCAGTGTTTCTTTTTGAGCGGGGGCCAGGTTGGCCGAAATCATCCCGGCCAGCGCAACCAGGATGTCAGATGTATCGGCCTGGTGGCTGTTCTGGTAGTTGTTGAGCAGGTCGCGCAGCCGGTCGAAGGCCATCAACAGGATGTTGATGACATCGGGCGCGGGGATCATTTCGCCTGAGCGAATCATGTCGAGCGCGTTTTCGGTGCGATGGGCCAGTTCTTGTATTTTGAACAGGTTGAAGAAACCGGCTCCGCCTTTGATGGAGTGGGCGGCGCGGAAAACCTTGTTGACCAGGTTTTCGTCGATGTTGCTGCCAGCCGATTCGATATCCAGCAGGTCGGTTTCGATATCGGCCAGGTGTTCGCGTGATTCGGCGAGATATTCCTTGATGAAAGAGTCATCCATATCAAGCATTGGGTTGCATCCTTGCCGGTTACCCTAATTTGGGATCACCTGAAACGCTGAAATGTTTGTCGAGACGGAAGGCTTTGAGCAATTCCAGTAGGTCGTGCGAAACGTTGATGAGCGCCAGTTTGCCATTCAGGCGCTGTAGCGAGTTATGGGTGGCTACCAAAAGCCCGATCCCGGTGGAATCGATGACACGTGTATTGACCAGGTCAATGACCAGCTCGCGAACACCTTCCGCAATCAGGTTTTTGAGTTCAATGCGGATTTCAGGCGCATTGGCAGCGGTAAGCGAACCGCTCGGGGTATAAAACCGGGTCTTTTCGCCGCTGTCGGCTTGGTTTTCTGGGGCTGATTTCATGGGTGCGTTCCTTCGCGAATAATTTGGCGGGTTAATGTGACCTGGTTCCCGCGTGAATTAAATTCGACTGTGTCGGCATATAAGAAATAGAATTGGATGCCTCGGCCTGTCTCTGCTTCTTTTGCGGCCAATCCGCGCCGGATGCGCGCCTGCCAGTTGAAGCCTGGGCCGGGGTCGCTGACCGTAAAACGTAACGTGGTGAGGTCGTGGTGTATTTCGCAATGAACCTGTTGGGCCGGGTTGAGCGCGCAGCCATGCAAGATGGCGTTGTTAAGGCCTTCGCGCGCCAGCAGTTCGAGCGGGAAAAGGTGGGCCAGTAATCCTTGTTCCTCCAGCCAGGTGGATATTTCGCAGCAAACCCGGTCTACATTTTCGAGGCGGGCGGCAATCTCCCAGGTCTTTACACAGGGTACCTGCATGGTTAGACCTCCACTCCCAACAGCAGCAGGTCATCTCCCGGGTTTTCGTGGGCTGCGCATAGCGCCAGGGCTGTTTCACTCACGACGACTGGCAGCGGGAGGTCGTTGCGTGCGACCAGGGCCTGCTCCAGGCGCTGTAACCCCTCACGGCGAGGGATGGGTTGGCCATGCAGAGTTTCGATGAGTCCGTCGCTGAAAAAGAAAATGCGATCCCCGCGAGTGACTTTTATCTCCACGCTTTCAAAATATGGGGCATCGAAGACGCCCAACAGGTCGCCTTCAATGGATACCAGGCGGGATTCTCCCCTGGGGTTGATGTGGATTAAAGGCGGGTGCCCGGCGGAAACCACGGTCAACCGTTCGGAACGCCGGTTCAGGCGCGCGCAACAGGCGCTTAGCAACATGCCTTCATCCAGCACCGGGCGCAAGACACTGTTCATCAACCGCATAATCTCTAGCGGGGTATAAAGTGAGTTAAAGTTCTGGTGCAGCAGCGCTTTTAGGGCCGAAGTGACAAAAGCCGCGCCCAGGTTGTGCCCGCTAATGTCGGCGCTGAAATAGCCACTAATTCCTTCTCCGAGCGGGATGACATCGTAAAAATCCCCGCCTGCAATGTGCAGGGGCCGGTAGTGAACGGCAAATTTCGCTTCGGGCATGTCTTCGGGCCGCACCAGGATGGCCTGTTGGGCAGTTTGGAGCTGCGAGAGTTGTTGTTTTTGCGATTCAACCAGGGCTTCAAAAGCCTGGCGGATGCGCAGGTGGATGCGCAGCCGTGCCAGCACTTCTTCGGTTTCAAAGGGCTTGGTGATGTAATCAACGCCGCCGCCGTTTAACCCGGAAACGCGGCTTTTTTTGTCGCTTTCGCTGGACAGGAAAATGACCGGGATTGGACTGGTCTGCGGGTCTATTTTGAGCCGGGCACAGGTTTCGAAGCCATTTTCACCCGGCATTAGCACGTCTAACAGGATGATATCGGGCTGGTTTGTGCGCGCCTGTTGCAACCCATCGGCCCCGTTTGCAGCGGTCAGGCAGTGATAGCCTTCTTTTTGAAGGATGGATGACAACATCAGCCGATCAACCGGCGAGTCGTCTATCACCAAGACCTGATGCGCGTTTCTGTCCATATTGGCAGGCTTTAGTCGATCAATTTGAAATGCCGTAATTGTTCGAGCAACTTGCTTTTGTCGATCGGTTTCACCAGGTATGCATCGCAAGAGCTGTTGAAAGCGACGATTTTGTTGTTCATGTCGCTCAGGGCGCTGGTGATAATCACCTTGGCGCCATCCCCAATCATGATGCCGTAATTCTCCTCAGCGGCCCGGATTTCTCTAAGGGTTTCCTGCCCGTCCATTTCGGGCATCATGATGTCGAGGCAAACCAGCTGGTACGGTTCTCCGGCCTGGAGCGCGTTTTCGATGGCAAAAATCGCTTCCCGGCCATTGACAGCGGTGTGGGTCTCGCCATAGGGAGTCAGGTATTTTTGCATCAGCAACCGGACGACAAAATCATCTTCGACAATCAAACTTCTCATGAAATTACTCCTTGGATGAAATCCATTTCTTTGATGGTTTGCTCAAAAAGCGCAAATTGCATTTCGATACCGGGCAGGCAGGCCGCCATCCCATCCAGGTCGCCTTTTTCGCCCAGGATTTCGGCGGCGTGTGCGGCTTCGCGCAGGGTGTCGGCCGAGAGATTGGCCGAGGCCCCGCGGATGGTGTGGGCTTGCAAGCGTGCAGTGAGCGCATTCTTGTTGAGAATTTCGTTTTTTAACGCTGCGATTTGCCTGGGCATTTCTTCCAGGAAGGCGTCGATGATGACTTTTTCCAACTCACGGTCGTCCATCAGGCGTTTCAGGAGCGCGGGTTCGTCAAAGACCAGCGCTTTTGATGGTTGCGGCTCGCCGGGCTTTTCGGGGGCCGCCGTTGTACGAGGATGGGTGGAAAGCGGGATAATCTGCAACCAGGTGGCCAGTTTTTCTGCCAATTCGTCCGATTTGACCGGCTTGGACAGGTAATCGTCCATCCCGGCGGCCAGGCAGCGTTGGCGATCCCCCTGCAGGGCATGCGCCGTCATGGCTATGATGGGGATGGACGGGTTGAGTGCGGTCGATTCGGGGCCTCGAATGGTGGCCGTGGCGGTAAAACCATCCATCTCCGGCATCTGGCAATCCATTAAGACCAGGTCGTAAGTGTTTTTTTGCAGAGCCTGTAAGGCCTCTAGCCCATTCTCGGCTGTCTCTACCTGGTAGCCCAGCTTCCGCAGCATCGATGTCGCAACCAACTGGTTGGTGCGGTTGTCTTCAACCAGCAAAATGCAAGCCTGGGCGGCAGTTTTGGCCCGCGGGGTGTTTGCGCGCATTGGGCTGGTGGTTTCGGCATGCCCAGGTTTGGAGAGGGCGGCCGCGCCGGGGTTGGCCTGTTTCTCCAACAGCGCGGTGAACCAAAAACACGAGCCCTGTCCTTCGGTGCTATCGACGCCAATTTGACCGTGCATTAGTTCTGCCAATTGTTTCGAGATGGCTAATCCCAGGCCGGTCCCGCCGAATTTGCGGGTAATGGAACTGTCCATTTGTGTAAAGGGCTTAAACAGGCTTTCGGCTCGCTCTGGTGGGATGCCGATGCCGCTATCGGTGATTGCAAAGCGCAGGGTTGCTTCCTGCGCGGTTTCCGATTCCAGGCTGACGCGAATCGAAACCTGCCCCTGCGATGTGAACTTGACGCCATTCCCGACCAGGTTGACCAAAATCTGGCGCAAACGGCCCGGGTCGCCGCGCAACAGCCACGGCACCGCCGGGTCAATCTCCAGCGACAGATCCAGACCTTTTTCGCGGGCTTGCGGCGCGAGCGTATGAAGGACAAATTCCAGGGTATTTTTCAGGTCAAAGTCCAGGTGATCCAGTTCCAGTTTGTGGGCTTCAATTTTGGAGAAATCGAGAATACGGTTGATCAATTCCAGCAGCGACTCTCCGCTGGCGCGAACGATGCCAGTATATTGGCGTTGTTCGGGTGATAGTTGGGTATCGAGCAAGAGCTCCGCCATCCCAATGATCCCATTCATCGGTGTCCGAATTTCATGGCTCATGTTGGCCAGGAATTCGCTTTTGGCTTTGTTTGCCAGCTCGGCTTTCAGGGTTTGTTCATTGGCGTGCGTAATGGCTTCTGCCAGTTGGCGGTTGGCTTCTACCAGGGATTGTTCGACATTTTTCCGGCGCGTGATGTCGATTCCCAGCCCAACCAGGCCGATAATTTCACCGGCGGAATTTTTAACTGGCACTTTGCGGGTGGCGATAAAGCGGCGTTTGATGCCATCGAACATCTCTTCTTCGGTGTATTGCGAGGCGCTGGCTCCAGAAAGGATGCGCAGGTCGCTGGCTTCGTTTTTTGTGGCAGTTTCTGCGGGCAGGAAATCCCGGTCGCTTTTGCCCACAATTTGGTGCGGGTGAACGGCGACCATGTTGCAGAAGGTTTCGTTGGCATGGATATAACGGGAGTTTTTGTCTTTATAAAAAACGATGCCCGGAATTTGCTGTAGCAGCTCTTCTGACAGCAGCAGCTCGATTTCACGCTCTTTTTCGCGCGTTACATCCCAATTGACGCCAATCACGCGCTGCGGCTTGCCCTGGGCATCCCTGATGGCAACGGTTGTGGCGCGAATAAAACGAATTTTCCCGCTTGCGCCATGCACAATACGGAATTCGGTGTCGTAACCGCCACGCCCGGCCAGACAGTCGGCAAAGCTGGCGTCGGTTTTGGCCAGGTCATCCGGGTGGACACAGTTGCGCCAGCTGGCATGATTGCTGGCGGTGACGCCCGGCTCGAGACCGTAGAGCAGATACATTTGTTCGTCCCACACCAACCGGTCCGAGGCAATATCCAGGTCCCAGATGCCGAGGCGGCCAGCCTGGGCCGCCAGCCTGACTCGTTCAGACGAGATGCGCAATTCGTCTTCCACCTGTTTGCGCTCGGTGATGTCGTGGATAATGGAATGGAAGATTTTGCGGTCGCCAATTTGAATCAGGCTGACATTGGTTTCTATTTCGCGCAGCGAACCGTCTGCCAGGCGATGCCGAAAGGCAAAATAGCCCCCGGCTTTCTCTAACACTTTCGAGATCGCCTGCTTAACCTGTTCTTTTGGGTAAACATTGATGTCGAAAATTGACAGGCTGGCAAGCGTCTCGTGAGAATACCCGTAAAAATTTACCGCCGCCTGGTTGGCGTCTACCACTTGCCCGTTTTCAGGGTCGATTAAAAGCATAATGGCCGAGTTATCTGAAAATTGCCTGCGATAAGTCTCCTCGTCACGTGAGCGCGCAATAATTTCTTTGCGCAGCTCTTGTTCGGTAGCGCTTGAGCGATGGTGAAAGACAATAACACTGATAAAAAACAAAGACGTGAACAAGGTGACCAGCAACACCTCGTTCCGCGCAAAAGATACTTTGTAGTTCCACTGTTCAGCCGGGATATCGACCCCCAGAACGCCCACGACCTGGTCATTGTCCGAGTCCCAGATTGGAACCAGGGCCGCGATCCATGTTCCCCGCTCATCCTGGATCGGCCCTGTCGTTACGGCTTTCCCGTCTAAGAAAACCTGGCGGAGGCTTGGGGTGATTTCTTGCCGACCTGGCTTTGTGTTTGGCGCCTGTTCTGAATCAGCCAGGTAAACAAATTGCTCTCCGCTTTTCCCCCATAAGTAAAACAAGCCGGCCCCCTGGTTAATCATTCCCAGGTGGGTCAGGCTGCTTTCAAGTTCAACATTGGCAAAAGCATCGGATCCGGTTGCGGCCTGGCTGGCTTCTGCAACTTGCTGGGCAGGCAGGCTGACGGCCGCGGTTTGAGCGGTTTCAATATAATGGTTTCGCTCCGAAAGGTCGGCCTGTTTTTCGACAAAATTGATGGCAACCCACCCCAGGGTATTGATGACCAGCAGGCCTGCCAGTGCAATCCAAAGAAGCTTAAGACTCATCGGTGAGACGAGTCTGGCAGCAGTATTTAGCAGGTGGGGCGGTCTTGCGTCCATAGGCTTGACTAAAATGTTATCAAACGTGCCCGCTTGCCACAGTAAAGCATAGATTAAGTTCAAATAAAAATTATGTGAAATATTTTTCAATCCCGTTACGCCGCTTCACCGGCTTTATGGCAGAATTGAGGCCGAGATCATAACTTTTCACAAGGATATGCCCATGTTGACCGCTAAAATTATCTTGCATCCTGAAATGCGCATTGGCGTTGTAGACCCGCGCCTATACGGTTCTTTCATTGAACACCTTGGACGCGCTGTGTATGGCGGGCTGTATGAACCCGGTCATCCCACAGCCGACCAGAACGGGTTCCGCCGCGATGTGCTTGACCTGGTGCGAGACCTGAATGTGCCCGTTATCCGTTACCCGGGCGGGAATTTTGTCTCAGGTTACCAATGGGAAGATGGCATTGGCCCTAAATCTCAGCGCCCGCGCCGTCTCGACCTGGCCTGGCGCGTAACCGAAACCAATCAGTTTGGCCTGGATGAATTTGTAGCCTGGTGTAAGCAGGCCAATAGTGCTCCGCTTATGGCGGTAAACCTCGGCACACGCGGCCCCGAAGAAGCTCGCCGCCTGGTTGAATATTGCAATCACCCTGGCGGGACACAGTGGAGCGACCTGCGGATTGCTAATGGCGCTCACCTACCGCACAACATCCGTACCTGGTGCCTGGGCAACGAAATGGATGGACCCTGGCAGATTGGCGCCAAGACCGCCGAGGAATATGGGCGCATTGCTGTCGAAACTGCCAAAGTGATGAAATGGGTTGACCCGACCCTTGAGCTGGTTGCCTGTGGTAGTTCTAGCCGCTCCATGCCGACTTTCGGCGCCTGGGAAGCCACCGTGCTCGACCACACCTACGAACATGTCGATTACATTTCTCTGCACACCTATTACGGCAACCGCGAGAACAATACACCCAACTTCCTGGCTCGTTCGTTGGATATGGATCAGTTCATTCACTCTGTTGCGGCCACATGTGATTATGTGCAGGCTAAAAAACGTAGTAAAAAGACGCTTCACCTGTCTTTCGACGAGTGGAACGTCTGGTATCACTCCAACGACGCCGACCGAGAGATCCCGGCCTGGAGCGAGGCCCCGCACCAGCTAGAAGACATCTACAACTTTGAAGATGCGCTCCTGGTTGGCTGTATGCTAATCACCCTGTTGCGACATGCCGACCGGGTCAAGATTGCCTGCCTGGCTCAACTGGTCAACGTCATCGCGCCGATCATGACCGAAAACGGCGGCCTGGCCTGGCGGCAAACTATCTACTATCCTTTCCAGCATGCCTCCTGCTTTGGGCGTGGCGAAGCCCTCGACCTGCGCATCCAGTCCCCGGTTTATCCAGACAAAGAGTTTGGGGATGTGCCTTGCCTCGAAGCGGTTGCCGTGCATGACCCTGCCAGCGAAACCGTGACGGTTTTTGCCGTCAATCGCAGCCTGGCCGAACCTTTGCAAATTAATGGCGATGCGCGCGCCTTTGCGGATTATCACGTCGCCGAGCATATCCTGTTTACCCACCCGGATTTGAAGGCCGCGAATAGCGCGCTCCACCCTGACCAGGTCGTTCCGCGCCCGGGCGGCGATGCGGCGCTGCAAGGTGGCCGTCTCACCGCCAACCTGCCTCCCGCGTCGTGGAATGTGATCCGGCTGGTGCGGGAGTCCATTAACAGGTAATCTGCCAGGTTTCCTGCTCGCTTTTAGAGACCCTATTGTTAGAACAAAAATTCTGTTATAATAGATAAATCGGCTTATTAATGTCCAAATTGTTTAACGGAGGTACTTATGGCTTTTAGTTCTATTAACTGGTTGGCTGTTGCGCTGTGCGTTATTGCCGGTGTGGTGAGTGGTTCGCTCTGGTACAACCCGAAAACCTTTTTCCCAACCTGGTGGAAGGGGATTGGCAAAAGCGAACAGGATGTTCCCGGTACCAGTAACATGAACATCACCTGGGGGCTGACCTTGCTATCTTCTTTCGTCCAGGCTGTGGCAATGGCTTTGATGGTCAATGCTATGGGCGGGTTGATGGGCGGGGTTACCTTAATTACTGGCGTGGGGACGGGCTTCATGCTTTGGCTGGGTTTTATTGCGCCAACTTACCTGGTGAACAAGTTGTTTGCCGGGCATGGACTGAAGATTTGGGCGATTGAAGCCGGGAATCACCTGGTTAACTTCATCGTCTTTGGGGCAATTTTGGGCGCGTTGCGCTAAGTTATTTGCTCTCCTAGCAATTGGAATCAAAAACGCTTCTGCCGCAGCAGAAGCGTTTTTGATTGGGATGTCCTTACACGAGCTGGAAATAAATGACCAGGGATTGGATGACACCATCGCGCTGGAAGATGTGGCGGCTGCTGGCTTCATCGAGGCGATGCCCGGCCAGCACTAATGCTGTCCCGTCGCTGCGCTGCAGGGTCAGGCTGTCGGTACCAGCGGCTTGCAAAATCACTGGCACCTGGCACAAGGTGGTCGCCATTGAACCCGCAGCCAGTTGCAAGTGTTGGAGCTGTCCGGCGACATCGATATACTCAAACTGGGTTGGAGTGGTAAGTAATTCTTCTTTATCCAGCAGCAACGGATTGAAAAGCAGGCAGCCGTTTTCTAGCAGCAGCCCCATCTCGGCCTGGCGGGTGATGATTTCTTCCTTGACCATGCCGGTCATCCCGGGCTGGCGTGCTCCCTGGCCTTTGGGTGTGTGTGAATAGGGGTCGGTGGGGAACGCGCCATACACAGCCGGTGTTTTGTGGAAACCCAACCCGGCGCGGATGTCGCGATATTTTTCGAGCAGGCCAGGCGCGCAGGGTTCTGCCTGGTAGCGCAAGACAATTTCCTGGGTTGCCAGGAGCAGTTTGGAGATCATGTGCCAGTAGATGCTGCCCAGCCCTTCGTACGCGAAGAAGGTTCCCGAGCGGCCGGTAAATTCGCTATGGCGGAAAACCGCTTCAAACAGGGTTGCGATTTTTTCCCTTTCAGCCTGCACCCAGGTTGTAAACTGAGGCTGGCGGCTGAGGGTATCCAGGGCCTGGTGAACGCCTTTTGCGTTGCGCAGGTGGCCGCTGAAGTGATAGATGCCGTTGGCGTCGCGGGTGAAGAGGGTTTTATCCTGCGCCTCGGCCAGCAAGGCGGGCAGGTGCAGGGCATTGGCCTGCTCGGGAGTCAGGCTGTTCTTTTCCAGGAAACCCGGCAGGTTTTTGTCGGGATACAGAATATAGGAATGCTGGTCGGCGCGGTAGAGGGCGCTGTGGCGCAGACTCTCCAGCACTTGCAGCGATTCTTCCCCGGAAAGCAACCCCGATGACAGGATCGAGACCTGCCCTTCGAGCATTTCATACAAGTGACCCACTGTCGCGTGGGTTTCGCTGAGATGCAGGATGTTATAGGCGTGGTACAGGTTGTCGTTGCGGCGATTCGCGCGCAGCGAGTGTTCGATATACTGCTGGGCCAGTTCCAGGAAGGCGAGTAACTCCTCGCCGGGCAGGGGCGCCAGGTTTCCGGACAGGCCGTGGCGGTAGACATTGTCGCGGTAGTCGCTCCCGGCCTGGCCGAGAGCGGCGAGCATGGCGCGGCGTTGGGCATCATCGAAGGAATCGGCCAGTCGGGGTTTGAAATCTATCAGGATGGCTGAAATCTGGGTGAAGAGTTTCACCACTTCGGCGCTCACCTGCAAGGCCGCAGGTGTTTTTTGGGCGAACAGGTCGCGGCAAAAGGCAATATAACGGCGCAGGTAGCCGAGAGTCACTACGGACAGGCCCTTACCCACCAGGGCGTTATTGGCATCGTTCCATTCGGGGCGCTGGGTGTTCATCCAGATGCCGCCCTCGGGGACAAAGTTGACCAGTTTGGCAAGCAGCAGGGTCAGCAATTTTTCGGCCAGCGAGCGGTGCAAAACTTGCCCATCGGGGCCATAGAGCAGTTTACCGTCGGTGCCACGCGTTTTTACACGTGTTTCAATCTCTTTTTCAAGCGCATGATCAAAACGAATGGAGTTGTAAGGGTCTTTTTGTAGTTCTTCAAAAGGCTTAATGCGGTAAGGGACGTTGGCGTAGCTGAGGATGGGTCGCTCCAAACTGGCGCGCAATTGCCCCGGGTGAGCCCTGGCACTGAATTCCATCAATTTTTGCAGGTAGATAATCTGGTGATCGCTCCAATAGCCAATGTTTGCCCACGGATTGCCCGGTTCGGGGGCTTCCCAGTCGAGACCTGCGCGTGTCACGCGATATGGGTTGTAACCATCTAGCGTGGTGGCGCTGAGGAAGGTGAAAATCATGCCTTCGATATAGTCGGGGTATGAATAGGCCAGGGCTTCCCAGTTTTGGAAGATGTCGCGCCAGTTGCCTTCATAATCAAGTTTTTGTGAGCCATCGGCTTTTTTGATGTTAATGGCGAAGCGGTTCCAGGGGCGGCTGGGGTCGCCGTGGCGGCGGCTAAAGGTCAGGGGCAGATAGGCATACGCCAGGCGGGTTATGTCGGGCGAGGGGTGGGCATCGGCGCGGGTTTTTAGGTCCGAGACGAGGATTTTCTCTGGCAGGGTGTTGAAAAAATCGGCATGGGTTTGCACGGCTTCGTGGTGGCGAGTACTGGCGAAGTCGATGAAATCGGTTCGCTCGATCCAGTACTGGTTGGCAAAAACGCCGCCGCGCATGACATTGAACATGACGTTGGCAAAGTGGTGCGAGGTGCTAAGCGGGTCGGCAGAAACCTGCCAGCCATCGGCGCTGGCCACAATCTGGCGCAGGCGGGCGGAGTTGGTCTCGATATCGAGTTCGATGTCTCGGCGCAGGCTGGTTTTGTCTTCCAGGAGCCGGTTGCGAAGCTGAACCATCGCGGCGCTATCCTGGTTGACCTCGGCGACCAGGTGCCAGCTATGCTCAGCAGCGGGAGCCAGCTCCAGCCGGGCAAGTGCAAAATAAGCGCCGCGCCGTCCACGGATTTCCGTTTCGGGTTGCAGGGTGTGACCGGCGCGGAAACGGTCAAGCTGTAGTGACGAGAGCAAGGCCTGTGCACCCTCCAGCCCGACCTGGAAAACCGTCGTGGCAAGCAGCGATTCGCTTGGTTCGGCCAGGTCTGTCAGGGTGGAGTTCAGGGCGAAGATTCCTAATCCGCTCCCGGCATCGAGTTCGCTGCGTTTGTAGCCATCCAGCAGGACGCTGAAGGTATTTTGCACCTGGGATGTAACATTGGCAGGCAAAATATTTTGCAGCCCATCGAGGATGGCTGCCTGGCAGGTTGTTGTCCCGTGATTGACCAGCCAACCGGTTTTTACGAAGCCAAACTGGTCGCTGGTACGCCAGGCATAGCGAAAAGTTAGGCCCAACTGGCGGTTGATTTCTTCGAAAACCAGGGCTGTGCCGGGGATGTTTTTGTATAAGTTGCGCTCGATCTCATACTGGCCTTGCTGGCGCAGCGAGAAGGGTTCCCACAGCCAGGTTTGTTCGTTGCGCGTGACCAGCAGCAGGGTTTTACTGCCGGTGTTCTCACTATTCTCAGCGATGCGATCTTCGGTGTAATACGGGAAAAGGGCTTGTTCTGCGCTGACGCGGCCAGCCGAAAGCCCGCCACTGGATGAAATGAAGAGCCAATGGTCAAAGCTGCTGACCAGACTCATGAAAAACGGTTCCATGGCATCGTAGTTGCGAATTTTGTAGAACAACTCTCCCAGCAGGGGGACATATTCACCCTGGACGCTTGGGTTGGATGGATGAAGGGCTGTGGCGCCGACAAAGATGTTTTTAGGGTTTGGGTTCATGGTTTTGTTCCTGCTGGAGAGAAGGGTCACCCCTCGGACGCTTTTTGCGTCCGAGGGGCGGCCTGGTGATGAATTAACGTGCTTGGGTCATGACATGCCGGGTTTGTGCCTGTTTGGTTATGGGACGACCAGTTCAAATGCGCCGATGTCGCAATGCGCAGCTTGTGGACGGATGATACCTCGTTGGTCCGTGGCTGAACAGAGGGAGTCGTTGGCTGCTTCGAGGGCCGGGCTGCCGGGGAGCAGGGCGTGCGTCAGGGTTGGACCGCCGTTATCCGCCAGGGGGCCGATCAGGGCGTCGCCGATGATTAAGTCGCTGGCGAGCGGGTTGCAGCTTCCATCCTGGACCAGGTTATTCCCGCCTGAGACCAGGCTGACGGTGCCGCCGCTGGCGAATTGCTCACAAGCATACCAGTGATTGCCGGTAATGATGGTATTGGTCAGGCTCAGGCTGGGAACGACCGCACCCCATTCGCCAATGAAGATGGCCGATGAAGCCCAATCTGGCGCGATGTTGTTGGCAATCGTCGAGTTGCTGATTTCCATTGCGCCATCGGTGTGGAAGATGGCCCCGCCATGCCAGCCTGTGGATGTGTTACCGCTGATGGTGCTGTCGGTGATGGTGAAGTTTGCCAGTGAGCGGATGCCGCCGCCGACATCGTTGGAAACATTCCCGCTAATGGTGCTGCGGGTAATGTTGGTGGTGGTGTTGAAGAACGAATAGATGCCACCGCCCGACCAACCTGCCTGGTTGTTGGTGACGCTGCTATCGACCAGGTTGAGGGTCGCGCCATCCCCGTTATAGATGCCGCCACCGCCCTGCCAGAAGTCGCCCGCGTTGGTCGCCATGACATTGCCGGTGACGGTCACATGATCGAGGGTTAATGTGCCGTTATTCAGAATTCCACCGGCCAGCTGCCAGCCGTAGCCGCCCGTCAGGATGAGGTGTTTAACGGTTGCGGTTGTTCCAGCATTGACAACCAAAACGCGGTCGGTATTGTTGCCGTGGAGGCTCAGGCCGGGGGCTGCGGCAGCGTCGATGGTGACATTTTTACCCAGCGTCAGCGGACCCGAGAGCAGGGTAATGGTTTGACCGGCAAGCGTGTCGGCAAAGGTGATTGTGCCGCCCGCGCAAACGGTGCTGATGGCTTTGCGCAGCGACCCGGCGCCGCTATCGGCTGTATTGGTCACGGTCATTTCGCTGGGGCAGCTCAGGCGAATTTGGTCGAGCAGGACAGGGTGCCTTGACCCGTCGGCAATTTTGAAGCTCAGGGCCTGGACGCTGGTCAAATCGAGCGTATAGCCGTCATCGTTTTTGAAAGCCGAGAAGGGCAGGGTAATCTGCTTCCAGCCGGAGAAATCTTCACGGAAGGTGGCTTCAAATGAAACTGGCCTGGTTTTGGCCTGGTACAGGCGCACATAATCGACGGACATCGCCTGCGGGAAGGTGGTGTCTGCGCCAACCTGGCCGCCGAAATTCCCGCCAATGGCTACGTTTAAGAGCAGGAAGAAGGGATGGTTGAAAACCCAGGGTTTTCCTTGCAAGAAGGGGTCATCAGGCGTGGCGGTGAAATAGGGTTGACCATCGAAGAGCCACACAATCTTGTTGGGCTGCCATTCGACCGCAAAGATGTGGTAACTATCGGCGACAGGTTTGCCAATGTCTAGCACTTTGCCATAGCTCTGACCGCCGGAGTATCCGGGCCCATGCAGGGTGCCAAAGACCTGGTTGGGCTGGCGGCCAACATATTCCATGATGTCGATTTCACCGGTTTGCGGCCAGGTAACCTGGTCGATGTCGGTGCCAAGCATCCAGAAGGCGGGCCAAAGCCCGGCGCCGGTGGGGACTTTGATGCGCGCTTCGACGCGGCCGTAGGCGATTTCGAAACGGTTTTTGGTTAGCAGGCGCGCCGACGTGTATTCACAGGGACCGTAGTAGCACATGAGCGAGCCATCTGCTTTTTTGACGGTGATTTTCAGGTTCCCGCGACCATCCAGGGCGGCATTGTTTGTGCCGGATGTGTAGTATTCCAGCTCGCTGTTGCCCCAGCCCGGAATGCCGTTCACCGTGCCGTCGCCAACTTCCTGGCCCCAGACATTGGCATTGGCAGCGCTGCCGGCGCGACCATTGAACTCGTCGGCCCAAACCACTTTCCATTTGGAACCGGGGTTGCCAGCCGATTGGTTGTTATCGAGGCTGACGACGACGTCTTTGTTGCGATTGCGGCCGTAATACCAGAAGTTCAGGCCGCCCGAGTCGCTCCAATCTTGCCCGGTGGGGAAGGTGCGGCTAAAGGTGTAGGAATCGCGCCCATTTTTTTGGATAGCCTGCAGGACGCTTTCAAAATCGCCCTGGCCGGGGATTGCGAGCGGGTTGCCCGAGGCAATTTCAAGGTCCGCGAGGGTGATTTTCTTGTCCCCGGCCCACAGGTAGGGGTACGATTCAAAATCATCGAGTAGGGCCGGATCATACGATTCATTATCCAGGATGTTTAAGCGCGTGATGGCGGGCTGCCCGAGGGCCAGTTCGCCGGTGGGGTTGGTGAGCGTCACCAATACGCCGCGCTCCCCCTGGTATTTTTGATTATCGAGGGTCTGGATGGTGAACGATTGCAGGGTGGTGTTGGGCGGGAAGGTCAGGGTTCCAGAAACCGGCAGGTAGTCGCGCTCTGCGACCGCCAGGCCGAAGCTGGTAGCAAAATCGACGGTGACGGGTGTGCTCGACGGTTTGCTGAGTTTGGCGGTGAGTGTGGCGGTGGCGCCTTCGGTGAACTTGTAGTCGATGGTGGTGAAGCCAACGGTCAGCGGGCGGACGGGGGCAACTCCATAAACTTTGACGTTATCAACGTAGTAGGTTTGGGGCGCGGGTGTGGTAATGGTGCCCAGGGCCCAGCCGTAGATTTCCGTCAGGCCAAAGCCATCATTGGGTGCGCCATTGCCGATTTCCTTGCGATGCATGCTGGCAAACGGGATGGAAATTTCCTTCCAGCCGCTGAAATTGTCGGCGATGTCGATTGACCAGCGCTCGGCGTCATCCTTAATCGACCCGGGATTGCGATTGTCGAGCACATCCAGGAACAGGGTGGTGCCGCTGTTGTTGCCATACAGCCAGAACGAAATGCCTTCGTAAGCGCTCCAGTCTTGCGAGACCCAGGCATTTGTCGTTGCGTTCTCAAAATTATGCACAAAGCCAGCGTAAGAAACGACGCTGACATCCATTTTTAAGACGGTGTTGGGGTTCACCGCACCGGGCACAGGGGCCGGGGGCGTGGTTGTGGTTGCAATTGCGACACTGCTATTGGGGTCCTGGAAAGTGACGAACCCAACGCTGATTCCGTTTGCATCGACCCCAACGGGCAAGCCTGCCTCGAAGTCATCGACATCTGGAATACTGGCCGCCAGGGCCGGGGTGGCCGTGGCAAAAGGGGAGAGCAAAGCATTGATGAGCAAACTAAAAACTAGGATGAGCGAAAAAGCTGGATTTCTGGTTTTCATCTTCCTTCTCCTTCTCGATCTGATTTGAGTCGTTTGGGTCAAGGTGCTGTTGCGTTGCGGGTATCTCAATCTCTCCTGGCCTGGGTCCCTTCTGTGTGATGACGGTTTCTTGGCATCCGCAAGGATGCCAGCAAACGTGCTGCCGGGTCTGGCTGGAAATCGTATTGATGGACAATTTCCAGGACACGCTCGCGGGTTTCGGGGCGTACCCCGGCAGAGCCATTGATAACCCGCGAGGCGGTTGAGCGAGAAACGCCCGCCAGCTTTGCGACTTGTTCTAAAGTAATTGGCATACCTTTAACATCCTTCTTGGGATCGCTCCCAATGGTTCCTCTCCATTCTATAAAAGCCGGGCCGGGTGGACATGGAGAAAAGCGAGTCTAAAGTGGACACATCAGGGTGAAAATAAAACCGAACGGCGCACCACAAGTGCGCCGTTCGGTTTTGAAACAGAGCGATTTTATGAGCGACGATAGGCTTCGGGGGATTGGCCGGTTTCGCGGCGGAAAATACGGCTGAAGTACCCGCTGTCTGAAAAACCTACGTTCATGGCAATTTCGGTAATGCTGCGCTGGCTCTCTTTTAGCATTTGCTTGGCCTGTTTGATGCGATAGCGCTGCAGGTATTCGATGGGGGTGGCCCCCAGCTCTTGCCGGAAACAAAAGGTCAGGTGGTCTTCGGTAATGCCAACATGCCGGGCAATTTCTCGCCGGGAGATTGCTTCGGCGAAATTTTCATGGATAAAGACCATCGCTGAACGGACCAGTCGCTGCGCTTCGCTGCTGAGCCGGCGTTTGTGCTCAAGGGCGGCGCTGATATGGGCAATCGTCTCGTCGAGGTTGAACAGCCCTTTGCCGAGGATGGCAGCGACCCCTTTGTTCAGGCGGGCCATTTCTGTTTCTGTCAGCACTTTCCCGGTCACGACAATGACCGGCGTCTGGCGGGTGTTTTCCATCTCGCGCATGGCATTGAGCAGTTCGAACCCGTCCATTTCCGGCATTTGCAAATCCAGCAGGACGAGTTCAACCGGTTCGCGCTGTAAAAGTTCCAGTGCGTCGCGGCCATTGCGCGCCTTCAGGATACGGTTGGAGGCTGAATGGGCCTGGACAATGCGCGCATGCAGATCGAGGATATTGGGTTCGTCATCCACAATCAAGATGGTATGGGTGGGCGCGGCATCCCCGGCAATTAACCAGTGTTGGTCGAGGGCGCGGTTCAACTCTGAAAATTCGATCGGCTTGGTGAGATAGTCCATCTCAAGCATGGCCCCGTTTTGTTGGGCGGTCGAGAAGAACAAGATCGGGATCCCGGTCAGGGTCGGAACGGATTTAATCTCTTTGAGCATCTCCCAGCCCAGGCCGGGATCGGCGCTGAGATCGAGGATGATGCTTCCGGGGCGGGTGGCCGCCAGCCGGGTCGTGAGCGACTGGCTGTTTCCCAACGGCCCAAACTGGAGCGTGAATCCGCGCTGCGAAAGGTGCTCGCGCAGGCGCTGGCTTGTTCCTGCATGGCTGCCCAGCACCAGGATGGGCTGCTCGACTGAGGTGGTTTTTTCAGGGTCGGGGAGCGGCTCGGCAGGTGGTGGTACGGTTGGCAGGCTGAACGCGAAGACGGACCCGGCACCTTCTTCGCCGCTGGAGCGGACCGAGATTGTGCCGCCGTGCATTTCAACCAGCCGTTTGCTGATTGCCAGCCCCAATCCCAGGCCGCCGTACCCTTTTTCGATACTGCGTTCCGATTGGCGGAATTCGTCGAAGATGGCCTGTTGCTCTTCGGGGGAGATGCCCAGGCCTGTATCTCGCACCAAAACGGTCACCGTTTCTGCGGTTTGCTCGACATGCAGGCTAACCCCGCCCCGCGAGGTGAACTTAATGGCGTTGTTGATCAGGTTGAGGGCCACCTGGCGCAAGCGAGTCTGGTCCCCCCACACCCACGGGCCGCTGGCCGGGAGATGCGTTTCCCATAACAGGCCTTTGTCGCTGGCTAGCTGGCGGCCGCTTTCAGCCACCATGTGCAGGGCTTTGCCCAGGTCGATGTGCGCGTTGTTCAGGCGTAGCTGCCCGGCATCGCTGGTGGAAAGGTCGATTACATCGCCAATGAGCGCGCCCAGGTGTTGGGCATAGGTGTGGATGCGTTCGATGTCTTTGTGCGTGTTGCCGGGTAAAGGTGTCTCGCCCTCGTCGCTGGCGCGCAGCACCATTCCGCTGAGGCCAACCACCAGGTTGATGGGGGTGCGCAGCTCGTGGCTGATGGTGGATAAGAAGCGGCTTTTCATTCGGTTGGCTTCTTCGGCTGCGCGGCGATCTTCGGTAGCCTGGCGGTACAGGCGGGCTGTGTTGAGTGCGCCGCCCACTTGTTGAATAATGGAGCCGTACAGGTCCAGGTGTTCCGCGCCAAAAGCCATAAATCCCAGTTGCCCGGTGGGGTCCACCAGTGGGATGAGAGTGAGGGCGAAGGGGCGGCTGTGGTCAAAGGTCCCGAGAGGGGGAAACTCTCGCAGCCGGAAGCGCAGCGGCGGCTGGTCAGGTTTCAGCACATCGCGGCAGATGCCCCAGCTGCCCGAGTCATCCTCTTCTGGTTGAAACAGCACCAGCAACGCGGTGTGGATATTGAGATCGGGGAGGTGGTAGGC
This sequence comes from uncultured Anaerolinea sp., assembly GCA_964562145.1. Classification (GTDB taxonomy): domain Bacteria; phylum Chloroflexota; class Anaerolineae; order Anaerolineales; family Villigracilaceae; genus UBA5195. Next base: position 4,897 of record CAZLSP010000031.1, on the reverse strand, counting down.
CAGGCTGGAGTAGATTTGGGGTTCGTCGAGGGCAGTGAGCAGGCGGGCGGTGAGCAGGCTAAGGCGGCTGGAAACCCAGCGCTCGTTTAGCACGTTTTGGCGGTGCTGGTGCTGCATCGCAGCGCTGACCTGCAGCCGGGCATCGTTTAAGATTTCGGCCGGCAGGGTTGAGCGGCTGGCTTGCCAGGGTTGGCGGCTTATTTGTGTGAGCGCGTCTTGCCAGATGTGGGCATCGTCGCCAACCCTGGAGGTGTGTTCGAGGATATCAGCCAGGGTATGCTTGAAGAAAGTCGGGTCACCGGTTTGGGTGGCAGATAAAAAGGTTTCTACCAGTTGGGCGCAAAAGACCTGGCTGTGTTCAACGGTCAGGCTGTGGGCCTGGCTGACGATCGTTTCGGCCAGTTTTGCTGCCAGGCTGCCAGATTGATCCAGTTTATGAGGGTGGGGGATCGATTTTCCAGAAGCGCAGCCACACGAATCGCGCGCAAGCAGGCGGGTTTCGATGGTTTTTACGGCTGGCAAGGCATTCCCGGTAGTTAGATGTTCAAACAGGGTTGCCAGGGCGTTGTAGCCCAGGTTGAACAGCGGAACGTGAACGCTGCTGAGGCGCGGCGTGTGTACTGCGCCTTCGAGGCGATTGTCGAAACCGATCAGGGCGATATCTTCGGGGACGCGTAGCCCGGTATCCTTTAGCGCTTGCATGGCCCCCAAGGCCGATTCGTCGTTGCTGGCCAGCACCGCGCTGAAGGATGCCCCGCTGGTGAGAATCTCACGCATCGCGGCATAGCCCCCGTCAAAAACATGACGGCCATAGGCCAGCAAGTTGGGATTGGGGTCCAGTTTGTGGTGTTCGAGCGCGGACTGGTAAGCCTGCAGGCGTTCGCCCGAATCGCCGTTCAGGTCTTCACGGGTTCCGGCAATAAAAGCCACCTGCCGGTGTCCGTGTGCAACCAGGTGGTTCATGGCCTCGAGAATGCCGCCGCGATTGTCGGCTACGATGGTGGGGCCGTTTTCACCGGAGCCAACGAAAAGGATGGGGAATCCCTGTGCGATGAGTTGCTGGATGAAGCTGGAACGTTCTGGCGAATTCAACGGATTGGCGACGATGATGGCATCTGTGTTCCAGGGGCCAATTGGCACAAAATCGACTTCTGCGCTTTGCACGGGCCAGGCCGGGCGAAGTGGGTCGGTGGGGCTGGCCGAGGGGCCAATGCCGCAACCGAGTAGCAGGTTGCAATCCAATTCTTGGGCCGCCCAACGGATTCCGCGGAAAAGCGGGTCCAGGTAGCTTAAATTCGTGGCGGTCCGGTAGAACTGCCAGCCTGCCAGCACCCCGATTGTGGCGCGCCCCCTGCGGAATATCATGGGCGCGGCTCGCATTTCACCGCGCAGGGAGTACCGTTCGAAATGAAATAAAAATGAAAGGCGGCAAAGCTTTGTTTGAGCATAGTTTAATTTTACTTACCAAACCAAAGATTGTGTCAATCTTTTATTGCGGGGTGTTCGCGCAGCAAAAAGTTTAAGCGTTGGCATTGACAGTTTGGGCTGTTTATGAAATAATATCGTTGCCGGTAACGTTGCCGGAAAAGAATCAGGTCAAGCCCATGAAAGTCAAACGACACACCATCCGAATTCAGGAAGTTGCCAAGGCGGCGGGCGTTTCAGTCTCGACCGTTTCGCGCGTCTTGAATGGGAAAACGGATGTGGCCCAGGATACCCAGGATCGTATTGAGGAAGTTATCCAGCAGTTGGGGTATACCTCCAGCCTGGCGGCGCGCAGCATGCGCGGGCAAAAGACCAACCTGGTGGGCCTGATTATGCCTGACATCGCCTATCCTTTTGCCTTCGAGGTGATGAAGGGTGTCAACCGGGCGATTGCAGAATCGGAATATGACTTGCTTGTTTACACGTCCGGTGATATTCGCAAATACGGAACCGCCCAGCACGAGCAGCAATATGTTTCCCTGTTGAACAATTCCATCACCGAAGGCGTCATCATCGTGGCCCCGGCCGCGGCCGAGTTTGTAACCGACGAGCCAATCGTTTCGATTGACCCGCTGGCGGTTAATCCGAATTATCCTTCGGTGCATGCCACCAACTATCAGGGTGCGTTGGATGCCATGAATTATTTATTGGGTTTGGGGCACCGGCGCATTGGCTTTATCAGCGGGCGCGCTGAATTGGAAAGCGCGACACGTCGTTTAACAGGTTATCGTGATGCGTTGCAGCAGGCCGGGCTGCCGGTGGATGAAACCCTGATTGCAGCAGGCGATTACACGACCGAAACAGCCGTCTGCTGTGCCCGGGAGTTGCTTGCCCTTGAAAATCCCCCGACGGCTATTTTTGCCGCCAATGACCAATCGGCAGTGGGGGTTTACCAGGCGGCTCGTGAGCTAAACTTGCGTATCCCCGAAGACTTGTCGGTGGTTGGTTTTGACAATATCCCCGATGCAAACTATCTCGACCTGACTACTGTCGACCAGTTTATCTCTGAAATGGGCTATATCGCCACAAAAATGCTGATCGATTTGATCAGCGGTGTGCAACTTGTGGAAAAAACCCAAAAAGTTCAGACCCAGCTGGTTATTCGCGGCTCATGTAGTGAATTTGGGAGCGCCAGTTAGCTTTTTGCAAAGCTTTGCCTGGCTCTCTCTTTTTTTTGCGGTTTCCGGTAACGTTACCGGAAACCGCCGACAGGAAAGGAGGTGAAAAGATCGACAAGAAAATAAAAGGCAGGTCTTCCCGCCCTGGACAGACGTAAGAAGACCTGCGCAACCGTGAGGAGTGTGTGCTCCACACGAGATGAGTATACCCGATTCAATGATACTTGGATTCTAGAAGGAGAAGAAAATGCGTAAGTTAGTTTTGATTGTTTTCAGCCTGTTGGTTATCTCCAGCATGCTTTTGGTGGCCTGTGGCACCCCCGCCGCGACCGAAGCTCCCGCGCCTGTTGCCACCGAGGCGCCCGCTGAACCTGCTGCAACCGAAGCTCCCGCCGAACCTGCTCCTGCTGAACCGGCTGCCGAAAAGACCGTCCTGAAGGTGTGGTCTTTCACCAATGAAATCAACACGATGGCGATTGCCTTCGAAGGCACGCACCCGGATGTGGATGTCCAGTACACCATGATCCCGATGACCAACGGCGAATACCAGACCAAGCTCAAAGCGGCCCTTGGCACCTCCGATGTTCCTGATGTCATTGCTCTTGAAGCTTCCTTCGTCAAGAGTTATGTCGAAAGCGACTTCCTGGCCGACCTGGGCGAACTGCTGCCCGCTGCTGAAGCTGCCAATGTTTATCCGTTTGTGGTTGATGTTGGGACTTATGATGGTGTTACCAAGGCGTTTGCCTACCAGGCAACCCCCGGCGCGTTGTTCTATCGCCGCAGCCTGGCAAAAGAATACTTTGGCACCGATGATCCCGCCGCGATCCAGGATCTGTTGAGCGACATGGAGAAATACACCGCCGCCGCAGCCGTCGTCAAAGAAAAATCTGGCGGCAATACCTATATGGTCGCTTCCAGCGGCGATTTCCAGAACCCCTTCTTTGCCAACCGCGCCCAACCCTGGATTGTGGATGAGACCCTGGTTGTCGATCCGATGGTTGAAAAGTATGTTGAAACCGCCAAGACCTTCCGCGACAATGGTTACGAAGCCCAGGCCGCGCAGTGGGGTGAAGGCTGGTTCGCTGGCATGAACGATAGCCTGGTCGATGCCAACGGCGCTCCCAAGCAGATTTTCTCCTACTTCCTGCCCACCTGGGGTTTGCCCTACGTGCTGGCCCCCAACGCCAAATCGGCGGATGGCGCGCATGATACCAGCGGCGACTGGGCTGTGATCACTGGCCCGCTGCCCTATCAGTGGGGCGGTACCTGGCTGGGTGTGATGAACGAAAGCACCAACATGGACCTGGCCAAGGAATTCATCCAGTTTGCGACCCTCGATGAAGAAAACCTGACCAACTGGGCGACCGGTGTTTACACCAATGATTACCTGAAAGCCATCGACCCGAACGTTGCTCCCGATCAGATGCAGGCCCCTGGCGATTTCGTTTGCAGCCAGAACGTGGTTGAGAAGATTATCCCGTCCTTCGACAATTCGGACTTGAGCAAATTCCTCGGCGGTCAGAACTCCTATGCCGGTTTTGCCAAAGCGGCTCCCTCGGTCAATGCCAAGCTGATGACCGGTGCCGATGACGCCATCCAGCGCGCGCTGAATGACCCCATCAACCAGTACCTCAATGGCGAAATCTCCCTGGAAGAAATGTGGACAGCCTGGAAAGACTCGGTTCGCAACGAGTTCCCCGAACTGACCATCCCCTAACCTGATTTAGAAATTCTCTCAAATGGGCAGCGCATCTTCGGGTGCGCTGCCCAACCTAAGGAGTGCGCCTATGGTGAGCAACGCCAAATTCCGACGGAATTATTACGGTTATTTCTTCATCATTCCCTTCATCCTGGCTTTTCTGGTTTTTGGGCTGTATCCGGTTTACAACACCGTTGCCCTGAGCTTTACCGATACGACCCTGATGAGCTCCAAATCCAGCTTCATTGGCCTGAAGAATTTTGAGCGTCTGTTTGCCGATGATGTGTTCCTAAACGCCGTCAAAAACACCTGGCTGATCTGGTTGCTGAACTTTATTCCCCAGATTGGCATCGCCATGCTGCTTTCGGTCTGGTTTACCAGCGTCCGGCTGCGTCTTAAGGCGGTTGGCGTGTGGCGCGCACTCTTTTTCTTGCCCAACTTGCTGATGCCCGCCGCGGTTGCATCGTTGTTTTTTAGCCTGTTCTCTTATTTTGGCCCGGCCAACCAGTTCCTTGTACAGGCTGGTTTTTTGCCCGAGGCAATGCATTTCCTGCAAGACAAAAACATCACCCGCGGTCTGGTGGCTTTTATCCAG
>CAZLSP010000030.1:0-50765 GCA_964562145.1 uncultured Anaerolinea sp. | reverse complement strand
CCTCGGCGGGCAACAACAACGGTAGCGCTTTTGCCGGGCTAAACGCCAACAGCGACTTTTACAACTTTGCCCTGGGCATTGCCATGCTGGTGGCCCGTTACTGGCTGATTATTCCCGCGCTGGCGATGGCCGGTGCGCTGGCTGCCAAAAAGAAAGTGCCAGTCTGTGCCGGGACGCTCCCCACCCACACCCCACTTTTTATTTTCTGGCTGATTGGCGTCATCGTCATCGTTGGCGCGCTCAGCTTCCTGCCGGCATTGGCTCTTGGGCCAATCGTGGAAGCTTTACTCTAATCGCAAGTGCGGCTCTTTTTGCCTGACGTGAAAACCGGTACGCGGAAAGAGCATAAAAAGGTTTTTCCGTGTGTTCCGTGTACAAAATGAGAATTTTTTATGACAACTGATTTACACCGCCCAAAATCGTTCAACCTTGACCTGTACCAACGCGCCGTTAGCGACGCTTTCCTCAAACTCGACCCGCGCCGTATGTCGCGCAACCCGGTCATGTTTATTGTCGAAATCGGCAGCGCCCTCACCACCATCCTGTGGATTCAAGCCCTGCTCGGCCAGGGTGAAGCCCCGGCCTGGTTCATCGGCCTGATTGCCGTCTGGCTGTGGTTCACCGTGCTGTTTGCCAACTTCTCCGAAGCGCTGGCCGAAGGGCGCGGAAAAGCCCAGGCCGACGCCCTGCGCCGGACCCGCAAACAGACCAGTGCCAAACGCCTGCGCCAGCCCCGACACGACGCCGAAGTGGAGCTGATTTCCTCCACCGACCTGCGCAAAGGCGATTGCTTCCTGGTCGAAGTCGGTGACATCATCCCCGCCGATGGCGAGATTGTCGAAGGCATCGCCTCGGTCGATGAAAGCGCCGTCACTGGCGAATCGGCCCCGGTGGTGCGTGAAGCCGGGGGCGACCGCAGCGCCGTCACCGGCGGCACGCGCATCCTGTCCGACTGGCTGGTGATTCGTGTCAGCGCCGACCCCGGCGAAGGCTTTTTAGACCGCATGATCGGACTGGTGGAAGGCGCCAAACGCCAGAAAACCCCCAACGAAATCGCGCTCAACATCCTGCTGGCCGGGTTTACCATCGTTTTCCTGGTGGTCACGGCCACACTGCTGCCTTTCTCGCAATACAGTGTGCTGGTCGCCGGTCAGGGTGCGCCGGTCACGCTGACGGTTTTGATTGCCCTGCTGATCTGCCTGATTCCGACCACCATCGGCGGGCTGCTCTCGGCTATTGGCATTGCGGGCATGGACCGGCTGATCCAGCGCAACGTCATCGCCATGTCTGGCCGGGCGGTAGAAGCCGCCGGGGATGTGGACGTGCTGCTGCTCGATAAAACCGGCACCATCACCCTGGGCAACCGCCAGCCCGTGGACCTGCTGCCGGTCAGTGGCGTCACCTTGCAAGAGATGGTCGAAGCGGCGCAGCTTGCCAGTTTGGCCGATGAAACGCCCGAGGGGCGGTCGATTGTGGTTCTCGCCAAGGAAAAGTATGGGCTGCGGGGCCGCAGCATCGGCGGCGATGATACCCACGGGATGAAGTTCATCCCCTTTACCGCCCAAACCCGCATGAGCGGGGTGGATGTGGATGGCGCTTCCATCCGCAAAGGCGCACCCAACACAATGATGGAACTGGTCACCCAGAGCGGCAACCCGCTCCCCGATGACCTGAAACCGCTGGTCGACCAGATTGCCCGCACGGGCGGCACACCGTTGGTGGTCACCCGCGATGGCCGCGCCCTGGGCGTGGTGCATCTTAAGGACATTGTCAAAGGCGGCATCAAGGAGCGCTTTGCGCAGCTACGCAAGATTGGCATCAAAACGGTGATGATTACCGGCGACAACGCCCTGACCGCCGCCGCCATCGCCGCCGAAGCCGGGGTGGATGATTTCCTCGCGCAGGCGACCCCCGAGGCCAAGCTCAAGCTCATCCGCGAGTACCAGGGCGGCGGCCGTCTGGTGGCGATGACCGGCGACGGCACCAACGACGCCCCGGCGCTGGCCCAGGCCGATGTGGCCGTGGCCATGAACACCGGCACGCAGCCCGCCCGCGAAGCCGCCAATATGATCGACCTCGACAGCAACCCCACCAAGCTGATTGAAATCGTCGAAATCGGCAAGCAACTGCTGATGACGCGCGGCGCGCTGACCACCTTCAGCATCGCCAACGATGTCAGCAAATATTTTGCCATCATCCCGGCCGCTTTTGCGGGAACCTACCCGGCGCTGGAAGCGCTCAACTTCATGCGCCTGGCCACACCCGAAAGCGCCATCCTCTCGGCGGTCATTTTCAATGCCCTGATCATCATCGCGCTCATCCCGCTGGCCTTGCGCGGTGTGCCCTACCGTCCCGTCCCGGCCGAGCGCCTGCTGCGCGACAACCTGCTGATTTATGGCCTGGGCGGGCTGGTGACACCGTTTATTGGCATCAAGTTGATTGATATGCTGCTGGTTTTGTTGAAACTTGCTTAACCGGAGTGCGTCGCACCATGTTAAACGGAATTTCTCCCAGCGACATCACCCCCGTTTAATCGGATTACCCTGACAGTCTGGTGCGACGCATCCTCAAAAAGGACTCTTATGACCTCCCAACTTCGTCCCGCTCTCACACTTTTCCTCCTGCTAACGGTTCTAACCGGGATTTTCTACCCGCTGGCCGTCACCGCCGCAGCCCAGGCCGTTTTCCCGGCCCAGGCCAATGGCTCGTTCCTCGTGGTGGAGGGCCAGACTCTCGGCTCCGAGTTGATTGCCCAACCCTTTGACGATCCCCACTACTTTTGGGGCCGCCCCTCCGCCGCCGGGTACAACGCTTCGGCTTCCTCCGGCTCCAACCTGGGGCCCAACAACCCGGCGCTGATCGAGGCCGTTCGGGCGCGCATCGCCACCCTGCAAGCCGCCGACCCGGCCAATCCCAATCCCATCCCCGTTGACTTAGTGACCGCCTCCGCTTCCGGGCTCGACCCGCACATCAGCGTGGCAGCCGCCCTGTACCAGCTTCCCCGCGTGGCCCGCGCGCGCGGGTTGGATGAAGCCGCGCTGAAAGCCCTGGTCGAGCAGTACACCGAAAGCCGCCAGTTCGGCTTGCTGGGTGAACCGCGTGTCAACGTGCTCAAACTCAACCTGGCGCTGGATAACCTTCAATAAATGTCAGCAGGTCTTATGAAAAAGCCCATCTTTTCCCGTTTATCCCGCCTGGCGCGCGAATCCTTTTCCGCACTACTGGCAATCAGCGTCACCGTATTCATCTTGTTACTTGTGCGCCGGGATGTGGTTGGTGAAGGGGTGATTGCCCTGGTGTTGCTGATGCCGGTGGTCTGGGCAGCCTATCACTGGGGGCTGGCGGCCGGGATGAGCGCCGCGCTCTCAGCAGCACTGATGTTCAACTTCTTTTTCATCCCGCCCTTCTACACATTTACAATTGCCCGCCCTGAAGGCATCCTGATTTTGGTAATCTTCTTTGCGGTTGCCATCCTGGTCGTGGAACGGATTCAGTCCACGCTCGCCAGGGCGCAGGCCAGCGAACAGGAAGCCGTGATGATGTATGAATTCAGCACCCTTTTGGCCGGTCTGCGCTCGCAGGATGCAATTGCCCGCAGCGTGGCACGCTTCATCCGCCAGCGTTTCAGCGCCCAGGGGGTCGCCATCTCCATCCAGATGAAAGGCCAACCCCAGGCAACCACGGCCCATGAACCCCAGACCAACCTTCCAGCGTCCAAACCCGAGCGAATCCTGCCAATTCTCAATTCCTGGGGACTGGTGGGCGAAATCCTTATCTGGAATGGAAGCGAGGTTGAACTGCCCGCCGCAGAAAGTCGCCCTTTCCGCAACCTGGCCTTGCAAGTAGGTCTGGCCATCGAACGCGTACAAATTACCGAATATGAATTCCAAAATGCATCCCAGCATGAGATGGTTTCAAAATAACCAATTTTGCACCTGTAACCTGCGCTACAATTAAGAACCATGACACTCACCCCCTCCCAACGGCCCGATCCCGACCAGCTGCTCGCCCACGTCCAAAACGAGGAAAAAGCGGCATCGCGCGGCAAACTCAAAATCTTCCTTGGCTATGCCGCCGGGGTGGGTAAAACCTACTCCATGCTCGAAGCGGCTCACCAGCGGCTGGCCGAAGGGGTCGATGTTGTCATCGGCTACGTCGAAACCCACAAACGCGCCGAAACCGAGGCCCTGGTCGACGGTCTGGAATTGATCGCGCGCAAACAGGTGACCTATCACAACGTCACCCTGCCAGAAATGGATGTCGACGCCATCCTGGCCCGCCGCCCCAAACTGGTACTGGTAGATGAACTGGCCCACACCAATGCACCCGGGTCGCGCCACCCCAAACGCTACCAGGATGTCGACGAGCTGCTTAATGCCGGGATCGATGTCTATACCACGCTTAATATCCAGCATCTCGAGAGTCTTAACGATGTGGTCGCCCAGATTACGGGTGTGCTGGTGCGCGAGACCATCCCCGACAAAGTTATTGACGATGCCAGCGAACTCGAACTGATTGACCTGCCCCCCGATGAATTGTTGACACGCCTGGTGGACGGCAAAATTTATGTCCCCGAGCAAGCCGCGCGCGCCATCGAAAAATTTTTTCGCAAAGGCAATCTCACCGCCCTGCGTGAAATGACTTTGCGCCGCGCCGCCGAACGCGTTGATGACCAGATGCGCGCCTATATGCGCTCGCTTGCCATCAACCAGGTGTGGGCCGCCAGTGAACGTATTGCGGTCTGCGTCAGCCCAAGCGGGTTGGGCGAGCGTCTCGTGCGCTCGGCCCGGCGGTTGGCCGACGAACTCAACGCAGACTGGATGGCAATTTACGTCGAAACACCCGCCCACCTGGCCTTACCACAGGCCAAACGCGAGCAAATTACACGCACCCTGCGCCTGGCCGAGGAACTTGGCGCACGCGTAAAGGTCATCCCCTCCACAGGGACAGCCCAATCGATTGCCAAAACCATCATTGAATATGCCCGCAAACACAATGTCACCAAAATTGTGGCCGGTAAACCGATCCGGCCACGCTGGTTCGACTTGTTGCGCGGCGGTTCACTGGTTGACGAACTCATTTATCGCAGCGGCGACATCGACATCTACGTCATCACCAGCAGCGAAGCGGCCCGCATCCCGGCCGACGAAAACCTCCTGCAAACACACAGCACCTGGAAAAAATACGTCCTGGGCGTCGCGCTGACGGTGCTGGCTACCGGGTTAGGCTACCTGGTGGAATTAAACATCTCACCCACCAACCTGGTCATGATCTACCTGTTGGCGGTGATGATTGCCGCCGTTTACCTTGGGCGCGGCCCATCAATCCTGGTCTCGGTGTTGGGCGTGTTTGCCTTCGACTTCTTCTTTGTTCCGCCCTATTTCACCTTTGCCGTTTCTGATACCGAATACATCATCACATTTGCCGGTTTATTCCTCGTCGGGGTTGTCATTAGCGCCCTGGCCGTTCGCGCCCGCGAACAGGCCGAGGCTGCCCAGCGCCGCGAGGCCGATACCGCCATGCTGTACGCCCTCAGCCGCGATTTGGCAGCCGCCGAAGGGTTGGAAGCAGTGCTAAAAGCGGTGCGGACTCACCTCGAAGCGGATTTTGGCCGCGACGTGGTCATTTACCTGCCCGCAGGGGATACCCTGACCCCATACATAGACAGCGACTCCTTTCAGCCGCCCCCCGGTGAAACTGAATTGAGCCTGGCCCTGTGGTCTTACCGCCACGCCGAGCCAGCCGGGCTGGGGACCAACACCCTGCCATCGGCAGAGCCGCGTTTTATGCCGCTCAAAACCTCGCAGCACATGGTGGGCGTGCTCAGTCTCAAACCGCTCGACCCCACCCACCCGCTTAGCCCGGACCAGCGCCGCATGCTGGAATCGTTTGCCAACCAGACCGCACAAGCCATCGAGCGCGTTCACCTGGCCGAACAGGCGCGCCAGATTAAACTCTTGCAAGCCGCCGAAAAACTCCAGAATGCCCTGCTCAACTCCATTTCACATGACCTGCGCACCCCACTGGTTTCCATTACCGGAGCGCTTACCACGCTGGAAGAACAGGGCGACGTGCTCGAAACTGACACACGCCAAAGCCTGGTCGAAACCGCCCGCGAAGAAGCCGACCGGTTAAATCGCCTGGTGGGCAACCTGCTGGATATGACCCGCCTGGAGGCGGGTGCGCTCAAAGTAAAACGGGAAACCGCCGACGTGCAGGATGTGATTGGCGCCGCTCTCGGGCAAATGGAAGATCGCCTGGCCGGACACAGCCTGCAGGTCGACGTGCCCGACACCTTCCCGCTTGTCAACCTGGATTTTGTACTGATTGTTCACGTTATCACCAACCTGCTCGACAACGCCCTAAAATACTCCCCAAAAAACTCGCCGCTAGAAGTGCAGGCCCGCATTGTTGGCAGGGAAGTCCAGATCGGCGTGCTAGACCGGGGGCTGGGCATTCCCCAAGACGACCTGGAGCGAGTGTTCGACAAGTTTTATCGAGTCCAACGGCCCGACCAGGTGACCGGGACAGGACTGGGGCTGGCAATTTGTAAAGGAATTGTGGAAGCCCACAACGGGCGCATTTGGGCCGCAAACCGCGAGGGGGGTGGAACCCAAATCACCATTGCCCTGCCAGTATAATAGACTTATGAGTGATAACCTGCCACGCATCCTGGTCGTTGACGATGAACGCCCCATCCGGCGCTTCTTAAGCGCATCCTTGAGCGGGAAATATATGATCAGCGAGGCGGCCAGCGGCGAGGAAGCCATCCGCGCGGTGACCACCGAACGCCCCGACCTGCTGATTCTCGACCTGGGACTGCCCGACATCGACGGGGTGGAAGTGACCCGCCGCCTGCGGGAATGGACCCAAATCCCCATTATTATCGTCTCGGTACGGGAACAGGAAGCAGATAAAATTGCAGCCCTGGATGCCGGGGCAGATGATTATCTGACCAAACCCTTTGGCGCCGGGGAATTAATGGCTCGCATCCGGGTGGCGCTACGCCGTTCTGTGCAGGGTGAAAGTGAGCCGGTCTTTTCCAGCGGCTCCCTGAGTGTGGACCTGACCCTGCGAACAGTGACAACCAACGGCCAGCCGGTTACGCTCACCCCTACCGAGTATGACTTGCTTAAAACACTGATCAAACATGCTGGCAAGGTTCTCACGCATCGCCAACTGCTGCGAACCGTGTGGGGCAACAACTACGAAAGCGACACGCACATTTTGCAGGTGAATATCAGCAACCTGCGGCGCAAGGTCGAACCAGATCCTACGCGCCCCACCCACATTGTCACCGAGCCCGGTGTCGGGTACCGGCTAAAGATTAGCTAAGCGAAGGCCCCCAGGTTTTTGAAAACCTGGGGGCCTTCGCTTTTATGGGTTATCGCATTTCCACATCGAGGGGGCTTTTCTTGACACTTTCTTGACACCCGGCCGGTCTTTCTTGCGCAGAACTTGATTTTCCCGGTCATAGAATCAGTGCGTCCCTGATACTTTTCACACCCGCGCCGATGCTTCTGTCCGTTTTGACAGGCACCCGCCACAATCCTTCGCCAGCACAAAACAGGAACAGGAGTCAGCTCATATGAAGGCAAAAATTTCCAAAGGAGTACGGCGCATCATCATTGGGCTGCCACTGGCCGGGATTGTAATTGCCAACTTCTTCGCGGCTTCGCCAAGGGCCAACCAGGTTTTGATCCTGATCACCCTGGTCTGGTTCCAGGTTTTCATCATGGCCGAAGTCTTCTCTACGGGCAACTAAATCACGCCCCAGGCCATTTCGCGCCAACCTTCCACGGGTTCCGTTTTACAGGTTTGCCAGGAATTGCTGCACAGTTTCAAGATAGCGCTCAAACTGGTCACGCCGAATATTGTGACCCGCCCCAGGGATATGCGCCACCTGGAGCTGCGGAAGATGCGCTTTCATTTCGGCAATATCGCCTGCTTGCGAAATAGCGCCGCGTGCAGGGTCCGCGCTTATAAACAAGGCCGGACAGGTGATTTGCTGCATAAGCCGGGGGAATTGAATAGAAATAAGGTCATTCGGGCGGATTAATGCCACTATGTTGAGGCTAAAACGATGCTTGGAGTTCACCCACGGCTCCAACTCAGCTTCGGCCCACCCCGGATTCTGGGTGCGAACTTCAGCCAGTAAATCAGCGTGGGTTTTACGCTTATTGGATTGCAGCCAGGCAGTCATCCCGTTCAAGACATCATTATTTTGGGGCTGGTTTTCGGTTGCCATCCAAAAAGGAGGCGGGTCCTCCAACAAAATGGCGCGCGGCAAGGCAGGGAATAACCCGGCCATCACCAGCGTATTGATCGCCCCCATTGAATGCCCCAACACAATAGGCTTTTCCAACCCCAGCGCCTGGATTAATCCAGCCAGTTCGAGTCCCAGGTTTTCCAGGGTGTAACCGTCCACTGGAGCCTCCGACTTGCCATGCCCGCGAACATCGACCAGGATGACATCATATTTTTCGGCCAGCGCCGCAGCCACGGGCGTCCAACACAGGCCATCGTCAGTAATACCGTGCACCAGCACCAGGGCAGGCTTATCGCCGCCGGTGCGGTAATAATGCAGCTTTACGCCATGCGTAACCACATCGGCAGATGTTAAATCAAGCATACTCCCTCGCTTTGCATCAACCTGTCTTCGACTGAGGAATTCAAGCATCCTGAATTGCAGGAAAGCTTGTTACAAACTGCTCACTAAAGACTTTACAGGCTATTTTGTTTACCAGGGTCACAAATTTTGTCAGTCATTATATCAACACAGCCCACCAGAAACACCCAAGCGATCTAAAAAGGCTCACTGCTGCTATTCAATGTGATTCTTTGGCCCCTACTTTAAAAATGAAGCGTTGTTCCAAACCCAGCCTGGGTCGGAAGCATTTGCCAGGGTTGTAACATCCCCCGTTTCAATATCAAAAATCACCACGGCATCGGCAAAATTCGTCGGCTGGGTTAAGTACATATCCCCCAACAAATATTTGCCGTCCGGCGACCAGACCAGATTGGCATAAATGCTATGCTCCAGCCTGGCAAGCTGGCGGGCGTCACTGCCATCTGCACGAACCAGCCAGATTTGATTCTCGTCAGGCTGCTCCAGCGGTCGCCGGACCACAGCGACCCAATCCCCGCTTGGGGAAGAAACAATCAGCAGGTTTTCAACGTTGAGATCCGGGTTGAAAGGGGTAAGCTGTTGCGTATTCAGGTCGTACCTAAAAAGCTGGGTCACCAACACATCACCACGGTTGACGCTATCACGCACAATCAGCGATTGGCTATCAGCAGCCCAACTCGCCAGAGAGGCAATCCGATTGCCAATCAGGCGGCTCTCACCCTTTTCTAAATGATACAAGCGCACGCCTTCGGGCGTGGCGAAGCTTAACCAAACACCATCTGGAGACCAGGCTGGATTCGTGACCGGTAGGTTGGATTTCTGGAAAACCGGGTTGGTATCGCCGGTTGCCAGGTCCAACCACCACAGGGTCGGGATTCCCGCCAGGCTGTCGCCGCCTCCCAGGTCGATGCTTTCGTACACCACCCGCTGTCCATCCGGCGACCAAACCGGGTTGCGGCACATGGCTCCCGGGCAGGCAGCCACCTGACGATTCCCGGTTCCATCCAGGCCGACCAGCCAAAGGTCACTGGCCGAATTTTCTGCGGCGGCAATGTAGAGCACCTGCGTTTGGTCAGGCGCAAGCGCGTAATCCATAACCCCCAGGCGAGTCGAGGTGAGTTGTAACGTCTCGTCTTTACCATCAGGAGCCGCCAGGAAAAGCTGCCGATGCGCATTCGAATCATCGGCCAAGTAAATTATTTGCGCGTTTTCGAGGGTGCCCGCACCGAAGAAATTCAAATTGAACGGCCCCAGGGCCTGTGACACAGCCCCGTATGTCAAGAAAATACCCAAAACCAGGACCACCACCGCACTGACCAGCGGCATGGCAGGGGCAAACCGGCTGAAAGCATCGAGACGGTCGAAGAGCTTCCGGCTGTGAACCATTACCAGGCCAATCGAGATCAGGACTGCCGCCAACCCAAGGCTAAATGAAACGATCAGGGCCAGGCCAAAGAAAATGCGCTGAATGGCAATGGCTACCAGCAAAATGGCGATGGCGTCGGGGCAGGGAACCAGACCACCACTCACGCCCAGGGCAATCAACGAGCGCCAGGTAAGAGTCTCGGGAATTTCGTGTGAATGTCCCTGACCCGCAGCATGATCATGATCATGATCATGATCATGGTGGTGATGGTGCTCGTGGTCATGCTCGTGAGAGTGCCCATGCGCATGCATCTGGCTATGACGCCAGTCACGCCAGCGCTGGTAGAGCAGATACAACCCCAGGCCAACTATTAACAGGCCCGAGAGCACCTCTAAAATTGGGAGCAGGCTGGTAGGGAGAATATAACGCGAAGCGACCAAAGTGACCGTGCCAATCAGCAGAACTGAACCCGTGTGTGTTAAAGTCACCACACTGCCCAGCACAATCGCATGCCAGGTGGTACCGCGCGCACCCACCAGGTAAGCCGCAACAACGGTCTTCCCGTGACCCGGTGTCAGCGCATGCAAAGCGCCCAAAACGAGTGAAATCCCGAGCGCCAAAATATAGAAAGAGAACGAAATTTCTTGCTGCTTTACCAGGCCAATCAAAACTTCCTGGGCAGTCGATGTTTTCCCCCCCTGAGAGCTTTGCCCAGGGTCGGGGGCCGCCTGCCCAAGCTGCAAAACCGGCGTGTTGCTATCCCAGGAAGAAATCAGGGTTACGGCATCATTGGGCGCCAATTGAGCCGGGTCACGCACGACATCCAGTTCCAAGCGGCTGGCCTTCTGCCTGGGAAGCTCGAACCCAAACAAATTACGCGCGGAGACCCCATACCAGTTGACCGAGTTCTTGTCATCGAGGCGATTGTAGAAATTCAGCTCGAAACGGTTGGCCAAGTCTTTGGGCCAGGCTGCAAACAATGTCAGGGTAGGATAATCTGCCCCAGACTGGATTGTATTCAACTCGGCAGGGAAAGTCACTTTTTGGAGATTGAGCGGGAAAGGCTTCCCATCTAGAGTCACCCTGAGCAACGAAGCCGGGGTCGCGCTCCAGGCATCGGCTTCATCCTGGCTGACTATGTCATCCTGGTTTGCATCGGCCTGATTCCAAATCCAGGAAGCCAGCAACGGCCCCGACTTGATCTCCCATTCAACGGTCAACCCATCCGAAACCAGCAGAATCCGAATGGCATGCGAATACATGTCGGCAGGGTGCGCCTGCGCATGCGTACTTAATATGAAAAAGGAAAGGATAAAAGCAAACAGGAGTGATAATTTTTTCATAGGCGCTTAATGGCCTCATTGTGACAGTAATGAAAACCTGTCCGCCTGCTCATAAATCTCCAAAACGTCACAACTCGGGCCAGGCCCAAATTATACACGCGAAACCGAAGTGAGTTTTTATAGCTCCCACCCATCGGTCAGCGAGAAACTAACCAAAAGTATAGCCCGCCGCAAATATTTTTCATGAAAACCATACTTTAGAGCAGAACGCGTGGAACATATTTACTCTATACTCTGGTACAAAAGTGCGCAATCCAGGAATGATCGACAACGATGAATGCAGATAGCCCCTGATGAAAGAATTTACCGACCGTTTCAGCCGACCGATGACTTACTTGCGTATTTCTGTCACAGATCGCTGTAATTTACGCTGTGTGTACTGCCTGCCCGCCAAAGGTGTCCAGTGGCAGTCGCGCAAGAACCAGCTCACAGCCAAAGAAATTGCCCAAATAACGGCAGTGATGACCCAGGGCGGAATCAGGCGTGTCAGGCTTACCGGGGGCGAGCCGCTCATGCGCCCAGACATTCTCGAAATCGTCGAACGCCTGGCCGCCATCCCTGGAATTGAAGAAATCAGCCTGACCACCAATGCCATGCGGCTTGAAAAGCTGGCCCAACCTTTGGCCCAGGCCGGATTGAAACGGGTAAACATCAGCCTCGACACCCTGATAGATGAAAAATTCAAACGAATCACCCGCGGGGGAACACTCAGCCGCTTGTGGCGCGGGGTGGCGGCCGCCGAACAAGCCGGGCTTACCCCCATCAAACTTAATACCGTGGTTGTAAACGGGCTCAACGCCGATGAGCTGCCAGCCTTGGCGCAATTAACCCTTCAACACCCCTGGCATATTCGCTTCATCGAGTTGATGCCCGTGGGCGATACTCACGATTGGGGTGAAGATTTCCCACTGACGCCCAATTGTTACCTGCCAGCCCAGGCCATGCTTGCGCAATTAGCCATTTTCAACATGCAACCCGAAAACACGCCCCTTGGCAATGGCCCGGCTCGCACCTTCCGCATCCCGGGCGCGCCAGGTACGGTTGGGTTTATCTCTCCCTTTGGAGAACACTTTTGCCAGCAATGCAACCGCCTGCGCCTGACCGCAGACGGATTCCTGCGCCCGTGCCTGCTGCTGGATGGGGAGATTAACCTGCGTGATGCGCTGCGCAATAACCAGCCGCTTCTGCCGCTGATACAACAAGCTGTGGCAAACAAAGCGCGCGGGCATGAACTTTCCTTGCAGAACTATCCCAAACTGCGCCACATGGCGCAAATTGGAGGGTAATTGAAGAATCCAAAATTCAACTTCAGCCCCTGCCATGACCTATTGGCCCAGGAGACACGGCTATGAATACCATTACAGTTTTATTCTTCGCCACCCTGCGCGAGAAGATCGGGATAAAATTTATACACTTGGAGATTCCCAGGGGTACCCGGATAGCTGGTTTGAAGGCGTTATTGTGCGCAAACTATCACCATATTCAAGAGCTGGTAGATGCCTCGCTGATTGCGATCAACCGCGAATATGCCACAGATAACTCCCCGATTCCCAATGGGGCCGAGGTCGCTATCTTCCCTGCGGTTTCTTTTTAGTGAGCAAAATAGCAATTTATGTTATTATTCCTTCTATCTAAACAAAAAGTGCCGCCTCTGTAAACGGAGACTCACAGCCCATGGAAATCCCGCCCGTTTCTCACCCCGCCTGGCGCGACATCGTTACAGGTAAAACCCAGTACCAGTTTGAATTCCTGGGCGTCAGGTTACTTTTAGGGTTCCTTTCCACACAAATTCGACGAAACCCATCGCAGGAAGCCATTCAAAAGGCTGTTATTGAGTTGCAAAATGTCTTTGCGCGCAACGCTGACCTCGCCTCAGTACAAAATGACCTGAAACGCATTTTTAAAGGAGAGATTTTGAGCGGTTGCATGAATGAAATTGCAGAAATTCGCGAAAAACTTTCGCGCGGGAAAAGATTATTACTGGCCGGGGATGAAGAATTGCTCAAACATGTTCCATCTGGGGCCTGGTTTGGCGGGACCATTCCGTATTTTATGACCGAAACTGGCGGCGTCACTACCAAAAACAAGGTCTACGTCACCGAAATCCCCGATTACATTGAGATCGAATCCGTTAAGGTCTATGATGCCGCTACAATCAAAAACGTTTACTCCGACATTCCCTACAACGGCTTTGGCATCATCATTATGCCAGCCTCCTGCTCGACCCATCTCGAATTTGCGCTAAATGCCCCACAATACCAGGATTTTGCCTCGCGCCCACTCATCGGCTGGATTTCAGGCGTGCACCTGAATGATATGGGCAAGACCACTCCCAAAGTTTTCCTGGGCGGAACGAACCGGGTCGTAGAAGATGGCGCTATCGTATATCATTTGCGCCTACCTGAATCGCACATCGCAGAAATTGGGATCGTCAATATCTTCGAACCTGGCAACGGCGATACGATCGTCTTCCCCGAAACCGGATTTTCTTTTCGTGATATTGAAGTCAATGGGGTCAAAACCAACTTCGCCAACTACATCTCCCGGCAAAACCTGGATACCAAGCTGCCCCTGGTAGCCGATTATTTTGGCACCCCGGTCAACGTCAGTTTCCAAAGTGTTGACATGGAAAATAAAGTAGTACACCTGTACGCTCCTGTTTTCGCAGGGATGGAATACAGGCATGCGAAACCCATTAACGACTATGTCGGACAGTTTACCTCGCAAGTGCCAACTTTTATGAACCAGCAAGTGGTCTTCTCCTGCAACTGCATCCTGAACTACCAATATTCCGGGTTAGAGGGCAAGCGCGTGGGAGATATCACCGGGCCAACAACCTTTGGCGAGGTCGCGTATCAATTGCTAAACCAAACCATGGTCTACCTGAAAATTACCGACCTGCGTAACACGTAACTGACGCAGGGCAAGAATTCAACCCGGTACGTTCTCAACCAAAAGTCACTAAAAATGCCAGAATCGTTGGATGGGCAGCTTCAGGAACGTGAACATCGCCGGGATATCGCCGAGGGGCTGCGTGGTATTCTTGCGGTATTAAATTCCAACAAGCCATTAGATGCAATCCTCGATTACATTACCCTGTATGCCTGCCGGCTTCTGGAGGCAGATGCAGTTGCAATCTACCGGCTTCAGCCTGAAACCAACCTGCTCAAGATCCAATCGTCACATGGTTTAAGCAAAGAGTTTTTGGAGCATTCCACTGTCCCGTTAGGCGAAGGCCCTACCGGAAAGGCCGTGAATCAAGGCAAGCCAGTGGCCATTACCGACGTTGAACAGGCGATGGAAGATCTGGCAAAGCGCGCCAACCCAGAAACACTCATGCTCTTGAATATTCTCTCCAAGCAGTTTCGGTCCGAACTCTCTGTTCCCCTCATCGTAAAACAAGATATCGTTGGTGCCTTAAACCTGTACTATGCTCAACCGCGCATTTTCACACAGGACGATATTGATTTAGCAGTTTCATTCTGTGACCAAACTGCGCTGGCGATTGAGAATGCCCGCTTGCGAGAACAGGCTCAACAAGATGCCGTGACCGCCGAGCGCAACCGCCTGGCGCGAGAATTGCACGACTCGGTAACCCAAACCATTTTTTCGGCCAGTTTAATTGCCGATGTGCTCCCCACCATCTGGGAACGCAACCCCCAAGAAGCTGTTGGCGCCCTGGACGACCTGCGGAAATTGACCCGCGGCGCCCTGGCCGAAATGCGTACCCTGTTGCTTGAACTCCGCCCGATTGGCTTGGGAGAAGTTGGGCTGGCAGACTTACTCAAACAGCTGGCAGAGGGCGTTTCGGGGCGCATACGAGCTCGAATTACAGTTCAAATCGAAGGCGAAACCAGCCTGCCAACCGAGGTCAAGCTGGCTTTTTATCGAATTGTGCAGGAAGCGCTTAACAATGTGGCCAAACATTCCGGGGCCGACACCATAGAAATCGAACTCAAGTCACGCATGCCGGCAACGATACGCAAACCAAGGCGCATCTCAACCGGCCGCAGGGTTTTTTCCGAATCCGTTTTTCTGTTAATTCGTGATAATGGGCGCGGATTTGACCCCAAAGCAGTACAAGGCAAACAACTTGGCCTGGGAATTATGCAAGAAAGGGCCCTAAATGCGCAGGTTCAATTATCAATCCGCAGCAAACCTGGCCGAGGGACCGAAGTTACGTTACGATGGCCGGTACTCGAGCCACATAGCACGTCAGAAAGGTAGGCCTGGATGAAACAAAAACCGATCCGGGTCATCATTGTCGATGATCATGTGATGGTACGCAGCGGATTACGTCTCTTTCTGCTGGCCTTTGAAGATTTAAAGCTGGTTGGTGAAGCTGCCAACGGCGAGGAAGCCATTCGGCTCTGCGGGCAGGAAAAGCCCGATGTGGTATTGATGGACATGGTAATGCCCATTATGGATGGCGTGCGCGCGACAGTCGAAATCAACACACGCTTCCCACAGATCAAGATCGTTGGATTAACCACCTTTTACGAACCGGAAATGATCCAAAAAATGGTCGATGCGGGCGCCAAAAGCTTTTTGCTAAAAAGCATTTCGGCCGCCGAACTGGCACAGGCCATCCGTGATGTTAGCAGTGGGAAGACAGCCATTTCCCCCGAAATCCAAGAATTGCTCAAGGGACACCCTTCATCCCCAACCCAACTCGCCAGGTATAACCTTTCACAACGCGAGTGGGAGGTGCTGACCGGGGTGATGAACGGCCTGAGCAACGCAGAAATTGCCAAAGAACTGGTAATCAGTCTTTCAACGACCAAATTTCATGTCAGCCGCATACTGACCAAATTAAACGTCTCCAGCCGCGCCGAGGCAATTGCGCTGGCGATGAGCGAGGGCCTGAGCGTACCGGCCCGCTCCAAAAAAACGACCTAATCCCCTCCCGCAAAGATCGACTTCAGCGAGGTTCGCATGGATGTCCCACCCGTTTCTCATCCGGCCTGGAGCAACCTGGTTTTGGGCAAAACCAGGTACCCGTTTGAGTTTTTGGCGACAAAATTTCTCCTGGGGTATTTATCGCGGCAAGCAGAGAAAGACCCCTCGCCACAAATGGTACAAAGATGCGCCCAAGAGCTGCATGATATCTTCGTGCGCAACGCCGACCTAAGTTCGGTGCAGCGCGATCTCGCCCGGATATTTGAAAAAGACTCCATTAAAGGGTACATGTACGATGTGATCGAGGTGAAAGCCAAAATCGCGCACGGTGAGAAACTGATCCTTGCCGGGGATGAAAAGCTGCTGAGGGCGCTTCCAACCGGGGATTGGATTGGGGGCTCGATCCCCTATTTCATGACGGAACAAGGCGGAATGTCCACCCGCCAAAAAATATATGTCACCGAACTACCCGAGAGTGTTTCCCAGGTCACAATCAAAGAATACGACCCGGCAAACCTGTCTGATGTCTACAGCGACACGGCCGAAAACGGTTTCAGCATCATCATTATGCCCGGATCCTCCAAAACTTTGTTTGAATTCGCCTTACGCGCACCCCAATACAAATATTTCGGGCATCGCCCGCTCTTGGGCTGGGTGGCCGGGGTGCACCTTGACGATCTCGGCAAGATTACCCCCAAAGTTTTCAATGGCCAGTCGCAAACCAGGCTGGAAGATGGTGCGGTGGTCATGCATGCTACCCTGCCAGCTTCCCATGTCGCTGAGATTGGGTACTTAAATATTTTTGAACAGGGCAGTGGTGACACAATCACCTTCTCCCATGACGGTTTTAGCGCCCGGGAAGCCCTCATTAATGGGGTAAAAACCAACTTTGCCCAATACGTAGCCCAAAAACACCTCGATACACGCCTCCCCCTGGTTGCCGACTATTTTGGCGCAACGGTGAATGTCAGCTTTCAAAGCGTAGACATCGCCAGGCAAGAGGTTCGGTTTTATGCACCTGTTTTTGCAGGCGTATCTTACAAACATGCCAAACCCATCAAAGACTATTTTCAACAGTTCACTGCCAAACTGCCATCTCACCTGAACGAACACCCTGTTTTCTCATGTAACTGTATCTTAAATTATCTGTATTCGGACCTGGAAGGGAAACGGACCGGTATCATCACCGGCCCAACCACGTTTGGCGAGGTTGTCTACCAACTCCTTAATCAAACCATGGCCTACCTGACCATCACCGATACGAGCCACAATGAGCAAGGCTGACTCTCTTGTGACAGCCAACCATCCACAAGTCCCTTTCAGTTCACAGGGGCTTGTTCTTTTTTCAGGGGAACTCCCGGCCGGTGATATCCCGGTTAGCTCGTCCTATCTCGGAAAAAACCAATGATCTAAAATGAAAACAATTGAGACCATTCAAAACCAAAACAAGCTGCTAATCATCTTTTTAGGGTTCGCATTGATTAGCATTATTGCGTTCGTAGACCACACGACCGGCCACGAGCTTGAGTTTTCGGTATTTTATGTTTTTCCGGTCTACCTGATTATCCTGGCGACGAATCAAAAAACCGGGTTTGTGATTTCAATGACCAGCGCGGCGATCTTGCTCCTGATCGATGTGGTCATGGGAGAACATGGTTTGTTCCCGCCGATGCTGATCCTCAACAGTATCATCCGGCTTGTATTTTTCTTCATCATCACCTACCTGTTATCCTCGCTCAAAAACGCGCTCTTACACGAGAGGGAGTTATCGCACACCGATTACCTGACCAAGGCGGCAAATTCGCGCTACTTTTTTGAAATCATACAGGCAGAGATTAATCGTTTTAAGCGCTACCAACGTCCATTTACTATTGCCTACATTGACATCGACAACTTCAAAAGTGTAAACGATCAATTCGGTCATGCCAAAGGGGACCAGGTCCTTCAAACCATTGCGAACTCGATCAAGAAGAAAATACGCAACACCGATATTTTTGCCCGCCTGGGAGGCGATGAGTTTGCAATATTTTTCCCTGAAACGAACCAACATTCGGCCAGGGCAATCCTATCCAAGTTACATCGCGCTCTTTTGGGCGATATGCAAAAAAACAATTGGCCCACGACATTGAGCGTAGGCGTAGTAACTTGCCTGGCAGATCCAAATTCAACCGATGAGTTGATGAAACTGGCAGATGACTTATTGTATGCAGCAAAATCCAGCGGAAAGAACGCTGTGCACTATGCTGTATACAGTGGTTAATGACGAGAATCGAGATAACAGGAAACGATTATGAATATCGAATTCGAAGGAAAAATCTTTTACTGGCGCGGACCCGCCCCCTATCTCTTTGTGGCGGTACCCGAAGAACAGAGTGCCGCCCTGAAAGCCATCGCTTCCAGGGTTACCTATGGCTGGGGAGTTATCCCGGTACGGGCAAGAATTGGAAACACGGAATGGAAGACATCCCTGTTCCCCAAACAGGGCCGTTACCTGGTCCCTATTCGCGTCAGCGTCCAAAAAGCGGAAAACCTTTCTCTAGACGATGACGTTTTGATCCAGCTTGAAATCGGTTAAAGACAACAGCAACAGGAGTCGGTTCCCGGCCCGGCCATACGCAATTCAATCTTTGCGCCCGGCCGGGTGACACTGCACACAGCTAGAGATCTCAAAAATCCCATCTTCTGCATGTTGAAGCGCCATTTGGCCCTGGTCATGGCAGTTATGACAGGTCCACTGAGTCAGCGTGGATGGATGGCAGGTTGCGCAACTGCCATTCGAGCTCCCGTGCTGCATGGGGAAGCTGTGTGGGCCTGCGTAGGTAGCATCCCAATTCGATGTTGAATGACAGGCCGCACAACTTGTGCCAAATATTCCGGCGTGCAAGGCTGGCTCACTATGGCAGCTCGCGCAATCAGTGGGCGTTCCACTAAAAACATCACCGGGATGGCAAGCGCTGCAAACCTGGTTTTGATGCTGGCCCGTCAAGGGAAAAGTTGTCAGGTTATGGTCAAAGATGGAGGGAGCCCAGGCTGAAGTCGCATGGCAGGTTCCGCAATTGGTTCCCAGTGTGCCGCCGTGGTGGTCATCGGAGACATGGCAAGCATAACAATCTTGCGGGGTGCCCATGAAAATACCCGAAACGGTATGACATTTTGAGCACAGCGTACTGACATGCGCACCAGTCAGCGCGAAGGCCGCGTTATTATGATTAAAAGTGGAGGGCCGCCAACCCCAGGAGGTGTGGCAGTTTCCACAAGCGGTGCCTTCACTCCCGGCGTGCCGGTCATCTTTCTGGTGACAGGCGTAACAACTCATTGGCGTACCCTTAAAAACACCTTTAAAGTGGCATTGGGTACAGCCGGCGGAGGCGTGCAAACCTGTCAGCCGGAAAGCCGCGGTATTATGGTCAAAGAAAGAGGGGTTCCAGGCCGTCGTAGAGTGACAGCGGCTGCAATCGGCGCCCAGGCTGCCCTGATGGGCATCCTGCTGCTGATGACAGGCAACACAATCGGTTGGGGTCTGTGTAAACATATTCGGGATGGTATGACAGTTTGAGCAAGCCACAACTTGGTGCGCGCCGGTGAGCTTGAAAATAGAGCGATCATGGTTGAAGGTAGAGGGCTTCCAGGCGTTAATGGTATGGCATTGCGCACAATCTGTGCCCTGGCTGCCTTTGTGCGGATCATCGGGCTGGTGACAGCCAACACAAGTTGTTGGCGCGCCGGTGAACAGCGACGGCGTGGTATGGCATTGTTCGCAAGCCACAGCCGCATGCCCACCCGCCAGCTCAAAAACGGTATTATGCTCAAACGTAGAAGTTTTCCAATCCAGGGAGGTGTGACAATCCTCGCAAGCCTGGCCTTCACTGCCGTTGTGCACATCATCCTTTTGATGGCAACCCACACAAGTTGTAGGAGCCTGCCTGAACTGGCCGGGCGTTGTGTGGCAACCCTCGCAAGCCACAATCGAATGCCGCCCATCGAGCGCAAAACCGGTAGCCGCGTGCTCAAACAAGACTTCCTTCCAGTGCTGTTGGTTGTGGCAAGACTCACAGGCTACGCCCAGGGTTTCGCTATGCGGATTGTCCTCCAGATGACAATCCACGCACCGGGCGGGTGAAGCCTTAAAATCGGCCAACTGGTGCGCCCCGGTGTGGCATTTTACGCAGGCCAGCTGCGTGTGCACACCAATCGGGGAGAGGATCGTCTGGGTGTGCTGGAACTCGCGTTGGATACTTTCTTGCCCATCGTGGCAGGCGCGACAATCCGCCGCGTACTGGCTGAGATGAAGCACCATAAACGGCCGCTCCAGCCGCAGGTGACAGTCGGCGCAGTCGGCCGTTTCAAAGACTTTATACCCGCTCACATGGCAAGCCTGGCAGGTAAAGGGCGCACCCTCGGGCAATTGCGCGTGCGATGTCGTGGCAAAACCCAACAACTCGTGGGGGAATTCATCCAACGGGACATCTGTCAGTAAGGCCTGTGCGCCGCGATGCTCCGGATGGCAGGCACCACAGGCCAACACACCCTGGCGGGCGGATAACTTCCCGTGAAGCTTCTGAGGGTCCGACACTTCAAGCTGGATATCTGCATGGCAGCGCGCGCAACGCTCCTGCATCGTGTCGGCATCCCAGGGTGCGGCGTGGCATTGGGAACAGTCGTCAATCTCGGCGTGCGCGCTAACATCGCCCAGCGGCGCGCCAGCTTGCGCATTGAGTGATCCGGGGCTAAAAAGGTCCTGTCCGGCAGCCAAAACCACCCCGGTCAGTGAAACCACAGTAACCAGGGTCGCCAGGATCGCCGACCAGGTCAGGCAGCCCAATGGCTTTTTATTGCGCATGCGCGCACCTCAACGGGAAAAGGATTGTCATATCACCCACAATCCTTCGCTCATCCACATCATTCGCTTAATGCGCATCCACAAACTGATAAGAGATTTCCTGCCCCAACTGCACCCGGTCGCCGTTACGCAGGGGGTAATATCCACTTCCCAGGCGGTTCCCGTTAAGGAAAACGCCCAGCCTGCTGCCGTTATCGACGACATAGAATTCACCATTCTGGTGAACAATCTCGATATGGCGGCCAATCTGTGTGCGCTGGCGCGGCAAAGGAATACTGCGCCCCGCATGCATAAGAGCCGGACCCCGGCGAGTTTGCGCAGCGCGTACAGCCGGGACCGGTTGGCGGCGCGTGCGAAGGAGAAACACCACTACCAGAACCAGCCCCAAGAGAAGTACCGTCGCAGCGGCCGGGACAATCCACACCAGGCGATTGCCAGGGCTGGTAACAGCAGGCCCTGTCAGCGGGACAAGCGCCGGTGAAACGGAATTGGGCTGGGCGGTGACCACAGGCAGTCCATTGACTGGAGCCAGGCGCAAATCCAGGGAGCGGTATTCAACCCCAGGCAGGTTAAAAGCCAATCCGCTAGCATCCAATACCCCAAGGGTGATGGTTTCAGGGTCCAGCGACAGCGCACTATCGCAAAGCTGGAGGGTCTCAAGCTGCAGGGTGACCAGGGAACCTTCGCCGGTTAGCCCCTGGCCTTTGCCCTGGAAATAGTAGGTCAGGTCGAGCTGCCCCGGTTGTTCTTGTACAAAAGCGGTTGCGCCGGGCAACAAGCTGCCGGGCTGGTAGTTGGAGACTTTAAAACAGGCCGGGTCATAGCGAAGGATAAAGGATGCGCCGTTGATGGCGGTATCGAGCATGGCCTGAACCGACAGGTTGACGACCTGGCCGGAGGCTTCCAGCCCGGCAATGTCGCTCTGCAGGGCAATCCAGTTTACTTCCTGGGCCTGGGCACGCCGGGGGAATAGCAACGCAAACAATAGAATAGAAATAATGGCAATTTTTTTCATAAATACCTCGTCAGTAAGGTGGGAATTACCAGGTAATCGGGCCAATTTTGCGCCAATTCCTGGCGAGCAGGGTCAGGTCGAACAGGTCTACGTATCCGTCTTTGTTCAGGTCGAGAGCGGCCGAGGCAGGGGAGGCCGTTTCATAGGCTGCGCCCAGACTGATTAGATCCAGGGCGTCGATACTGTTGTCGCCATTAATATCCCCGGCCGGGAGGAGTGCCGCGCCAATTTCGGCCGGTTGACCCGCAAGCAGGGTGACTGTTTTTTGGGCGCTCAGGTAGCCAGGGGCGCGCAGGCGCAAAATGTAATCTCCGCCTGGGACCGTCAGGGTAAATGTGCCGTCCGCATTCAGGGGGCTTGTGGTAACCACCTGCCCCGTCAGGTCGAGCAAATCGGCCTCGGCCAGCAGCGGGTTGATACCAGAATCGAGGCTGGCGCGGCTGGCAAAGCTGACCAGGTCAGGTTTGAGCGAGCCAGACGCAAAAACAAAAACCGAAGGCGGCGTTGCCGAAGGCAGCCAGGTTTGGGTAGCCGTCAGGGTCGGTTCAACCGTCAAGAGTGAGTCGAGGGTGGCACCAGGGGTGGCGGTTTCGGTCAGGGTGAAGTCGTCGGTTGGGGTCGGGCTGCCGGTTTCGGTTGGGCTGGCGGCAGGTGTGAAGGTTGGAGTCGCTGTGGGGGTTGGCGACAACGTCAAAATTGGCGTGGCAGTTGGCAGGTCCTGTTGGGCACGAACGCCCAGGGGCAGGGACAAGGCAGCCAGCAGGATGATCACAAAAGCGAGAACCTTCATAGGACTCCAATTACAGGGTCTGGAGGGGACGGCCTCCCAGCCGTCCCCTCGCATGGGTCAAATTACCAGCCGGCGTAGCCAGTTTTGCGCCAGTTTTGCGCCAGAAGGGTCAGATCGAAGAGGTCGATTTTGCCATCGGCGTTTAAATCGGCGGCGGTGAAGGGCGGGGTGATTTCAAAAGCCGCGCCAAGGCTAATCAGGTCGAGGGCGTCAATACTGCCATCCCCGTTAATGTCACCTGCGAACAGGGCCACTGCGGCAATGGTCACTTCCGAATCTTCTACCAGGGTGACCGACTTTTTAGCGGCCAGGTAACCCGGTGCGCTGATGCGCAAGGTGTAAGTCCCTACGGGAGCTTCAAGTTCATAGGAACCGTCATTTTCGAGGGAGGTGCTGACAACGACCTGCCCGGAGGCGTTCAGCAGGGCCGCGCTCGCGCGATTCGGGCTGACACCGGCGCTAAGGCTGGCTTGCCCCTTCACTTTGCCGTCGCTGGTCTCACCAGAGCTGGTGATGGTCACTTTGGCGCCGTTCATGCTTACATTGAGCGGCGCATTGGCTGAATTGGCAGCCTTGGTTTGGCCGCTCAGGGTGGTGCTCCCGGCATCGAGGGCCCGGAAGCTGAGGGTGGCCAGGTCACCAGACTGGTTAAGCAGGTAACCATTGGAACCAGCCCAGGTGAAAATACCCGCAACGTTGGTCAGGCTGACCGGGGAAGGACCCGCCAGGGATGTGAACTGGGCGCCAGTGTATTCAACCAGGCCATTCAGCCCACTAAAGCTGATTTGCAAACCCGCCAGGGAAGTTCCAGCCGGATTGACCGAGAGCGTACAAGTAAAGGTAGTACCAATCAAGACACTGGCAGGGCAGGCAAGATTGACCGAAAGCTGCCCGGATGGGGTGGGCGGAACGCTGGTGGCAGTGGGCGGGATGGGGGTTGTGCCAGGCGGCGGGGTACTGGTTGCCGTTGGCGGAACCGGGGTGGGCGTGGCAGTGGGGGGAACCGCCGGAAAACTGGAAGAATCGCCAGGGAAGGTGAGGGCATTGATTTCCTGGAGGTTGGTGAAGCCATCATTATCCGAATCCTGGTTTTCGATGGCACCAAAGGCAGAAGTGCTTCGTCCTGCATTTTTATAGGCACTGCCATAGGCGTTCAGCATCGGAGGGTAACCGAGATGGCACAGGGTGCATTGCTGCAACATCGTGCCAGAGAGAGCAGGGTATTTGGCAACGGCACGACTCAGGTCATCGGGAGCAGCCGAAGCCGTCTGCGGGGCAACCGAGAGCAAAATAGCCGAAAGCACGGCGAGCACCCCGGCGGCAATCAGGCCCAGGCGGATGGCATTTCTCAATCTTTCCTTACTTTTCTTTTGTTGCATGACATTTCTCCTTTGGCTCAAATTTGGTTCTGGCATTTCCGGAATAAATGAGACACCGTGGATTTCGGCGCGCTTCGAAATCGCTCAAAACCTGCGCTCGCGTGAAAAACTGGCAACAGACCAACCCGGGCAAGCGCCCTGGTCGATTCGAATCTTTCCGCGACAAGTTTTTATTTAATACGGAGCCTCTTTAGTCTATGTCGATGTAATTCACAAATAGTTACAGGGATTTAATCACCTGCAATGTAAATGCAACTTAGCCAGCGCGTAACCGAAAATTTGCCCCGGAATGGATGCCCGACAGACAAGAACAGGCTCCCGCCGCCCCTGGCCTGCACCAGGAACGGTTGGAGCCTATCGTTATCCAAAATTGAACGGATGGCAACCAAACTGTATAATGAACTTCGGAATTGGAGAAAAAAATGCCCACCCGTGAAATCAACGCCGTAGTAAATGGTCACAAACTTTATGGGCTGCTATCCGGCAAGGGTAAAACCACCGTTGTCTTAGATGCAGGTCTCGGCGGAACCCAGGCAGATTGGGAAAAGGTCCAGGTAGAAATTGCCCACTTCTCAAAAGTTTTCAGTTATAGCCGGGCTGGTTTGGGCCAAAGCGAAAAAGCACCCACGCCAAGAACCTGCAAGGATATCATCAGCGACTTGAGAAGTTTCTTGTTATCTGCAAACCTAAAGCCACCTTACATCCTGGTGGCGCACTCATGGAGCGGGATGCATGCGCGCTGGTTTGCAAACCAATATCCCGGGGAAATTGCCGGGCTCATCCTGGTGGATGCTGTGCACGAGGATAAATACGAACAGTTTGAAAAAGTCCTGTCGGCAGAGAAAGCGCAGCGCATGTGGGCTTTTGTCAAAGATCCGTCGAAAAACGATGAAAATATTGACCGAATCGCCAGCATCGAACAGGTTCGAGGCAGCCAGGTTGTGTATGATTTTCCGCTCATCCTCTTGACCCGCGCCGAAGATGCCGATGAGCTAAGTCGGATAGAAACAGGTCTGCAAACCGAGTTCTTAAAACTATCCACCCTAAGCTGGCAGTACTTTTCGAAGCACCCGGACCATTTTATTCAAAACTCGGAACCCGAGCTGGTTATCCGCGCCATTCGGCAGGTGATTGAGCTCATCTCATAAAAACAAAGGCGAGAAAGCATGATGCGCAAACCCATCGAAAACTTCACCATCCAAGTTACACCCAGTGAAAACCTCCCAGATAATTTGAGAAGGGAAATTCTCTCGCTTTGCAACCGGGCTTACGAAGAAGACATGGAAGCCTTGTTTGAGACCTTCCTCAACGCCACGCATGTCCTGGGGTATTCTGACAACCAACTAGTCTGCCACGCGTTATGGGTGACACGCTTTTTGCAAGCTGGCGACCACCCACCCCTGCGGACTGCATATGTAGAAGCAGTAGCAACGGAGGCCCGGTATCGAAAACGGGGTTTCGCATCGGCTGTGATGGCGCACTTAGCAGGCGCGATTCAAGACTATGAACTGGCGGCACTCTCGCCTTTTAGTGTGGACTACTACCAGCGGCTGGGCTGGGAGCTGTGGCGAGGGCCGCTCTTCATCAGGCAAGATTCCAGCCTGCTGCACACCCCTGACGAGGAGGTGATGATTTATCGACTTCCGCAAACACCCATGCTCAACTTAAACGATCCGCTTTCAGCAGAATGGCGAGCGGGCGAATTGTGGTAGGAAATCGCTAGCGAGCCAAGAATAAATTACGAACAGCCTCGATTTGCTGTCGATCGCCAATCAGCCCAACCCGATCCCCGGCTTTAAAAGCCGTTTGCGATTTAGGGTTAGCCAAAACTTGCCCATCACGGATGATTGCCACCACCGAAGCGCCGGTCCTGGCGCGCAGGTTGGCAGTTTCGAGCGTTTGGCCCAAGATGGGGTTTTCTGCAAGGAGTTGCAGCCAGATAATCTCGGCATGGTTCACAGCCGCCAGCAGGTCTTGCAGGCTGCGGTGTTCACCTTCGGTGTTAATCTCCAGGTCATATTGATCCTGGCGGACAGCATCTTTATAACGGTCAATCTCCTGGAGCGGGAAACCCAATTGAAGCAGGGTATAACGGACAATTTCCAACCCGCCTTCCAGCTCGGGGTGAATCACATGCCGGGCTCCCAGCTGGGTCAGGTGATGCACACCTTCCATGGTGGTGGCGCGAGCAATGATGGGCAGTTTTGGGGCCAGGTCACGGGCGGCAGCCACAACCAACCCGCTGGATGATTCATCGGGTCCGGCGACCACCAGGGCGCGAGCCTGGCCCAATCCGGCATGATTCAACACTTCAGAGTTGGCCGCATCCCCATACAATGTTTGGATTCCCCGGCGAGTCAGTGCTTCTATACGGGTGGAATCGGCCTCTACCACCAGGAACGGGATTTGCATGCGGTCAAGCAGGTTGGCAATATGCTGCCCAACGCGCCCATATCCAACGATTACGACATGACCGGTTAAATGGGCTGCTTCTGGCTCTGCAAGTTTGATTGAACGGTCCAGGAATTTCCACAGCCAGGGGAAACGTTTCAGCCACCTTTCGACCGGGGTTACGGCACGAAACATCAGCGGGTTGAGGGTTATGGAAAGCAAGGCCCCGGCCAGGATCAACGAGTACTCTTCGGGGCGAAGAATCCCCAATTTCATTCCCGCTTGCCCGAGAATAAACGAGAATTCACCAATCTGACTTAACCCGGCTGCCACCACCAGCCCGGTTCGAACCGACCAGGGAAAAACCAGCCCCAACAAAAAGGTGATCAGCGGTTTTCCAAGCACGATCAACGCAGTCAGCGCCAAAACCGGGCCGATATTTG
The DNA here is from genome assembly GCA_964562145.1 of uncultured Anaerolinea sp. Taxonomy (GTDB): domain Bacteria; phylum Chloroflexota; class Anaerolineae; order Anaerolineales; family Villigracilaceae; genus UBA5195. The sequence goes on along the minus strand of CAZLSP010000030.1, from coordinate 23,670 downwards.
CCAGCAGGTAGGCCGGGTCAACCAGCATCCCAATCGAGACAAAGAATAAAACCGCGAAAGCCTCCCGAAATGGGACTAGGTCTGCTCCTACCTGGTGACTGAGCGGGGATTCGCTGACCACCACTCCGGCTATGAAAGCGCCCAGCGCCAGCGACACGCCGAAAATCTCCGCCGCGCCGAGCGCAGTTCCCAGCGAAATGGTCAGGGTGGATAGGATAAACAACTCGCGAGAGCGTGTGTGAGCGATACGCAGCAACAGCCACGGGATCAGTCTCGTGCCCAGGAATAACACCAGGACAATAAATATCCCGGCTTTGAGCAGGGTCAACCCCAGCTGCTGCCAGTCAAATGGGCCGCTGGTGCTGGCAAGGGAAGGCATCAACACCAGAATCAAGACCGTTGCCAGGTCTTCAAGCACCAGCCAGCCCACCGCCGCCTGCCCGTGGGGTGTATTTAACAGCCCGTGATCCATCAACCCGCGCAACAAAACAACGGTGCTGGCAATAGAAACGGCCAACCCCAGCACAATCCCGGCCGGAATGGACCAGCCCCAGGTCTGGCTCAGGGCCACCCCCAACAGGGTAGCCAGGGTCATTTGCCCCAACGCGCCCGGGATGGCAATCGCCCGCACTTTCCAAAGGTCCTTGAGCGAAAAGTGCAACCCAACCCCAAACATCAGGAAGATTACCCCCAACTCGGCCAGTTGGCTAATGGTTTTGGTATCCCCAACGAAACCGGGCGTAAAAGGGCCAATCGCAATTCCAGCCAGCAAATAGCCCACAATGGTGGGCAAGCCCAGGCGGCGCGCAACCACGCCTCCCAGGAAAGCCACCGCCAGCGCAACCGCAATCTCTATCAGTAAGGTCAACTCATGCATCGTTAGCTCCATTTCCAAATTTTTTTGCAACAATAAAAAAGCGCCCGGTTTCAGCCGGAAAAATCCAGCCGCAAACCGAGCGCCCAACTTCAAAGACCAGGCTAAGGGCAGCCAACCAAGAATATGGGGGAAACTGTAGAGCCCGTGGCTCGAGTCGCACCATATCGATGCCGTCCTTTCACAGGAGATTTTGTTTACGCATTTTATCACAGGCAAATTAGCGCCGATCGGCAAGAACGAAACCTAAAAAGAGCAACCTCGGCAGCCGAGGTTGCTCTTTTTAGGTTCGCGGACACTCGTTATTTTCCCAGTTTTGGGAATATCGCCCCTGTCGTTTGCCTGTACGCGTCGTATTTTTCGCCGAAAATCTCCAGCATCAACTTTTCTTCGGCACTAACGCGCAAAAAATAAAACGGCACAAAAACCAGACTGCCCAGCAGCCCCGCAACCCAGTTTTGGAGCAGCAAGGGCTGGGCCAACACCCACAACCATTGCGAAGCATACATGGGATGTCGTATCAGGCGATAGATGCCACGGGTAATCAGTTCGTGCTGCTCACGGATTTCGAGGGACGGCGACCAGTTCAGCCCCAGGTCAACATGTGAGCGCCAAAAGACAAACACCGCAGACGCAATAAACACCACACCCAGGCCACCTGCCCAAACAGGCAGGCTATAGTCGGCGAATTCCAGCCAATTCGAAGCCGAATACAGTATCGGCAAGATAAACATCCCCATTAAAAGCAGGAATAACAAGACCTGTTCCTGTTTTGAGATGCGCCGCGTGCTCATCTTTTGTTCTTTTCGTTTCTTGTTGATGGGGACGCGAATAAACATTTCGGCAAACATCGCCAGCCAGTAAACAACAATCAGGAAATCCATTTTTCTCCTTCCGGCGGGTCGCTTTCGGGTTCCATGCGGAACCAGCAACCCTTCATATATTCTTTACACAGCAGCGAATAAAACTTTACAGCTGAATTTTATACTAAAACCAATCAATTAAGTATCCAAGGAGAAAAAAATGAAAAAGCAATTCACGAAAAACCGCGCAATGTGGATTCTGGCCAGCCTGCTGTTAATTGGTCTGGTCGCTGGTGGAATTTATTGGAATCAAACCTCCGCCAGCGCCGCAGAAGCAACGGAACCCGCTTTGCAAACATCCAAAGTCCGCTCCGGCGACCTGTTGGTCAGCGCCACCGGGGCCGGGAATGTGCTCCCCGCCGCCCAGGCTGAGCTGGGTTTCCGCAGCAGCGGAATCGTCGCCGAAGTGAATGTGGTCACCGGGCAAGCTGTCAAAAAAGGGGATGTGCTGGCCCGCCTCGAAGATGCCACCCAGCAGCTCGCTTATGCGCAAGCCGAAGCCAACCTGAAGGCGCTCTTTGCCCCGGCCGGGCTGGCTTCCTACCAGATCGACCTGACCAACGCCCAGGAAGCCTACGACACCGCCCTGACCAACCTGCAATATTACATCAGCCCCGATGTTTACTTTGCCGAGCTGAAAGTTGCCGAGGCCCAGGCGGCCCTATCCACACTCAATGCCGATGCTTCTGCCAGTGAAAGCGCCAAAACCGAAGCGCAGAGAACCCTCAACAACACCCTGGCAGCGCTCGAAGCGGCTAAATACAAATACAACGCCGAATACCTGCCCTACTACTTCACCTACACCTGGAGAGACGAGGAAACCCGCGAGGAATTTTCCGAAATTATCCCGCCTTCTGCCAACGATATTACCCTGGCGCGCGCCACGCTCGAAAAAACCCGCCTGGTCTTAAGTGATGCTCAAACCGCCTACGATCTCGTCAATAGCGGCGACCCGGCGAACCTGTCACAATCGCTGGCGGCTGCCGACGGCACCGCCCTGGCCAAGATCAAGGCTGAATACCTGGCCTTTGAAAACGCCCGCCTGGCACTCGAAAATGCCCGCCTGGTGGCCCCCTTTGACGGTGTGGTTGTCAATATTAGCCTGGTTCCCGGTCAGAGCGTCAACACCGGTTCTGTACTGACCCTGGCCGCCCTGGATGAACTGAAAGTGAAATTCTACATGGATGAAACCGACCTGGCTGGCCTGGCCGTTGGAAATCGCGCCGTCTACACCTTCGACGCCTACCCCGAAACCAGCCTGAGCGGCGAGGTGACCCTGATCGAAAGCGCGCTGCAAACCATCGATGGCTCACCGGTGGTGGTGGCCTGGGGTTCGCTCGAAGAACAGCCCTCCTTCACCCTGCTGGCCGGAATGACCGTTGAAGTGGAAGTGATCGCCGGGGAAGCCAAGGATGCGCTGATTATCCCGGTCCAGGCCCTGCGCGAACTGGCTCCTGGTTCCTACGCTGTCTTCGTTGTCCAGCCAGACGGCTCGCTCAAACTAACCCCGGTCGAAATTGGCCTGCGCGACTTCGCCAATGCAGAAATCATCAGCGGCCTGGAAGCTGGCGACGTGGTCAGCACCGGCACGGTAGAAACGAAATAAACGGGACAGTGCCTCGCACCAGGTTTGACGGGATTTCTCCAGGCGAAAACCAACCCTGCTTAACGAGAGACAGCCCAAAAATCTGGTGCGACGCACCCCGGAGGTAAACATGGAACCCTTAATCGAAATCCGCGCAATGACCAAAGTGTATGGCGAAGATGAAGCCGCCGTCTACGCCCTGGCCGGAGTGGATGTGCAGGTCGAACGTGGCGAGTTTGTCGCCATCATGGGGCCGAGCGGCTCCGGCAAATCGACCCTGATGAACATCCTTGGCTGCCTCGACCGGCCCACCGGCGGCGCGTACCTGCTCGACGGGCGCGATGTCAGCCAGTTGAGCAAAAACGAACTGGCCGAAGTCCGCAACCAGAAACTCGGCTTTATTTTCCAATCCTTCAACTTGCTGCCGCGCCTGAGCGCCCTCGCCAATGTCATGCTGCCGATGCTCTACAATGCCGAAGAAGACATCAGCGATGATGAAGCCCAAAACCGCGCCGTGGCCTCACTTGAAGCCGTCGGACTTGGCTCACGCCTGCACCACCGCCCCAACCAGCTCTCCGGCGGGCAGCAGCAGCGTGTCGCCATCGCCCGCGCCCTGGTCAACCGCCCGCCGCTAATCCTGGCTGACGAACCAACCGGCAACCTCGACTCGAAAGCCAGTGTAGAGATTATGGGCATCCTGCACAAACTCCACGAAGGTGGCGCGACCATCGTCATGGTCACCCACGAACCCGATATCGCCGCCCATGCCCAACGCACCATCTGCGTCCGCGACGGCAAAATCGTCAACGACGGCCATTGCGCCGAGGTGAAACAATGAAACCCCAAAAAATCCTCCGTTCAGCCTGGGAAGGGCTGATGCTCAACAAAGTCCGTTCCTTCCTGACCACCCTGGGCGTCATCATCGGCGTCGCCTCGGTCATCGTCATGCTGGCCGTTAGCGCCGGTACCGAAGCCGCCATCGCTGAACAAATCAATGCCCTGGGCGCCAACCTGATTATCGTTTCACCCGCCCGTGGCATCCCCGGCGCCTCACGCACCCTGTTGATCGAGGATGCCTACGCCATCGCCGAACAGGTCGTCGGCATCACCGGCATCTCCGCCGAGCAGGCCCCCGCCGCCCAAACCGTCAAAGCCAACAACCTGACCCTCGACTCCATCGCCGTCATCGGTGTCACTGCCGACTTCCCCGAAGTGCGCGATTACGCCGTCGACAGCGGGCGTTTCTTCACCAGCGACGAGGACGAGCGCAATGCCAAAGTGGCCGTCTTGGGCGCGGGCATCGCCACCGACCTGTTCGGCACCGACGACCCGCTCGGGCAGACCGTCACCGTCGGCTCGACCAAACTGACCATCGTCGGCGTGATGGAAGCCAAAGGGATGGTCGCCGATGTCGATTACGATGGCCGCATCTACCTGCCCATCAACCTGGTCTTCCAAAAATTCATGACCACCATGACCATCGGCGGCGACCGCGTCCGCACCATCTACGTCAAAGCCGAAAGCCAGGACAAAATCGACAGCATCATCACCCAAATCACCGTCTTGCTGGCCGAACGCCACGACGTTGAAGCCTCCAAACCCGATTTCACCGTCCAAACCCAGCAAGACATCATCGCCACGCAAGAAGCCACCACCGCCGCCTTCCGCGACCTGCTGGCCTGGGTGGCAGGCGTCTCCCTGCTGGTTGGCGGCATCGGCATCATGAACATCATGCTCGTCTCGGTCACCGAACGCACCCGTGAAATCGGCCTGCGCCAGGCGCTTGGCGCGCGCCCCTCCGATGTCCTGCTGCAATTCCTGCTCGAAGCCATCATCCTCAGCCTGGCCGGTGGCCTGGCAGGCGTAGCCCTGGGCGTCGGCGGAGCCTACCTGTTCGGAGCGTTCGGCACCATGCAAACTACCATCGTCCCCGAATCGATCCCGCTGGCCTTCGGCGCCGCCGCCATCGTCGGCATCTTCTTTGGCTACTACCCGGCCACCCAGGCCGCCAAACTCGACCCCATCGTCGCCCTGCGACACGAATAAACATTGAAAAGGAACCGATCTATGAACCGCTCCACCCTCCTGATTGTGCTCACATCCCTGGCCCTGCTGCTCACCGCTTGCGGATCCAGCCCCACCCAGGCCCCTGTCGCCGTTTCGCAGCCTGAATCCGCACCCCAGGCCGCCGCTACCCAGCCGCCAGCCGAACCCGCGGCCCCCGCCGCCGCCCAACCCGCCGAGCGCCCTGCCCTCGACACCACCTACGAGAACGCCCTGGCCCCGCGCCTGCTGCTTTCGTTTGGCACGCTCCAACTGGCCGAAACCGCAACCCCCGTCAGCGCTGAACAGGCCGCCCAAATGCTGATGCTCTGGCAAGCCCTCGATACCATGACCAAATCGGGCAACAGCGCCACCGCCGAAGTGGACGCATTGCTGGCCCAAATTGAACAAACCTTCACCCCCGAGCAAATCACCGCCCTCAACGCCATGAAACTGACCCAAACCGAACTGCAAGCCTGGGCGCAGGCCAACGGCATCCAGATGGGCACAGGCGACGGCTCAGGCGGCGGACAGGGCCAGGGACAGGGCATGTCGCCCGAAGCCCGCGCCACCCGCCAGGCTGCCAACGGCAAAACCGGTTCGGTCCCCGGCGAGAATGGTCTCTCCGCTGCCGTTACCCAGGCGCTGCTTGCCTACCTGCAAAGCCTCCAATAATCCCAAATCCAAGGAACCCGCCATGAAAACCAAACTCGTTTTTGTTACTTTCGCCCTGTTCATCTTCACCCTGGTGGCCGCCTGCGCCCCCGCCGCAGAACCGACCGCAGTCGCTCCCACTTCGGTGGCCGGTGAATTCCTGAGCATCGACTATGCCGATGCCGCCAACCTGCGCAGCCAGCTCGCCTATGGCATCATCCAACTCAACGGCACTTCCAACGCCGTCAGCGCCGAACAGGCCAAGACCCTCATCCCGCTCTGGCAGGCGGTCATCTCCCTCAGTGGCGATGAAACCACCGCCAGCGAGGAACTGACCGCCGTCCAGGATCAGATTACCCTTGCCCTGACCGCCGAGCAGCTCCAAGCCATCGCGGCCCTGCAAATCACCAACGCCGACCTGAACAGCTTCTATGCCCAGTATGGCATCAGCCTGCCCACCCCCGTCCCGGGCGTCACCAAAGTCCCAGGCTCGGGCAGCACCAAAACCGAGGAGGAAAAAGCTGCCGCGCGCGCCACTGCCGAGGCCTCCGGCCAAACCACCGGCACCGGCCAGGCCGCAAAAACCCTGCTCTTCGAAAAAACCATCGAATACCTGGGGACGATTAATCCATAATCCCCCCAACACCAAAAGCCGCCTGAAGTGTTTCAGGCGGCTTTTTTTATACTTACGCGCAGCTTATTTTGTCATTGCCAGGTCCGGCGTACTTATCACAAGCCGAGAAAAAGCTGTAACATCTGCCAATTCCGAACCAGGTCGTACAGGGCAATAGAAACCAGGAGCAAACCACCCACCACATGGGTAAGGCGCTCTTGGCGCACAACAAAAGCCATCAACCGCCGCTGCAACACCAGCGAGAAAAATGACAGGACCAGCATTGGCAACCCAAGCCCCAGCCCAAACCACAAGAATACCCAAATCTGCTGAAGCGCCTCGCCCAGGGTCAAAGAGAGGGCAAAAATACTGACCACCATCGGTCCCGAACACGGCAGCGCAATTGGGCCATACAACAATCCATACAGGTATGCATTGGCATATGGATGACTCAAAACCGGCGCCTGAATTTGCGGCAGCAGCACAAACGGATTGCGCCCCAACAAGAGCAGAAGACCCAGGCTAAAAATCAGCAGGTCCGAAAGCGGGATAATGTACGCCAAAACGCTGCCGACGGAAACGGACAGCAGCGCCATCAGTCCGCCCAAAGCCAGCATCATCGTCAAAACACCCGCCAGCACAAACAAACCCAGCAAATATCTCTTCGTCCCCACATCTCGCTGACTTGCGAGGTAGGCCAAGAAGCCTGGGTACAGAGGCAGGAGACAAGGGCTAGCAGCCGTCAACAAACCCAACAGCACCGCAGCCAGCACAGGGTTCATGGCTGACTGTTCACCAGGTACGGCTCTACCGCAGCCCGAAGTGTTTCAGCATCCTTGATGCCATACTCAAGATGGTGGACTTCGCCTTCACGGTCGATGATGAGCATGGGGGCAAGCGGCGGGTTTAGATATTGGGCGGTATACAGGTTTCCGAGCGCGCGAGCCACCCCCAGCGGGGCAACGGCAAAATGCCACTCAAAACCGAACCCTTCAGCATATTCCTTAAGTGCCGCAGCATCTTCGTTTACATCAACATCCAGGCTGACAGAGATAAAATCATCCGGGTTGCCGAGCGCTTCATGCAGGTTCCTGACTTCGTTGGCCTGAACCGTGCAATTCGGGCACCAGATAGCCATCGTCTCCAACAAGATCACCTTCCCGGCATAATCATTCATGCTGAAGGTTTCACCAGTCTGGACGTCGGTCAATTCCATGCCAAACCATTCAGGAGTCTCCCGGGGGGTGCTCACTGGGGTTTGCGCCTCGGGCGCTGGCCCGCAAGATGATGCGAACCAGGCCAGCGCAAACAATAGCAGAAGAATCGGTTTATTTTTCACGAATATCAACCAGATAGTTAATGTAAGTGCGCGGCTTGTTCGACTCGACGCTCAGGAGAATATAAAACCCGCTGACATCTTGCGGCACCGCCACGTCTGTGGTCCATTGCGCGTTTTCTTTGGGCGGGGTTAAGGGAATTTCGGCCATATCCAGGGTTTCGTAAGCCCCATACAGAATACCGTCATTGCCAATGACCGGCGGGATGCCGATATGGGTTTTTAACGGAAACTTGGTGGGGTTAAAGTTCTGCCATGTGAACTGGAGGCCAGTATCGGTGCGCTGGGCATCGATCAGGGTGATGACATTCTCGCTCAAGGCCGGGATTCCGGTTCCAGGCTCCTGGGCGGCACCCTCGGCCAGGGTTTCCACCGGATAGACAAGCCCGGCGGCAATTTCATCCAGATTAATTTCCAAGACTCCCTCGACTTTGTTCATTTCCGGGTCATAGTCATCGAGAATGCCATTGAAATTTTCATACTTGATCGACAGCCGGGAACCAGCCGAGGCTGACACCCCTTTGCATTCCACAAACAGGAGTTGGGTCTTTAGCGTGCCGCCTTCGCTTACTGTGTAGCCGCGCATCTGGAAGCCCGGCGCAAAACGATGCCCGCCCGTACCAACAAACACGGTATCGCATTGGACCGTCTCGCCATCCCCGGTCATCAGTTCCGCAGCCTGACCAGGCAATGCATGCATGGTGCTCCAGTCACCAGTATCGTTACGAATGGTGAGATCCACATGCAAATCCCCGGCCGGGGTTTGGCTGACACCGGTCGCCAGGGCTGTCCACCCCCCGGCGCTCGCTGCCTGAGGGTCTTCGGGTTCTTCAAGCCCTTCGGGCAAAACCACATAGGCACAGGCCGAGGTGACAAGAAGGTATAACAATAACCCCAGGGTCAGCAATCGCTTCATTTTTGTCATTTTTTCTCCTTGCTGAGACAATTCGCTCACAGAAACTTACGGTACAGGTTGAATTTCGGGCAGCAACGGCCGCATTTCTGCCAGGGCAAAGGCATAACCGGGTGGCATTGCAGTTGTGCCGTCTGTACCGGTTACTCCTTTTTCCTGCCCATTGTGCGAAATCAAAATGTAGTGAGCAAAGCACTGCCTGCATGGGGTCAAGTAACTATCGTAGACTTCGTTTGTAAACCAGCCATGTTCCTCGCTGATTGCCGTCAACAATTGCTCAACGCTGGCAGGGGTGGCCTGTTTTTCAACCTGAGTTAAGCCATTGCTACCGGTGATCTTGCCGTCTGGATAAATGGCATAGATTTCATCGACACACTGCGGACCAGCCACCCGCTGATAAGCCATGACCGCGCCTCCCTGGATCAGACTCTCCAACTCGGCCTCGCGAAACTGGACAGCGCAGGGGGCTGAAGCGACACTTGCCGCCGAGTCTGCCGAACGCAGGCGGGAGATGGAAACCCCTGCGATAATCGCCACCAGGAGCAGGGCCCCCGCGCCCCAGGCCAATCTCTGGCGCAGGATACGCCGTTTTGCCGCCGGGCCTACCAGCAGTTCCGTCCCCTGGCGCCGCCCCTTGCGGTTCGCCAGGATTGTCTGCACGCCAATAAAGGTGAGCGTCAGCGCGCCAATCACAATCTTGGTCCACCAAGAACTGAGCGAACCGATAAATTGGATGAGCACTTGTGTTACGGCCAGAACCAGCACCCCAAAGAAGGTGCCAAACACATACCCGGTGCCACCGGTCAGCATCGTGCCACCCATCACCACCGAAGCGATAACATCCAGTTCAAACCCGGGAGCGTAGAGACCATGCCCTGATTCAACGAACAGGGCAAATGACAGCCCGGCCAGCGCCGAACAAAAACCATTGAAGGTGTAAACCAGGAATTTTGTCCGGTCGACAGGCAAACCCATCAGGCGAGCCGATTGTTCGTTGCGGCCTTCGTTGCCGCCAAGGGCGTAGACAGTGCGTCCAAAACGGGTATAGTGGGCAATATAAATGGCGACCAGGAGCAATAAAAAAGCCACCGCTACCGGGATGGAAACGTACGGCGCCGGGTTGCCCTGGCTGACAGCCAATTCCATCAGCCCCGGAATCAGCAGCTTGGTTTTACCCAATATTTGGAAGGTGCGGTCGCTAATTTGCACCGCATCATCGCTGATAAAAAAGCACATCCCACGCGCAAACCACATCCCGGCCAGGGTGGCAATAAAAGGCTGGACCTTTAGCTTGACAATGAAACCACCCATGACCGCACCAATGGTCATCCCCATCAGCAGCATGAGGGCAATCACCAGCCAGGGATTTGTCCCGTCACGCAATAAAACCGCCGACGCCACAGTGGTCAGCGCCACCACACCACTCACCGAAAGGTCGATGCCACCGGTCAGGATAACAAAAGTCATCCCCACACCGCTAATCAAAAGATACGAGGTATTGCGGAACAGATTGAAGAAAACCTGCGGGTTGCGCATCCCAATGAAAAAATAGGCGCCAACCCCATAGGCCACCAGGGCAAGCAAAGCGGTTGAGGCCAGGGGAATAAATTGCTGGTACCGGGCAAAAAAAGCATTAACGCGCTTCATGGATTCACCCCTTTCTTGGAGGCAGACCCAAGCCGGCGAACAAAGCTTTTCACCTGCTCTGAATAGAGAATGATGACCAGGATCACAACAATGGATTTGATGGCCTGCAGCGCAAAAGCGGGTACACCCACGGCGTACATGGTCTGGGTGATAGCCTGCATCACCAGCGCACCAATCATGCTGGCAATCAACGAGAAGCGCCCTCCAGACATGGAAGTTCCACCAATCACAACGGCCAGGATGGCATCCAGCTCGGTCGTCAGGCCAATGTTATTGGCATCGGATGTTTTGATGTTGGAGCTGGCGACCAGCCCGGCAATTCCGGCGCAAAAACCGCAGAAGGTGTACACGAGCAACTTGATTTTCTTCTCATCAATCCCGCTAAAAAAGCTAGAACGGAAATTGGTGCCAACCGATTCGATGAACATGCCGATGGCAGTCTTGCGTGTCAGCAACCAGGTGAGACTCAAGATAAAAGCCACCAGGTAAAGCGAAAAAGGCAAAATAAACCAGCCCTGTCCAATAAAGGAATAAGGCCGGTACGTAATCTGAACCCGAAGCCCGTTGGTGATGAGTTGGGCAATGCCACGCCCCGAAATCATCAGGATCAAAGTCGCGACCATCGGCTGGATACGCATATACGCCACCAGCACCCCATTCCAAAAACCACAAAGAATGGCGACCAACAGGGCCGAGGTAATCACCACCCACAGCGGCTGGAAGGTGTAGTTGGGGTCTGTGACAAAAAAGACCTCGTTCTTCAACGCCGAGGGGTTCATCAAAATCCCGGCCACCGATGCGGCAATCGCCATCACCGCCCCCACCGAAAGGTCCACACCGCCGGTGGCAATCACCAGGGTCATCCCAATCGCTAACAGCATGACGGTGGAGCCATTACGGAAAATGTCGATCAGGCTGCCATGCAGGTTCCCGTCGCGGTTTTCGATGCTGAAAAAGCCCGGGATAAAAATAAAATCAAACAACAAAATCAACGACAAAGCCACAAGCGGGAAAAACAAGCGGCTCTCGCTAATCTCTTTCCATGTTATGAAGGATTTAGGGTTCTTGTTCATGCTTCACTTCCTGCAAAGGCATGGATGATGGTTTTCTCATCCACTTCGCCCGTAAACTCGGCTACCTTTTGGCGTTCACGCAACACAATCACGCGGTGACTGGTACGCAAGACCTCCTCCAGCTCCGAAGAAATAAACACACACGATTTTCCTTCTTCGGCCAACGAAAGAACCAGCTTCTGAATTTCGGCCTTGGTGCCAACATCAATCCCACGGGTTGGTTCATCCAAAATCAGCACTTGCGGATTAATTGCCAGCCAGCGCGCCAAAATCACCTTCTGCTGATTGCCACCGCTCAGGTTTTTTACCGCCTGGTCCGCCGAGGGCGTAGCGATGTTGAGCAATTTGATATATTTTTCGGCGATAGCGTATTGCTCTTCCTGGCTCAGGTACTTAAACCAGCCCCGGTTGGCCTGCATCGCCAGGATAATGTTCTCGCGAATCGTCAGGTCATCCACAATCCCGGCATCTTTGCGGTCTTCGGGGCAAAGGGCAATGCCGTGCTTGATAGCGCTAAGGGGCGAGTGCTCATCCAACTGGGTGCCATTAATCAAAATAAAACCCGAATCGGCCTTCTCGGCCCCAAACAAAAGATTGGCGGTCTCGGTGCGGCCCGAGCCAAGCAAACCCGCCAGGCCCACCACCTCCCCGGCGTGCAGTTCCAGGTCAAAGGGCCGGATCGATCCGCTTAACCCCAGGCCGGCCGCCTGTAAGAGCGCTTCATCTTTAATCCGCTTGCCGCTTTCCACTTTCAACTTGCTCATTTCATCAAATTCAACCAGGCTGCGGCCAATCATCTTGGAAATCAGGCTGACGCGATTGATAGCGTGCGTATCGTAGGTCCCAACCAGTTTCCCGTTGCGCATGACCGTAACCCGGTCTGACATTTCAAAAATCTGGCCCATAAAATGGGTAATAAAAACGATTCCCACACCTTCGTCTTTGAGTCGGCGCATCACTTTGAAAAGCTGCGCCGTTTCTTTCTCGTCCAGGCTCGAAGTTGGCTCATCGAGGATCAAAATTTTTGCCGAAGTGACGTAGAGTGCCCGCGCAATTGCCACCATCTGCTGGATGGCGACGGTATAAGAGCCCAGCGGCTGGGTCACATCAATATCAACGCCCAACAATCGTTTGAGAGTTTCACCCGCCAGGGTATGGGTCTTGGCCCAATCGATGGAACCCCATTTGCGCGGCTCACGCCCGAGCAAAATATTCTCGGCAACCGACAGGTTGACACACAAATTGACTTCCTGGTAAACCGTGCTAATGCCCAATTCCTGGGCATGCTGGGAGGAGCGGGGATGGATTTCCCTGCCATCCAAAACAATTTTGCCTGAATCGGGCTGGTTCACCCCGGTTAATACCTTCATCAACGTGGATTTACCCGCGCCGTTTTCCCCCACCAAACAAAGTATCTCGCCCCGGCGAAGCGTCAAACTGACATCGTCCAGCGCTTGCACGCCCGGGAAAGCTTTGGAAATGCCTTCCATTACCAGTATGTTTTGTTCCGATTCAGACATATCTGCCTGCCTTTGCTAAAACATTCTTCCTGTTGAAAGAGATTGGGAAGCAATGTTCACAACCATCGCTTCCCAATCCAATTCCCTAATCCTGATCAACCATTTTTCACCGATGGCCGACAGTTCAAGACTTAATACTTGCGCCCGGCGGCAATTTCCTTCAGGTTCGGGTCATCCATGAAGAAGACACTTTCCTGCGAGGGGATCCACTTGGGCAGGGTTTCGCCATTCAGGGCGGCCAGGGCAGCTTCGTAGACCTGCGGGGCCAGGAGCGGGTTGCACTCCACGGTCACATTCAGGGTCCCATCGAGCATGGCCTGGAAAGCGCCAGCGGTGGCATCGACAGAGATGAGTTTCACATCCACGGCCGGAACCAGGCCAGCTTCCTTAAGGGCCTCGATCGCGCCGAAGGCCATTTCATCGTTCTGGCCGAAAATCCCCTGGACATCCTTGGTTTCCTTCAACCAGGCTTCTGTAACCTGCTTGCCTTCCACAACGCTCCAGTTGGCGGTCTGGCTCTTGGTGACAGTGATGCCGCACTTTTCAGCGGTTTCACGGAAACCCTTACCACGATCGATGGCAGGAGCAGAACCTACGTTACCAACCAGTTCCCAAACATTCTTGCTCGCGCTGCCTTCCAGCAGTTTGCACATCTCATTGCCAGCTTTGCGGCCTTCTTCAACAAAATCGGCCCCAATGAACGTGACGTAGTAATCTTCAAAGCCATCAATGCGGCGATCCGAAAGAATAACGGGTTTCCCGGCGGCCTTGGCATCTTTCAAAACCTGTTCCCAGCCAGTGGTTTCGAGCGGCGACATGATAATCACGTCCACTTCGGGGTCCTGAATAAATTGCTGGAAGCCCGCAACCTGCTTGGCCAGGTCGTTTTGCGAATCGTAGAACTTGAGATTAATCCCAAGCTGCGTGGCGGTTTCCTTAAAAGAAGCGCTGTTGGCCGCGCGCCAACCGCCTTCAGAACCAGTCTGCAGGAAGCCAACGGTCATATCGGCATAGGTCCAGACTTTTTGGGCCGGGGCTTCAGTGGCAGCCGGGGCTTCTGTTGCGGCGGGAGCTTTGGTGGCAGCCGGGGCTTCGGCGGGAACAGGGGTAGCGGCAGGAGCACAGGCCGCCAGCACAAAACCGGCCAGCACCAGGAGGGTCAAAAGGGTGTGCAGTTTCTTGAACATTTTCTTCTCCTAATTCGGATGGGCAAAGGAACAGAATATTGGCGTTATAATCATCGATAGACAAGTTGCCTTCAGCCACGAAGGCAATCTCGTTTAGAAGCGTACACCCCAGACGCCAATCTCACGGTGTGCGCTTCTTTTTATTTTGAGTCTGTTTCGCGCTCTGCCTCCTTTCAGCCTGGAATTTCGCGCATACGTTGTAAATAAGTTGGAAAGAGTTGAAACGCATCGCAAAGTAAAAAGAAGAAAGCTCAATAAGTACTTATGAAAAGGATATAACTTTGCAAAATTGAAATCCATGATTTTTTCTTTGGAATGAGTTAATTTTTTTTATAACGAGCACAAAAAAAATTCATTACCCAAATGGGTAATGAATTTTTTTTGAAAAAGGTTAAATTTCTTTCGATGCGGCTTTTGCTATCAATATTTTCGGCTTGGCAAAATCTCACGCGCATCTTCAGGGAAGAAGATGGTCTCAATCGAAGGAACCCATTTGGGGATCGGTTCGCCATTCACCACCTTAAGCGCCAGCTCAAAAAACTGCGGTCCCAACAAGGGGTTACACTCCACGGTGGCATTAAGCTTCCCGGCAATCATCGCATCGAAAGCGCCTCGAGCGCCATCGACAGAGACAATCTTGATATCGACCCCTGGCCTGAGACCATACTCTTCAATCGCCTGGATGGCTCCCAGGGCCATATCATCATTATGGGAATAAACAGCGGTTATGGTCTTCCCATGTTTTTGCAAGAAAGACGCCATCACCTCCCGCCCCCTGGCGCGCGTAAAATCACCCGACTCGGAAGCGATAACCTGCATGCCCGGATATTCGACCAATATCTCCCGAAAACCTTTGTAACGGTCATTGGCTGGAGCGGACCCAATCGTCCCAACCAACTCAACGATTTGGGCCTCGCTGCCGACCAGATCGACCATCACCCGTGCCGCCTTACGCCCTTCTTCCAGGAAATCGGACCCCAGGTAAGAAACATACAAATCCTCGGGCACATTGGCGCGCCGGTCAACCAGGATGATGGGAATGCCGGCATCTTTGGCCTCCTGGAAAACTTCCTCCCACCCGGTCTCTACAATGGGCGAAATGCCGATAACATCCACCTTTTGGACAATCAGCTTGCGCACCGCTTCAATCTGCCGATCCTGTTTTTGTTGCGCATCCAGGAAACGCAACTCAACCCCCAGTTGCTCGGCTGTCTCTTTGATGGAGGTGGTATTTGCCGCGCGCCATTCGCTTTCGGCGCCCAACTGGGCATAACCGACGATTAAATCGGCATAGGTCTTCTGGGGCCGCGAATTGGGCTCAGGCTGCTGGGTAAAAACAAGCGCAGGCTGTTGCGCACAAGCAACAAGATCCAATAGGAAAAGACAAACCAACCCTGAGACGAAAAAACGCAGAAACTTCATGGGAAGCGCTCCTTAACCCTGGCTGCTCAACATCTCAGACCGAGGGGACATTTCCATCTGGGCCGGGATCACCAGTTTGACACTGGTGCCGCTGTTATATTCACTATCGATAGAAATCCGGTACTGGTTACCGTAATACAGGCGGATGCGGTTATTGACATTGCCCAGGCCATACCCGCTTTCCATGCGCATTTCACCAACTTCACCATCCAGCTCGGCGCGTAATTGGGCCAGTTTTTGGGGCAAAAAGCCTATGCCATCATCGGTCACTTCGAGCAGGATCTCGTTCTCGCCTTGCCGTTTTACATGCACCTGAATGGTGCCACCCTGCCGTTTGTTTTTGATGCCATGATACAGGGCGTTTTCTACCAGCGGCTGGAGAATCAACTTAAGGATGGTGTAATCTGCCGCAGCCGGTTCCATTTCAATTCGAAAATCGAGAATCCCCCGGTAACGCATTTTTTGGATGGTCAGGTAATTTTTGATGTGCTCCACTTCTTCCGCAATAGTGATCCAATCCATCCCTTTGCTCAGGCTAATGCGAAAGAAACTCGAAAGGGCCGAAACGAGTTCCACCACCTGGTCGGTTTTCTTGGATTCTGCCATCCAGATGATTGTATCGAGGGTGTTGTACAAAAAATGGGGGTTGATCTGGGCCTGTAAGGCGCGCAACTCCGCTTTTTTGAGATTCTCCTGCTCCTTTATCTTGGCATCCAACAATTCTTTAATCTTGCCAATCATGATATTGAAGCTCATCCCCAATTCGGTGATCTCATCCACATTGTCGCTGGTCATCAGGGCTTGCAGGTCATTTTTCGTGATGGTAGTCGTCACATCATGCAACTTTTTGATTGGTGCATAAATGCTCCTGGATAAGCTCCAGGCGGCGACCACCGCAAACCCAACTGCGCCAATTGCCAGCGCAAGTGAAAAGCCCTGCCAGCGCGCAAAACTTTCTCGCATCACCTGGTATTGTCCATCGGTACGGTTGACTTCATAGAGAACATAATTTTGAACCACTTCTTCCATGACGGAAGTGGCAAAATGTATCTTTTCGAGCGCGGCTTCATTTTCCACAGCGGTGCTGTTTTGGGCAATCAGGCTGCCCATGTCGTTGATGTACTCTCGCAGGGTTTGCGATGTCCGCAAAATCAAATCCAGTTTTACCCTGGCCCGCTGCGAGTCGGTGTTTTCCATCATCCAGTGAACTTTGGCCTCGACATTATCAATAATCTCATACTGCCGGCCCTCGGAAAAGTCTATTTTCCCGGCCACAATCTTCCACATTTCAGTATCAATCTCAGGCTTGATGCTGCCGCTGATGCTATTGGCGGTGGTGATATTGGTAATAATGGCATCATACTGGCGGCTGTAGCGCAGCATTTGCACCATCGAAACGATATTGGTCCCCCCCATGAGCACAATCACAATACACAGCGACACCAAAATCTTGGTCCGAATAGACAGGTTGACACCACTTAGAAAGTCCACAAACCTGTTCACAAAACGAAGGTGAAGTTTATTCGTCAGGTGAACTTGCTCACGAAAACCGGGCCATATTTTTTGTGCCATGCCACGCTCCCTTAAGCAGGCAAAGCCTGCGCCCTAAATTCGCTTGGCGAAAGACCAGTATGTTTTTTGAAGACAAAACTAAAATAATGCGGGTCGCTATAGCCAACCTGGTAAGCGATATCCGCCGATCTTAAGCCTGTCATGCGTAATAATTCTTTCGCTTTACCCATGCGAACCTGGGTCAAATATTCCTTAAACGTACAGCCTGATTCTTGCCCGAAGACAACACTAAAATGACTGGCGCTCAGGTTCACAAAAGCGGCCACGTCATTGAGCGATAGCTCTGCTTCGGCATAGTGCTGCTCAATATATCTTCTCACCTGGTAGATCAATTCTTTATACTGCCCGCGCGGCTGGCTATCGCGATAAGCCAGCGCGGCCGCAATGATTTTGTAAATTTCCTTGCGCATGTCATCCATCGTCCGGATGTTGGACATGATGATTTCCATCGAATCCAATTCGGGGAGCACTTTATCAACATCCCCGCCCAGGTCATTCACAAGTTTTACCACCGCGAGAACCACATCCACAACGATATAGTTCTTAATCAGGCTCGATTTCAAAGCTGTTTCGCACAACGGGGAAATATGCTCGCAAAAAAAAGCATCAAAGTCATCTTTGACGCCATGATGGAGGTAATTCTCAACTGCCGATTTATCCACCTTGAACAACTTGGCCTGTTCAAAGGCATGCGTCAAACCCTTCTCGTCATTGGAAAGGTTCTGGATAAACGACAAGGCCTCGACAAAAGACTGGCAAAGCTCGGTCACATTGTGCTTCACCGTCCCGGTGCCAACCGTCAATTTATAACGGGTTGGCGCCAGGTTGCGAGCAATTTCATCAAAAAGGGCATCGCGTTCATCTTCCAGGTATTGAGAAGTATCCCCTTTCATGATTAGCACCAGGTCGCCCCAGTCCCTTTTCAACACATAGGCATCCGGGTTTTTCTCTATGCGCTCTAATAAAGCCGCCTGGATGCGCTGGTATTCATCCAAATCATGTTGATCGGAGCGATCACGCAATTCGATTTTCAAGATTGTCACCAGGTAATGCCGGGCGTGCAGATCAAGACCCAGCGCCTGGCCCATTTCGGCCACTTCTGCCGGTGAAACGGTCCCCATCACCAGCTTAAAGAGAAAGCGTTCACGAAGCATGGCATGATTTTCGCTGACCTGCTCTTGCAGCTTTTTCAGGTTTTCCTGCTCGTGCTTTTCTTTATCCAACTGTAAAGCTAATTTTTGCAAAACCCCCTGCAAGCTATTGACCGTGATCGGTTTTAGCAAATAATCTGCCACGCCCAGCTTAATGGCCTGCTGGGCGTAGACAAATTCATCATGCCCACTCAGGATAATGATTTTCACCCAGGGCATGCGTTCGCGCACAATTTTGCTTAATTGCAGGCCATCCATGAAGGGCATTTTGATATCGGTAATCAAAACATCCGGCCGGGCTGTGCGCAACAACGGCAGGGCCATCTCGCCATCGGCCGCCTCGCCGCAAAATTCAAACCCGCTGGACTGCCAGTCAACATTATCGCGAATTCCTTCGCGCGTGATTGTTTCATCTTCCACAAAGAACACTTTGTATGGCATGTCTGCAATCCTTATCTGCTGTCATTTTACACCAATCCTTTGGTCCCTCAACCTACCTGGCTCAAGGCTGTTGATACCCGTAGAACGCGAAACAGCGCCCCTTTTTGCGGGCGCTGTTTAATTAGATTATCGATGTAGAGAAACTATGGTCGCCAGGAGTAGGCGGTCGCCTGTTCGTCTGAGCTAGCCTCTTTCCAGATGACTTCGGCAGCCTGGCCGGTCTTGAGCGAGACCACCACCAGCCTGGGCTGGCCATCGTAGACATCCATCAGCAAGTATTGGTTGTCATGCGAAAATTGCAGTTGCCAGATGGATGGTGAAACGTAGCGATCGTCGGCCACGTACACTTCACGAAGTGTGCCATCTGCGGGGAGGCCAGCCATCCCCGATGGGGCCGCCTGGACCGTGGGGGTTCCCACGTAGACCCGTCGCAGGCTGGCAAAAGCCACCCGCGAGGCATCCTTCGACCAGGCCAGGGGATAGATACTACCCGTTTGGTTCGAGAACGTGCCAAAGTTCTGGATCACGCCACCATCCAGCGCCAGCAAATCCACCGATTTGACCGGCGAGCCGCTAAACTCGCCCTGGGCATCGGCGGCCAACAAAGAGCCGCCATCCGGTGCAAGCGCATAAAAAGCCACTCGCTGCGCGTCAAACAGGGGGGTGATTTTCCCGTCGAGGGTCAACAGCTCAAAAGACTCTTGTTGGGCAGGGTAAAGCCCTGTCACCCGGCGCAGGAATAAGCTGTTTCCGACCCAACCCTGAATGGAGGCGTTCCCGCTCCCAACCTGGTGCGGCTCCGTACCATCCGGGCGGACAAGGTAAAGGCCGTCATCCGGCTGGGCAGCATGGAAGGCCCACTGGCTGCTCAACACCTGGAAGGCTATCCACTGCCCGTCGGGGGACCAGGTTGGGGAGTAGAAAAACTTTCGTTCGGCGCTGTATACGATCTTCCAAATATCCAATTCTGCATCGTACAGGTACAACGTCGATGGATTGATTTGGAATTCTTCCGGGGACTGGTTGGCAATTTTTGCCATCTCTTCTTTGGTTTTGCCAGCCGAGAGCTCATCTTCGGGATGAATCACCAGCAATGCGTAACGCCCGTCGGGTGACCAGACCAGGCCGCGGCCATCCACCATGTAGACATCGCGCATATTGAAAGGAGTTTGGATGGTCTCAGGGACGGGACAGGGCATCAGCCCGACGACACACGAGCCAGGCAGGCGAGCCAGCCGGTAAGCAGTTTCATCGACGCCGACCGGGGGCTCGGCCGGGGGCAAGTAGACTTTTGGCGTCAGGATGGTGAAATACACTTCGCCATACGGGTCAGGCATCGGGGTAGGAATGTCGGTGGGGGCGGGCACAAAAGCAGTAGCGGTGGGAATACCGGTCTCAGGCTGCGGCGCAATCGCGGACACCGTTCCCGTTGGAACGATAGACGTGGCAGTGGGGGCAGTTTCGAGGCCGACACTAAAGACAGAGTGCGGCACCAGCCATCCCAATCCGAGCAAAACAAGTGAAGCAACCAGGTTGATCAATGAACGTTTCATAAACAGGTCTCCTTTTTGTGATGTCCAGATTATTGCAAATGGATGTCACCAGGTTGTCAGGGCCAAATCACAATTTTGTGACAGGCCCCGACAATCCAAGGAGTATTAGGGCAAAAAGCGAAACGATTGGATCACAATATTGGAAAGATATTCCAGCGGGGTTCGCTGGCCCATCCCGCCAATAAGCTGGGTGGGCTGCCAGGGAGAAAAGGCGAGGGTGTACAAGCGCCCGTTGTGAACGATAAAAACCTTCCGGTTGGAATCCTGGCCGGGCAGCCCATCCACGATAAAAGCGGGTTCCCCATCAATGGTGGTGGATTGGCGGGTAATGTTGAATCCCTGCATCTCCGCAGGCATTTGGGCCTCTAGCGCCTGTTCGGCGGTACGCCCGGCCGCGTCTTCAACCTGGATCAACATCCAGGCATCCCCGGGAATGTCGCCAAAACCTGGGGCCGGGTTGATGATAATAAAACCCGGATTTTGAGCGGAGTATCGGGCCGGATACAACAGGCAGTAACCATTGTCGGAATCGATATGAAGGCGGGTTCCGGCCGCAGGCGCAAGACAGGGAGCAGGGGAAACTTCTGCCGCTGGGGTGTCAGCGACCCGGATGGACTGGACCAACCTGTCGAGCTGGCCTAGCATGGGGTTGAAACCCTCGGCATCCGCCTGGTTAAGCAATTCAGTCACAGATTGGTAGTACGACTGCATGTAAAGCCATTCCTGGCGGGTGTATGTAATCCCAAATTCACCAGGGTTGCTCTCGTCGGCCCAAACCGGCAGGTTGACGGGCATCTCAACCACTACGAAGTATTTCCCGTCATGGGTCAAGGCTTCATAATGATAAAAACTGCTGTAACGCCCGATAGAGGCCGAATACTGGGCATAGGATGAAATCATCCGCAGGCCGTTCCCGCTTTCAAAAGGCAATTCCTTTACCTGGGCGGCGTAAAGCTGGGCCGAAGAGCCCATATAAGGCACATTGGGCAAAACATCGTTTGTCAGCGGCACAGCCGGGTTCACTAGGGCGCTTTGCAGGCGGTTGAGACTTTCAGCGGCCCAAAGGTTGACACTGGCGTATTCGGATGCCGGGTAGAGACGAATGCGAGGCTGGTAAATTCCATTCGGGTCAGGAAATGGGTACCCGGTGAGCTTAAATTCGACAAATTCCGGGGATGAGTTTAAGGGGCCGGGTTCGGCTGGCTGCGAGACAGCCTGCGCCCCATCGGCCAATCCCACAGGGATGGTAAAAGATATATTCTGGTAAGTAATGGGGATGTCTTGCGGCTCGGTAGGAGTGGGCAAAACCACCTCGGCTTGCGGGGTGGGGGTTTCCAGGTTTACCTTGAAAAAACTATGAGGCAGGAACCAGGCGAGGCCCAAAATCAGGGCAGCAGCAATCAGGGTGAGGGAAAGTGAACGTTTCATAAGGTCTCCTTTTTCGTGACACCCTATTTATAGTCGCTGGATGTCACCCGCCTGTTATGCCGTTGTCACAGTTCGGTGACATTACCCTACCGGCAGCCGGATGATAAAGACCGTTCCACGCCCCTGGGCCGGATTGCTGCGCAGGGAAACCTCTCCCCCGTGGAGTTGGATGATACGCCGCGCCAACGCCAACCCGAGACCGCTGCCTTCAATTTCGCGGGCATTTTCCCCGCGATAAAGATCTTCAAAGATGCGGCCCTGCTCTTCGAGCGAAATCCCGGCGCCGCCATCGGCTACTTCGATGAACAGCGCGCGCCCATCTTCACGAACACGCACTTCAACGGCATCTGCAGAAGCGCTATATTTCAGGGCATTATCGAGCAGGTTATAAACCGCCAGCCCAAGCATATCTCGATCCCCGGTAACCGGCGGCAGGGCAGGGATTTTGGAAACCAGCAAATGAATGCTGCGCCCCTGGTAAACGGGCAGGCTCCCCGCTGCACTAACCATTTCATCCACCAATTCAGCCACATCAACCGGGCGATGTTCCAGCATTTGGGCATCTAGCTCGGACAATTTGCGCAAATCTTTCAGGATACGCCCCAAGCGAATGGCCGCCAGGCTGGCGTTATCCACTGCGGCGCGTGTTTCGGCAGGATTTTGGGCTTCGCGCAGGTTGGTGAGGGCGGCCTGCAACCCCGTCAGCGGATTTTTCAATTCATGGTCAAGCCGCCGCAAAAATTGACGGTGGGATTCATCCCGTTGGCGTGAGATTTCCCGCGCCGCTTGCTCTTTTCCCCAATCGGCAGCCAACACGACCAACTGCAAAAGCACCGCCAGCCCTAACAGCAGCGCAAAAATCCCGGCGCCAATACCAACCCTAAAGACCAACACCGGCTCCGGCTGCCAGAACACGGGGATAAGGTAAAGCGCCAGTGCGCCAATCACCAGCAAAGCCAGGGCAAGAATGGCAAAAAATCGTTTCACGGCAGCATCCTGACCGGCGCGATGAAGCAGTAACCTTCGCCCGCCTGGGTTTCGATGAATTTTGGCTCGGAGGGGTCATCGCCGAGGGCTTTGCGCAGTTCAAACATACGAGTGTCTACCGTACGGGTGCCAGCGGGATACTCCCAGCCCCAAACCAGCTGCAAGAGCCGCTCCCGGCTGACAACTTCATCGGGATGGGTTATCAGGTATTCCAGTACCGCAAACGCTTTGGGGCTGAGATCCAGCACTTTCCCATCCAACATTGCCCGGCGCGCGCGGCGGTCAATAGTTAGGTTATGCGCAGAAAGACGCCAGGCAGTTGCCAGCGAGGGCTGTCCGCTCTGCGAACGGCGCAACACGGCGCGCACCCGCGCCAGCAATTCATGTGATTCAAAGGGCTTGTTCAGATAGTCGTCCGCACCCTCTTCCAGCGCCAGGGCGCGCTCTATGGCATCGCCAACCTGCGTCAATAGGATGGTTGGGGTGGGCATCCCGCCCCGGCGCAGGCGGCGCAACACCTCGCGCCCATCCATACGCGGCATAAGCACATCCAGCACAATCAAATCCGGACGCAACGCCTGGGCTTTTTCAAGCGCTTCCACGCCATTGGCAGCAGTGACGACATGAAACCCGGCCCGCTCAAAAAACGGCAACAGGCTGTTGGTAATGGTTGGGTCATCGTCGGCGAGTAAGAGAGTCGGGCGATCGTTCATCTTAGTGATTATAGCGGGGAAATCGATCGCTGATGGGATATGTCACCAAAAAGTAACGGCCTTCTTGATACGAAGACTGAATCAAAACCGCCGGG
>CAZLSP010000029.1:0-51719 GCA_964562145.1 uncultured Anaerolinea sp. | reverse complement strand
GGTAACGCTTTTGAACTTTGTAGGTGCTGCGTTTGCCCGCCAGGACTTCGAGGGTTAGTTCGTAATCTTCGAATGAATCACCCGGATAAGTGACATCACTGATGGTTAAGGTCAACAGTTCGTTGGCGGTGTAGCCAACGATGTCGCAAAACCCCTGGTTGACCTTGATGAATCTGCCGTCAATCAGCACCTCGCACACGCCCAGGGCAGCCCGCTCGAAGGCGGCGCGATAGCGCTCCTCACTTTCGCGCAGGGCTTCATCGTACTGCCTCATTTCGGTTACATCCTGCACGGTGCCAAATAGTTTAGGGGTGGCCACAATGGCCTGGGTGACGAATTCGGCGTGGTTGTGAATGTAGCGCACCTGCTTATCCTGCCGCACAATGCGAAAAGTGGCATCAAAGGAGGAGTGATCGCGGCGGCTGGCTGCAAAAATAGCCTTGACTTTCTCGAGATCGTCGGCGTGAATGTAGTGGATGCAATCCTTAACTTCGATGGGGGCTAAACTCTCAGGTTGATCGATGATGAGCAGGATTTCCTTGGAAAAGGTCAGCCGGTTGGTGGCAAGGTCGAGCTCGTAATGTCCAACCTGTGCCAGTCGTTCGGCTTTTTCGAGCCGTTCCATGTTAATGCGGACGGTTTCCTCAATCAGCTTCCGGTCGGTCACATCGCGGACGATGCTCAACAGGCCGTATAACTTGCCATCCGGGTCCACCAGGAGTTCAGAATTGAATTCGCCCCAGAAGCGGCTGCGGTCCTTTCGCAAGAGTACGTATTCATTGTGGGGAGGAATTTCGCCTCGTATCGCCATCTGGAATTCGCCCAGGAAGATCTCGTACCATTCGGGCGCCACCCAGTCTAGCAAGTTGGTTCCCACCATTTCCCCTTCGCATTCCAGCCCAAACTGTTTGATGGCCCGGGGTGAAACATAAGTGATGATGCCTCGCAGGTCGACGATGCCAATCACATCGGGGGAGGCCTGGGCGAGTTTGTGATAGTGCGCTTCGGCTTCTTGCAGGGTCTTGGCCGCTGGCTCTGGCGCAGAGAGTTCGCGGATGGTGAGCATAAGCGCCCTGCGTTGATTCAATTCCACCCAGTTTGAATAGACCTCGACATGAAGCAGCCGACCGTCTTTGCGAATGTGGCGGGCCTCAGCCGGTTGTAGGCTGTCTTGGGTCTCCAGGAGCAGGTTGTTCGAACTGGATTGCAGGTCACTTAAGTGCAGGGCCAGGAACTCGGTTTTGTCGTATCCATATAAAACACAGGCCGCCCGGTTTACGGCCAGGATGGACAGGGAGGCAGGTTCAATCACCCACATGGGCAGCGGGTGATTGTCAAAGAAAATTTCAAAATCCTGTGAAAGGGCTACAGGTAATTCTTCGCGCCTTGTCATTTTTCCCTCAATAAATTTGACTAAACCGGAACTGTTTTTAGATTGTACAACTCTTTGCAGGGTGGAAAATTATCTTTTTTGAAACCTTTTCCTTTTCAATGGAAATGATATTTTCTGCTTTGTGCCAACCTGGCAGGCCGGGCATTGGTGCTTAACAAAAAGCGCGGGGTATAATTCCCGCCATGATCCTTGTTACCGGAGGAACGGGCTTTGTTGGGCGCGCCCTTGTCCGCCAGTTGGTTGCCAACGGGCAGGATGTGCGCACCCTGATTCGTCCTTCTCCTCACACTCCCAACCTGCCGCGCGGCGTTCCGGTCGAAGTCGCGGTCACCAGTTTGAATGATGAACGGGGTTTACGGGCCGCCATGCGTGGAGTGGATGTGATTTATCACCTGGCCGGAGCTGAGCACCAGGGGGCGCAGGCCAACATCCTCGAAACCGATGCACGCGGCACTTATAACGTTGCCAGGGCGGCCGCCGAAATGCGCGTGCGCCGCATTTTTTACGTGAGCCACCTGGGTGCAGACCGTTCCTCGTACTACCCGCTTTTTAAAGTCAAAGGGATTGCCGAAGAACATATCCGTCGCAGTGGTGTTCCTTACACCATCCTGCGCACGGCCCTGTTGTATGGCCCCGAAGACCACTTTACCACTGCCCTGGCGCGCCTGGCGGGCCTGTTCCCTTTCATTGCCCTGCCGCGCGACGGCGAAGTGCTGGTCCAGCCGCTGTGGGTAGAAGACCTGGTTACCTGCCTGTTGTGGGCGCGCGAGACACGCGACAGCCTTAACCAGACTTATGACCTGGGCGGGGCTGAATATTTCCCCTTTCGCCAGGCCACCGAGCTGATTATGGATGCGGCCGGGAAACGACGGCCTTTCCTCTCGCTGCCGCTGCCCTACCTGCGCAGCCTGACCGTTTTCATCGAAAGCCTGCTGCCGGGTTTCCCGTTTTCCACCTTTTGGGTCGATTACTTTTCCTACAATCGCACCTGCCCGGTCGATTCGGTCACGCGCCTGTTTGGGTTCCTGCCTGCCCGCTTTACCTATCGCCTCGACCACCTGAAAGGGATCAACTGGCGCAACCAGGCCATGCAAACCTTCTTTGTCCGTAAATCTTTTGGGCGCGTTGCCGCGCAAAATGGGAAAAACGCATGATTACTGTCAAAATTTTGGAAACCCCCGAAGAAATGGAACAGGCCGAAGACATCCAGCGCATTGTCTGGCCGGGCAGCGAAACCGATATCGTTCCATCCCATGTGATGTTGACGGTGGCCCACAACGGCGGGCTGGTGCTGGGCGCTTTCGATGGCGAAAAGATGGTCGGTATGCTGTTTGGCTTCCCGGGTTTGTACGAAGTCCCCGATGGCCCGCGTCCCAAGCATTGCTCGCACCAGATGGGAGTCGTTCCCGAAGCGCGTGATTTAGGCGTTGGTTTT
Organism: uncultured Anaerolinea sp.; assembly: GCA_964562145.1. GTDB lineage: Bacteria > Chloroflexota > Anaerolineae > Anaerolineales > Villigracilaceae > UBA5195. The sequence goes on along the minus strand of CAZLSP010000029.1, from coordinate 48,891 downwards.
GCACTCAAGCGAGCCCAATGGCAAATGGTGCGCAAACAAGGCCTCGACCGGGTCACCTGGACTTATGACCCGCTGCTGAGCCGCAATGCACATCTCAACATTGCGCGCCTGGGGGCCGTTTGTAATACCTACCTGCGTGAAGTCTATGGCGAAATGCGCGATGGCTTGAACGTGGGCCTGGCCTCTGACCGTTTCCAGGTGGATTGGTGGCTCAATACCCGCCGTGTGGAGAGACGCCTCGGACGCCGCCCGCGCCGCGAGTTGGGTCTGAGCAGCTTTGATGGGGCCAATATCCGGGCCTTGTACCCGGTGACCGAAACCCCCGCTGGCTTAATAAGCCCGCCCGGGCAGCTTCCTGCCCCTGGAGAGGCCTTGCTGCTGGCTGAAATCCCATCGGACTTTTTGAAATTGAAGGCTGCCGATTTTGAACTGGCCCGCACCTGGCGTGATTTTTCGCGCCTGGCCTTTGAAACCAGTTTTTCGGCCGGGTACCTGGTTACCGACTTTATATACGATACCAGCGGGCCGCGTCCGCGCAGTTTGTATGTGCTGACGCATGGTGATTCTACGCTGGATGGTTTAATTACGGAGGAACAATGAAGTTTGCAGTCTATGGAACCGGCGGGGTGGGTGGTTATTTTGGTGGGCGGTTGGCCCAGGCGGGTGAAGATGTCACCTTTATCGCGCGCGGCGCGCACCTGGCGGCCATGCGCCAGAATGGGTTGAAAGTTGAATCGCTGCTGGGGCATTTTTCGATCGACCCGGTGCAGGCCACCGATAACCCGGCAGAAGTTGGGCCGGTGGATGTGGTCTTGCTGGGGGTTAAGACCTGGCAGGTGACCGAAGCCGCCCAGGCCATGCGGCCCATGATTGGGCCTGAGACACTGGTGATTCCGCTCCAGAATGGCGTTACCGCAGCCGATGAAGTGGCTGCCGTACTGGGAGCAGAGCACGTGATCGGCGGGTTGTGCCGTATTTCGGCGCTGGTCCCGGCCCCGGGGCTGGTGCGGCATGTCGGTGTACCGCCTTACGTGGCGTTTGGCCCGTTAAACGGCGAAACCCGCCCACGGGTGGCAGAGATCCATGCGGCGTTTGCCCGCTGCCAGGGCTTAACCGTTGAGATCCCGGTGGATATCAAGGTTGCGCTGTGGAACAAATTCCTATTTATTGCCGCCGCCTCGGGGGTGGGAGCTGTTACCCGCCAGCCAATGGGCGTCTATCGCGCGGTTCCAGAGAGCCGCGCCTTGCTGCAAGCCGCGCTGGAAGAAACATCTGCCGTGGCGCGCGCGCGGGGAGTTAATTTGCCCGCCGAGGCAGTACAAAAAACGCTGGCCTTTATCGACAGTTCTGCGCCTGAGATTATGGCTTCGATGCAGCGCGATATTATGGAAGGGCGGCCCTCTGAGCTTGACGCGCAGAATGGGGCCGTGGTGCGCCTGGGGCGCGAGATGGGTGTGCCCACGCCAACTCACGCTTTCATTTACGCCGCTCTTTTGCCCGGTGAATTGAAAGCTCGCGGGGCTTGACACGTCTTTGCCCGCGCGTATAATCTGATTACCAAAGACAACCCGGAGACAAGTAGCCGCTCTAACTGTTCAGAGACCTGCCGGTCGGTGCAAGGCAGGCGGTTTGATGGCGAAATCCCCTCCGGTGTTTGTAGGGCCGATCCAATTTTCCCTATAAACAGTCGCTCTCGCAGGGACATCTTGTCGTAAGAGAGCCGGGTTTGCCCGTTACAGCCCAACCCGAGGCCTCACCATCAATCCAAGCCCCTTCTAAAAAAGGCGCGGAAATGGGAGGCAAACGCAGGTGGTACCACGAGCCGCCCCTCGTCCTGCACAGGAGGGGCGGTTCTTTCTTTTCATTCCAAGGAGGTACTACCATGTTAGACATCAACCTAATCCGGGAAAACCCGGACCTCGTCCGCAAGGCGCTGCGTGATCGCCAGGACAACCCCGCCCCGGTGGATGATATCCTGGCGCTCGATGCCAGGCGCCGCGAGGTGATTGCCGAGGTCGAGGCGCTCAAGGCCGAGCGCAATGCCGTATCAAAAGAGATTGGCAAAATGAAAGACCCGGCCGAACGGCAGGCCAAAGTGGAGGCCATGCGTGTTGTGGGCGACAAAATTGCCGCACTGGATAAAGACCTGGCAGAAGTTGAAGGCCAGCTCAACGCCCTGGTGGCGATCTTGCCCAATATCCCCGATGAACGCACTCCCTATGGCAAAGATGACGGCGAAAATGTGGTCATCAAGACGGTCGGCGAGCCAAAGAAATTTGACTTTACCCCCAAGCCGCACTGGGACCTGGGTCCGGCGTTGGGAATTATCGATTTCGAGCGCGGCAGCAAACTGACTGGTTCGCGTTTTTACGTGCTGAGCGGGGCCGGGGCGCGGCTGCAGCGTGCCTTGATCGCCTGGATGCTCGACCTGCACATTCGCCAGGGATACCGTGAGCAGTACCTGCCTTTCATGGTTAAAACCGCTACCGTTTATGGCGCCGGGCAGTTGCCCAAATTTGCCGATAATCTCTACAAAGACCACGAAGAAGATTACTACTTTGTGCCAACGGCTGAAATTCCCCTGACCGGTTTGCACATGGACGAAATCCTCGACGAAGCCAGCCTGCCGCGCCAGTACACGGCTTACACTCCGTGTTTCAGGCGCGAGAAGATGAGCGCCGGGCGCGACGTGCGTGGCATTAAACGCGGCCACCAGTTTGACAAGGTGGAAATGTACATGTATGCCAAACCCGAAGATTCGGATGCGCTGCATCACAAGATGGTGGCCGATGCCGAACAAACTTGTGCCGAGCTAGGGCTGACGTATCGCGTTAAGCGGCTATGCACAGGCGATATCGGCTTTGGCGCGACGCTCACCTATGACCTGGAAGTGTGGGCGCCCGGCTGCGATGAGTGGCTGGAAGTCTCCTCGGTGTCGAACGATACCGATTTCCAGGCGCGGCGGGCCAACATCAAATACCGCCCGGCCGATGGCGGCAAAGCGCGTCTGCTGCACACCCTCAACGGGTCGGGCCTGGGCTTGCCGCGTACCATGATCGCTGTGATGGAAAACTACCAGCAGGCCGATGGCTCAATTGTGGTGCCCGAAGTCTTACGCCCCTGGATGGGCGGCCTCGACGTGATTCGACCATAGCTTGCAACCAAGTGATACGGACTACGTAAAGTACGTAGTCCGTATCTTTATAAATGGAGAAACCATGCTAACCTGGCCTGTGATTGGCGAACTGTTCCTGAAATCGATCACCCTGACTTTTATGTTGGTCGGCCTGTTTGGGCTGATCATTCCCATTTTCCCGGGAATTGCCATCATCTGGCTGGCGGCGCTGGTCTATGCCCTGGTTTCAGCCGCCGCAGGAACCATGACCGGCTGGGATTGGTTCCTGTTTGTGCTGGTTACCCTGTTGGGCGCCGGAGGCGGCGTGGTTGATAACATCATCATTACGGCCAAACTGCGCGAAACTGGCACGCCCTGGCGCTCAATCCTGATTGGGATGGCCGTGGGGCTGGTGGCTAGCTTCTTCCTGACACCGTTTGCCGCGCTTTTTATTACGCCCCTGGCGTTGTACGCCGCCGAATATGCGCGCCTGCGCGACCGGGCCGGAGCCTTCCAATCGACCAAGGCTTTCCTGGTCGGCTTTGGCTGGACCTTCCTGGCCCTGTTTGCCATCGGGTCTGTGATGATCGGGTTGTGGATGTTATGGGCTTTTATCTAGCCGCAAAGTTGGGATAAAAAAACACCCGGGCGCGGCGTACGCCTCGGGTGCAGATGTGGGTAACGGATAGCCGGGTTTATAAATCAACCGGGTTAGAAAGCAGGGCGGTAACCAGTTTGATGGCGTTTTCGACATCCCCGGTGTCAACCATTTCGCTGGGGCTGTGGACATAGCGGCATGGGATTGAGATACAGCCAACCGGCACTCCCGCGCGAACGAGCTGCATGGCGCGGGCATCGGTGGTGCCGCCCAGCAAAACCTCGCGTTGGTAAGGCAGTTTGGACTTTTCAGCGGTTTTAATCATCCAATCGACAATGCGCGGGTCGGAGAGCATGCCGCCATCTTTGATCTTGATGGCCGGGCCTTTGCCGAGCGCCATTTCGAAGCCTTTGCCCAGCCGACCAGGGGTATCGCCCCAGCCGGTCACATCGATGCTGAAGCCCAGGTCGGGATCGATGCCGAAGGCGGATGTTTCTGCGCCGCGTGTGCCGACTTCTTCCTGGGTGGTAAAGACAAAGTAAACTTCGTGCGGGGTAGATTTTAAGGCGCGCAGGGCTTCAATCGCCACCAGGCAGCCGATGCGGTCATCCATGCTTTTGGCTACCATGCGGTCGCCCAGGTCGAGGAAGGGCCGTTCAAACGCAGCCACCTCGCCGATCTTAATCGGGCAGTCTTTGCGGCTCTTGGCGCCCACATCAATGAACATTTTCTCAATGGCGGGGGTGTCGCCGGGTTTTTCAAGCGGTTCTGTATGGACAATGCCGGGCAGGCCACTGTAAAAGCGGACGCGCGACCCCATCAACATTTGCGGGTAGATGCCGCCAATGGTGGTAAAACGTACAAAACCATTTTCGTCAATGTGGGTGGCAATCAGGCCAATTTCATCCATGTGGGCGGCGATCATGACCTTTTTGGCATTCTTGGCCGCTTTGGAAGGCCCTTTCTTGACAATCAGGTTGCCCAGGGCATCAACGCGGACCTCGTCGGCCAGGGCGGCGACTTCGGCGCGGATCACATCACGGATGACAGCTTCGTATCCAGAGGGGGAAAAGGTTTCGGTCAGTTTTTGGAGGAGTTGTTTCATGAGAGTTCCTTATCCACAGATTTCTCAGATTTTTGGTTAAGCGGGCAAAAGCAAGCTTTGCCCAACCGAGTAAGTCTTGACTTCGTTTTTGGTGATGACATACACGCTTTGGCGGCCCATCACCGTCCACTGGCTGCCGAGTTTGCCAACCAGGGCGGTATCTTCATCGATGCCGAGCACGTACTCCCCGGCGGGGATGAGTGGCTGGAGCAGTGGGATGGTGACCCCACGCCAGGCCAGCATGCGGTCGAAGTGCGGGAAGATGTGGCTTTTGGGTAAAATGCCAAAGACGCGGTTTTGCCTTAATCCAAAGGAGCGGAAATCGGGCAGGAATTCGCCGATGAACATGGCCCCGGCCGAACAGCCCGCGAAAACTGCGCCGCGCCCGGTGGCCTTGAGTACCGCTTCCCAGGTTTTTGTGCCGCTCAGGGTCTGGTGCAGGTAATGCGGCTTGCCGCCCGAGAAGTAGACCAGGTCGGCCTGCTCAATTTCAGCTGCAAGGGCCGAATCGTCGGCTTCGGCGCGGTTGGTAATGGGCAGTGATTTCACATCTGCGCCCAGCGCGCGGAAATGTTCCTCGCCCATGCGCATCCAGCGCCCCACAGAGGCTTCGCCTTCTTCCCCGGCGGCGGTTGGCAGGCAGACCACACGCGCTGGGCGGCCGTTGGTGCCGCAATTTTCCAGCAGGAAGCGGTCTGTGTCATTCATCACCGGCAGGTATTCACCGGAACCCAAAAGAGCAATCAACCCATTCATAATTTACGTGAGGAATAAAAAGTAGCAGCCCGCTCTACTTTTTATTTCCTTTTAGGGCCTTTCTTCCTGGAGCAATTCTGGCGTAATGCGCTTAAGCGCCGCCGAGAGCAGCGCCTGGGTGTTTTTCCAATCATCGACGCGCGAAATGCTGATGGCGGTATGGGTGTAGCGATGCGGCACCGAGACCGAAATGGTCGGGACCCCGGCGCGGGAGCGATGAATGGCTCCGGCATCGGTTCCGCCGCCGCCGGGCTGGCGGAACTGGTAGGGGATTTTCTCTTCGTCGCCGGTTTTGGCCAGGAAACGGACCAGGCGCGGGTCGTTGAGTGTGCCCGAGTCGAAGGTGTAAATGGCCGGGCCGGAGCCCAGTTTGGTGTTGTAGAAGACGTTTTCAGCGCCGTCGTGAACTGGCAGGTCGTTGGCGGGGGTTGAGTCGATAGCAATCGCCATATCCGGGCTAAAGTGGAAGGCCGCCACCTTCGCCCCGCGCAGGCCGATTTCTTCCTGTACCGAGAAGGACAGGCACAGGTCAATGTGGGCCGGGGCGTTTTTGAGCAGTTCGATCAGGATGGCACAGCCGATACGGTTGTCGATGGATTTGGCCATCAAAGATGGGCCGACACGCCGGAATTGGGTGGCAAAGGTGGCGCGATCGCCCACTTTGGCCTTCCCGGCCGGGCCAATGTCGATGCGCAACTGGTCGAGCGGGATTTTGCGCGTGCGTTCATCGGCCGTGGTCAGGTGGATGGGGCGCGCCCCAATGACGCCAGGGGTTTTGCTTTTGCCGACGAAGACCTGTTTGCCGGGCAGCTGGCGCACATCGATACCGCCTACCAGTTCAAAGCGATACAGGCCATCGCCGTCATCGGCGACGAGCATAAACCCAACCTCGTCCATATGGCAATCGAGCATGACCTTGACGCGTTTTTCAGCCGAACCGTTTTTTGTCGCCAGGACGTTGCCCAGCGCATCCACTTTGACGGTGTCGGCATAGGGCTTTACTTCTTCGAGAATAATTTTGCGCACTTCGCCCTCGTCGCCCGAGACGGCGGTGGCGTTGCACAGTTTTTCTAGCAACTTGAATTGGGCAGAGCCAATGTTGATTTTTTCAGCCATGTTTTTCTCCGCAAGGAAAGAGAGAAAGGTGAAAGGGTTCTCTCCCCTTTTGCCTTTCTAATCTTCCCAAACGATCTTGTCGACAAAGTCGGGTTCGATGCTGGCAATGAACTCTGCCAGCAGCCGCCCGGCGCGCTGGATGTCTTTGAGCGCGACAATCTCGACCGGGGTGTGCATGTAGCGCAGCGGGATACCAATGACCATGGTCGGAATGCCTTCGGCGGCAACCTGGGTGGCGTAGCCGTCGGTGCCAGAGTGGCGCGGTGTAACTTCGAACTGGACCGGGATTTCCAGCTTTTCGGCCAGTTCTTTGAAGGCTTTGTAAAGATAGGGGTGCATGTTGGGGCCCATTGTGAGGGTGGGGCCCTTGCCGAGCGGCATGGTCTGCCAGTCGCTGGCGCCAGGGCCCTTGGCGAAGGTCACATCGATGGCAACGGCAATTTGCGGGCGCAGCCCAAAGGCCGAGGTGAATGCGCCGCCCAGGCTGACTTCTTCTTGCACTGTGGCGACCGCCCACACATCCCAGGCGTGAGATTTTTTCTGGAGTTCTTCCAGGGCCACAGTCAGAACGGCTACCGAGGCGCGGTTGTCGAGTGTATGACCCGAGATGACCTCGCCAGCCAGCTCTTTGGGCTCGGTGGCAAAAGAAACCGGGTCACCGATGCGGACTTTGGCTGCCACTTCCTTGGGGAGCAGGCCGGTATCGATGAGCAGGTGCTCCAACCCGACGACGCCATCTCCTACCGAAGCAGGCAAGGCGCGGGCCGAGGGGATGACGACCACGCCGGGTAGTTCTTCGCCGCTGCCCGAAGCGTGGACCGTGACCGGGGTGCCGGGCAGGATGCGCGGGTCGATGCCGCCCACCTGGGTAAAGTGCAAAAAGCCATCGGTAATGGTGGTGACCATTAACCCGATGGCGTCCATGTGTGTGGCAATCATGATGGAGGGGCGGGGGGCGTCGGGAGTCGCGGCTGCGCCTTTTTTAAGCGCCTGCAGCGAACCGATGCGGCTGAGGCTGATCTCATCCACGAGCGGGCGCCATTTTTCATCGATCAGCTTGGCAGCGGGAGTCTCGTAGGATGAAATCCCGGCAGCCGATAACAGGGATTTCAGGAAAGGTGTGATTTCAGGCATGGGAACCCAGTTGTAACCTTGAGTGGGAATCGGGCTAAGGCCCGGTTGTTGCCGTGGGAGTAACCGTCTCGGTACTGGTAGGCGTGAAGGTTGCTGTCGGTGGGACCGGTGTGTTGGACGGAGTAAAGGTGGCCGTCGGCGGCACGGGTGTGTTCGACGGGGTAAACGTCAGGGTGGGTGTAATCGGGGTGACCGAGGGCGTAAAGGTAAAGGTCGGCGGCAGGAAAGGCGTCACCGATGCGGTTGGGGTGATCGTGACAGTGGCGGTCACGGTTGATGTTGTGGTGGATGTGAACGTGGGGGTGGCCGAAAGCAGGTTGGGGGTGGCCGAAGGGCCAATCGGCGTAAGCGAAGGAACCACCAGCTGTGTGGATGTGGCCGGGGGCGTGTTGGTTGCGGTGGGGGTAGGAGTGGCCGGGCCGGGAGCAAATTGCAAAGCGACCCATCCCAGGCAGTAACAGGGGATGGTCGCAAGAATAATGGCAACCAGGGTTGCCCGGCGGCGGCTGGTGGCTTCGTCTGCGTTAAACACAGGGCTATGATAACCCGCTTCGCTTAAAACTGCAAACGCAAAATGCCAAAAGTGGACCATGCTGCGCGATCAAATGACATGGTCCACTGGATGGGTCTATTGCTTCAACGGTTTGATTGAATTAACCATCTCGTCAAACGCTGGCAGCAGGGTGGCTTGCAGGTTGGTTGGGCAGGTAAAAGTCAGCATAGCCACGCCGTTTTTGATCTCAAAGATGACAATTTTTTGGTAAACGGTGATCCGCTTGCCATTGGGGTTATTGGCGGTCAGGGTTGATTCGATAAAGCCAATCTCCACGCCGCCTGGGGTGGTATCAAACCCATCGGAGAGGACTTTGATGCCAGGGTTGATGTCGGGCAGGGCTCCGGCCAGCGCACCAGAGAGGAAAGCTGGGGGCATATTCTTGAACATAGCCTCTTGTGGGACCGTGATGGTGATATTGGGAAGCTGGCCGCCAGTCAGGTGGTCACGGTCGGTATCGATAATCATGGCTCGGAACAACTTTTTGTCCACGTTCCTCAACGCTGCGAGCATTTCTTTCATCTCAGGGTTGGTCTCTGAGAACTTCTCTCCCATCGTTTTAAGGTCTTCCATTTCAAGGTGGAAAACGATCCAGTTTTGGGGCAGGGTGACCTGGTACTGGTTGTCGTAATCAGTGAATACGATTGCCCCATCCGGCTGGGTTTCGTCGCTGACACCGCTGGGGCGCGGGGTGGATGTTGCGGTTGGCGTAAGGGTGGGCGAGGGGGTGATCGTGGGCGTGGAGGTCGGGGTTACTGTGGGTGTGTTGGTAGGTGTTGGGGTTGGGGTTGCAAAAAGATTACTGAGGGGTCCGGCGCTGCTACAGGCCAGGCTAACAAAAAATAAAAAAGTAAGTATACCCAGCAGGACGCGGAATTTGAATTTCGTCATGATTTTCTCCCTTATCAATGAAAGAACCGATATTCCCATGTTATCCGTCTTGATTTGGGGCTTCAACCGTCAGATGTCATATTTCAGCGAGTGTCTTGTCATAAAGCGGACCCGGTTCGTGGGGTAAAATTGGCTCATGATTCCCCATCGCCTTAAGCTTTCCGGCTTTCTTTCGTATCGTGACCCTGTGGATGTAGATTTCACCAGCTTCGAGCTGGCCTGTATCTCCGGGCATAACGGCGCGGGCAAATCCTCGTTGCTCGACGCGATTACCTGGGCCCTGTTTGGCGAGGCGCGCAATCGCGGCGAGGAACTTGTCAACGCAGCCAGCCTGACGGCGCAAGTGACGTTTACCTTTGGGTACGAAGAGAACACCTACCGTGTCCAGCGCAGCCTGGCGCGCGGCAAAAGCACCGTGCTCGAATTCCAGATTCGGGATGGGGAAAACTGGCGTCCGCTCACCGAAGCCACCACGCGCGCCACCCAGGCGCGCATCCAGAACATCTTGCGCCTCGATTACGATACCTTTGTCAACGCTTCCTTCTTCTTACAGGGCAAGGCCGACCAGTTTACCCAGCAAAATGCCCGCGAGCGCAAACGCATCCTGGCCAGCATTCTCGGCCTCGAAGTTTGGGAAACCTACCGTGAGCGCGCCGCCGAACGGCGTAAAGCGCTCGAAAACGACCTGAACACCATCGATGGGCGGCTGGCCGAGGTCAGGGCCGAATTGGATGAAGAAACCGCGCGCAAAACACGCCTTCAAGACCTTGAAGCGCAACTGGCCGAACTCGAAACAACCCGCAAAACCCAGGAAACAGCGCTCGACCAGATTAAAAGGATGAGCATTTCACTCGACAATCAGCGCAAACTGGTCGATACGCTGGGTGCCGCGCTGGAGCGTTCACGCCGTGACCTGACCGCGCGTGAAGCCGCCCTCGCCGCGCGAGAGGCCGGGTTACAGGCCCAGGCCAACCTTGTCAACCACGCAGCCGAAATCGAATCCCGGTACCACGCCTGGGAGGCGGCCCGCAGCGCCCTGGCGGAGTGGGAGAGCCTGGCAGCTCGTTTCCGCGAAGCCGAAAAACAGCGCCAACCCTTGCTCGATGCGATCAATACAGAACGGGCCCGGCTCGAACAAGAAAACCAATCGCTCCGGCAACAGTTTGTGGCTGTGGGCGAACAAAAAGCGGCCCTCGAAACCCTTAAAGCACAGCTCGAGCTGACAGAGAAATCCCTGTTGGATGCCGAAGCCAAAGTGGCGCGCCGCATCGAAGTCGATGCCAAATTGCGCGCCGAGCGCGAACGGTTTGTGGAGCTGGATGGCGAAAATCGCCGCCTGAAGCTGGCCATGGATGAGTTGAAAACGCGCATCGACCAGATTACAGCCCTGGAGGGAGGGGCGGGCCAGCCCGACCAGGTTGTTTGCCCGTTGTGCGGCCAGCCGCTCTCCGAAACACACCGCGCCGCGACCCTGGAAGAATTGCAGGCCCAGGGCCGCGAGATGGGCGATCAGTGGCGCGCCAACAAAAACATCATGGAAACGTTGACCGCCGAGGTCAGGGACCTTGAAATGCGGCTCAAAAGCCTTGCGGATGCGGAAAATGAGCGCGTGCGCCTGGCGGCGCAGTCGTCGTCGCTGACCGAGCGTTTCGAAACGGTCACAAAGGCGGTCGTGGCGTGGGAGTCGCTTGGCGGACCGCGTTTGAGTGCTGTGGAAGCGCTTTTAAACGGCGAAACATTCGCGGCGGAGGCGCGTTCCGCTTTATCCAACATGGACCGAGAATTGACCGCCCTGGGGTATGACCCGGCCTCGCACGAAGCCGCACGCCTGGCCGAGATGGACGGGCGCAGCGCCGAAGAAGAATTGCGAAGCCTGGAAAAGGCGCGCGCCACCACCGAGCAGTTGGAGCGTGAGCGGGCCGAACTGCTGCCGCAAATTGCGACCCTCAGGGCGGAGATCGAAAACCAGGAAGATGCTTATGCAGCGGCGGTGGCCTCTTTGCAGGAGATTGAAGCCCAATCGCCCGATTTACGGGCCGCTGAACGGGCTTTTTATGAGCTAAAAGAGCGTGAGAACCTGTTGAACCAGGATGTGGGCATGGCGCGCCAGTTGGTGATGGTGCTCGATAGCCGTCGCAAGCAGAAAAAGGACTATGAAGCACGCCGCGCCGAGATTGCGCTGGAGATTGGTCGTTACCGGCAGTTGGAACGTTCGTTTGGCAAAGACGGTGTTCCGGCGTTGTTGATCGAGCAGGCCCTGCCGCAGATTGAAGAAAAAGCCAATGAGCTGCTCGACCGGCTTTCGAATAGCGCGATGAGTGTGCGTTTTGTGACCCAGGCCGAATACAAAGACAAAAAGCGTGACGACTTGAAGGAAACGCTCGACATCCAGATTAGCGATGGGGCCGGGATGCGCGATTACGAAATGTTCTCGGGCGGTGAGGCGTTTCGGGTTAATTTTGCCATTCGCCTGGCGCTTTCTGAAGTGTTAGCGCGCCGCACCGGTGCGCGGCTGCAAACGCTGGTCATCGACGAGGGTTTTGGCTCGCAAGATGCCCAGGGACGCCAGCGCCTGGTAGAAGCGATTAATGCTGTGCGCAAGGATTTTGCCAAGATCCTGATCATTACCCATCTGGATGAACTGAAAGATGCCTTCCCCAACCGCATTGAAGTAGAAAAAACCCCCAGGGGCTCAAGCGTGGTGGTGCTGTAAAACGGAACCCGTTGAGCGTGAAACGGGGCAAGCCCTCCCGCTTCACGTTGTATTGCTAATCCCTCTTTTATGAAGAAGCCAACTTTTCCCTGGTTCCTGAACTTTTTCCTGGTCTTTCTTTCGACACTTGCGCCGCTGATGTTTGTGGTGGGGGTCATTTCTGGCCTGGATCGCTGGAATACCTACCAGCGGCTGCGCTCCGAGCTGGAAGCCAGCGGATTGCAGGCCGAAGGGTTTGTCAGTTACCGCGACGACGAAAATTCGCGTATCGGGGTCGATTATCTCGACCAGGATGGCCGCCAGCGATATGGGGCGCTCGAAATGCGTTATTACAACACGGTGGGTTGGGAGCAGTTCGTCCCCGGCGCGCCGGTAAACATCCGTTACATTCCCGAATACACCTCCATTAGCGACCAGGTTGTGCTGGCCGAAGCCTACGACGACTTCCTCGATTTTTTCCCGGCCTGGCCGGATGTTTTTGGAATCCTGGGGGTGGCCTGGCTGGTGCTCATGGCCCGCCCGCAGATCCTGTTCTGGGGGTTGGTGGACGGTGAAAAGCTGATGAGCGAGGCGCTGCAATGAACCTGTCGGATTTTGTGGCGTTGTGGGCCGGGATGATGGTTGAAATCTTGCTGCTGTGGGAAACCTCCCTGCACGGCAGCCCAAAAGCCCCGGCGGCGATCGTTGCGCCGCGCCTGGGCCGCTTCCAGGAGTGGATTGGGCTGGTGCTGCTGGCCGGTTTCAGCGCCGTCCTCCTGCTCAACCTGTTGGGGCTGGGCACCCTCCAGGTAGATTTGGATGTGCCGCTGATTAACTTCCTGTTTGTGTTGCTGGGTTTGTTCCTGTTTTTCTATGGCCTGGTAGACCCGCGCTTGTTGCCGCGCGTCAATGAACAGGTTGTGGTGGTGGTTAACCTGGTGGTGCTGCTTGGCCTGGTAACGGGCCGACAAACCTTCCCGGCCTGGTTTTGGCTGGCGGTGCTGCTGCCTTCGCTGGTTACGTTTTCACTGGCATTCACCCTGCGCCCGGCCGGGCCGGTTGCCAAGGCTTTGATTTACTTCTGGTATTTGCTGTGCCTGGTGTGGATGACCGTGCAGAACGAATTCCCGCGCTTTTTTGCGCCTGGCATCGACATTGAGAGCCAGCCGTTTGAGTTTTACCTGCTGGGCATTACCAGCATCTTCTTGTTGCTGCACAGCCTGTTTTCGGCGCGCTTTTTCCTGATGTTGTCGGCGCTGGTGTTGCCGCGCAACCGGCATTACATTCCGCTCTCGATGCCGCATCTTTTCAATGACGAACAGATGCCGCGCCTGCATTTTGTGCTCATTGTGGCCGGTGTGGTTGTGCTGACGGTTGCCAACATGTTTTACAGGTTTGTTGCCCCGCTGACGCTCGCCAACCTGTTGGTACTCTTTGCAGTTCACTTTTTAGACCGAATCCCCTTGCTCACTGTGAGAACCTGATGAACCCCTACTTTATTGTTTCCACTGTCTTCTTTGTCGCAGCGTTGGTGATCATTTACTGGTTGCACAACCAGGCCTGGCTGGAGTTGAAAACCCCGCATGTTGTCCCGCCCCTTGCTGGCGCGCCGGTTTCGGTGATCGTCCCGGCCCGTAACGAGCAAAAAAACATTCGGCGCTGTGTTGAAGCGCTCATGGCCCAAGATTATCCCAACCTGCAAATCCTGGTGCTGGATGACCGCTCCAGCGACGCCACCCCCGTCATTTTGGCCGAACTCTCTGCCCGTGACCCCCGTCTCGTTATTTTAGCGGGGAGCGAACTCCCCGCAGGCTGGGCCGGGAAACCCCATGCCCTGTACCAGGCTGCAAAATCCGCTACCGGTGAGTGGCTTTTGTTCATCGATGCCGATACTTTCCTACACCCCAATGCGGTTTCTGCAGTGGTGGCGAGCGCCAAAAACAGCGGCGCGGATTTGTATACCGTAATGACCGAGCAAATCACCGGCTCGTTTTGGGAAAAGGCGGTCATGCCGCTGGTGATGACGGCCCTTTCGGTTGGGTTCAGCCCGCGCAAAGTTAACGATCCAAACACACGTGACGCCATCGCCAACGGGCAATTCATCCTCATCCGCCGCGCGGTCTACGATGCGATTGGCGGGCATGAACGGCTAAAGAACTACATCGTTGAAGACAAAGCCATCTCAGAACAAGTTAAGTGGAGTGGCTACCGCCTGGTAGTGGCGGATGGGCGCGGCATTGCCAAAACACGCATGTATACAGACCTGGCCTCCATGTGGGAAGGCTGGACCAAAAACATCTACCTGGGTCTCGCCGACCATCCGGCCATGCTGTTGCTTGGCGCTTTTGGGGCTTTCCTGGCGCTCATGGCGGCCCTGTTTATGCCGGTCTGGCCCATTTTGGGGTTGGCCTGGTATTTCAACGGTGGCGGCTGGATGGCGTTGGGCGTGATTGTCAAAGCCATGCTGGTCTGGAGTGCTTTGCTGTATGCGCGTGTGCAAGTCAATGTCGAAATGGGTATCCCGCGCTGGTACGCGCTCACTACGCCGCTAGGCGCGGGCATTTTTGCGGCCATGATGTTCACCTCGGCTTTCAAGGTCCTTTCGGGTCAGGGCGTCACCTGGAAAGGCCGCAAATATGACCCGAAAGTGGTCAAATAAACCTGTGTGGGGAGATTGCCATGAAATCGACCGTTGAACAGATTCGCCAGCGCTTCGACCAGGATGTTGAGCGTTTTTCCAATCTCGAAAGCGGACATTCCGCTGCCGTCGATTCGCCGCTGGTTATGGATTTGATGACGCGCGCTGCCGCCGCGACCACGCCCCAGGCGCGCCGGGTGCTGGATATTGGCTGCGGGGCGGGCAATTACAGCCTGAAGATGCTTGCTGCGCTGCCCAACCTGGATGTCACCCTGGTAGACCTGAGCCAGCCGATGCTGGAGCGTGCCCGCCAGCGGGTGGGCGCTGCCACACGCGGGGAAGTGCTCACGGTCCAGGCCGATATCCGTGACATGGAACTTGGCAATGAACAGTATGACATCCTGCTGGCGGCGGCCGTCTTCCACCATTTGCGCGGCGAAGATGAGTGGCGGGCAGTTTTTTCCAAATGTTATGCGGCGCTGCATCCGGGTGGCGCGCTGTGGATTTCGGACCTGATCGAACATTCCACCGCGGCCATCCAATCGCTGATGTGGGCGCGCTATGGCGAATACCTGACCGCTTTTAGGGATGAGGCTTATCGCGAGCAGGTCTTTGCTTATATTGAGCAAGAGGACACCCCGCGCCCGCTCATGTTCCAGGTCGATCTGCTGCGTGAGGTGGGGTTTGCGCGAGTGGAGATTTTGCATAAGAACAGTGTTTTTGCGGCTTTTGGCGGATTGAAGATGGAATAAGCTGCCAGATGCGCTGTAAAAAGCTGCGGTGAGCAAAGTTACCATCCCCTGGCCGGGGATGGTTTGTTTAACGGCAGGCAGGCGACAGGGCGGGGGAAAGTCGACTTTGTTTATCCACTAAAAGGTAAATCTAGGGCCCAAATGTGATGTAAGTCACAAACGATTTTTGTCGATTTGGTTATATTAGATTTAGATTAATTTGCACCGTTAAAGGGTGAACCATGACCAAATATTTTCCAGCCTTAGCCATTCTCTTTGCTGTTGTTGCCCTTGGGACCTTTGCCTTTGTGAGTGAGGCGTTTACCTACATGGGCAGCGACGCCGAAACATGCGCCAATTGCCATGTAATGGATGAAGCTTACGAGAATTGGTATCACGCCCCGCATGAAAAATGGACAGAATGTGTAGATTGCCACCTGCCGCACGATAATGTGGTTTCGTACTACATCGAAAAGGGTCGCACAGGCATGCACGATGTGTACGTTTTTAGCACCGGGCAAACCCCAGATGTCATCCGCGCCAAGCCGGAGACCAAAGAAATCATCCAGGCCAACTGCGTCCGCTGTCACGAAGAGACCGTTGAAACGGTAGTCATGGGCGCCCAGGCCAATGAACGCAACTGTTGGGAGTGTCACCGCAGCGTGGCTCACGGAACGCGCGGTATCTCGCTCCTCCCCTTGCAAGACTCTGCACTTTATCCAACCAAATAACCAGGAGAACCGCCATGCAGAAATATACCACCCTCATCCTGGCTGGCATCGTCGTGGTGCTGGCCGCCATCCTGACCGGAACCTTGATTTTTATGCAGAATCAACCGGTTCAGCAGCGCGCTGTCCAACCGCTGGTTGAGATCAAGGCCATGGAGCCGGATTCATCCCAGTGGGGGCTGAATTTCCCCAATGAATATTCCTCCTTCTTGAAGACCAAAGACAACAACGCCGACACCACCTATGGCGGCTCGAGCAAATATTCGCAACTGGAACGCGACCCGCGCCAGGTGATTTTGTTTGCCGGGATGCCTTTCAGCAAAGAATATAACGATGACCGTGGTCACGAATGGGCGCTGGTAGATGTCAATGAAACTGATCGCCTGAACCTGAACAAGGACGATAAAAAACGCACCCCCGGCACCTGCTATTCGTGCAAAAGCTCCAATAATCCCGGTTTGTGGGCCGAAATGGGCATGGAAGACTACGATAAAGCCTTCTTTGGCGACATGACCCCCAAAATTACCGAGTCAATTGGCTGCTCTAACTGCCACGAAGCCGGTACCATGCGCCTGATTGTCACCAACCCGGCCCTCAAAGAAGCCCTTGAGCGCCAGGGCAAGGATTGGACCACCTTTACGCGCCAGGAAATGCGCACCGTGGTCTGCGCCAACTGCCATGTTGAATATTATTTCAAAGGTGACGGCAAATACCTGACCTTCCCGTGGGATAACGGCACCAAAGCCGAAGAAATGTGGGAATACTACTCTGGCAACGGTTTCAAAGATTGGGAATACCCGGATGCCAAGACCCCCATGCTCAAGGCCCAGCATCCCGAGTTTGAAATGTTCACTGCCGATAGCACCCACTACAAAGCGGGCGTCTCCTGCGCCGACTGCCACATGCCCTACATCCGTGAAGGCGCGGCCAAATACTCCATGCACGACATCCACAGCCCGTTGATGAACCCCGAACTGGCCTGCGGACAGTGCCATACTGATACCGAATACGTAGTGCGTCGCGTCAACCTGATCCAGGACCAGGTGTACAACACCAAAATTGCCACCGAAGACGCCATTGTCGATGCCATCAACGCCATCAAGGCTGCTGCGGCCAACCCGGCCTCCGACGCAGCCCTGCTCGACGAAGCTCGCCAGTTGCACCGCCAGGCGCAGTTCTACTGGGATTATGTCTCGGCTGAGAACAGCATGGGCTTCCACAATCCCGAATATGTGCTCAAGCTGCTGGCCCAGTCCACCGACCTGGCTCGCCAGGCACAAATGAAAGCCGCCCAGGCTGCAGGCGACCCTGGCTTGCTGCAAACCGGCACATACTACTCATCCAAGTAAAATTCCAGCCCCTAGGCTGCCCGGCAGGCTCAGTTGAGCCTGCCGGGTTTGCTTTTTGGGAAAAGTGGGGCCGGGAACTCTCCGGGGGTGGATTCCGTCATAAAGGAAATTATCACCTTTGGAGAAGAAACCATGTCTACCCTTACCCGTTTTACCGTTTTCGTATTGATCTTTGCGCTGGCAGCCTGTAGCGCCGCCTCGCCCCTCGAACAGAACCGCCAAAAGTGGCAGGATGCCGCGATTAGCCACTACCGCTTTGAACTCAGCATCGGCTGCTTTTGCGCCTTCCGCGGGCAGATGCCGCTGACCATCGAAGTCAAAGACGGCCAGGTGGTTTCCATGACCGATAACCAGGGCAACCCGGTCTCCGGCGATTTCGACGAAACCTTCAACCAGGCCGCCACCGTTGACAGACTCTTCGACCTGGCTGCCAATGCCGCCCGTGACGCCGATGAAGTCACGGTTGAGTACGACCCCGATTACGGCTACCCGGTTTCGATTGCCATCGATAACATCAAAGAGGCCGTGGATGATGAAATGGCCTACCAGGTTGCTGCCTTCGAAGTGCTGGAATAAGTCGCCGCACGGCGATAGCGTTTCATCGGTCAATAAAACCACCTGCCTTACCGGGCAGGTGGTTTTTCGTTGGCGTTTTAATGGCGGATGAATTTCAACTCCACGGCTCGGCCCATTGTTGCAAAACACTGTGATCTGTAATGACGATGCGACGGTTTTCCACATTAATGGCGCCGCTGCGCTCCAATTCGCGCAGCGAACGCGCCACCACCTCACGCACCGTTCCCAGGCGGGCGGCTAGCTGGTCCTGTGTCCAGCGCGTGCTGCCTGTGCCGCTCAACTCATCCGCCGGAATCTCACCAATCAATCGCGCCAGGCGGTGTGTCACCTGGTAAAAAGCCATTTCGCTGACCATTTTTACCAGGTGGCGCATCATGCGCGCCAGGTTTTGGATGGTCTTTTGCATAAAGTCGTGGTCCTTAAGCATGAGCGCCTGCACGGCCTCGGCATCCACCACCCAGGTGGTGGTCTCCTCCAATGCTTCCACATTGACCGGGTTGGCGCCGCCATCGAAGACTGGCACCTCGTTGCAGGTATCGCCTTCTTGCAAGACCCGCACAATGTGCTGCCGTCCCTGCGGAGAGATGCGAAAGAGCTTGACGCTGCCATTCTGGATGATGTGCAGCCCCGAGCAAGGATCGCCTTCCCAAAACAGCACCTCGCCGCGCTCAAAACGCCGCAGACTCATCGCTGCGGCCAATTCTTGTAAGGCCGCATCTCCCAGCCCCTGGAAAAAGACATTGGTCTGGAGTGTTTTCAGCTTTTCGGTAGAACCAATTTTTAGATGTTGCATAAGGCTGTTATTGTACCTGATAAACAGGTCAGACTCAGCGCTGACGTGAGCCAGGCTGCGCATCTTTTGCCGCCAGATTGTCTGGACATTTCTCCAGGATTTGCCTTGACGGATGTCGGGGCGGATGATATAACTGCGCCCAATATGAACCCGGCCTTCTTTGGTACCATGTCCATGACTACTACCCCCCGGCACACCCGCGGGGTTTTGGTGTTTGGATAAAGTACCGGCTGGTACCCTTGTTCAAACAACGCCCCGCGGGAACGCGGGGCGTTTTCTTTTTCCAAAGGAGAATGGTATGTCTGAGAAATCATCCAAAACACTGGTCATGAAGTTTGGTGGCACTTCGGTCGGCTCGTCGCAAGCCATGAGCGGGGCAGCCCAGATTGTAAAGGAAGCGCGCGCCGAATGGCCGCGTGTGGTAGTGGTCACCTCGGCACTTTCGGGCGTGACCAACCTGCTGCTCGATAGCGCCGCGCGCGCCGCCAACGGCGACATCGGTCAGTTGCCGGATGCCGAGCAGGCCCTGTTAGCCAATCATGAGACAATCGCGATTGCGCTGGTGCCCGACGAAGCGCGCCGCGCGGCAGTGATGGAGGAGATCGCTGCGCTGGTGCGTTCGTTTGTAGAATTGTGCCAGGCGATTGCGGTATTGGGCGAGGCCACCCCGCGCGCGTTAGATGCGGTCGCTTCGCTTGGGGAGCGCATGAGCGTGCGCCTGCTGGCAGCCGTGATTACGAGTGCTGGCCTTCCGGCCCAACCTGTGGAAGCCAGCGAGCTGGTGGTCACGAACAATCGCTTCCAGAACGCGCACCCCGATTTCAAGGCTACCACCGAAGCGACCCGGCGTGTGTTATTGCCCCTGCTGGATCGCGGTCTTGTGCCGGTGGTGACCGGTTTTATCGGTGCAACCCCCGATGGGATTTTAACCACGCTCGGGCGCGGCGGCTCCGATTATTCGGCTGCCATCTTGGGGGCGGTGCTGCCCGCTGATGATGTCTGGATCTGGACCGATGTCGATGGCGTCATGACCGCCGACCCGCGCATGGTCCCCGATGCCCGGACCCTGCCCGAGATTTCGTATGGCGAGGTGGCCGAGCTGGCTTATTACGGCGCGAAAGTCTTGCACCCTAAAACCATCCGCCCGGTAGTTGAAGCCGGAATTGGCCTGCGCATTTGCAATACGTTTAACCCATCGCATCCCGGCACACGCCTGGTGGCCAATGGCCGCAGCGCCGTCGCACGTGCCGCCTCCAGCGAAAAAGTCATCAAGGCTGTCACGGCTATCCGGCGTCAGCGCCTGGTGACGATTGAAGGGCGTGGCATGCTGGGCGTTCCCGGCGTGGCGGCGCGCGCTTTTGCGGCAGTGGCCTCCACCGGTACCAGTGTCCCGCTCATTACACAGGCCTCTTCCGAACAGTCGATCTGTTTTGCGGTACCGAGTGAAAGCGCCGCATCTGTGGTTTCAGCCCTCGAGCACATTTTTGCCCAGGAACTTTCACAAAATGACATTGACCGGGTATGGGCCACGGGCGATATTTCCATCATCACCGCCGTCGGGACCGGCACCCGCAATACGCCGGGCGTCGCCGGGGATATCTTCAGCCAGTTGGGCAAGGCCAACATTAACGTGCTGGCCATTGCGCACGGTTCATCGGATGTATCGATCAGTATGGTAGTCGACTCTGTCGATGCCGAAAAGTCGGTCAAAGCGCTGCACGAATTGATTGTCAAGTAACCTCCAGGAGCCTATCCCCATGTCCCAAATCCCCGTAGCCATTCTCGGCGCAACCGGCTCGGTTGGCCAGCGTTTTATCTCCCTGCTCGACAACCACCCCATGTTCAAGGTCGTGGCCCTGGCTGCCAGCGACCGTTCCGAAGGTAAACTGTACCCCCAGGCCTGCCGTTGGATTCTTTCGGACCCCTTGCCCGCTTATGCGCGCGAAATGACCCTGGTCCCATGTACCCCGGCGGCGGTGCGGGATGCGCGCATTGTCTTTTCGGCCCTCCCGGCCGACCTGGCAAAAACCATCGAACCCGAATTCGCCACAGCCGGGTTTGCGGTCTGTTCCAACGCCTCGTCGTACCGCCGCGAGGCCGATGTCCCGCTGCTTTTGCCCGAAGTCAACGCCGAGCATGTTGCCCTGGTGCGTCACCAGCGTCTGGAGCGTGGCTGGAGTGGTTGTATCCTGACCAATCCCAACTGCACCAGCACCGGGCTGACCGTGGCCCTGAAGGCCCTGCAAGACGCTTTCGGGCTCAAAAAAGCTTTTGTGGTTTCCCTCCAGGCCCTTTCGGGTGCGGGTTACCCTGGCGTGTCGTCGCTCGACATCCTCGATAACGTCATCCCCAATATCGGCGGGGAAGAAGACAAGGTTGAATGGGAGCCGCGCAAGATGCTGGGCAGCTTTGACGGTCACAGTGTTCAGCTTGCGGAAGTGAAGTTTTCAGCGCACACCAACCGGGTCGCCGTTGTAGATGGTCATACCGTGTGCGTGAGCGTTGAATTGGGCGATTCTGTCTCCCCCGAGGCGGCCATCCAGGCCCTGGGCCGTTACCAGGCTCCTGAAATTGCCCGTTTCCTGCCTTCCACGCCCAATCCTGTCATCGTCGTGCGCGACGAAGCCGACCGGCCGCAGCCGCGCCTCGACCGCCTGACCGGCAAAGGCATGAGCACTGTCGTGGGGCGGGTTCGCCCCGACCCGCTGCTGCACCTGAAGTTTGTGGTGCTCTCCCATAACACCATACGAGGTGCGGCGGGTGGCTCCATCTATAATGCGGAATTGCTGGTTAAGGAAAATTTGTTGTAAATAACAAGGGCGAGCCATTGGCTCGCCCTTGCGCATTTTTTATAACCGATCGCCCTCACCCAACAAGACCCGGTCTGCGCCGCGATCTACCTCCCACGGGTAGATGATGCGCGCATCGGTCACATCGGCGTAATAATCGGGCCGTGAAGTGCCAAACAGGGTGCGATAGGGGTTGAAGTGCAGCACACAGGTCTCGGGGAAGCCGCCCGCCGACGACACGCGATTCTTGACGGCTGTAATGGTTCGCCCGGAACCCCACACATCGTCAACAATCAGGGTGGTGCGCGCGCGCAGTTTGTCTTCAGACGGGAACTGGATGAATTCTGGCCAGGCCATCAACATGCGGTTGCGCTCACTCTCCAACTGGGCCGGGAAATCGACCGCTGCCGTCAGGATGTGGGTGATGCCCATTGCTTCGGCCAGCATCCCGCCGGGGATGATGCCTCCGCGGGTGATGATGACCATGGCGTCGAATTGGCGGTTAAATTGGGGCATCAGTTTGTCGATCAG
Organism: uncultured Anaerolinea sp.; assembly: GCA_964562145.1. Taxonomy (GTDB): domain Bacteria; phylum Chloroflexota; class Anaerolineae; order Anaerolineales; family Villigracilaceae; genus UBA5195. The sequence continues at coordinate 26,796 of CAZLSP010000029.1, read as the reverse complement.
GCGGTCGACATCATCCCAGTTAAGGAACAGGCGGCGAGGGGGGCGAGGCTGCATGGGTTTATTGTCCTAAAACGGCGGCCAACGGGGCCGGGGCCGGAATGTTGGTTGGGTAGCCAGCACCCTGGCCGGCTTTTTCGACATCGCGCGCCCACAGGTACAGGCAGGTGTGATACGCGGTGGATGTGTACGATGAAATAATGTTGGCTGTCATGAAAAAGACCGAAGCCACCAGCACGCCCAGGACCACGGCGATGATGATCAGCGGCGTGGAGCCTGCGGCCAGGGTAATGATGGGGAAGGCGATTCCCACGCCGAGCAAGATGCCGCCCAGGCCCAGGATAAATCCAATCAACCCGGTAACCCAGCGTACGCCGATGGTACTGATCCCAATTAGCAGCAGGTTGTTTTTAGCAATGTAAGTGGCGCGTTGAAGGCCATCTTTCAGGTTGCTATCTTCGATAACCATGATGGGCAGTACCAGGTAAGTGGCCTCTGTCCAAACTGTGTCAATCAAATTGGCCAGCGCAGTGCGGATGGCGTTGCGGTTACGGCCGTTGCCGCGCACCCAATTCTTAAGGATGTTGACTACCGTGGAGGCCGCTGCCAGGGACAGGATATCCAGCCAGTCGCGTTTGACAATTTCCCAGGCTTTTTCCATTTTGCCGTCGCCTTCGGAGAGATACCCGTAAATCAGGTAGACGGTCATGGCCGAGAAAATGTAGGTGACTGCGTATTGGGCGAAGACCAGTAGCGCGCCGAGTACACCCAAAACGGCCTGGGCAATGCTGCCCTCGGTTCCTAAGATGAGAACGGCCAAAATCATGGGGATGGAGCCGATAAAAGAGACGATTGACCCGACAATCAGGGTGTAGATGGATGGTTTAATCAGGTCTTTGTCGGCCAGGGCCATTTTCCAGGCCTGGGTGAGAAAGTTCCAGCCGCGAGAGAAAGATTCCATATTAGTTATCCTCCTGGATATTGAAATTATACCGCGAGCTGTCTGGCATCACGTCGATGGGTTCAAGGGTGAGCAGGCGTTTGGTGCGCGGCAGGTAGTAGGCGCGGTATTCCAGCCCGTCGATGAGCGCGCCAAAGGCGGTTTTGCTTACCTGGAAATCTTTGCCGTTGATGATGTAATAATAGCGGACGGTGCGATTTTTGCCGCCGCTGACACGTTTTTCTTTGTGCCCCGGGCCTTCTACCCGCTCGACCTGTGAAATGAATATGTCAATGAAGGCATTGGCGGCCATGTAAGCGCCTATCAGCAAGAACACAGCCAGGAAGATGCCGGGAATCAGCAAGGTCGCCGGCGGTTCGCGGGTTGAGCCGTTTAGCGACCAGACCAACACACCAAAGGTGAGCGCAATGAGCATAAAAAAACCGCCAAAAAGGACCTGGCTGATAGGTTTCAGGCGCTGGGTCTGGGTAACTTCGCCATTGCGGTTTTGCTCCAGGTCTTCAATGTTGAAGCGGTTGGCGCTGGCCAGGGTTTCGAGCAAGGCATTGCGCACCTGGGATGGGTTGGCCGGGAACATCTCCTCGGCTGAAAGCGCCACTCCCGATTCTTCCAGAAAGTAGACGCGATAGGTTGCACCCGGGACCAGCCCGCCGGTTCCCTGCTGGTTGGAAAGAATCAATTCGCGGTCCCCGCTTTGCAGGCTGTAGCCGTTTTTGCCAAAAACAAGCTGCCCCTGGCCCTGGCGGATGGCGCGATTCTCTCGGTCGCGTTTGATTCGCATAAAGTTTTGCCAGATGCGCCACAGACTAACGCCAAACGCTCCCATTAGAGTCACCATGATCAACACAATCAGGCCGATGACCAACAGGATTTCGGTCCTTGAATCGGATAGGAGTGTTAACAGGATGCCAGTAAGCGGGATGAAGAAGACCACCAGCACAAAGACCAGGCCAATGCCGCGCACCCAACCTGCCATACTCCCCAGGCGTTGTTCCTGGTCGGGAGCAATTTCGCCGCGCTGGTTTGCGGAGACCCACTGCGGGTTGAGCAGGCTGGATTCGGATGCCGGGCGGAGGATGCGAGCCATAAGATGCCTTCCTTGAGTAAAAAGATTATAGCAAAATCCGGGCGGTTTCAGGTTAAGCAACCGAGCCACGAACTGTGGCTCGGTGTGGGAGGTTTTGTAAACAGGGTGGGCGCTGCTAATTAAGATTGCCCATCAGCCGCCACAGTCCGCGCATCAGCTTGTGACCAAAATCGGGATTCAGGAATTGCGCCGGGCACGAACCGGGGATAACCTCGATGCCGTTTTCGCGGCATTTTTGAACCGCAGGGCTCGAAACGCTGGAAGCATCTGGCATTAAACCGGGTTTGGTGCCCATCATGCAATGCATCCAGACATGTTTTACGCCGGTTTCAACGGCCTGCTGGACGATTTCCTCGGTCACCTTGGGGCTGGCAAAGATTAGCACGGCCTGTGGTGTTTGCGGGATGGCCTGCAGGTTGGGGTAGCAGGGGTCGCCCTGAAAGGTTTGGATGCGCGGGTTGATAGCGTACACTGTATACCCGGCATCTTTGAACTTTTGGTAATTCATGTTTGCGCCGGTTTCCCGTTTATCAGAGACACCGACAACGGCGATGCTCTTTTGGGCTAAAAAGTTGTGGACGAGCGTATCAATTTGGGCCATGGGGTTTCCTTTTGTGAAAGCGAACGGACAATAAGAGGATATACGCACATTATTGTGCAATGTTTCACAAAATGCAATCTTTGAAACCATCAACTTTCAGGTTGGTAAAGACGGTGTTGCTGGATGTAGTCGTATACCCCGGTTGGCAGGTAGAAGCGATAATGCCCGCTGCTGGCAATGCGCTGGCGGATGGAAGAAGATGAGATTTCAAGCTGTGGGGCATCGACAAACTGGATTTTGTATGCCAGGCCGGGCAAGATGTGCAGCAGCGCTTCAGTCTCCACGGCGTCGCCGGGGCGGCGCATAACCCCAAATGTGTGTACCGTGTTGACAATCTCTGCCGGGCGATGCCAGCCTGGCAAGTCGCGCAGCGAATCGCCGCCGATGAGCAGCGCCAGCCCTTTACCCGGGAATTGTTTTTGGAGCAGGTGCAGGGTGTCGAGGGTATAGTGTGGGCCGGGCCGCTCTGTTTCAACGGTGGAAAGCTCAAAGCCGGGCAATCCGCTCAGGGTGCGGCGCAACATTTCTAAGCGGTGTGGCAATGGGGTAATAACCTGGTCGGGTTTGTGCGGCGGGTCGGGGGTCAGCACCCACAGCAACCGGCTGAGTTGGAGTTGCTGCAGGGCCTCTGCAGCGAGGATCAGGTGTCCGAGGTGGGGCGGGTCAAAGGTGCCGCCAAAAATCCCAATCAATTCTGGCATATTAAGAGTATACCCTCATTTGAAACAGCACTTATCTTTACCAGGGTTTATTGCTGGCTTTATTATTCCTTTATATTGAGGCGCTAATATTAGAACCAAGGAGATTTAACGAATGAAAACAAATATAAAATGGTTGCCTGGCGTATTGGTTGCGCTGGCTTTGCTCTTTGTCTTACCGTCTGTTATGCGCTTCTTCCTTCCGGTTTTTGGAGTTGGTATGATGCGCGGCGGTGGAATGTTTTCTTGGGCGGGGATGGGGCTGAGCTGGCTCTTCCCGCTCGGGTTGGCGGCTGTCTTGGGATTAGGGGTTGCCTGGCTGGCGGGGAGTTTCCGCTCATCCAAGCCCGACCCGGAGCTTGCTTGCCCCGCCTGCGGCGAAGCGCTGGAGCCTGGGCTGAAAGTGTGCCCTCACTGCGCAACTGAATTGTAAAAACCGAGAATTTGTCAACCTGCCCCGAGATTTCTCGGGGCAGGTTGACGTTAACAAAAGTATCAAGTAGGGGTGAAGTCTTCCGCAATGATTCTGCAATGAATTCATGTATAATGATTTTTGGGTTTGATCACCCTTGAGTACTATTTAGACTAAAATAGTATTAAATGTCCGATCGATTTCCAGGAGGAAACATGACGATTAAGCAATTTTCCCAAACCGACCCGCAGTGGAAAAGCAAATTGCTCGGTTTCGACAAGTCTTCTACCCTCGGCGGATACGGCTGTCTTTTAACCAGCCTGACCATGTGCGCCACCCATTATGGAGCGCCTGACCTGACCCCGGAGGCGCTCAACGATAAGATGAAAGCGATTGGGGCTTTCCAGGCGGGTACGGCCTTCATTGTGGCCTGGATGATCGGCAATGTTGTACCCGGCATGAGCGTGGATTATCGCAACTGCCAGGGGTCCCCGGCTCCGCTGGCAGAAATCGATGCGCGCCTGGCAATGAACCAGCCCGTCATCATCGAAGTGGATTGGTCGCCCTCGGCCGGGGTGCAGACCCACTATATGGTGGTGTATGCCAAAGATGGCGCTGAATACCTGGTTTATGACCCTTACCCCTTCCCGGTGACCAACGGGCAGATTAAGCTAACCCAATCGAAATATGCCCAATTGGCGAACTCGAAGGATCCCTCCAAAATTATCACTGGCGTCATGTTCACACGCGGCCAGGCTGCAGTGGAACCGCCCAAACCCCCGCAGTTGGATAAGGGTGTGGTTGCGTCCTTCCCCGTTTTTGCTACCGCCGATGACCTGGCGCTGCGTTCGCAGACCGTGATTGCTGATTTCACCCTGCTCAAACGCTACCCGGCCAATTCCGAGTTCAAAGTGCTCGAAGCCGATGCCACCGCCGGGCCCAAGATTGGCCAAAACAATGTCTGGTTGCCGGTTAAGGCAGCCGATGGAACCCAGGGTTATGTGGCGGCCTGGCTGGTCTCCAAGACTAAAAATACTGCTGCGCCCGCCCCTGGCACCCCGCCCGCGGCGGTCCCGGTTCCAAAAGATGCCCCGGTGGTCAAGACCAACGTCGATGCGCTCAAGCTGCGCACCAAACCGGATAGCACGGAAGCCACTATTATGAAGGTTTACCCGATTGGCACCGAGTTGAAGGTGCTCGAGGCCTCCAGCGAAGTCAAACGCAAAGTTGGCGTTAACTTTGAGTGGCTCAAGGTTTCGGATGTGGAAGGCAAACAGGGCGTGGTGGCTGCCTGGTATGTGTCTATTGTCAGCCTGGGCGCGATCGGCCCCGAAGCCCAACGCCAAACGGCTGGCGCCAACTTCGCTATTGGTGAAGTGCCGCCGCTGGTCCTGCGCACTACCGAAGAAGGGGTGGCGATGCGGACCCGGCCGTTCATCTCCAAGAATACGCTGATGCTGCGCATGCCCAAGGGCACCGAGTTGATTGCAACGGCCAAGCCCGAGAACGCTGTCAAAAAGGTGGGTAAAACTGGCAAATGGCTGCGAGTTAAGGATGTTAAAGGCAACAAGGGTTATGTGGCTGCCTGGCTTTTGAAGGAGCGCCCCGAAGATCCTGTTCCTCAGGTCAGCCCGGACGATTGTTAATCTTCCCTGGTTCAATTTGCCTCCCGCTCGGTGATTCTCCCGGGCGGGAGGATGTGTAAGTAGCTTGATGGAGTTGGCCTTGACGACCTTCGCAGACCTAGAAATGAGTTTCCACAAGCGTGAAGACGGCCGCTACAACGTCGAAATGCGTTTGACGTTGCCCGACAGCGATGCCGATACACGTGTCGGCAGCGGTGAGCCGATCAGCGTTGAGTTTGACCTGCCCTCGCTGCAAATCATGATTGCCGACCCGGCCGAATACGGCAAAATGCTGTCTGAAAGCTTGTTTGTGCCTGAGATGGCGACCGCATTCGCCCAGGTACGGGCCAGTGCGGCCGTTGTTCGCGCTGCGTTGCGTATTCGTATCCTGGCCGGGCCAAGCGCGCCCGAAATCAATACCATCTATTGGGAAACCCTGCGCGACCCCAACGATAAAAAGACCCCCCTTTTTACCGGGGAAAATATCCTGCTGTCGCGTTACCTGGCCAGCGCCGACCTGCGCCCGGTCAAGTTGCGTCCCAAGGGATCGCTCAAGGCCCTGGCTGCCGCCTCCAACCCGTCGAACCTGGCCGATTACAAACTGGCGGCGGTGGATGTGGCCGGGGAAATTAGCCGCGCCCGAGAAGCGCTGGGGACCACCCCCGTCACCGAAACCGGTGTGGCTGAACCCTGTACGCTCAACACCCTGATGGCAAAACTGCGAGAGGGCTACGACATCCTCTATCTTGCCGCACATGGAACAGTGGCGGGCGGTCAGCCGCGCGTTTGGTTGCAGGATGACGAAGGCAAGGCTGCCATCACCTCGGCGGACGAGGTCGTCACCCGCATTCAGGAATTGCAAAATCCGCCCCGCCTGGTGGTTTTGGCTTCTTGCCAGAGCGCAGGCGATGGCAGCGCCCCCAACAAAGATGCCGGGCGGGTGCTGCAGGCTTTTGGGCCCAAGCTGGCCCAGGCCGGGATTCCGGCGGTGATTGCCATGCAGGGCAACATCAGCATGGATAGCGTGAAAAAATTCCTGCCGATGTTTTTTGCCGAGCTAGACAAAGACGGCCAGATCGACCGGGCCCTGGCTGTGGCGCGTGGCACCATTCGCGAAGCGCACGATTTCTGGATGCCAGTCCTGTTTATGCGTTTGAAAAGCGGCCGGGTATGGTACGTGCCGGGGGTCAGCGAAGATGGCAAGGAATTTGACAAGTGGCCGGCACTCTTGACCTCGGTCAAATCCATGCAGTGCACTCCAATCGTTGGGCCGGGCATGTATGAGCCCATGATTGGCTCGTGGTCTGATATGGCCCAGGCGCTTTCTCAGCAATTCAATTTCCCATTCTCACAGCACCTGCGCGATTCGATGCCGAATGTGACCCAGTATATTGCGGTCAACCAGGACCTGAACACGCTATTCATGACTGTTGAGACGCTGATGCGCCAGTCGATCCAGCAGCGGTTTGGGGCCGAACTGCCCGATGATCTTAAGTCGCCCGGTGCGCAATTGCTCGATCTGTTTACTGCCAGCGGCAAACTGTATCGTCAGCGTGAACAGGCTGAACAGCATAAAGTTTTGGCGAGCTTGCCGCTTAAAATGTACATTACGACCAACTATGACAATATGTTGGCCGATGCGCTCACCGAAGCCGGGAAAGACCCGCAAGTGGTGATTTGTAAATGGAGCGAGCGCTTCTACGCCGATTCGATTTACGATAGCGACCCGGCCTACATCCCCTCGGTAGAAAAACCACTGGTCTATCACCTGTTTGGTCACCTGAGCGTCCCCGATTCGATGGTGCTGACCGAAGATGACTATTACGACTTCCTGATTGGGTTCACCGAGAACAAAAAGCGTAACCCCTTCGTGATTCCCCCGGCTGTTTTGCGCGCTTTAACCGATTCGTCCCTGCTCATCCTGGGTTTCCACCTGGATGACTGGGCTTTTCGGGCCTTGTTCCGCACCGTGATGGTGCAGCAGGGTGGAGCGCGCCGGGGTCGTTATTCACACGTGGGCATTCAGCTTGCGCCGGATGATACCCGCAACATGAATCCAAACCGCGCCCGCCAGTATTTACAAAAATACTTTGGCGATGCGCAGATTAACCTTTACTGGGGCAAGTCAGATGACTTTTTACGTGAACTGGCCCGACAGTGGAAGCCAGCCTAAAGGGAGAATCCATGTCTTCTAATGTCACTATTGCCTCCCGTCCCAACCCTTATGTTGGCACCCGCCCATACAAAAAGGGCGAGACGCTTTATGGCCGCGAGCAAGAAACCTCCGAACTCCTGGATTTGCTGATCGCTGAACGCATCGTCATGATGTACTCGCCATCTGGCGCGGGTAAAAGCTCCATTTTGAATGCTTCGGTGCTGCCCAAGATGGAAGAGAACGGGTTCGAACTGCTGCCGGTTGCGCGTGTCAATTATGAACCGCCTGAAGGCGCTGAATCCAACCCGGCTTTTAATCGCTACATCTACAGCCTGATCATCTGTTTTGAAGAATCGGTCCCAGCCGCTAACCGGTTGCCTGCCGAAGAGTTGATGACCCTGCGGCTTAAACCCTACCTGGCCCGCTATCGCCAGCGCGCCGCAGAGATGGACCCCAACTATGACAGCAGCCGCGCTGTTTTGATGGTGATCGACCAGGGCGAGGAAGTGGTCACCATTGCCCCTACCGAGCGCGACCAAAAGCAGGAATTCTTCAACCAGTTGGGCGAAGCCATGCGCGACCGTAGTATGTGGCTGTTGTATGCGCTGCGTGAAGATTTTGTGGCCCGTCTCGATTCGTATATAAAACCGATCCCTACCGGTTTTGCCACCCGCTATCGTTTGCGCCTGCTCCAGGCTGATGCGGCCCTGACCGCCATCCAGAAACCCCCTGAAACCCAGGGCGTAACCTTTACCGATGCAGCGGCTCGCAGGCTGGCTGACGATTTGCGCCAGATGCAGGTTCAGCAGGTGGATGGAACCTCAGCCGAACAACTTGGTTTGTATGTAGAGCCGGTCCAACTCCAGGTCGTCTGCCGCCGCCTGTGGAGTTCGCTTGAGCATGACGACAATGAGATTGGCGTGGACGATATTGAGCGGATTGGCGATGTCAACACGGCCCTGGCTGATTACTATAAACTGCAGGTTGCTACCGTGGCAGCCAAAGTGGGCGTGCGTGAACGCGCCATCCGTGAGTGGTTCGACCGTAAGTTAATCACCACCCAGGGCATTCGCGGCCAGGTGCTGCTCGCTCCCACCCGCAGCGATGGCCTTGAAAATACCGCCATCCATGAATTGGAACGTACCTACCTGGTTCGCTCTGAAAAACGAGGCGGTTCCACCTGGTTTGAACTGGCGCACGACCGCCTGATTACCCCTGTCCGACAGGATAATGCCGCCTGGTTTGACGCCAATTTGTCCATGTTGCAACGCGCCGCCGATGTTTGGGAGCAGCAAGGTCGTTCAGATGGGCTGTTGCTATTTGGCGAAGACTTTTTGAAAGCCCGCGAATGGGCGCAACAGAACCCCGACGTTATGATTCGGGCCGAAGAAGAGTTCCTGGCGGCCTGCACAAAATTCTACGAGCAACAAAAACGCGAAGAACGGAACAATCGCATTGTGCGAGTCTTGTTGGGTGTGAGCCTGGTCATGCTGGGGCTGGCCATCTTCCTGTTCTTCCGCGCTCGCAGTGCTGAAAACCTGGCGCGTACTCGCCAGTTGGCCGCGGCTTCGATCAGCAGCTTGCGGGTAGACCCGGAACTGAGCCTGTTGCTGGCCCTGCAGGCTGTTAAAAATACCAACCCGCCCCAGGGTGACGCTGTCGATGCCCTGCACCGCGCCTTACCGTCGGTGCGTTTGCTGCATACCCTGCGCGGCCATACCGACCGGGTGTACGCTGTTTCTTACAGCCCGGATGGGAGTTTGATTGCCTCCGCCAGCCGTGACGGAACCATCAAAGTTTGGGATGGCCGCGGCAAAAGTGAAACCCCGCTGCACGATTTCGCCGTTGGGGCCAGCCGTTCGGCCAACAATGTCGTGTTCAGCCCGGATGGGAAATACATGGCCGGGGTTGATTCGCAGGGAACAATCTTCCTGTGGGACACCACAAGCTGGCAAATCGTAGCCAGCCAAACCGGCGCGCACGATGGCGGTATTTGGGGCCTGGCGTTTAGCCCCGATGGACGCTTGTTGCTGACTGGCGGCGAGGATGCGCTGGCAAAAACCTGGTCTGTGCCAGACCTGGGAGCGCAGCTGACCTTTGCTAACCACCGCGATATTATCGAATCTGTGGCGTTTAGCCCGGATGGCACTCGCATGGCCACTGCTTCAGACGATTCGCGCGCCATTATTTGGGATGTTGCCAGCGGCGAAGTGCTCCATTCTTATGCCGTGCGCGCCAACATTCCGCAGAATCCATCCCGTTTGATGGGCGTTGTTTTCAGCTCCGATGGCAGCCGCCTGGTGATAACCGCCACCGATGGCAACGTTTGGGTTTGGGATGCGCAATCCGATTCACGGACTGCCGCCATGCAGATCTGGGGCCATGAAGACTGGGTTTACGGGGTGATCCTGCGCACCCAGGGCGGGATTGATGAATTTATCACCGCCGGGGCCGACCGCACCATCCGTATTTGGGATGGCCGCTATGGCCGTTCGCGCCTCGAACTGCGCGGCCACACCGATCAGGTTTTCTCGCTGGCGCTTAATCCTACCGATGACGGCATCCTGGCCTCGGCCAGCGCCGACAGCACGGTGCGCCTGTGGGATATCTCCTGGGAAGGTAATCGCGAACGCTTTACTGTCGACAGCCAGGGCTACGGCGAAGATGTCGATTACAGCCCGGATGGAACGCTACTGGCGGTACCAATTGCCCGCAGCGACACCGATTTTGCGCTGTTCCCCAAATATGCCCTGCCTGGTGCGGTCCTGTTGTTTAATCCTAAAGACGGATCGCTCATTCGCAGCCTGGAAGGTCATACTGCCGGGGTCTTTTCTGTCGATTTCAACAAAGACGGGTCGCGCCTGGTTTCTGCCTCGTTTGACAAAACGGCCCGCATCTGGGACGTGCAATCGGGGGCGTTGTTGATGACCCTTGAGCATGAAACCCAGGTCTATACCGCCGATTTCAGCGGCGATGACAAATTAATAGCGTCTGGCACGAATAACGGACAGATTGTCATCTGGGATGCCAGCAACGGAACCCGGTTGCGTGAATTTAACCTGCCCGAAGTCGAAGGGGCGGTTGCTCAGGTCCAGTTCAGCCCCGATAATAGCCTGTTGGCGGTGCAGTATCGAGAAAACAAACGCATTTATATGCTTGACCCGCTGACTGGCGAATTAAAGATGACCCTTTCTGGTCATGAAGATATCGTCCGTGATTTTGACTACACTTCTGACGGCGCACGGTTTGTCTCGGTCGGTGATGATGCCAAGATCATTATCTGGGATTTGCGTGCTGGCATTCCCGATTCCGGTCGTCTTATTGCCCGTTTTAGCGATCACCTGGCAACGATTTTCAGCGTTACCTTCTCTGCCGATGGTAAAAAACTGCTCAGCGCCGGGGCAGACGGGGTTGTGAAGGTTTGGGAACTGCAGGATGAGCGTACCCAGACCTGGCGCGTGGTCTACACCCTGCGCGCCTATGCTTTTGCCAACGATGACACTGTGCTTGATATCGAAATTTCCCCCACCGATGAAGTCCATGTGGTTGCCATCATCAACGATTGGACCTTGCGTGGTTTCACGCTCGACAGCCAGGAATTGATCGACCTGGCCCTGGAGCGTTTGCAAGACCGCGACTTGACCTGTGATGAACGCAACAAATATCTCGGTGAAAACAACATTTGCACCAAGCCATAAAGACCGCTTGCCGGGTCTCCATTGGCGGGTAAAATTCCCGCATAACTTTTTGAGAGGAGTGATGTATGTCCCAAATACTTAGTCTGAACGGAATTGAAGCCTCGACGGGCGGCCCAATCGATGGGGATGTCACCATTACCACCGATATGATCGCCAAAGTGGCGCGTGGGCAGAAGCTGACCCCCGAAGACCTGAAAGATGCCCGTATGCGTAAGGCGCTCGACGCCCAGAAAGAAAGCCATTTTGGCGTGGCCGAAGGCATCGACCAGACCAAGCTAGACGAAACCGGTTGGGGCGTCATCTTCCCGGCCAGCCTGCCGCAAAAGTCATTAGACGCCATCAAAGAAGCGCTTAAACCCTTGCTCGACCTGCGCCGCGAACAAGCCTCCAAAAACGACCCCGGTTTTTATCGTGAATTTGCCGGGGACGACGGCTATAAAAACGGTGAAAGCAAGAACGATTTCCTCAAACGCTTTGGGCGGGGTCCTGGCCCGGCCGACCCGGCCACTGGTGTGCCCTATTACCTGATGATTGCTGGCTCCCCGGAAACCATCCCGTACACCTACCAGTACCAGCTTGATGTGCAGTATGGCGTTGGCCGCATCTACTTTGACAAACTCGAAGATTATTACCAGTATGCCCAAAGCGTGGTGGCGGCCGAAACCGGCAAGATCACCCGCGCCAAAAAAGCCGCTTTCTTTGGTGTCGGCAACCCTGACGACAAAGCCACCCAAATGAGCGCCGCACAGCTGATTCAGCCGCTGGCCGCACATGTTAAAGGCAGCTACAAAGATTGGGGCGTGGACGTGGTCGCTCCCGAAAAAGCGCTCAAATCCAACCTGGGCAATTACATGGGTGGTAAAGACACCCCCGCCTTGCTCTTTACAGCCAGCCACGGCATGAACTTTAAGATGGGCGACCCGCGCCTGCTCAAACACACCGGTGCCATCCTGACCCAGGATTGGCCCGGCCCCAAAGCCCGCGTGCCCGTCACCGATTCGATGTACTTCTCAGCCGACGACATCGCCTCTGACGCCGATGTCTTTGGCATGATAGCGTTTGTCTTTGCCTGTTATGGCGGCGGTATCCCAAAACTCGATAACTTCTACCGCCAGGCCTTTGGCGCGCAAAAAGACATTGCCCCGTATGCCTTTATCTCGCAGCTGCCGCTCAAGCTGCTTTCGCACCCGAAGGGCGGCGCATTGGGCGTCTTTGCCCACGTAGAACGCGCCTGGGGCTCCTCCATTGTGTGGGATGGGCAGGCCGCCGACATCAAATCCTTCGAATCGACCCTCGAAGCCCTGCTCAACGGCAAACCTGCCGGGGCCGCCACCGAGTACTTCAACGAGCGCTATGCCGAAATTTCTACCATGCTCACCGAAGAACTCGACCAGACCACGCCCGATAACCAGGACGATGTCAAAATTGCCGGGATGTGGACCTCGAACAACGATGCCCGCAACTACGCCTTCATCGGCGACCCGGCCGTGCGCCTGGCCGTAAGCGAAAAAGCCACCGCCCCGGCCGAACGCCAGAAGGTCAGCGCCATTGTTTCTGAATACCCGGTCAGTGTCAAAGGCTCGGCGGTCAGTTTCCAGCCTGATATTGAAGACCGCACCCCGGCCGCACAGGCCGCAACCGGCGGCCCGGGTGCCAACTTTGGCATCGGCGACCTGTTCAAAAAGGAAGAAGCCCCGGCGGCCGAAGGTGCAGCCTCCGCAACCGGCGGTTCCTTCAACGAATCGCTCAAGAAATTTGTCGATAAACTGGGCGAAACCCTCAGCAAAGCCCTCGAAGATGCTGGCAGCCTCGAAGTCACCACCTATGTGGCCGAAGACCTCAGCAGCGTCGATCTCAAAGATATCAAAAACAGCGGCGCCCGCCTGCGTGCCATGACCAAAATCAGCATGGATGGCGATACCGTCGTCTGCGTTCCCGAAAAAGACGGCGAAGTGGATACGGCCATCTGGAACATCCACCTCGACATGGTTAAATCGGCCCAGGCCAACCGCGCCGAACTGATGAAAACCGTCGTTTCTGCGGCCTCCAGCATCGTCAACCTGGTTAAATAACCCATCCTCGGCGGGGCGTGGTTTGCGCTGCGCCCCGCTGGAATGCAGGCCCTTATGCCTATTTTTGAGACATCGACAACGGACCCGCTCGGCATGTGGAGTGCCTCCCCGCGCCCCGAAGTGGTTCACTTTGGGATTGGGGAGGAAAGCGACTCCCCTGAGCCGGAAATACAGGTCTATCGCGCCAACCTGCCCGCCAACCCCGAGGCTTCGAAGAATGCCCTGGCTGAGAGCGAAATCCGTTTCAGGCAAATGAACGCCGCCCTCGACGATGTCCCCGGCCGCCTCGACGGGCTTGTCAGCCGCACCCAGCAAGCCTCAGCCGCCCCGGCTGGTGAGGCCGTTTCATTCTCTGTCTCCACCTACGAAAGCGAACCCGCCCTCGAGTCTGAGTTGCTGGCCGACCTGGCCGAAGCCGATTCGGCCGGGGTGCGCGGGGTTGTATCCGACGTGGTGTCGTTTGGGATGAGCGAAGAATTCAGCGGGGCGCTGGCAGAGGCCAAGTCGCGGTTGGATGCGCTGGTTGAACAGGTCAATCGCGAAGTCCTGCATTTTATCTGGGTAGAAACCCAGGTGGATGGCCGCCTGGTCGGGCGCACCATGATAGACTGGAGTGGTGATGCGCAAACCTGGTGGAGCGCCGGTGTAACCGATGAACAGGCTGCTCTGCACCAAAGCACGTTGCGTATTGCCGCACAAACCCGCAACCTTAAACTGCGCCTGTTTTCTACGGTCACGAGCGGCGCGGCCAAGGTGGCAGCCCTGATGGCAACCCCCGGTGGGGCCGTGTTGGCGCTTCCGGCAGTTTTTCAATATGTGATGAAAATCATCGCGCAAGTTAAAGAACTTCAATCCATTTCTTAATTCCAGGAGGAATACCGTATGGCTACCAGTCCCGAACTCAAGGAAGCACTTAAAAGCGCTGCCGATGCGATTGCCAAATATGTCGCAGATGCCGCTACGATGACCGTGGAAACCCGCTATGTGGAAATGGGCTCCTCGGCCGAGCCGAAAATGGCTGCCCGCACGATCATCAAGCTCGATGGCGACAGCGAATCGATCCTGCCGATGCGCAAAGGTCCCGATGGCGACCTGGCGGTAGATAGCATGATCAATGAGATGCACCAGGAAAACGTTCAGGCGGCCATTGACTACCGGGCCGAAATGCTTGAAAGAATGTTGACCCTGTTGCGCGGCGAATAAGATTGTTGTGACAGGAGGCAGCCACTTCGGTGGCTGTCTCCTTAAAGGATAGTGCGAATGTCGAAAGTTATTTCTGTTCACTCTTTTCGTGGGGGCACGGGTAAATCGAACACATCGGCCAATCTGGCTTCTATTATGGCCTCGATGGGCAAGCGGGTTGGGGTGGTGGATACCGACATTCTTTCGCCGGGTATCCATGTCATTTTTGGGTTGGAAGAATCACGCTTCACCCATTCGCTTAACGATTACCTGTGGGGTAAATGCGATATTGAAGAGACCGCTCATGATGTTACTCCCAACCTGGGAGTGGCGGTACCGGGCAAGGTCTACCTGATTCCTTCGAGCATCAAGCCGGGTGAAATTACCCGCATCCTGCGCGAAGGCTATGACCCGGAATTGCTCAACGAAGGGTTTCGGGCGCTGATTAAGAAACTAAATCTCGACGCCTTGGTCATCGATACCCATCCAGGCGTTAACGAAGAAACCCTGCTTTCAATTGCCATCTCCGATGCGGTCATTATCGTCCTGCGTCCTGACCAGCAAGATTACCTGGGAACGGGTGTCACCCTGGAATTGGCGCGCCGCCTGGGTGTCGAAAACCTGATGCTGCTGGTTAACAAATTGCCGCAAGTTTTCGATGCGGGCAAGGTGAAAGCTCGCGTTGAAGATACTTATAAGACCCCGGTGGCGGCTGTCATTCCACATTCTGATGAAATGATGGCGCTGGCCAGCTCGGGCGTGTTTGCCCTTAAATACCCTGACCATAACGTCAGCCGTCTCTACCGTCAACTGGTGGAGAAGGTTCTGGCACTGTAGAATCCTATGACTTTTCGTGTGCGCATGATCGTTTTCGTCAGCTTGCTGCTGGCGGGGGCGCAGCTCATCACGGCTTCATTTTTGATGAACAACGCCCGGCAAGCCATGCTCGATGAGCAAGCCGAAGCCGGGCGGGTTCTGGCGCGTATGCTGGCGCGCACTGCTTTCATTGTGCGCAGTTTTCCTGAAGAGATGGAAGATGTCCTGGCAGAGCAAATGGTCATCGATGCGACCATTGCCGCGCATTTTGTGGCTGCTGGCGAGGCCGCCGGGTGGACCTCGGAACAGATCAACGAGCGCTTAAAGGAGATTGTTGCCAGCACGACCTTAAGCGAGTTCTGGATCACTGATGAGAATGGCCGGGCCTACCTGCGCAACGCGACAGAGATCGATTTTGCGTTTGAGCCGGACCCGAACAAAAACCCCCAATCGGCCATCTTTTTCAAATTAATCACCGGCGAAGAGAAAGTTGTCATTCAGCCTGCCCAGCGCCGTGACTTTGATGGGAAAATCTTTAAGTATGTGGGCGTGGGCGGGGTAGACCGGCCGCGCATCGTCCAGGTGGGTTACGAAGCCTCAATCCTGGCCGCGTTGCGTGAGCGGGTCAGCCTCGACCGTTTGAGCCAGGAACTGGTCGCCAGTGGCGATATTCGCGCCATCCGGGTAGTCAATGCCGGGGTGGAGACAGTCGTTTACCAGGCCGGTGAGGGCTTGCCCGATGTGTTGAGCACCCAAGATGTAACCAACTTGCAGCAGGCGGTAAAAAACAATGCGGCGCAGGATTATTTAGAAGGCAGCTCGTTCAAATTTATTGAACCCATTCATGGAACAGATGAAAACACACCGGCTTCTGGCGCTGTCATGGTCTACCTGCCTACCGACCGGCTGGATGCTGTGGTGAGAAGGTATACGCTGGATGCGGTGGTGGCTTCGGCCGGGATTTTGCTGGTAGGTGCGCTGGTTTCGCTTTTGTTTTCGCTCTACATCACCCGGCCGTTGGGACGTTTCCAGCAGGCTGCGGAACAGGTGGCCGGTGGTAACTATCACAGCGATGTATTGAACGAAGTTGTGACGCGCAAGGATGAACTGGGCAAATTGGGGCGTGTTTTTGATGGTATGGCGCGTGAAGTTACCGCCCGCGACCGACGGTTGAAACTGCTGCGTGTGATTATCCCGATGGGTGTTTCGCTTTCAGTGGAGAAAGACTTCAACCGGCTGCTCGAAACCATTGTAGTCGAAGCGCAAAAAATCACGCGCGCCGATGCCGGGTCTTTATACCTGCTGACGGAACAACATACCTTGCGTTTTATGATTTTACGCAACGAAACGCTGAAACTGTTCTTTGGCGGGACCACCGGAATTCCCCCGGCTTTTCCCGAAGTCCCGTTATATCAGCCAGATGGCTCGCCCAATCATCATCACCTGGCCTCGTATGTGGCCCTTAACGGAAAATCGGTGATGCTGAAGGATGCCTACCAGGAAGACACCCGTTTCGACCTTTCGGGAACGCGTGCCTTTGATGCGCGCACCGGGTATCACTCACAGTCGTTTTTGACTGTGCCGTTGAAAGATACCGATGACCGGGTGATTGGTGTTTTGCAGCTTATCAATGCGCACGACAACGAAACCGGCGCAGTGATCCCCTTTGCTGAGGACGAAGTGATTGACTCGCTGGGGCTGATTACTTCGGCAGCGCTTTCGGCGTATATTCGCGAGGAGAGTTTGCGCCAGGAGATTAACAAATTGCGCATTGAGATTGATATGGGCAAGCAAAACCGGCAGGTGGAAGAAATCACCGAAAGCGATTATTTCCAGCAGTTGCAGGTGAAAGCGCAAAAGATGCGCGAAAAACGGAAAGAGTAACGGGTTTGAAAAGTGGAAAGTGGCTCCCAGGGGCCACTTTCCACTTTTTTTGATTTTAATGCGAGGGCGGTTCTTTAAAAATCGAGTTTGTCGAGCACGCTGGACGAGCGTTGTCGGCGGGCGATGCGCCAGGAGAGCATGGAGTCGGTGTAGGTGCGGCGCACCATTAGGGCGGCGACAATGGCCCCTAGCGCGGCGAGAAAGGCGGCGGGGAGATAGATCCACTTTTCGGGGAGTTTAAACAATGGAGCCAGGACCAGGACGGCCAGCAGGAGCAGGCTTCCGCTAATTTGTCCTACCGCAAAGGAGTAGTTGTTTAAGAGCGTGCTGACCTGGGCGCGGCGTTCTTCGGGGATCAGGCTTTGCATGGTATTAAAGATGGGGAAATCCCAACTGGAGGCCACCGAGCCGGAAATCAGCAGCCCAATGGCCACCGGCAGCGCGCCTGGCAGCAGGCTGATGACGCTGATGGACAGCGCCAGGGTGACGGGCAGCACGATGAAGGCGGTGCGGGTGGAGACTTTGTTGGAGAAGCGCGGCACAACCTGCCATTGTAAGATGAGCGGCAGCAGGGCCGAGGCGATGCCAAAGAGACTGTACAGGTTAGAAAAGCTGTCGCCGACTTCGTTGAGGGAAACGAGGTTGTGATAAATAAACAGGCAAAAGGTGATGCGGACAAACATAACCACCAGGGCCAGGTTGCGGAAGAGCGGCACTTCGTGAATGTTTTGCAGCCCGGCGCGGATGCTGGCAAAGATGCCCTGTGGTTCGGGTGGGGTTTCGTCGATGGCGGGTTCGCGGAGGATGAATTGGGTGAAGAGCAGCGCCAGCAGATACAGCCCGGCATTCAGGCCCAGCAACAACGGGGCATCCCCGCCATCGAACAGGGCGATACCGGCAAAGAGCTCGGCGAACATGACGTAGCCCAGCAGCCCGCCGATGGTTCCGCCTGCCGCCAGGGTGGGGAAAACGCGCCGCGCTTCGACCATGGAATACAGGCTATTGGCCAGGTTCCAGAAGGCGATTGGGAACAGGATAATCTGTTGTGAGCGTAGCAGGTAGACCAGCGGGTAAAGTATGCTGGTGAGGCCACCGAACATGGGGCTGAGCAGGAACAAACCGGTGATTAGCAGGTAGGTGACGACCAGCCCGCCCAAAATCCATTTCATCAGGTGCACGCGCGGGAAGCGGTCGGCATATTGGATGTAGACGGCGGAAGTTGCCAGCCCGAGCAGCATTTCGGCAATTTGCAGCCAGGGCAGGTTGGGCGCGCCAACAGTTTCGACAAAGCCGGAGACGCCGGTCACTTCGAGGGTGGAGGCCGAGAATGAGCTGGCGGCTGAGATGAAGACCAGCAGGAGCAGTACCTGGCGTTCACTTCCCAGCCCGGCGGCCCAGTTTTGGAGCCGGGTGAACGCGGCTGGTTGGGTGGTGCGTGTTTCGGCCGCGGCATCTTGCTCTATTTTGGCGCGCTGGTCGAGCAAGTCCCACATCTGATTAAAGGCTGCCGATGGCTGGGCGTTTAGCTGGGCCACGGCGCGCACCCGGCTGATACGTTTTTGCAGGCGGGTGCTAAAGGTGGCGGTCTCGCCTGTGCCGGTTTTCCAGACCCATTTGGCATCGATCAGTTTTTGCAGGGTCGTTTCGAAGACCTCGCGGCTCATCTGTTTGTTGGCGGGACGCTCCTGAAGCCTGGCCCATAATTCAGCGGTGGTAGCGCCTTCGTTGCGTAGTAACAGGCGCACCAGGCTGACTTCTTCGGCAGAGGCGTCTCCCAGGTCGGCGATGTTAAGACCCGTTTTGGCAGAACTTCGTTTCGGCGGCAGGATTTCGGACATAGCAGGTTATACCAGGTGTGTCAGGAGTGTCATTTCGTCGCTGGTCAGGGCCAGGTTGAGCGCCGCCAGGTTTTCGGCCTGGTGCTGGGGATTGAAGGATGTGGGGATGGTGATGACGCGTGGTTGCTGCACCAGCCAGGCCAGCCCCACCTGGAAGGGTGTCACCCCTCGCGATTGGGCAAAGTCCTTCAGCTTTTGTCCTTTGAAGAAGCGACTCTTTACGGGTGAATAAGCCGTGACCAGGATGTCGTTGGCCTGGCAATAGGCCAGCACGCCATTGTCTACATAAGACCGGTCCGGAATGCTGTAAGGGACCTGGTTGGTGAGTAAAGGCGTTTCAGAAAGGGCCTGCGATTGTTTGAGCAGTTTCAGGTTGAAGTTGCTGACGCCTAAATGCCTGACTTTGCCCTCGCGCACCAACTGGTTTAAGGCGCGAAAGGTTTCGGGCAGGTTCATATTGCGCCCCGGCCAGTGGATCAAATATAGATCGAGGTATTCCATTCCCAATCGGCGCAGACTGTTTTCGCAACTGTGCAGCACATCTGCATAAGCCAGGTGTTCCGGGCTGACTTTGGAGGTGATGAAAACCACTTCTCGCTGGAGGCCTGCTTCGCGAATGGCGCGCCCTAGCAACTCTTCTGAATGACCGGCGGCGTAATATTCGGCAGTGTCAAAGTGGGTGTAGCCCAAATCTAGCGCTGAGTGCAGCGCAGCCAGCGAGCGGGCATCTTCTGCCGGGTTGGGGCTGCTTTCGCCGCCAATCGTCCAGCATCCAAAGCCAATTTTGGGGAGGTTGACCCCGTGAACATTTTCAAATTTCATGACTGCCTCGTGGGGAGATTTTATTCAGGCTCGAGCGTAAACAGCAACGGATATCCTTCTAGCCCGGCGGCAAAGTGCGCTTTGGCGATGCGGCTTTGCGCCTCGGTCTTAGGCAGGGTTTGGACGTAGGCCAGACCCTTGAGATGGGCCGTATACATGATCTCAACCGCCTCTGGCCCGCTTATAAAGAAAATTCGCTCCAGCACATGCACGACAAAATCCATTGGGGTGACGTCATCGTTATGGATGATGACCCGGTACTGTGGTTCGAGTGCGGTCTCAGGCAGCTCAAAAACGCGCGGGATGGTCTTCGACTGGGTCTTGGGCATGGAAAAATGATAGCACAAAAGACCCAAAACGGAAAAGGCGCAAGAAAAAAGCCCGCCAGTTACGGCGGGCTTCCACTCTCCACTCTTTATGCAGCCACCATTTGTTCCCTGGCAACTTCGTAGCCGCGTTGCAAAGCCTGGAAGTTTTTGGGCAGCAGGTGCTGGTGGCGCGCGGGCAGGTGTCCTTTTAGCGCCGCTTCCACCGCTTCGAGCGTCAATTCGGGCATGGTAGCGACCAGCGCCCCCACCACAACCATGTTGGTCAGTTTCTTATCGCCTATTTCTTCGGCAATTTCATTGGCCGGAACCATTATGGTGGTGATATCGCTGCGCTTGGGGCCGCGATCCACCATCGACTGGTTGACCACCAATACGCCGCCGGTACGCATAACCGGTTCGTATTTGTCATACGAAGGCAAGTTTAACGCCACTGCGTAGGGCGGATACTGAACCAGCGGCGAACCAATCTCTTCGTCGGCGATCACCACGGTACAGTTGGCCGTGCCGCCGCGCATTTCGGGGCCGTAGGAGGGAATCCAGGTTACTTCCTTGCCCGAATCCATGGCCGCATAAGCCACAACCTGACCCGCAAACAACACGCCCTGGCCGCCAAACCCGGCGATGATAATCTCTTTTTGCATAGTTGCTCCTCTAAAAGCGTAAATCTCCCACCGCCGATGACACCTTGAAGTCACCGATGGGGTAGACGGGAACCATGTGGTCTTGCACCCACTTGAGCGAATCGACCGGGTTAATGCCCCAGTTGGTTGGGCAAGTAGAGAGCAGTTCGACCATTGAGAAGCCCAGCCCGCGCACCTGGGTTTCAAAGGCAGTGCGAATGGCTTTCTTGGCTTTGCGGATGTTGGCCGGATCGTGCAGGCTGCGGCGCACCACATAGCCGGCACCGTCCATCTTGGCAATCATTTCAGACATGCGCAGCGGATAGCCTTGCAGTTCCACATCACGCCCCAGGGGCGAGGAGGTCGTCTTTTGACCAGGGAGCGAGGTGGGGGCCATCTGGCCGCCGGTCATACCGTAAATGGCGTTGTTGATAAAAATCACGGTGATGTTTTCGCCGCGTCCGGCCGCATGCATAATTTCGGCCATCCCAATGGAGGCCAGGTCGCCGTCACCTTGGTAAGTGAACACCACCCGGTCGGGCAGCACCCGTTTGATGCCGGTAGCCATGGCCGGGGCGCGGCCGTGCGCCGCTTCCACAAAGTCGACATCAAAATAGTTATAGGCGAACACCGAGCAGCCCACCGGGGCCACACCAATCGTTCGTTCCTGAACACGCATTTCATCCAGGGTTTCGGCCACCAGACGGTGGGCGACACCGTGCGTACAACCGGGGCAGTAATGAGTCGAAAAGTCGGTAAAAGAACGCGGGCGGCAGTAAACCTGGTTTTCGGGTTTTACAATTTCAAGGTCAGCAGTAAGCATTTTTCACCTCTATTTGATGGCCGCGGTCATGCGTTCCAGCCAATCGGCGCGCGGGTCAGCATCCACACTCAGCTTGGAGGTCGTCATGCGTTTGATTTCAGCCAGGATTTCATCAGCAAATGGGACCACGCCACCGGGGCGACCATAAAACTCCACCGGCACGCGGCCTTTTACCGCTAACTGGACATCGTTTAGCATCTGGCCCATGTTCATTTCCACCACCAGCAGGCCTTGAACCCGTTTTGAGAGTTCTTCCACTGCTTTGAAGGGGAACGGGCTGACCGTTACCGGCCGCAACAACCCAACCTTGATACCCATCTGACGGGCTGTCCGTACCGCCGAAAGCGCCACGCGGCCCGCTGTACCAAACCCGACAATGGCAAATTCGGCATCGTCGAGATAATATTCTTTGAAGCGGATTTCGTTTTGTTCAATTTCCATCCAGCGTCGCAGCAGGCGCAGGTTGGTTTTTTCTTCATCATGCGCCTCGAGGTAGATGGAGGACAGCAAGCGGCGCGGGCGGTCTTTAGCGCCTGTCACGGCCCAGTCCCAATTTTTGCGGGTCGGCGCTTTCATCTCTGGCAGTTCGGCCGGTTCCATCATTTGGCCCAGGCTGCCATCGGCGAGCACCATCACAATCGAGCGATATTTTTCAGCCAGGTCGAAGGACAATACCGTTAAGTCGATGGCTTCTTGCACGGTGGAGGGGGCCAGCACAATGGCTTTATAGTCGCCATGCCCGCCGCCGTAGACGGCCTGGAAGTAGTCTCCTTGCGCCGGGGCAATGTTGCCCAGGCCGGGGCCACCGCGCATGACGTTGATGAGGACCACCGGGACTTCGGTCCCGGCAATATAAGAAATGCCTTCCATCATCAGCGAGAAACCGGGGCTGGATGAGGAGGACATGACACGCACACCGGTGCAGGCTGCGCCATAAACCATGTTGATGGCGGCCACTTCACTTTCGGCCTGTACAAAGGAGCGTCCCAACTCGGGCAGGCGGCGTGCCAGGTGTTCGAGGATTTCCGTCTGCGGGGTGATGGGGTACCCAAAATAGGCTTCGAGACCGGCGCGCACAGCGGCCTCGGCCATAGCGACATTTCCCTTAATCAATTCTCGCGCCATTTTCCCTCCTATACTCCCATCGGGGCCGTCTTGACGACTTCCCTATAAACAGTAATGGCTGCATCCGGACATACGAGTGCACAAATTGCGCATCCGGTGCAGCCATCTTTGAATAGATGGGCGGGGTGGTAGCCCTTCGGGGTGAGGCGACTCATATCGAGTTCGATCACCTCCTGGGGGCAGGAACTTATACACAGTTCACAGCCTTTACAATATTGGTCAGATACTTCAATCCAACCTTTTGCGGGCATTCGCATTCTCCTTTTTGAGAAGTCGGACAAAAATTAGCAGATTGCTCTGCATTCTCTATTATGTCGCTTTCGGAAAAATGCGGCTAGTGTTATGCGTCATGAACTAATGCGTACAAAACTCCTCCCTTTGTAAGACAAATATTACTCTGGCATTTCCCAGATCATCCAGCCTCTTGAGAGCCATTTGCGCCGCAGGTTGATGCGGTAGCCGCGCCGCGCCAGCCCCTCGGCCGCGGCCACAAACCACTGGCGCAGGCCCCAGTTTTGCATGGGGCGGGTTTCGGCCCAGGCGGTTTTCCAGGCGGTAAAAAAATCGCCAATCGGCTCGCCTGGGATGACACGGTGGATGTAATTTTTGGGGAGGATTGTTTGGAAGAGCTCAGGGTCAAAGCCCAGGTGAAAGTTGGTGAAGAAGGCCAGGGCTTCGCGTTCCCAGCCATTTACGCTGCGCCGTAAGACATTGCTGGCCCAAATGGCCCCGGTGGGGTTAGATGTGCCCTCCAACAGCAGCCCGCCGGGTAACACATAGCGCGCCATCTGCTCCCAGGCTGGGCGCACTTCGTTTTCTTCGTACTGGCGCAGGACATTGAAGGCGCGCATGGCGCGCACCGTCTCGCCGGGTTGCAGCGGCAAGTTGAAACCTCCCAGCCGGAAAAAGGTGCGGTCATCGGCGAAGGGCAGGGCGGCGGCCACCCGCTCCGGGTCGATTTCGATGCCGAGCACCGGCAGGCCCGGATTCAGCCGCCGGAAACGTTGCGCCGATTCCAGTGTGGTAATGGCTTCGGCCCCGTAGCCGAGGTCTACAAAAAGGGCGTTTTCAAACTCCCCGTCGCTACGAGTTAACAGGCCGGGTTCATAGAGCAGCATGAAATGATCCACCTGGCGCAGGCGGTTGCGGGCGGTCTTGCCGCGAGTGATTTGTCCTTGCGGCTTTTTGGGAGGGGCGAAGGGGTGTTTTGGCTTCATCGCGCTGGCGCGAATTATAGCCCAAGCAGGAACTTGCTGATGAGTTTGCTGGTTTCGTGTGGCGCTTCGAGATGCGGGCGGTGGCCCACGCCGGGCAGGAAGACAGAAACATTATCGGGCACATCCTCCAGCAACGAGGGCAGGATCGACATGTCGGTCAGCGGGTCGTCTTCTCCGCAGATGAACAGGCTGCGGGTGGGCAGTGTGTACAGGTCGGGGGTCAGGTCGGCGATGGTGAGCGGGATTTGTAAGTTGTAAGAGGAGGCTTTCAAGAAGCTGGCCCATACCCTTTGTCGAAGTTGGAGGTCGCCTTCTTTGGGCAGGCCCAACACAGTGCGGGTGGTCCACTCGGGCAGGTATTCCCAGGCCAGTTTTGCCAGTTGGCGATAGCGGAAGATTTGTTGTACCAGCAGCGGATATTGGTCTGGCAAGAGCAGCGGGTTAATCAAGATCAGGCGAAAGACGCGGTAGGGGTGGCCGAGCGCATAGCGCAGGCTAAGGTACGCGCCAAAGCCGTGACCAATGAGGATGGGCGCGCGTTCCAATTCCAGGCTATCGACCCAGCGCCGGAAGGCGGTGACATGCATCTGGGCATAATTCTGGCGTGGGTCATTCAGGTGTGGGCTTTGCCCATGCCCCAGCAGGTCGCAGGCAAAAACGTGATGCCCGCTGACCACCAACGACGGAATTAACGTATCCCAATCGTGCAAGGATGCGTGCAGGTCGTGGACGAGCAAGGTCGGGTGGCCGATTTCGCCTTCGACGATATAGCTTAAGGAGAGCGGGTCTGTCATAGTCACCCCAGGCCCATTATAACAAGAGCGACCCTGCGGGTCTTGCCCGGGAGGGTCGCTCTTGGTTTCGGGTTCGTTACAAATTAGTCGCGTGAGCGCCCGCCGACCAGACCGACGTAATAAAACAGCTGCAGTACGGCGGTGACCAGGGCGGCGACGTATGTGAGCGCGGCTGCATTGAGTACCGCATTGACGCCGCTTTTTTCTTCTTCGCTATAGATGATCCCGGCATCGGCCAGTAAACGTTTGGCGCGCGCCGAAGCATCGAATTCTACCGGCAAGGTGGCCAGGGCAAAGACCGCGCCCGCGGCAAAGGCGATGACACCCAGCCAGGCAATTCCGGTGGCGCCGATGAACAGGCCAATCATAATCAGGATCCAGCCCAGGTTCGAGCCGATGTTGACCACCGGGACGAGCGCCGAGCGCAAGCGCAGCGGGAAGTAGTCTTCGGCGTCTTGCATGGCGTGGCCGAGTTCATGCGCGGCGATGGCTAGCGAAGCCACTGAAGGGCGATTGGCGACATCGTAAGACAGGCGCAACACCTTGTCGCGTGGGTCGTAGTGGTCGGTCATTTCACCGGCGATGCCCTCAATGCGCACGCCGTACAATCCGCTGTTGGCAATGAGACGTTTGGCGGCTTCTGCGCCGGTCATACCGCTCATTGCGCGAACCTGGCTCCATTTGCTGTAGGCCGAGCGCACGTACCATGACGTGAGGGCCATCAAAATGAAGGCAGGGATCATGTAAATCAGGTAGTTGATGTCAAAAAGCATGGTTTGCCTCCGTATCTGTCAGTATAGTGGGTCTACGTCTAAAGTTTGTAAATGTCGCATCTAAATTTTGTAAAAATGGTCGGCTTATTTACTCAATAACTCAATGGCTTTGTCTAATTGCGGGTCGCGCTGGGCGTCGAAGTCTTCCTGGGTCATTTCTACGACCACGTCGGGCGTCAGGCCCACTTTGTGGATGGTGCGCCCGGTGGGGGTCAGCCACTTGGCAATGGTGACGCGTACCGCGCCTTGCTCATTGGCCAGTGGCGTCCAAATTTGCACCGAACCTTTGCCGTAAGTGGTTACGCCTACCAGCTGGGCGCGAGCGTAGTCTTGCAGCGCCCCGGCAACAATCTCAGAAGCCGAAGCCGAGCCTTCGTTGACCAGCACCACCATCGGGATATCCAGCGCCAGCCCGCCTTTTTCTGCGGAGTATTTGTCTTCTTTGCCGTCGCCGTATTTTTCGGTGACGATGACGCCTTCTTTGACAAACTGCGACGATACTTCGATGGCTGTGCGCAGGTACCCGCCGCCGTTGTTGCGCAGGTCAAGGATGAGGCCTTTGGGGTTTTGGGCCATCAATTCTTTGAGGGCGGTCTTTAGCTCTTCAGTGGTGGTTTCACCAAACGTGTTGAGTTTTACATAGGCGATATCACCCTTCATCTCATACTCAACGCTGGCAATGTTGATCTGGGCGCGGGTAATCTCTACCTCGAAGGGCTTTTCGTCGCCTTCGCGCAGGATGGAGAGTTTGACCGTGCTCCCGGCCGGGCCGAGCACGCGCTGACGAACCAGCTCGGGGTCGATGCCGGTCATGTCTTCCCCGTCGATGGCGACGATCTTATCCCCGGCGCGCAGGCCTGCCCCTTCGGCGGGCGAACCCTTGATTGGGCTGATGATGGTCAGGTAATCACCGGTCGAGTCTACATAGGCGCCAATGCCTTCATAGTTCCCAGAAATACCGGCGTTGGCGTCTTTGAACTGTTGCGGGTCCATGTACGAAGTGTGCTCATCACCCAGGGCTTCGAGCATGCCACGGATGGCGCCTTGCATCAGCTTGGTATCGTCTACGGGCTGGTCAACATACTGGTCGTGGACCAACTGCCAGGCTTCCCAAAAAGGCGCAAACAGGGTCTCGTATTCGGCGGGGGTTGCGCCGCCTGAAGGCGCACCGACACCCGGCACGGCAGGCATGTTAACAAAGGGGAGATTGAACGAACCACTCGAGCTCAGGTGCCCGACAAACAGCCCACCGGCAAAGGCGCCAATG
>CAZLSP010000028.1:0-51751 GCA_964562145.1 uncultured Anaerolinea sp. | reverse complement strand
GCGCTCGCTACAGTTGATTGGGGTACCGCGTTGGGGGTAATCCGCACGGCCTGGGAGCAGGGCAAAAAAATCCATGTCCTGGTCGATGAAACTCGCCCGCGTTTGCAGGGTGCGCGCCTGACGGCCTGGGAATTGGAACAGTACGGCATTCCCTACGAAATTATCAGCGATAACATGAGCGGCTATTTCATGCGCGCGGGCAAAGTGCAAAAAGTTTTCTTTGGCGCCGATCGCGTGACAGCCAATGGCGATGTCGCCAACAAAATTGGCACCTACATGCTGGCGCTGGCCGCCAAAGATAACGGAATTCCCGCTTATTCGGTGGTGCCCACCTCGACGGTTGATTTGTCGTTGGCTCACGGCGGCCTGATCCCGATCGAAGAGCGCGGCGGCGATGAAGTATTGAACATCCAGTTGGCGGGGGAACGGGTGACCCCGAAGGGCGCAAAAGCCCGCAACCCGGCCTTTGATGTGACGCCCAACCGCCTGATTAGCGGTATTGTGACCGAAAACGGCGTAGTGTATCCCCCCTTTGAAGTCAACCTGGCAAAGATTGTGCGTGGAAAGTAGAAAGCGGGTTCAAACGCTACTTTCCACTTTCTATATCCACGAAAGTTGAGATTCGAAACGCATGGACATTCTCCTCTCTGGTTCTGTTGCATACGATTACCTGATGACCTTTCCCGGTCACTTTCACGAACAAATCCTCCCCGAACGTCTTAAAAATATCAGTTTATCCTTCCTGGTGGATAGCATGACTCGTCAGCGCGGTGGGATTGCCCCGAATATTGCCTACACCCTGGCCTTGCTCGGCGAACGGCCGCGTTTGTTTGCCACCGTGGGCGAGGATTTTGGCGATTACCGCACCTGGCTCGAAGCCCAGGGCGTCGATACGGGTTGGGCCAGGGTCGTGCCTGGAAAGTTCACCGCCTCCTTCTTCGCCACTACAGACAAAGTCAACGCCCAGATTGCTTCCTTCTACCCTGGGGCGATGGCCGACGCTGCAACCCTTTCCGTTAAGGAAATTGAGAAGCGGCCCGACCTGGTGGTGATTTCACCTACCGACCCGGCCGCCATGCGCAAACATGCCGCCGAATGCCGCGCGCTGGGAATTCCGTACCTGTTCGACCCTTCACAACAGGTGCTGCGTCTCGAAGGTGCAGAACTGGCCGAAGATATGGAAGGCGCGCACTTCCTGTTTTGCAATGATTATGAGTTTGGCCTGATTTCCAAGAAAACTGGCATGAGCCTCGACCAGATGCTCAAACATGTCGATATCATCGTCATCACCAAAGGCGCCGAAGGCGCGGTGATTTATGCCGAGGGCAAGGAAGTTGTCGTCCCGGTTGTCCCCGAAGAACGGATTGTTGACCCCACCGGTGTGGGGGATGCCTTCCGGGGAGGTTTCCTGGCGGCCTATTCGCATGGCTGGGATTGGACCTTGTGCGGACAGGTCGGCTCACTGGCGGCGGTATACGTCCTTGAACAAAGCGGGACCCAGAACCACTATTACACGCGTGAGCAATTTGTTGCCAGATTCCGCAAACATTATGACGATAGTGGTAAACTTGACCAACTACTGGGAAAATGAGTGATTCGGGGCTAATTTACCGCCGGTCACGCAATCAAAAAACGTTATAAACCAAAATGGAGAAAGCATGAGCACTCACGATATTAAAGATATTCAGCTTGCCGAAGGCGGCCGCCGCCGCATCGAATGGGCCGAACGCGAAATGCCCGTCCTGCGCAGCATCCGCGAGCGCTTTGAAAAAGAAAAGCCGCTCAAGGGCATCCGTGTGTCGGCTTGTTTACATGTAACCACCGAAACCGCCAACCTGATGCGCACGCTTCAGGCGGGTGGGGCCGATATCGTCCTGACCGCGTCGAACCCGCTTTCGACCCAGGATGATGTTGCCGCCGCGCTGGTCAATGTCTATGAAATCCCGACCTTTGCCATTAAGGGCGAAGACAACGTTACTTACTACAAACACATTCGCGCCGCCCTGGAGCACAAGCCCCAGATGACCATGGATGATGGCGCCGACCTGGTTTCGTCGCTCTTTTTCATCCAGATGGGCCGCTTTGACCGCCTCGAGCCCTCCCTGGCGGCCTGGGCCCAGTCGCTCACCGCTGACGAGCGCCAGGCGCTGCTCGATGGCGTGATTGGCGGCACCGAAGAGACCACCACGGGTGTCATTCGCTTGAAGGCCATGGAACAGGATAAGATTTTGAAGTTCCCGGTCATCGCGGTCAACGACGCCCTCACCAAGCACTTCTTCGATAATCGCTACGGCACCGGCCAGTCCACCATTGACGGCATCATCCGTGCCACCAATGTCCTGCTGGCTGGCAAAGTCTTTGTCGTTGCTGGTTATGGCTGGTGCGGACGCGGCCTGGCCTCGCGCGCGCGTGGTATGGGCGCCCAGGTCATCGTCACCGAAATCGATCCGCTCAAGGCGCTCGAAGCGGTGATGGATGGCTACCAGGTTATGCCGATGCTCGATGCCGCCAAACTGGGCGACATCTTCTGCACCGTCACTGGCGACCTGAACGTGATTGACGGCAACCACTTCGAAGTTATGAAAGACGGCGCGATTGTGGCAAATTCCGGCCACTTCAATGTCGAAATCAATATCCCGGCCCTGCGTGCCCAGTCGGTTGGCGACCCCAACCTGGTTCGTCCCTTTGTTGACCAGTACACCACCAAAGACGGCCGCAAAATCAACATCCTCGGCGAAGGCCGCCTGATCAACCTGGCTTCGGCCGAAGGTCACCCCGCCTCGGTGATGGACATGTCCTTCGCCAACCAGGCCCTTTCTGCTGAATACATGGCCAAGAACGCTGCCACCCTCGAAAAGAAGGTCTACTCCGTTCCCGCCGACATCGATGCCAACATTGCCCGCCTCAAGCTCGAAGCGATGGGCGTCAAAATCGACACCCTCACCCCGGAACAGGTCAAGTACCTCGGCTCCTGGGAAGAAGGCACCTAAGATTACTTGTAACCAAAAACCGCGCAGCCTAACACGCTGCGCGGTTTTTTTGTTTTAGAAAGGTTTACTTGCCTTTGGTCGAAAGCCCAAAGGGCAGGTATAACGGGCAGAAACTGATCGCGCTGGTCAGCAGGAGCACACCGGCGAGAACAACCAGCACAATCCCCATGGTTCCGGCAACGGTGCCGGTAAAATACAACCCGGCCAGGACGGCGGCCAAAATAGCGCGGACGATGCGATCGGTGGTGCCAACATTCGAGTTAAGTTTCATAGTTAATCTCCTTTTATTGTGACAGGGTTTGGACGAGCAGCACCAGCCCGCTAATGAGCCCAATGCACAGCACGCAGACAAGGGCAAGTTTGAAAAATTTTGTCAGGGTCTCATTCATACTGGCTGCCTCGCATTAGTGATTTGGATGCCTGTCCCTGGTAAAAGTTGCAACTTTAGCCTTTCTTTTGCAAAACAGAGTTTTTCCCGGTTTTTTCGGCATAGTCGGAATAGCCGCCAATATATTCTGTCAGACGGGCGTTTTTCAACTCCAGGATGCGGCTCACGGTTCGGTCGAGAAAATAGCGGTCGTGAGAAATAACCAGTACCGTCCCGTTGAAATCGTTGAGCGCATTTTCCAGCACTTCCGCCGAGGCAATGTCGATGTTGTTGGTAGGCTCATCAAGCAGGAGGAAATTTGCGTCTGAGAGCACCAATAGCAGGAATTGCAAGCGACTCCTCTCCCCGCCCGAAAGCGTACCAATTTTCTGGGTTGCCTGCTGGTAGGTAAACAGGTAACGAATCAGTAGCGCCACCGCTGTCGGCTCGCTCATGTTCCCGGCGCGCCGCACCGCCTCGATCAGGGTTTGGTTAAAGTCGAGCGTATCGTGTTCCTGGGCATAATATCCGACCTTGACACTCGGCCCGATTTTAATTTCACCCGCATCGGGGGTTTCACGCCCCAGGATTAAGCGTAACAAAACTGACTTCCCGGCCCCGTTTGCGCCAATCAGCCCTACCCGCTCCCCATGCCGAATCAACACGGAAAGGTTGTCCAAAACCACTTTTTGGGCAGCCGGGTTTGCCGAAGGCACTTTAAAGGCCTTGGACACCGCTACCAACTCCAGGACCTGGTTCGAGCCTCGCCAACCATTTAATTCCAGCCCCATTTTGCGGCGCTCGCTAGGCCGGTCAATGCGGTCTACGCGGGCGATGCGAGCTTCCATGGCATGGATGCGGGTGGCAAATTTGTCGCTGACTTGTACCCATACCTGGTAACGCTTCAGGGCCATTTCCATGCGGCGGACGGCGCGCTGCTGGATTTGGAACATCTCCTCCTGTTTGGCAAGGCGTTGTTCCTTGTCTAAAATATATTCGGTGTAATTGCCTGTGAACGTGGTCAAACGCCCATCTTCAACTTCAGCAATGTGGGTCACGATGGCATCCAACAGGTAACGGTCGTGCGAAATGACCACCACCGCGCCGGGATATTCGAGGATTAATTTCTCCAGGTAGACCTTGGCGGGCATATCGAGGTGGTTATCGGGTTCGTCGAGTAGCAAGACCGAAGGCTGCAACAGCAATAATTGTGCCAGCCCGATCAATTTCTTTTGACCCCCGCTGAGCACACTGACCGGTTTGTCAAAATCTGATTCGGGTAACCCCAGCCCACGCAGCAGGTCGCGCACCCGCGCCGGGTATGAGCTTCCGCCCAGGGCTTCGTACTCTTCAATGAGCCTGTGTTGTGCATCCAGGGCGCGAGCAAGCGCTTTTTCGTTGCCATAGACTGCCGGGTCGCCCATCTTCTCTTCTACCTTATGCAGTTCGGCTTCAACCTCGGCCATGCGCGGGTTGCCTTCCATAGCCAGTTGGAAGGCAGTTTTTTGCGGATCGAATTCGGGATGTTGCGGCAGGTAACCGATGCTGACCCCTTTGGCTTTTACCACGCCTCCGCCGGGTTCCGGGTTGTTCTCCCCGGTGATGAGCTTCAACAGCGAAGATTTCCCCGCGCCGTTGGGGCCGATCAGGCCAATCTTCTGGTCATGCTGAACTTCCCAGTTAAGGTTTCGGAACAGGGCGCGCGCACCAAGCACAAGGGTGACGTTGGAAAGACTGATAGAGATCATAGGACTCCTGGTAAATAAAAGCGCCGCAGGGCAAGCCTGCGGCGGAGATGAGCGGGAAAGGGTGAAGCGAGGGGGGTTACTCCGGGCAACAGGCGCGATTCGAGGAGGCCGGGGCCAAGATAAAGCCACGCACACCAATATAGAGAATGCTGTTGTTGCCAGAGATTTCGTATCGCATAGCGGCGAGATTATATCACAGCCTTTTGGAGGTGCGTCAAGACTCAAACCGTTAGCCGACTATTAGCCAGTTGATAGGTAAGAAGCAGGCCTTCAGGCTATCATCCTTTAAGCTTACAACCATTTTATAAAAAGAGGATGCTTATGCTTTCAAAATTGCGTGAACCTGTCAGCGGATTGACTCACCTGGGCGGGGCGGTGGCCGCTCTGATAGGACAGGTTGTTTTACTGGTAATTGGTTCTGGTGGGGCCGAAAAACTGATCTCGGTCCTGGTGTATGGTATCAGCCTGATTGCTTTGTTTTCGGCCAGCGCCACCTATCACCTGGTAAACGCCGGGCCAAAAGTGACCGCCATCCTGCGAAAACTGGACCATTCTGCCATTTACCTGCTGATTGCTGGAACCTACACCCCCATTTGTATCAATGCTTTTACGGGTTTCTATCGTTGGGGTTTGCTGGCAATTGTCTGGGGCATTGCCGTGGTGGGCATCCTGGTCAAGATGTTTTACATGGGCGCACCGCGCTGGTTAACGGCAGGGATTTATGTCCTGATGGGTTGGTTGTGTTTGGCCGCCATTGGTGAAATGCTGACCGCCCTGACGCCATTTGCCCTGACCTGGCTGGTGATAGGCGGGGTGGTTTACACCCTGGGTGCGGTGGTCTATGCCACCAAGATTTTTAACTTCGTGCCGGGTAAATTCGGGTTTCACGAGGTGTGGCACATTTTTGTGCTCCTCGGCGCGCTGGCACATTTCCTGGCGGTGGTGGGGGTAATTTCGCCGATTTAAGACCGGCTAAAGTACCAGGATCACGCCGAAAATAACTTCAACGACCAGGCTGATCCAGTTGGATTGGATGGAAGACTTGTCGATGAAGATCGAGACCAGTCGCACGATGGCAATGCCCAGGTAAGCGATGCCAAGCATCCGGTAGGTGTCGCCTTTCAGGAAGAGCGGGGCCAGCCCGAGCGCGATGAAGAGTCCGCCGAGGATGGAACGAATCTCGGTGATTCCGCGCCCGCCTACGGGCTGGAGGCCGGTAAATCCGGGGGTGGAGAGCGGCGCAAACAGGCTCAGGCCACCCGTGGCAATGGTCAGGACGCAGGCAATCACTTTCAAAATGGGTAACATATCTATCTCCTGGGGGTGTTGAATTATCAGGCTGTTTCAGACTTGCGTTGGTAAAAAACCAGCAAGGTGCTGCCGTATTTGCGTTCTTCGAACTTTTCCAGGTTGCGCAGGGCAATCTCTTTGTATTCACGCGGGTGGATCTGGACGATGATTTCACCATTTTCTTTAAGCCAGTTGGGGTTCTCATCGACCAGGCTCAGGGCCTGTGACCACATTTCTTTGTATTGCGGGGGGGCGATGTAGATGTAATCAAAATCGCGATCGGGGGTGGCGCGCAACATGGCGAAAGCATCGCCACGTTTGATTTCGGCTTGTTTGGCAAAGCCGCAAGTGGTGACGTTGTCTTTGATGGTTTCGATTGGCATGCGGTTCAGGTCGCTGAAGCGGATGAAATCTGCTCCGCGGCTGAGGGCTTCAATGCCGATGGCGCCGGTGCCACCGAACAGGTCCCACCAATTTGAGTTGATCACCTCGCCGCCCAGGATGTTGAAGAGCGCCTCCTTGACCATATCGGTCACCGGGCGGGTGGTGTCGCCGGGGACGGCTTTGAGTTTGCGGCCTTTGGCCTTGCCTGCTATTACGCGCAGCATTATTGGTTGAATGCCTTTCTGGCGGCCATCAGGTTGCCGTGGGGGGCGATGATATCGACCACGCAGCCGGTGCCGAGCATGAATTTGAGTCCATTGGTTTGGGCCAGGGCGTCTTGCGCTTCGGCCAGGATGTCTTGCGGGGTGCCGAAAACCATTGTCTCGCGGCGCAATCCGCCGCACAAGGTTGCGCGGGTGCGCGACATGGCATCGCCCAGGGAGGGGCTGGTGTCACGGTCGTGCCAGTTGATAACGTGAACCGGATAATCAGCGATGCTGTTGAAGTAAATATTTTCGCCGTGGGCATGCAAGATGTTGCACCACAACAGGCGCGCCGATTCGAGCGTTTGCAAGTCGAAGGAGCGTCCAAATTCGATAAATTCGTCTTTGGTGAGCAGGTTGGCCTGGGCATGCTGGACAGCATAAAAGACGCCATCGATCAGCCCAAGGGTGCGGGCGGCGCGAATGAAGCGGCGCGTGGTTTCGGCAATGGCTTCCAGGCCGCGCCAGACCAGGTCGGGCTTTTGGCGTAAGTGGGCCAGCAGCCGGTCGCCTCCGGCCAGGTTTTTAGCCTGGGAGAGCGGCGAAAAAATGGTCTGGATGACGGGGGTGTCGGGGCCGAGTTGTTCACGCAGCAGGGCCAGGCAGCGGAGTTGGGCGTCCAGGTGTGGGGCGTTGACATCCAGGATTGGCAGGTAGGTCCAATCATCTGGCGCGGAGATGATGCGGTGAGTGTAGTGCCGTGTGCCTTCCGTGTGGCCTTCCCAGCGGTCCTCCACGCCCCAGTCTTTGAGACAGTATGAGGAGGCCGGGGTGACTTTGACCAGGTCCCAATCGTACTGGCGCTGCCAGGCCAGGGTGGCGGAGGCCAGGTTCTCGGGAGTCTGGTCGTCGACCGGGAAGTGCCGCCACAGGGCAACTGGCGGCCGGTCGATGATTTTGCCATCCAGGCAGGCTTCGATGCGTTCGCGGTGGGTGGGGCTCATATTTCCTCCTGGTTATAGAATACGGCGATTGGCAGCGTCGTAGGCGGCCACATCCAACTGGGCGGCCAGACTGCCGGGATATTCTTCGGACATGATGCTCCAGATCATGTGGTCGCTCATGTGGCCGTTGGCAAAACTGCGCTGGCGCAGGGTGCCATCGAGCGTAAAGCCCAGTTTGCGCGGCACGGCTGCCGAACGGACGTTTTCAACCGAGCAGTGAATTTCGACGCGCTGTACTTTGCTGACTTCAAAGGCCACTTTGGTTAGTGCGGCGCTGGTTTCGGTGGCGTATCCGCGGTTGGTAAAGTCTTTATGGATCCAGTAACCGATTTCCAGGGCGCTATCGCCAATGCGCGTGTGTAGGCCGGTTCCACCCAGCAGGCGGTTTTCCTGTGGGTTGAAGATTCCGTAAATGAAATCCTGGTTCAAGTCGAATTTAGCCCGAAACTGACGCAGCCGTTCCACCTTGGTATCGATCGGCTCGGGTTCAGCCGCGGCCCAGGGCATCCAGGGCAGGAGATGTTCGAGGCTCTCGGTCACTGAGGCTGCCAGCAGCGGGGCATCGGCAGGGTGATAACAACGAATGATCAGTTGTGGGGTAACAATGCGGTAGGCGGGGGTGTTCATGAATGCGCGCCTTATTCCTTTCGTTTGAGAATACAAAATTCTGCGTTTTCGCGCCCGAAGGTGGTGACAATGGGATATTTTCGATAGACCGAGCGCAGGTCCAGGTCGGCGCGGGTGTGGAAAAGTAGCAGGTCGCCGGGTTGCAGGTCGCTTTCGGTTTCAAGGTACAGGTTTTTCAGGCTCAACCCGTTCCCGTAATATTCGGCCAGGTCCATTTCACGCTGGATGTGGACCGGGGTGGCGGGTTCGTTTGTGCGCACCCAGGCCAGGGCTTCTTTGTAACAGGTCAGCCAATATTCGGTTTCGTAGGTGCGATAGGCCTGTCCGACGCCGCCTGCAAAGCGATTGTAATAAGCATACTCGTAAGGGTGTAGCGCTGCAATGCCCAAGATGCCGGGCAACAGCAGGATAAAGGCAAGCAAGGCAAACAGCCAGGGGCGGGCGCGTTCGTAAATCCAGCCAAAGGTAAACCCGGCGGCCACAAAAACTGGCGGTAGCAGGAACAGGAAGTGGCGAAACCCGTCGTACATGGCCGGGATATTGTATAAAAGATAGGCCATCATAAAGCCGAAAATGCCAAAAACGATCGCCGGGGCGCGCCAGTCGATGGTTTTTTTCCACAAACTGCGGATCGCCACAAGGGTCAGCCCGCCCGTTACCAGGAACCAGGTCGGTTCGGTGAGGGTTAGCCCCAACAGGGTGGGCAGGTAGCGGCGCGGCATTTCGTTGGCGCGGAAAATCTGCCCCATAAAGAGCACAGCCAATTCGGTTGGGTTGTCGGACATGTGGCGCAGCACTTCAACCAACCGGTTCAGCGGGTCGAACCACAGGTAGGGCCAAAAAACAAACATCGTGACCAGCGCAACCAGGCCGTAGGCCACAAAAAGCGGTATGGCGCGCCAATTTCTATGGCTCAGGAAGTAAAGGAAGATGGCTACACCCGCCAGCGGGCCAATGACTCGAATGGCGGCGGTCAACCCGAGGGCGATGCCCGCCACGAACAGGCCGGACCGGGGCCGGTTGCCCTGTTGGGGGAGGTTGTCTACCATCTCGAGGCCGAGCACCAGCGCCCACAGGAAGAAGACCATAAAGGGAGCGTCTTTGGGGTTGATGAAGGCGTGCCCCCAAAAGACCGGCTGCCAGGCAAAGAAAGCGGTTGCGGCGATGGAAGGCCAGGGCGGCAGCCAGCGCCGCATTAAGCGGTAGAACGCTACCAGCCCCAGCTGGAAGGTCAGGAAGTTGACCAGGTGCCAGGCGGAGGCCAGGTCCAGCCCGCTTGAGATCAAAACCTGTGCCAGCGGCCGCGCCAGCAAGACATAGGCTGGGCCATAGATTTTGTGGTCTTCCATGCTTTTGCCATAAACCTGGTCAAAGTCAAACCCGGGTGTAAAGGCCTGCGGGGTGTAGGCTTTCCAGATTGAGTCGGCGTAATCATAAAAAAGAGGCTCATCCCATGACAGGCCATAGTTGCGAAAGGTCAAAAAGCCGACCGTCAGGTTGACGGTCAGCAGGAGCAGCAGGGGAGTGAGCGGGTGTTTTAGGAAACGAGGCACGGAGCGGGGAGCGAAAAAACGGATGTGGAAACGGATGCGGGAGCGGAGAAGCGGATGGGGCCAGGCGAGATTCAGGCGAGCTTTTCGAGCAGGGTTTTCATCTCTTCTTCTTCATTTTTCTGGCGGTCGAAGTACTCGCTGATGAATTCGGAGCGGCGCAGGCGCAGGGCCATGGGGGCTACGGTTGCCAGGTCGGCGGCGGAGACGGTTTCGCGGTTGTCGGCGGCGGCATAGGCGCGGGCCGATTCGAACCAGGTGATTTCGGCGCGCAGCGAGTCGATGCCCATTTTTTGAATCAGTTGGATGGCATGGTTGGCCAGCTCATTGGGGAGTTGCACACGGCGCAAAATTTTGCGGGCGGCCTGTAATTCTTCGCGGGCCTGGAGCAGTTCTTCGGCGTACAGGCCGATCATGGCGCGCGGGTTGGATAGGTAGGCCTGGACGCGATAATAGGCTTCTAGCCGTTCCTGGACATTTTCGAGGCCGCGCACAACCACCCGCAGCCCGAAGCGGTCGAGAATTTGTGGGCGTAGTTTGCCCTCTTCGGGGTTCATCGATCCGATGAGTACAAAGCGCGCCCGGTAGGTGGCCGAAACTGGTCCGCGCCGAACAGTATAGATGCCCTGGGCGGCTGCGTCGAGAATGGCGTCAATGATGTCGTCGCTGAGCAGGTTGATTTCATCGATGTAAAGCAGGTTTTTATCTGCCTGGGCCAGGATGCCGCGCCGGATGCGCATCCGTTCGTGGATGGCGGCGCGTTCGTCTATGCCGCCGACGACATCTTCGAGCCGGGCATTGAGCGGCAGTTCTACCAGCCGCACCCGGTCTGGGGCAGTAAGGGGCTTGCCCTCGGCGTATTTTTGGGCGCATTCCGGGCAGACGGCGTCGATGCCGCCGGTTTCAATGTCTTCTGGCTGGCAGCCATAGTAACAGGTGGACCGTTCGGTCATTGGCAGCAGGTCGAGCAGGGAACGGACGGCGGTGGTTTTGCCGGTTCCGCGCGGGCCGACGAGCAGGATGCCGCCGACATTCGGGTTGATGAGCCCGAGCATGAGGGCCAGTTTCATCTCGTTTTGACCGACGATGGCCAGGAAGGGGAAGGGTAGCGGTTCAGCGATACCAGAATCGCCCATTTGCTCGATGCTTTTGAGCAATTCTTTGCCCGAAGCGTAATCGAGCAGTTCCTTAAGCGAGCGAAAACTGCGCGAAGGCTGGCCTTCCTGGCTGGTTTCGGGTGTCTCGGGGGTGGGGGCGGGTTCGGGTACGGTCATGTTATTTTTGGGTCAGGCGTTGGGCCTGGCGGTCGCGGCCAGCCTGGAGTTTGGTTTCGTCTTCGGGTGTTTCGGCGCTAACTGGCGGGACGGCAGTCGGTTTGCCATTTTCATCGAGGGCAACGTAGACCAGGTAGGCGGTGTTGGTGTGGGTGCGCTCGCCGGTGACCGGGTTTTCGGCTTCGACCAGCACCTCGGCTTCAAGCGAGGTGCGGCCGGTGTAGGTGACTTCGGCTATGAGTGTCACCAGGTCACCGACTTTGATGGGTTGGCGGAAGGACATGCGATCCATGCTGACGGTGACGACGCGCGTGCGCGCATGGCGCATGCAGGCCAGCGCGCCGCATTCGTCGACCAGTTTCATAATCCAGCCGCCGTGGATGTTGCCCAGGGCATTGGCATGTTCGGGCTGCATAAACTGGGCCAGGGTAACGCGTGAGGCGTGCATGGGTTTGGGGGCCAGGGAATGTGTCATCAGTCCATGTCCTGCATCATTTCGCCTGACCCTATGGGATGGAGCAATTCCGGAGCATCTTGCAGGACATCGAGCGAGTCGAAGGGGACATCGCTCATCATGCGCGCCAGCGGCACCGTGTTGGGGGTGCGGATTGGTTGAGGGCGAGCGGGCGGGCTGATGCGCGGACGGTCTTCGTGGGTTCGTTTGCGCAGGATGCGCGGGT
This sequence comes from uncultured Anaerolinea sp., assembly GCA_964562145.1. Lineage (GTDB taxonomy): Bacteria > Chloroflexota > Anaerolineae > Anaerolineales > Villigracilaceae > UBA5195. Next base: position 39,634 of record CAZLSP010000028.1, on the reverse strand, counting down.
CATTGGTCAGCCGCCCGACGAAGTATCCCAGCACTGAGTAAACTTCGCGCTGGGGGGTGACAAATCCAACCCATTCGCCCGAACGATTGAAAAGGTGGGGGTAAATGAGGAAGGCCTCGGCATCGCCGCGGGTAGAGTAAACAGGGATGATGTTTGTCATAGTCTAATTATAGTGCGCCGGGGGCATCTTGCGCATGCCAACTCTGGTTTTGTGGCCCCATTAAACCGCAAAGACGCTTGGAACGCAAACAAAGGGCTGCGAACTTTGCGTCTTTACGGGCTGCCGGGGTAATTTAGATGTCGTTGTAGGTCCAGTAGCGGTTGACGAAGAAATTCCACATCATGACGATGCCGATGGCGATGGCAAGGGTAATGTTATGGCTGAGGAACTGGTGCATGCGCGCGACCATGTCGATGGGCAGGTTTTCGAGCAGGTGGTCGAGGAGCGGTTCGCCAAACTTCAAAATCGGCAGGCGGATGAGTAACCCGGCGGCGTTGACCAGGCCAAACTGCCCCAACTGACCCATGAGCGGCTTGGAACGCGATTCGGGATAGGTCCAGAAACGGTTCCAGGTGAAGTTGCTCAGTACGGCGCTGATGAAGGAAACCGTACCGGCTGTAACCAGCGGCATTTGCGCCAGCGCCACCAGCAGGTTCATCACGCCAAAGTCGATCACTGAGCCAATGGCACCGACAATGGCAAACTTAAAGAAGCGGTCGCGTTCGACCGGGTTTCGGAGCACTGCAGTCATGCCAATCCTAATTTTTCCTTGAAATAGGGGATGGTGCGGCGAATCCCCTCGGAGAGGTCGATTTTGGGTTCCCAGCCCAGGATTTCGTGGGCGCGGGTGATGTCGGGCTGGCGGCGCTGCGGGTCGCGCACGCTGCGAGCGTCAGCTACGTAGGTGAGACCGGCCGGGTTTTCGGTAATGCGGTTGATGGCTTCGGCAAATTGCAAGATGCTCATCTCCACCGGGTTGCCAATGTTGACGGGCATGTGTTCATCTGAATAGAGCAAGCGGGTGATGCCATCGACCAGGTCTTCAACATAGCAGAAGGAGCGGGTTTGCGAGCCGTTCCCGTATACGGTAAGGGGCTGCCCGAGCAGGGCCAGTTTGAGCAGGTTGGGCAGCGCGCGGCCATCTTCCAGGTCCATGCGCGGGCCATAGGTGTTGAAAATTCGCACAATACCGGTGTTGACGCCGTGCTGGCGATGGTAGGCCAGGGTTAACGATTCGGCGAAGCGTTTGGCTTCATCGTAGACGGCGCGCGGGCCTGTGGGGTCTACGTTGCCTGCATAGGTTTCTTTTTGGGGATGTTCGAGCGGGTCGCCGTAGATTTCACTGGTAGAAGCCAGGATGTAGCGTGCTTTGTTGGCTTTGGCTAGCCCAAGGGTGTTATGCGTTCCGAGCGCACCGGCTTTCATGGTCTGGATCGGCAGGTTGAAGTAGGCTACCGGCGATTGTGGGTTGGGGCTGGCCGGGGAGGCAAAGTGCAGCACCGCATCGATTTTTCCAGAGATGAAAATGTAATTCGACACATCGTGCTTGTAAAAGGTGAAGTGCGGGTTGCCCATCAGGTGAGAGATGTTGGCTTCGGAACCGGTGATGAAGTTATCCAACCCCACAACGTCGTGACCCTCTTTGAGCAAGCGGTCGCTCAGGTGCGAGCCAAGGAATCCGGCTGCGCCGGTAATTAAAATTCGCATTAAGTCCTCCGGGTATTTTGAACGGGAATGAAAAGATTATACCCCGTCACAATTTTTGACTATATTACAGCTTACTTCCAGTCTATTTTTTGGATCAGCCCATCCCCCGTGACCTGTGTGGCTGACCCTGTGGCGGCGTCAATCATCCAAAGGTTGCCCTGGTAGACCACAGCCACATAATCGCCTTCCTGGAAGGATGGCGCGGTGGGGGCCCAGTACGGGACCTGTGGCAGCAATCCCGGTGAACCGGGCGGGGGGAAAACTTCACGGCGGTTTGAGCCGTCGCGATCCATCAGCACCAGCCGGTACCCCGATGAATCGGATTGGTTGGGGGCCAGGGCTTGTAAATAGGCCACCGCGTAGGCCAGTTCTGAACCAGACAGCCTGGCGGGTGAACCGGCCGGGTAGGCGAACATTCCGCTTTGCTGAATCAAGCGCACCTGCGCATCCGAATCGAGAGAAAGTGCGCTCAGGTCAAAGTTGGGCGATTCTTCGGGGTTGGAGAGGCCGGGGGGCGGGGCATGGGTAACTACAAACAGGGTCCGGCCGTCGGCGCCCCAGCCGATTGGGGGAATCAGCGCCCAATCGGAGCGGGTCTGGAGCGGGGTGATTTCCAGCAGGGGAATCAGGTTTTTATTTTTGAAGCTGACCACGCCGACCCCATCGGGACGGCTATAGGCCAGCAAGCCGCCGGTGGGTGACCAGAGATAATCGGTGCCCCACCAGCCGTAAACGCCGCCGGTATTGGCATCGACAATCTTTTCACGTACTCCAAGGTTGCCGTTGGCGCCGAATTTCATCTGGTACAGGTCGTTGTTGGCCTGCCAGCCGGGAGCGGCGGCGCGTGGCTCAACCGTGGAGTAGAGCACCGTGAGCGCAGCTTTGGGGTGGAAATCGGCAAAATGGACAACGTTGGGGGTTTTGAGATTAATGGGTGTGGCTTTGGGGTTGCTGATGTCTACCAGCCACAGGGTGTTAATCTCTTCAGACGGCGGTTTTGTCGACTTGCGTGTGTAGAGCAGCCAGCGCCCATCGCGGGAGAGTTTTAAGATGCGCCCATCCAGGTCGCCAGTGGTGACAAGGGGCGCACGGCTGGAGGTGGATCCTTCCATGAGCCAGGCATTGCCGCCCGCCAGGTAAACCAGTTTGCCGGGGATGGGCAGGGGCGAGAATGGCGCTTGCACCCCAATCATCACAATCTCGGGCAGGGCGGGTTCCAGCACCGTGGCGCGTGAGATGCTGGTATTGACCAGCAAGCCGTCTTCGTAGTAGGAGCGATAAACCACTTCTTGCAGGCCATTTGCGCCGGGTTGAATCAGTTGCGATTCGCCAGAGGGCATCGACTCGTTGCGAACGGTTTGCCGTTCAAAGGGAATCACCGCTTGCTTGGTTTCGAACTCTTCGCGCCCGCGTGTCACCTTAATCGACAATCCGGCGCTGATGACGGTGTAAAGCGGAGGTTCAATTTTGTCGAGATTGCCAATCGTTAGCCCGGATGTATCCAGCGCATCTTGTACGGTGCTGCCGCCAGGCACTTCCACCGGGCGGGTTTCACCGTCGGCGGTGATGCTGACGGTTACGTTGACACTGCTCTGTGAAACGCGCGGGGCCAGACAGCCACTCAGGCTGAGGGCCAGCAGGGTAAACAGGAGGAGGACACGACGTGAGCAGGGCATGGATTGGAGGAGCCGAATGGCCCCACTTTGGTATAATCGGCCTACTTAACCCGCCCGGTCAAGGTCATCACCCCATCAGCGATTGCGACCGTCTCGAGACGGAACCCAAATGCCGCTGGGCCGAGCGCGCCGGTAAAGGCTTCCTGAACAAAGGCGCTAATGGTGCTGTTTAGGCCCTCGGGGGCAGGAAACGGTCCAAAATCGGTTGAAACAACCGCAATTTCTGGCTGTCCTTCTGCGCTAATGGTGACAGCCAGGACAATGCGCACATTGGCCTGCAAATTCCCCTGGGTGATTTTGCCGTAGACTTGCATCTGGTTGTCGCGCAGGTAGACCTGTGGCTCGGTCAGGAAGGGGTCGCTTTGTTGTTCGAGGCGGGCGGCCAGCACTGAAGTGATTTGTGATTCGGTGATGGAAAGGGTGATTAGCCCATTTTGGGCGGCGGCGGTTTCGGCCACCTGAACCATTTGCTCCAGGCTGCCAACCGCCTCGGTGGAAACGGGGATGGGAGTCTCCGGGTAGGCCGGTCCGCCCACAAAGACCGAACAGGCCAGCGAGCCCAGGGCCAGGGTCAAAACAGTTAACAGGATGAAACTCTTCTTTTTCATCAGTATCTCCAATAAATTGAGTTAAGCGGAGCAATTATAGCATGAGCGATTTGCAAAACCCTTCAGAACTGTCCCTGCCAGCCATGCTGGAGGGTTTGTTGTTTGTGGCGGCTGAACCTGTGGCCCCGGCGCAACTGGCCTCGGCCCTCGACCTGACCGCTACGGAGGTTGAAAAGGGCCTCGAAGAGTTGGAAGCCCAGCTGCGTGGGCGCGGATTGTGCCTGCAACGCCACGCCGGACGGGTTCAGTTAACCACCGCACCCGAAATGGCTGATGCGGTGGAGCGCTTCCTGGGCCTGGAGGCAACCAGCCGCCTGAGCCGCGCCGCGCTGGAAACCCTGGCGATTATCGCTTACCAGCAGCCGGTGACACGCCCTGGCGTCGATTCGGTGCGCGGCGTGAACAGTGATGGTGTGATTAAAAGCTTGTTGAGCAAGGGGCTGTTGCAAGAAGTAGGCCGTTCAGAAGGCCCCGGCCGTCCGATTTTGTACGGCACGACCCCGCAATTTTTACAGCATTTTGGCCTCAATTCCTTAACTGAACTGCCGCCGCTCAACCTGCCTGATACGGCGGATAAGGATGTGCAGCTTCTCAAGGGCTAAAGCGCCGCATCCCTTTTCAAACCATTGTGTTATATTTCCCAGACCGTAGGACAAGTTTTTTGACTTGTCCTACGAATTTTTATAGGAGAAAAAATCATGCGCAGACGTGTTGTCGTGACCGGGATGGGCTGTATCAGCCCGCTCGGTAACAATATGCCTGATACCTGGGCTGCCCTGCTCGCCGGGAAATCGGGAGCCGGGCCCATTACTCATTTTGATGCCAGTAACCATAAAACTCGCTTTGCCTGTGAAGTCAAAGGGTTTGACGCGGCGGCCGTGCTTGGCGGCCGCGAAGCGCGCCGTATGGATCGGTTTTGCCAGTTTGCCCTGGCTTCAGCCCTGCAGGCAGTGGAACAGGCGCATCTGACTGTGACAGATGCCAACCGCGACCGAGTGGGCGTGATTGTTGGCACCGGGATTGGCGGGGTTGGGACCCTGCTGGAGCAGGCGGATGTGTTGCGTGAGAAAGGCCCCGACCGGGTCAGTCCTTTCCTGGTGCCGATGATGATTGCTGACAATGCCGCCGGGACGATTGCCATCCGCCTGGGGATGCGTGGCCCGAACGCGGCCTATGTCACCGCTTGCGCCACCGGTTCGAACGCAGTTGGCGAGGCCGCCGAGGTCATCCGGCGAGGGTCAGCCGACGTGATGTTGGCCGGTGGGGCCGAGGCTTCCATTGTGGCGGTGGCGATGGCCGGTTTGAACGTGATGGGGGCACTTTCCTCCTACAACGAAGACCCCACCCGCGCCTCGCGCCCCTTCGACAAAGACCGCGATGGGTTTGTGATGGGTGAAGGCGCTGCCATCCTGGTGCTCGAATCGCTTGAACATGCCCGTGAACGTGGCGCAGAGATCCTGTGTGAAGTGACCGGCTACGGCACCACGGACGATGCCTACCACATCTCTGCCCCGGCTGAGAATGGCGCGGGCGCGGCCCTGTGCATGAAGCTGGCGCTTGAGAATGCTGGCTTGCAGCCTGGTGAGATCGATTACATCAATGCCCACGGCACTTCTACGCCGCTCAACGACAAATCTGAAACAGCTGCCATCAAAACCACATTTGGAGAGGCGGCGCACAAAGTGGCGATTTCCTCTACCAAGTCGATGACCGGTCACCTGTTAGGCGCTTCGGGCGCACTGGAAGCTGCCGTGTGTGTGGAAATCTTCCGCCAGAACATTGCCCCGGCCACCATTAATTACACTACGCCTGACCCTCTGTGCGACCTGGACTATATCCCCAACACCCCACGCGCAATCACCCCGCGCCACATTATGTCCAATTCGTTTGGATTCGGCGGGCACAACGCAACCATCATCCTGAGTCGTTTCGAAGAATAGAAACAGCCCGTTGACCCTCTATTGGGGTTCGCGGACGGGAGAATCTTATGCCTTTTGCACATATTACCGGTTGGGGAATGTCTGTCCCCCAAAAAGTGCTGACCAATGAAGACCTGACCAAAATGGTCGAGACAACCGACGAGTGGATCCGTGAACGTACCGGTATCCGCGAGCGCCGTATTGCGGCTGAGGGCGAGAGCTCTGCCTCGTTGGGGGTCGAGGCGGCCTTTAAGGCGTTAAAGGTGGCTGGCATTCCCCCCACCGAGTTGGACCTGATAATTTGCTCCACGTCCAGCCCTGAACACATCTTCCCGGCTACAGCCTGTGTCATCCAGGACAAGATTGGCGCCACCCATGCCGGGGCCTTTGACCTTTCGGCGGCTTGCTCCGGGTTTATCTACGCCGTAAACATGGGTGCGCAAATCATCCGCGCAGGCGGCGCTAAAAACGTGCTGGTGGTCGGCGCAGAAACCCTTTCGCGTTTCACCAATTACAAAGACCGTAATACCTGCATCTTGTTTGGCGATGGCGCAGGGGCGTTTATTTTGCAAGCCAGCGATCGCCCCGGCGGGGTGATGGGTGCAGTGATGCACTCCGATGGTTCCGGCGGTGATTTCTTGTCGCTCCCGGCGGGCGGTAGCAAGCACCCGGCCAGTGACATCACACTGCACACGGGGATGCACTTTATCCACATGGATGGCAAAGAAGTCTTCCGCTTTGCCACGCGTGTCATGGCCCAATCTACCCTTGAAGCCACTGAAAAATCTGGCTGGAAACCCGAAGACCTCAACCTGATTATTCCGCACCAGGCCAATTACCGCATCATTGAAGCCGCCGCGCGCGGGTTAAAGATGCCGATGGAAAAGTTTATGGTCAACCTGGAGCGTTATGGCAACACCTCCACTGCATCTATCCCGATTGCTACGGTGGAAGCGGTTCAAACCGGCAAGCTACGTCCCGGCGACAAAGTTGTTTTTGTCGGTTTTGGCGCGGGCCTTACCTGGGCTGCCCTGGCTGCCGAATGGACCGGCCCCAAGGAGCCCACTCGCCGTGTCGACCCGGCCCTCTACAAGCCTTTGGCGCGCGTTCGCTCGGCCTTCCGCCGCTTGTTGCGCGTCCTTGAAGGCATCTTCTTTGGCCGCGAGCCCTAACATGGTCATTTCACATTGATTGTGATAAGATAAAAAGGTAACCGTTCAAGGAGAAAACTATGCGCTTTGGCTTACCTGAATTACTGATTTTGCTCGTTATCGTTATCATCCTGTTTGGACCGGGACGTTTTGGCAAAGTGCTCGGCGAATTGGGTGCAGGCTTGCGTTCCTTCAAGGACAACCTGGGTAGCGATAAGAAAGACGAACCGTCTACCGATAAAGACGGCAACATCGAACCCAAGTAAAGCCACAGGCTCTCCAGCGCGGAGAGCCTGTTTTCTAATTCCAGGCGGGACTCAACGATGCAGATGAACGGAATCCACTTGCTTGATCCCAACCCTGCCGGTTCCCCGGCAGTTCTCTTGCTCCACGGCCTGGGGGCCAACGGTTCTTCCTGGACCTTGCAGTTTGCTCCCCTTATCGCGGCCGGGATGCGCCCACTCGCGCCGGATGCCCCCGGCTTCGGCGACTCTCGCTATGATGGGCGCGGCTGGACCTTCCAGCGTGTTGCAGCCACCCTGGCCGGGATGCTGGATACGTTGCAGACAGGCCCAGTGCACGTTGTCGGTCTTTCAATGGGCGGGGTGATTGCCCAACAATTTGCACTCGACTATCCTGAAAAAGTTCGCAAATTGGTGCTGGTCAGCACGTTTAGCTTTTTACGCCCCGAAACCTTTTCGCAGTGGGGTTATTTTTTATTGCGCGCCCTGGTTGTTTACACCCTGGGTTTGCCCCGCCAGGCCGAGATAGTCGCCCGGCGCGTCTTCCCGGCTCCAGAACAGGCAATTCTGCGCCAGATGGCCATCGAGCAGATTTCAGCTGCCGATCCGCGGGCTTATCGCGCTGCCATGCGTTCGCTAGGCTTGTTTGATTCGCGCAAACGCCTTGCCGGAATCAGGCATCCGACACTGGTAGTGACCGGCGCGGATGATTCGACCGTTTTACCGACGCGCCAGGCTCTTTTAGCGGCCCATATCCTTGCAGCGCAGCAGGTCACTTTACCCAATGCGGGTCATGCTGTTTCCATTGATCAGTACGAAGCCTTTAACCGCATCCTGCTGGCTTTTCTGGAAGCAAATTAAGTGTGTCAATCACAAAAAGCAAAAAAGGGAGGTGGCAGCCGGTTAGCGCTGCACCTCCCCTTTTTTGAGTCGCGTCAGGCGGTCTGGGGCTGCTTGTTTTTCCAATCTTTGATGATAAAAGGGATGTAGAGCAGCAGGCACATGACCAGCCCAATGAGTTCGATATAGGCAATGTAGTAAGGCCAGGGGGGCAGCATATCGAGGATGCTGGCGGTTTCGGGTTTATGGGCAATGAACAGGTAATTAGACCCGATTAGCAGGTTGACGGCAAAAACGAACACCATGTAAACGTTCATCCCCAGGAAGACCCGCCCAAGCGACTTCCAGGTTGGGCGGAGGCCTTCCACTGCGGTCATATAAATTGCGGCGCTGATGATCAATCCATGTGAAATATAAGTTTGCCAGAAACGGTAGTGCGGGAAGCCGTAAATGCCTACATCGGGGGTGAGCAAGGCTTGCATGGCTCCGGCAATGCCCATAAAATACATGAACTCGTAAACTTTGTAGTTTTTTGTCACCAATGCCAGCGCCCCAACCCATACCAGTACCGAGCACAGGTGTAACGGCAGCATCGTTTGAATATTCCACTGCCCGATTGCATAGTTCCAAACATGCCAGCCAATCTCGTTGACCCACAGGCCAAGCGCCATTGTCCAGCGCAGGGTGTTTTTTGTTGCTTCGGGCGCATTCTTAAAACGGGTGAGCCACAGGGTAAAAATCACAATCACGAGCAGGGCTCCCAGGTGTTCGGGACCAAACAAGACAAAGGCCGGGCCGTTCCATTCCTTGGCAAAATACTGGGCGAGATTCATGGCATCCTCCTTGGGGCAGGTGGTTTTTATAAGTGTATGCCATAATTTTTATACAATCAACCGTTCTGGAAAATTAAAACAGCGACTCCTTATGCGGGGTCGCTGTTTTGTTGGGCTTGTCCGGAGTTTAGTGGGCTGCGCCGGTCGCCGTTGAAACGGCCGGCTGCCTGCGGGTGAGCAGGAAAGTCCCGATCCCCACCATGTAAAGCAGGTAAGCAATCACTTCGGTGAGTGACGGGTTGCCGTTATATCCAACCAGGGCTTTCAACAACAGACCGAACTCGCTTTTGTCGCTGAGAATGCCGTTGATATCCCAGACATGCTCAATGACGGCCGGAATAATCCCCGCTTCGTTCAGTTCGTGCACGCCCAGGCCTACCAGCCCGGCCGCAAAGATGACCAGCAGGACATTGGTCACGCTAAAAAATCCGCGCAGGCTCAATTTGCGGGTCGAGTTGAATAGCAACCAGCCCAATACGGCGGCACCGGCCAGCCCCAACAGGGCGCCGATTAAGGTCTGCGCCGGGCTGGAGGCGGTTTGGACGGCCAGTAGGAACAAAGCCAGTTCGATGCCTTCGCGGAAAACCGCCAGGAAGGCCAGCGCAAAGAGGGCGTTGAAGCTTTTCCCGTGAACGGCCGCATTGGTCTGGGCTTCAATCTCGCTTTTGAGCGTGCGCGAAGAACGATGCATCCAGAAGATCATCCAGGTCAAAACACCTGCGGCCAGCAACATGGCAATTCCTTCAAAGATTTCTTCGGCCCGGCCTTCGAACTCCATGCCGACCAGGTTCAGCGTCAGCGCAACGATGGCGCTCAATGCGGCGGCTGCGCCAGCTCCAAGCCATACGTTTTTATTGAGATCGGTTCGTTTGATCTTGAGCAGGACACCCAGAACGATACCGATGATGAGAGCGGCCTCCAGGCCTTCTCGTAAGGATAAAAGAAAACTAGCCAGCATGCGACTTGCCTCCAGGTAATAAAATGTTGGGTCGATGGGAACGCCAATCGATGTAATTAGTATATGCTAATATCTGTAATTAGCATAGTGTATTAAGTCATATTATTTATAGTTTTTTCTTAAAAAATAGCCGCCCGTACAGGACGGGCGGCTAAAAAGCATCGCTGCTGGTCTTACTTGGTTGCTTCGTTGGGGTTGGCTCCCGAGGTGCGGATGTTCATGAACTTTTTGAGAATATCAAACCAGAAGGGGGCTCCCTGGGCAGCAGCCAGGCCGCTGGCGAACAAACCGAAAATTTTGAGCACAATGCCGGTCAGGTCGTTAATTTGCGGCGCATTGATGATCGGATAACATTTCTGGCCAAAAGGCAGCCCGTAAATCTCAACGCTTGAGCGGGGTAGAAAAGTGCATAATTTTTGGCTGCCGTCGTTTTGTGGCACGGCGTTGCCCGAAATCATTGGCAGGGGGGAACCAATCCAGCCGATGGGAATGTTGATGTTTGAAAACTGGAGCTGTAGGGCCGCCAGCTGTTCGAGGCTGCCCGGTTGCAGGCCCTCAGGGTTTTGTTCTACATAGGTGTTGGCCTGGGCTACCAGCGCCTCGCGAATTAAAGGCTCGCGCCACAGCGTTTGGGCCAGTTGTAAAGTGTCAGCGTTGAGCAGCACGGCCACCGCAATGCCAATATACAGCCCGGTTTGCTGGGCGCGGCGTTTGTACCAGCCACTTAAACGGTCCATGCTGTCATTGAACCATTTTTCAACATTTTGGCGGGCAAGCGCGAGAGCGGATTCCTTCTCTTTGACATACTCTTCGGCGCCGGTCAGGAGCGACTCGAGCGCCTGTTTTAGCTGCGGCTGGCTGGCCGACAAAACCGCCACCCCGTCGCGGAGTTGTTCCAGGGTATTTTTCTCACGCGAGGACTCTTTTTGCAGGGTCTTGAGCAGCGCGTCAACTTCTTCGGTCTTAATCTCTACCCGGCTGATGGTTTCTTCGATGGCGGTTTGTAGCAGCGGGTTCACTTTGCCCAGAATTCCCAATTCCAGTTTTACATTTTCCAGCGCGTTTTGCAGGGCTGCATCTCCAGCCTGGGTATTGAGCGCTTTGCGGGCTGCGGCCAGCACCAATTCATATTGGGCCTCGGCGCGGGCTTTTTCATCTTTTTGCAACCGGTCGATATCGTTGCGCAGGCCGTACAACTCGCGCTGCAAAATGGATGTGGTTTTCCCGGCATTGAGCACAATATCAAACAAGGCCAGGGCAAACTGGTCTGACGGGATGTAGGAAGGGCGATTTTTACCATTTTCGCCACTGTGCAGCCCTTTAATGAGCGGGTGGTCGTAAAACTGGCGCGCCAGTTTTTCATCGGCCAGCAGGTTGCGGATGGTGGCCTCCAGCATGGTCGAGCGCCATTTCAGGCGATTGACCAGCCATTCTTGAAAGAACATGGAAGCCAGGCTAAGCACCAGCCAGGCAAAAATTAATCCAATGGCAACTTCGATGATGGCTTGCAGGGACATTGGTTCCTCCGAGGATTGGTTTTAACCTTTGGGGTCAAAGATCAAATCTTCTGGTTTGGCGTGAAACTTGATGTTCCGACCGTTGATTTCGAGCAACTCTACCAGATCGGTCTTTTTGCCCGTTTCGCGGATCAGCACCCGGTCTTTTTTTGCGCGCAGGTAAGCGGGTAACTGCTCGAAATCGCTATGTTCATTGATAAAGGTCGTCAGGCGGCGGAACAATTTGGGCAGGATGACGACATCGTCGCTGATGGTGGTGATGTTCCAGATGGTGAAATCGTCGGTGCGGTCGAGCGCCCACAGCCCGGTCTGGTTGCGGCGGCAGGCTTTGGCCGATTTGGTAAAAGCGGCCAGCAGCTCTTCTTCCATTGAGCTATAAAATGTCGGATAGGCCAGGCCTTTTTTGATCATTTTTAGATTGACACATTTCTCCAACGGGAGTTCCGCCAGGTCTACTTCTGCGCCATCGGGGAGTTTGGCGTCTGGCCCAAAAACGAGCGAAATAGGACGGTCATACATATCGGTGGACTGGCTTGCGATATACCCGCTAGAGCCATCGGTGGCAGCATAAATTTGGGTTAGGCGCAGGTTGTAGACGACATCGGTAATGCCCAGCAGCTTGAGCAAAATTTCCATGGCTCCCAAACCAAAAGAGCGCGGTTGGTGCGATTCTTCGTAGTGGGTTTCGAGGGCGTCAATGGCTTCAAAGCGCAGCTGTTTACGCTCACTCTTTTTGTTGGCGGCTTTCTTCCATTTGAAAAAGTCCCAGTTCAGCGGATTTTCTGCGCGAAAGCGAATTGAGTCGCCATCGGGTGAATACCCAACGACATGAAAAGTTCCCTTGATGATTTTATATTTCATAAGACCTCCATGGGTTCTTATTACTATACAACAAATCTGAGAGGGTGTGTAGCCAAGAAAAACTCCAGGTTTTGGCCTGGAGTTGGGGTTGGTTTTACTCGATTTTCAGGATTTTCAACCGGAGCGTGCCGCCGGGCGTTTGCGCCTCGACCACATCTCCCACGCGGTGATCCATCAGCGCACGGCCGATCGGCGATTCGTTCGAAATTTTCCCTGCGCGCGGGTCCGCTTCTTTTGCGCCGACAATGTGATACAGTTCCGGCTCGAAATCGTCCTCCTGCACCGTGACGGTCACGCCCACGCTGACATAATCCTTCGAGACTGCTCCCTCGACAATTTGCGCCGCCGACAGGATGTAATCCAGTTCCTGAATGCGGCCCTCGAGGAAAGCCTGGTCTTCTTTGGCCTTATGGTAATCCGCGTTTTCTGAAAGGTCGCCCATCTGAATGGCTTCACGCAAACGACGAGCGAGCGCCTCGCGTTGGGGGCCTTTCAGGTCGGCCAGTTCTATTTTGAGTTTTTCCGCACCTTCTGCGGTCAAAAAGATCGGTTCGGGCATATCGTCCTCCTCGTAGAAAAAAGAAAACTCCGGTGGATGATGCCTCCCGGAGTTTCCCGTCCAAACTGGTGGAAAATCTCAGGGGCGCAAAATGGGGTCGAACAAGCGCTGGTGTTCTTCGATGGCGTAACGGTCGGTCATTCCGGCGATGTAATCACAAATGGTGCGTTCGAGGCCGCGAATACTGATCAACTTTTGGTATTGGCCCGGCAAAATGGCAGGTTCATCGTGGTAAGCCTGGAAGAGATCTTTGATAATTTGCTCGGCCTTGACCTGCATGCGCACAACACGGTAGTGGCGGTAGAGCTTTTGGAAAAGGAAATCTTTCAATTCACGGTTACGGCGCTGCATGTCTTCGCTAAACCCGATGACGTTGTAAGAAAGTTTTTGCAGGTCAAGCGGTGATTTTGCGCCGCTTTCTTTAAGCCGTTTGTCGGTAGCGTGGACCATGTCGGTGACCAGCAGCCCCACCAGGTGGCGAATCATGCGATGGCGTTCCATATCATCCAGGGTTGGGCCGCGCCAGTTGAAGGTCTCTTTGAGAATCTCCCACAAGGCAATCCCTTCCAGGATTTGGGGTGTGATCATCCCTGAACGCAAGCCGTCATCAAGGTCGTGGGTGGTGTAGGCCAGTTCGTCAGCTACATTAGCAATTTGGGTTTCGAGGTTGCCGCGCAGGTCGGGGCTAAAATCGCGCGCATCAGATATATCGTACTCCGATTCGTGCTTAACGATGCCCTCACGCACCTCCCAGGTCAGGTTTAAGCCAGGGAATTCAGGGTAGCGCTGCTCGAGTTCGGTCACAATGCGGAAGGACTGTTTGTTATGGTCGAAGCCGCCAAAATCTTTCATCAACCGTGCCAGGGCGGTTTCTCCAGAATGGCCGAAGGGAGAGTGGCCGAGGTCGTGTGCCAGGCAGATGGTTTCGACGAGATCTTCGTTCCCGCCCAAGGCCCGCGCCAGGGTGCGGCCTACCTGGGCTACTTCCAGGGTGTGGGTCAGGCGGGTGCGAAAATAATCGCCTTCGTAGTTGATGAACACCTGGGTTTTATACTCCAGGCGGCGAAATGCTGTGGTGTGCAATATTCGGTCGCGGTCGCGCTGGAAGGAGGTGCGATATTCCGGCTCTCCATCCAGGTAAGCACGTCCCTTGGAGTTTTTGCTGCGCATCCCATAAGGGGCCAGCGCGCGATCTTCCAGTTCTTCGAGCATGGCGCGGTCGAAGTACATGAGTCACCTTTTGATGAATCAACCTCCGAGGTCTTGCAGAGACCTCGGAGGTCTCGGAACAGTGGGGCGAGTGGGGGTCGAACCCACACGGTGTTTCCACCGACAGATTTTAAGTCTGTTGCGTCTGCCGATTCCGCCATCGCCCCAACACCGTGAATTGTAACCGAAGAATAGTTAACGTCAAGACACGATACACAGGCTATTTGTCGTTTTTGTTATTTGATGCATGCCTGGCGACGGCCAACCTTTCTAAAATGAAAGCTCTTTTTTGTAAGAAGGCCTGTAAAATAAATTTTGTAATTTCCCTCAAGTGTACCAAATTACATAGATTTGTCCAAATACTCCCGGCTGGGGCTTGCCAGGGTGATTCCCTCGCAGGCCGAGTTCGTTTAACCATATTCTGCCAGATAGGTATAGGAGAATGTTATGAAACGTTTGCCCCTGATTCTGATTGGTTTTTTGTTAGTGAGCCTGTCGCTTTTCTTTGGAATGTTCACCTCGGCTGAGGCCAGCAGCCAGGGCGGGAAACCGGTTACCACCCCGTTCCCGACACAAAAGGTAAAAGGCACCCCTGTCCCAACGCCCATCCCGTCGCCCACGACGCCGCCAGTGCCTTGTACAGACGCAGATCCGCATAAATGCATCCAGCGTTATGATGGCCCCCAAACCTGTATTGCCTGTCACCAGGGCGAGGCCCAGAGCATGCTAGGCTCTGAGCACATGCAGTGGGCTGGGAAGTGGAAGGAAGTTAACACCTATTGCACCGCCCCAGAACCGGCCGATTTTGCCTGCCGCTCTTGCCATGTGAGCACCGGAAAGGTGACCAACCTGACGGTTAACGACATTGACTGCCTGGTTTGCCATAATGATACTTACCAGCGCGCTCTTGGGCCGCAGACGAACATCGTAAGTGTGACCGACTGGCAGGGCAACATCAAGACGTTTAAATTCCCGATCAAAGTCAATGGAGATTACCAGTTCCAGCCGCGCTTTGACCTGATGCCCGCCGGAACGACGATGGTGAGCCTGGCCCAAAATGTTCACCTGCCCACAAAAGCTTCCTGCCTGCGCTGCCACGCCAAAGCAGGTGGTTCCGATGGCGCCAAGCGCGGCGACATCTATATGAACCTGAAGTCGCCCACGCTGACCGTTACCGAAGATGTGCATATGTCCCCGGCGGGTGCCGACCTGACGTGCCAGGCCTGCCATAAGCCACAAAATCATCTCATCCCCGGTAAAGGTATCGATTTGCGCGTCAACGAAGGCGGGTCAATGGCCTGTTCTGATTGCCATTCTGATACCCCTCACGGCGATGACCGCCTTGATACCCATGCCAGCCGGGTGGCCTGCCAGACTTGCCACATTCCCACTTTTGGAAAGAACACCAGCACAGAACTTTCTCGTGACTGGACGCACCCGGTTTGGAACCCGTCCGGATGCAACGGCCAGGGTGCCTGGGTTGGCGAAGAAGTGCGCGGCTCCAATGTCATCCCGCAGTACAAGTTCTGGAATGGTCAAAGCCAGGTCTACAGCTTGAAAGATCCCATCCAACCCGACGCCGACGGGTCATATACCTTATCTCGCGCTCTGGGTTCCATTCAGGATGGGAAGCTGTACCCGATCAAGGTTCATACATCCTATCAACCACGCGAAAACACCACCGGCCGTATGGTGCAATATGACGTTTTGTGGAACTTCATGACGGGCAAATTTGAAGAAGCGGCCCAGCGTGGCCTAACCTTCATGGGCTTGGGAGGAAAACCCTACGCCTGGGTAAATGTGCGCGCCGAACAACTCATTACTCACGGTGTTGAGCCGTCCCAAAACGCCTTAAGCTGCACGGCCTGTCACCAGGCGCGTACGCAAATGGATTTGCGTACCCTCGGCTACACTCTTAAAGGACCTCAGTCACAGGTATGTACGCAATGTCATGGGTCCGAAGACATGCCCAGCTTTAATAGTTTGCACAACAAGCACGTGAGCGATGAAGGCTACGACTGTTCCCTTTGTCACACCTTTACCCGTCCCGAGCGCGGTCTCAAAACCCGCAAATAATAATCACAACCCCCGCGTAAGCGGGGGTTTCTTGTATAATGCGCCAATGCTCAAGCAAATTCGTACCGCACTGGCCCTTAACCGCCAATCATCTTATCTTTTTAGCGCCTTCCTGCTGACCTGTTTCCTCATCGTTTACATCTGGTGGCCGCTGGCAGAAGAATACCTGGGTTATATCCGCGCCTATCGGCAGGCGGGTTATCCCTGGTATGCCTTAATCGATTGGTTGCTGCTGGGCATCTTTGCTTTTATGTCTGTCACCATCATGGCTCGTGCCGACCTGAAAGCTGATAGCCTGATCGTTTTTGTTGGCCTGTGCGGCGGCCTGGTGATTGAAAGCTGGGGCACTCAAACCAACCTGTGGTTTTATTACACAGCTGAGCGTCCGCCCTTGTGGATTATCCCGGCCTGGCCGATTGCCAGCCTGAGCATTGACCGCCTGGCCCGGGCACTCAACTGGGCTACCGTTAAAGTGAGCGGCTCCGCATTCCGGGCCCTGTACTGGCTGACCTTCCTTGGCTTTTACGCGCTAATGCTCTGGTTTGTT
Source organism: uncultured Anaerolinea sp. (assembly GCA_964562145.1). Classification (GTDB taxonomy): domain Bacteria; phylum Chloroflexota; class Anaerolineae; order Anaerolineales; family Villigracilaceae; genus UBA5195. Next base: position 22,930 of record CAZLSP010000028.1, on the reverse strand, counting down.
GCCCCTACCTTCGATAAATCCTACACCCTGTTGGCCCTGCTCATCTGCGCCCTGATGATCTTAACCCCCACCGATTATCGCATGGCGCTGGTGACCTTTGTGGCCGGTTCGGCGTTGGGTTATTTCTTGGAGCTCTGGGGCACCACCCGCGAGTGTTGGACCTACTATACCTACCAAACCCCGCCGTTCTTCGCCGTGCTGGCGCATGGCATGGCGGCAGTGGCTTTCTGGCGCACTGGGCTCCTCATGCAAAAAGCCTGGAAATGGCTGATACCAGTGCGCAAAACTGAAAGATAACGCTTACTCTCCGAAGCTTAAGAATATGCTGGAGAGAGTGTTTTTTTTAACTGACTTAGTGACAAAAAGCACTATTCAGCGGGTTTATACATATATAAAATTATTGTTGACGTTTTTACTTGAATGGGCGGAAATCCAAGAAAATCACCCCTTTGTACCTATCAATCTTTGCAGTCAGGTGGAGAAAATATGTTATTTAAAAAGTTTATCTTGGTAATTGCATTGGCTTTCTTGGCCTTGCTTCCGTTGCAGCAAGCATCTGCTATTCCGGCTGTTGCCGAAACTTGGCCGTCTTATTTTGCATTGGCGTATGATGCGGATCGCGGCTGGATTTATGCATCCGACACCACTGGCAACAAAGTCGATGTTTTCTCAGCCTCGACGCTGGAATTGGTAAAAAGTTTTGGCCTGGTCAATGGTGCCGCTCCTTATGGCATTGCCCTCAGTCCGAATGGCGCGGAACTGGCTGTTGCCCAAAGTGGAGCCAGTTCAATCTTGTTTTTAGATCCCGATACAGGCTCCACGATTGCCACTGTTATCCCTGATTCAACTTACGGTCTAAACAGGCCTTTTGATATTGTTTATGGCCGTAATGACCGACTTTACTCAAGCGGGATTCAGGATAGCTCCTTTGACCAAATTCATGTTATTGATACAGTTGATCATATTGAAGTTGGTAAATCGCCCTACCCTGTTGTTTTCCGGGAAAGACCTTATCTTGCTGTATCACCTGACCACAACCGCCTTTATGTTTTTGAAGATTCTTATAACCAAGAAATTAGTTTGCTGGATATTTCCACAGACACCCCACAGAGACTAAGATTTTTAGATTATCTCTCAGGGTATTACTCAAAAAGGGCCATATTAACGGCCGGAGGCAGCAAGATATTTACAGACAAAGGTTCGGTCTGGTCGTCTGATCTTGTCGCAAAACTGGGTTCTTTCAGTGGGGCAGGTAATCTGGTCGAAATCCCCACCCACGAAGTGGTGGCAGTTCTCTCGACCCAATTCCCAGGGCAAATATCTTTTGTGAGCACGTCTAACTATTATGCCAGGTCGAGTATTACGATAAGCGGAAGTGGTTCCCTGGGTGCGAGCGTTTTATCTTTGGATGAAAAGAGTTTATATATCAATAGTGCAACAGGTTTAGTGGTACTTAATCCTCGGGCTCTTCTAACAATCGAATCGGGTTCATCGCAGGTAGCTGACACGATGTTGCCTTTCTCGTTGCCAGTGAAAGTTCGAGTTGAAGATGTTAATGGCAACCCCGTCACGGGTATGGAATTGGTAATGACGGCACCATTCGAAGGGGCGAGCGGGGTTTTTGCAGATACCAACTCAAATACAACAACAGTAATGACAGATGAAAATGGGATTGCAACCTCTCCTGTCTTTATTGCTAATTCTATAGCTGGTGCTTATTCAGTTAATGTTGTGGATAAGGGTGAAATTCCTTATTTGGACTTAAATTTCCAAATGATGAATGTGGAAACAGTCACAATTTCGGGGAATGCTGGTAAGGCCAATGTCCAGATTAATTATCTAGACGGTACGCCCAAAACCGTGTTAACGAATCAGGGTGGAGATTATTCATTTACAGTGCCATATAACTGGTCGGGGACAATTTCTGCTTCTGACCCGGGTTTAATGTTCAGCCCGCAGAGCTATACCTATCAAAACCAAACGATTGATTTGTTTGATCAGGATTTTCAACCCCAAGTGCAGATTTCGGGGAAGACAATTAATACTTCCAACATTAGGCTAATCTACACGGTTAATGGAGTAAATAATGCCGTTTATTCTGACAGCGCTGGGGATTATTCGATCGTAGTGCCATTCACCTGGTCTGGTACAGTAACGCCAGTAAAAGGTACTTGTGCATTTATTCCGGCTGTGAGGAGTTATGAAGCTTTATTAACTTCCCAAAGCGATCAGCATTTTCAAATAGTTCAAACATATTTCAATGTTTCTGGAAAAACTGAGCTTGGGAATGTAAAGTTATCTTATTATGACTCTGTAAACAAGACTGTTACATCAGATGTGAATGGGAACTACTCTTTTTCGGTACCTTGTGGCTGGTCTGGAACAGTAACCCCATCGAAGCCTGGCTATTCCTTCACCCCTCAATCGAAAACTTATTCGGAGTTGAGTGCTGATCAGCTAAACCAGGATTATAGTGTTTTACGAATGACTTGGACGAGGATGCCGAAGTCGGCAACTGGGACAACCTGGCATACGGCAACATTGCTAAAAGACGGCAAGGTTCTTCTCGTTGGTGGATATCCGTCAACACCTGCTTCTGAGCTTTATGACCCAGAAACCGGGCAGTGGGCGCAGCCAGGTCAGATGAATGTAGTCCGTAACCATCATACAGCTACACTTTTGCAAGATGGCAGGGTTCTAGTGGCAGGTGGTTTCTGGTCTGGGGGTGTTCAGAAGGCTGCAGAAATCTATAATCCAGCTACGGGAATGTGGACTTCAACCGGGTCATTAAACTTGGCTCGATCCTGGCATACAGCAACCCTGTTGCCAAATGGTCAGGTTTTGGTCGTGGGAGGGCTTACCAATCTGGGAATTACCCCCGGAGCTGAGTTGTACGACCCGGCGACCGGGTTGTGGACTTTGGTTACTTCCCCTGAGGTGAATCGTGCAGCCCACACAGCAACGTTGCTGCCCAATGGCAAGGTCTTAATTGTTGGCGGGGTTGTAAACTCAACTGGTAGTAATCTCGCCGCCAGTGCAGAACTATACGACCCGGCCTCGCAAGTATGGACTTCGGCAGGGGAAATATTGACCGAGCGTTTTGGCCATAGTGCTGTGCTCTTACAAAATGGGAATGTATTGATCATGGGTGGCGAGAGGAATACCCAGCCACTTTCCAGTGCAGAAATATATGACCCCGTGACTGGTTTGTGGAAAAGAACGGGTAATATGCTTATTCCGCGTTCCTTATTTTCCGCGGTTACGCTCACAGATGGCACTGTTTTGGTGCAGGCTGGAACCACTGGTTCAACGATTAGTGAATGTACTCCTTCAACGACCACATGCGCGGAGGTTTATGACCCAAATCTTGGATTATGGCTGGATGCCCCGCGTTTGCACGCTGTCATTGCCAACCACACTTCAACTTTGCTTTCGAACGGCCAGGTTTTAGTTGTGGGGGGTGATTTGGTTGATATTTATGAACCAGGCGGGGTTACTATCACAGGGAAGATTGGTACTGCCGAGGTTGCCGGGTTGATCTATCGACTTCAGAACGTTGTTCGATTTGCTTTATCTGTACCGGATGGACGGTATGCCATGATGGTTCCAGAACATTGGACGGGGTCCGTGGAGCCTGTCTATAAACTGCCTGGGGATATTATTTTTTCACCAGGCAGTCGAACTTACGTTGATATCACAACGGATCAAATTGATCAGGATTATATTGCTACTCCTGCTACAGTGCTTATTTCGGGGAATGTTGGGGTCGCAGGAGCTACCATAGCATCATCTGTTGGCTCTGTGGTCTCAGATAGCAGTGGCAACTACTATTTACCTGTTCCTTTGGATTGGACTGGAACCTTAACCCCATCCCTTGCAAATTATCAATTTGCCCCATCAAGTCGAACTTACACTGGAGTTCAGGCCAACCGGGAATATCAGGACTTTTCCATCAGGCCATATATAATATCAGGAAGTGTGGGGCTTCCGGGTGTTGTTATTCGGTATACCGATGTTTATCCTCGAGCGATTTATTCTGATAGCGAGGGCAATTACGCATTTTCTGTCCCCTACAACTGGACTGGGACAATTACACCGTCCAAAACCGGGTATTCGATCTTACCTGCCAGTCGTACCTTTAGCAATGTTATGGCGAATCAGGCAGGGCAAGATTTCACGTTAGAGCCACTGTTGTTCACAATTTCGGGAAATACTGGCCTGGGTGGGGTGACGCTTGCCTACTCTAACGATGGCATCAAAACCGTAACATCTGACCAAAACGGAGCCTACTCATTACAGGTTCCAACAGATTGGTCAGGTTCGGTGACTCCGTCTTTAGATGGATACACCTTCCAACCCGATCACCTGGATTATTCCGCAGTATTGTCGAACCAAACCGGGCAAGATTATGCATATAGGATTAACCAAACCATTAATATTGGTACCCATGCCCCGGCTGCGGCGCGATACGGCACAACCTTTACAGTAAGTGCAACCTCTTCCTCAGGGTTGAACGTCACTTTTAGCGCTTCGGGGGCTTGCAGCAACATTGGCGCGACTTTTTTCATCACAAGTGTGACCGGGATCTGCTCGGTGCAGTTTCAACAGGTGGGCGATTCGACATATAATCCCGCTCCACTCCTTACAGAGCAAGTTAATGCCCAACAACTATTATCCGTTCTAGTCCCTGCTGATTTTAATGGGGATGGGAAAGATGATATAGCGATCTTCAGGCCGACCACAGGGCTGTGGTCAATCCATAATCAGGGTGATATTTTGTATGGTGCCCCTGGAGACTTGCCAGTGCCGGCTGACTACAATGGGGATGGGAAGGATGAGATCGCAGTCTTCCGACCTGCCAGCGGGTTGTGGTACCTGCGTGGGATTGGCTCAATAACCTTTGGTCGCAAGGGAGATATCCCTGTGCCTGCGGACTATGATGGGGATGGGAAGGTAGACTTGGCTGTTTATCGGCCTTCCGATAGTACCTGGTATTTGCGAGGGATCGGGTCGTTTGTATATGGGGCTAATGGCGATATCCCAGTTGCGGCTGACTACAACGGGGATGGGAAAGTGGAAGCTGCCGTGTACCGACAATCGAATAACACTTGGTATCTTCGCGGAGTGGGAGCAATTGTACACGGGGCCGCGGGAGATGTTCCTGTCCCAGCGGATTATGATGGGAATGGGACGGTTGACCTGGCAGTGTTCAGTGCATCAAGTGGGAAATGGATAATCCGGGGGCAGGGAAGTTATGTGTATGGTAAGTCAGGGGATGTGCCTTTGCCGTTGAAGTATTCCAGTGCATTGAATGCTCAGGCGGTGGTAGTGCGAGTGGTTGGCGGCAACCTGACCTGGTACATACGAGGCCTTGGGGCAATCGTACATGGTGTGTCTGGCGACATCCCTGCCATGCCGGAGGAGTTGATGCCCTAATCTCGTTATATTGAAGAAAATACGCACATTCCTCGTTTTGCCACGCGCCAATAAGGGATAGACTGCTGCATTGATTTGAAATAAAGGGAAGCTACTATTCGCAGGCTTCCCTTTATTTTTTATTTACCCATACTGATTCTTCAGGGTGCCCATGATCTCGTTGGGCCAGGCTGCGGGGGCGGGTTCAAGGCTCATGCCCAGGCGGCGCATGAGGCGCAGGGAATTTTCGTTTTCTTGTGACGCAATGGTGACCAGGCGCTTCAGGCGAAGTTTTCGAAAGGCGAATTCTACCAGCGCCTGGCAGGCTTCAGTGGCGAAGCCCTGGTTCCAAAAGTCGTGTCCGAGTTTGTAATATAGCTCCACTTCGGGGGTTGCGAGTGGGTCGCGCGGCAGGATATAAAACTGCAGGCCCACATATCCAATCAACAGATTGTCGTCTTTGCGTGTCAGGGCCAGCGTGCCAACGCTATCAGGGTCGTTGAGCATGCTGTAGCGGGCGATTAGGGCGGCGCGTTGTTCATAGGTGCGCTGGTAGCCGGGATCGTATTTCCAGACGTCGGGATGACCTTCAAAGACTTCAAAGGCAGGTCGGGCATCTTCGAGCGTAAAGGGGCGCAAGATGAGTCGTCGGGTTGAAATAATGGGGGGCATGCGATTTATATAGAAAACGTGACTCGGTTCCGGCCATCGTGCTTGCTCTGGTACATCAGCGCATCCACCCTTTGAACAGCAGACTCGAGGGGTTCTTTGTCGATTGTCAGGGTTGCTCCTACGGAGACGGTGATTTCTAATGCTTTGCGGTCTGGCAGGACCAGCCTGGAACTTTCGATCAGGCGGCGCAATTTATCGGCAATGGCGGGAACTTCATCGGGGTGAACTTCACGCAGCAGAACAATGAATTCTTCGCCGCCCCAGCGGGCGATGACATCCGTTTCGCGCAGGTTAGAGGTCAGGTTCCCGGCCACCATTTTGAGCACCTGGTCGCCAATGTTGTGCCCGTAAGTATCGTTGAAGGATTTGAAATTGTCGATGTCCATAAACAGCAAACCGTGATGGACTTTCTCAAATTCCATTTGCAGGCAGGCATACTGGTACTGTTGCTCAAAATACAGGCGGTTGCCCAGTTTGGTCAGCGGGTCGGCGAAGGCGGTTTTCTCAAGGGTCAAGATGCGGCGGCGGGCCTGGATTGATTTAAGGTTGTTGCTGAAAATTTCCACAGCCCCGACCAGCTTCCCTTCATCGTTGTGAATGGGCGAAGCCCGCACCAGCACCGGAACCCGATGCCCGTCGGCGTGTCGAAGGTAGATTTCTGACTCGTATGGCTGGGATGCTTTCATGGTGTAAGTCAGCGGGCAGGATGTTTTGCATAGCTCGTTGCCGTTTTCGTCGCAATGGCTGAGCAAGTTGTCGCCACAGTATTTGCCCATGACCATTTCAGCACTGTAACCGGTCATGCGCTCGGCACCTTTGTTCCAGTAGGTGATTCGGCGCTTGGTATCGACAAAGTAGACCCCATCGTAGAGGTTGTCGAGCAGTTTTTTGAAATAATCGTTCGATAAAAACATAGTCACTCCAGGTAAAGTACCAATAGGGGTAAGAGTAAGTCTGGCTACCAGGCTTTGATGCGCGTGGGGGTGAGGCGGATGAGCAGGTTTTCAGGTGAATTGAGCCAGCTTTGCGGGTCTGGAGCCAGCACACCATCGACACCCAGGTATTGGGTATAGATTTTTTCGATAATGCCACGCACCTCGTCGTGCGGCTCGTTGACCAGCTCTGCGCGCCCTTCAATGGTCACGGCTGTCAGGCCGCCTGCGGCGTTTTCTACATCGATGACGATGGCGCATTTCGGGTTGCGGCGCAGGTCAACGACTTTGCGGGTCGACTTAAATGAGCTGATCCATAATTCCTCGCCATCCAGCAGGTACCAGACCGGAACGACGTGCGGCTGCCCATCTGGGGAGGCAGTTGCGAGGCGTCCGAGCAGCGGGCGGGAGAGAAAAGCAGCAGCTTCGGGAGAAAATTCTACGGTCATGAAGAACTCCAGGAAAATGGGACAGAATGAAATCAGACTTCGGTCTGGATTCCGCTGCCACTTTCGTAGCGGCGTAATCCTAGCCTGAAAATGGCGATAGAGGCGAAGAGAAACGCCACAGAACCAGCCAATAACTGGGCCAGCACCTCCCAGGTGAAGGCGCGGGTGAAGTCGGCGGGGACGGCTCCCATCAGCGCAGCAGGGATGATGGTGAACAGGATCAGTTTGGCGGTGCTGTCAAAGAGCGTAATTGGGTAGATGGCAAAGGTCAGCATGGCGTTGACGGCCATGTTGGTCAGGTTGGTGGCGTTGCCCATCCAAAAGGCCAGGCTCTGAACCAGCACGAGGAACGAGGCAAACACCACAGCAGAGAGCAGGATGGCGAGGATGAAGCGCACCAGCCCGTCCCATGAGAAAAATCCCGAAACGGCAAAGCTCACAAAACCATAGGTGAAGTCGCCAAAGCCGCTGGCGATGGTGCGGCTGGCCAGGGCGTGGAGCAGCACCGGGCGCGGCAGCGACAGATAGTAGTCGAGGCGGCCACGGGTGATGATGTCGCCCAGGTTGAAGGCGTTGCCGAACAGGATGGAAACGATCCCAAAGGCGCTGGCGGTGATCCCGAAGGTCACGTACATGTCGTTCAGGCCCCAACCGCGCACATCTTTGAAGCGGTCGAAGAAAATGCCCCAAATGATGAAGTACATCGCGTTATTGAGCATCATGCCAAAGACCTGGGACAGGAAAGACCCGCGGTATTCCATCACCGATTGCAGGTTGGCTTTCCACAGGGCGAGCAGGAATTTGAAATTTGACATTGGGTTACCCGCCATTCACTGTCAGGGAGTGCAGTCCGCGCCGGTATGCCACCGTCAGACTCAATCCGAGGATGGCGATCCAGGCTACCTGCATGCCGAATGTAGCGATGAACGCCGAGAGGGTCGGGTTGGTGAACAGGCGCGCCGGGCCATAGGTCATGGCAGAAAATGGCAGGGCGCGGGCAATCGTCATCAGCCAGGCGGGGTAGAAATCGAGGGGAACCAGCAATCCGCCGAAGACAAAGGCCAGTTTCTGGTAAATCCACATAAAGGCTGAGACATCTTCGACCACAAAAGCGGAAAGACCCACCAGGGCGGTGATGCAGAAGTTGATGGTCCAGGCTCCCAGCATGGCCAGCACAACCAGCGGCCAGCCGCTGGGGTCGGGCGGCGTACCCACCAGCCACCAGACCACGGCGCCGCCAAACAGGGCATTGAACAGGGCCCGGAACAAGGTCTCGCCCATGCTGGTGCTGTAGTGGTAAAGCAGGAAGTCGTAAGGTTTGTTCAGGATGTAGGCGATCGAGCCGTCTTTAACCGCATCGGAGATCACGTTGGCGAGGCGCGGGCGGCTGAGTTCGATGGTTTCAGCCAGCATCAGGTACCAGAGGGTCAGGCGCAGGGTCAGGCCGTTGATTTCCTGGCTGCCTGAGGCCGCGAAGGTGACCGACCAGAGCTGGTAGAAAATCCACATGAAGGGGATGATGATCAGGGTGCGACCAATCAGTTCTCCGGGGTAGGCCAGGCTGTTGATAACCTGGGTTTGGAAAAGAAACCAGTATTTTTTCATGGCCTGTTACTCGGTCTCATGCGCTTGCCCGTAGATGAGCGCAATCACTTCTTCGAGTGGCGGGTCGGAGATGGTGATGTCTACCAATGTCCCGGCTGAGGAAAGGCGCGCAAGCACGGCATCTGCCGGGGTGTGGCGGGTATCGAAGGTCAGTTTGACGCCGTAGCGCCCGGCCTTGAGGGTTTCCATCCCTTCCAGCGCAAAATCTTTGCTGATTTCTTCGGCATAGCGCACTTCCACCAGTTTGCGGGTCAGGAATTTGCGTTTCAGGTTGGAGACTTTGTCGCGGTAGACGATTTGCCCGTGGTTGACGATGATGACGCGGTGGCACAACGCTTCAAGGTCGCCAGCATCATGCGAGGTGAGCAGCACGCCCACATTTTCCTGTTCGCTCATGGTGCGTATGGCGTCGCGGATGTGTTGTTTGGCGACTACGTCCAGGCCAATCGATGGCTCGTCGAGCAGCAACAGCTTGGGTTTGTGCAGCAGGGAGGCCGCTACTTCGCAGCGCATCCGCTGCCCGAGCGAGAGCTTGCGCACGGGGGTTTCCAACAGGTCGCGGATTTCGAAGGCTTCGGCCAGGAAATCGATGCGCTTGCGGGTTTGTGCATCGTCGAGCTCGTAGATTTTTCCAAAAAGCGTAAACGTGTCGATGGCGGGCAGGTGATACCATAACTGCGGCCGTTGCCCAAACACTGTCCCAATGTGAAAAGCCAGTTTTTGGCGTTCTTTCCAGGGCGTATAGCCGAGAACGCGGGCTTCTCCGCCGCTGGGGTGCAAGATGCCGGTTAGCATTTTGATGGTGGTCGATTTCCCGGCTCCGTTGGGCCCGATGAATCCGAGCAGTTCGCCCGGTTCCATTTCGAATGAAATCCCGCGTACCGCTTCGACAGTTGAATACTCGGGTTTGAACAAGGCGCGCACGCTTGCGCCCAGCCCGGCGGCTTTGCGCTTGCTCTGGAAGGTCTTTTGTAGTTGATTGACAGTGATGGCAGACATAGGCTTATTGTACAGAAAATTTCCATATTTTGCGCTAACTGTCTTGCAATCTAAGCAGGCATCGCCCCTTCCGCTATAATTAACGTACGCATAGACCATTATTTTTGAAGCCACAAGAAGGGCAAGCGATGGAATTCCCTGCTGAATTGATATCTTTTCTGCGCAAGGCGGAGCGGGTGGCCGTCCTCACCGGGGCCGGAGTCTCGCAAGAATCGGGTTTGCGCACCTTTCGGGATGCCCAAGCCGGGCTGTGGGCGCAGTACCGCCCCGAAGACCTGGCCTCGCCCGAGGCCTTTGCCCGCGACCCAAAATTGGTCTGGGACTGGTATGCGATGCGCCGCGAAAAAGTCCGCGAAGTGCAACCCAACCCCGGTCATTTTGCGCTGGCTGAAATGGAACGCCGAATTGCAGCTTTTATGCTCATCACCCAAAATGTGGACGGGTTGCATCGCAAAGCCGGCAGCCAGAATGTGGTGGAATTGCATGGCAATCTGCAGCGTGTAAAATGTTCGCGCTGTGGCGAACCGGCCGAAAGTTGGGATGTTTCTACTCCGGGGGTTCCACCCTGCGCGGTGTGCGGGGCCATGCTCCGGCCCGATGTGGTCTGGTTCGGCGAATCCCTGCCCCGTGATGCGCTGGAAGCGGCGGTAACGGCGGCGCGCACCTGCCAGGTATTCTTTTCTGTCGGCACATCGGGGCTGGTGCAACCGGCTGCTACCCTGGCAATTGCGGCCCGCAACCGGGGCGCTGTTGTGGTGGAAATCAACCTGGAGCCTACGCCGCTCAGTGCCAAAGCAGATTTTTCTTTTTATGGCCGCTCCGGCGATCTTTTGCCCGCCCTGGTGAATTCGGTTTGGGGTTAAATCAAAACGCCGGGAAACCCCGGCGTTTTGGTGAGTGAAACTTTAGCGTAACAGCCCGGTGGCTACCTGGTTGACGGCGGCTTCATCGGGTGCCGGGGCGGTGTCGATGCCAAAGTGAACGGCTTCCATCCCGGCCAGGTATTGGCGCATGGCGCGCGTGCCTGCTTCGACCAGTTTGGAGCGCCGTTCTTCGGTCATGTCGAATTCCACAGTCCCATAGCCCCCGGCGGGCAGGCGCACGACCATCTCTTTGAAGGTGTAGATGGTCGATTTGTCGTGGGCTTCGAGCATGGTATTGACCAGGTTCATCAGTCGTTTTACGGTGGCCAATTCGCTCACTTCTACGCCCTTTTTGGGTTGCGCCGGGGCCTGGATGGTCGCCCCCTCAACCATTTGCGACTCGTCAATCAGCATGCCGAGCACTTTGTCGCTTGTTTTTGCGCCCATTACATCGGTAACGGGTTTTTCGCTGGAGAGGAAGAGCTCAATCGGGAAATTCGAGAGCAGGCCGCCATCGACGATGACGTGGTTTTCCATCTCGCGGTCGCGGTAGGTGCCCCAGCTTTTTTGCCAGACCACTTCCTGCCAGAGCAGGGGGATGCTCATGGACATGCGTACTGCCCAGCAGATGGGCAAATTGGGGGCGGTGCGGTGATTAAGCACCAGCATATAGCCTTCGGTTGTGTCGGATGCGACCAGTGACAGGTCGCGCCCGGTAGCCTGGTAGAACTCCTTCAGATTCATTTTGCTAAAGTTGCGCGCTCTGCCGTTGAGCTGGCCGCTGTCGAGTTTGCGCGAGATCCATTTAAGGAAAGCATCTGCCGAGTACCAGCCGCCGTCTTCGACAAACGAGAGCAGGTGGCGGGTGGTGGGGTTGGTAGACATCCACAAGATGATGGCTTCGTCGAGCTTGCTTTCGATCCCATCCGGGATGAAGGGGATATCCAGTTCTTTTAGGAACTGGCGCATGGAGCCGGTTTTGAGCGCTTCCCGGTCGAACGGGCCGGGTTTGCCCATAAACTCTGAAAAAACGGAGTGGCCTTCGGGAGTGGTTTCTGCCAGGGCCGCAAGCATTTCCTGGTCTGTGTATCCGGCCGCCAGTAAGGTGGCGGTAATGGCCCCGGCTGAAGTGCCGAGCAAGCGCCCAACGGTGTGACCCTGGCGGGTGAATTCTTGCATGGCGCCCACAAAGACCATCCCTTTTGCGCCGCCGCCTTCAAAGACGAGATCGAATTCCATACGCTTATCTCCTTCTGGGTTCAAATGAATTCAATATCCCTGGGTTGCGTATCTCGCATCCAGCCTGTTTGTGCTTTTACTATACAAGATTTCAGGCCGCGCTTCAACTAAAGCGCGCGCCTTTGTCGATTATTTTTTCGCGCAAACCGGGGTAGAGTCGGGCAGGTTGTATTTCAGGCGTTCTTCGGCGCTCAGCTCACGGTGGATCGATGCGCAGGCAAAATCAATCAGGGCCTGGTAATCTACATCCCAGCGCCAGACGGTGTTATCGGCTCCGCCGATATAGACCTGCTGCCCGTCTTGCGAGAAGGTGGCGGTGTTGGCCAGCGCCTGCAGGCTCGAGAAGGTGCGCAATAATTGCCCAGTGCTAACATCCCAAACGCGGGCTGTGCCATCTTCGCTGCTGCTCAACAGGCGGGTGCCATCTGGCGAGAAGGCGACCGAAAGCACCGAGCCCGTGTGCCCTTGCAGCAGATGTAGGGTTTTGAGCGAAGGGAATTCCATCAGGCGCAATTCGCTGCCGCCAGAAGCCGCAAAACGCCCATCGGGCGAAATAGCGACCCCAAAAATGCTGCGCTGGCCGTCTTTTTCTCCGCGCGCGACAAATTTCCCACTCTCTGTTTCGTATAGCGATACTCCCTCGAAGCCGCCAGCCAGGAGGAGTTTTCCGTCGGGCGAGAAGGCCGCCGCATAAATCGATTTATTGAGGGTGTAGCTGCGAATCTTTTCCCCACTTGCTGCGTTCCACAGCCCGATGCCGTTATCGCCGCCGAGCAGCAGATACTGACCATTGGGAGAGAATCGCACCACCCAGTTGGTGTCTTTGAAATCTTCAATACTGCGCACTTGCTGCCCGGTGGACGTGAGCCAGGTGCGCACGCTGCCATCGTCGGCGGCGGTGACAACCAGGCGGCCATCGGGGGAGAAGTCCAGGCTTTCGATGGTGTATTCATGCCCCAGGAGCGTTTGGATTTGCCGCCCGGTGGCGGTATCCCATAACGCGCCTTGCCCGCCAGATGTGCCGGTTGCCAGCAAGCGACCATCTTTGCTGAGGGTCATGGCAATGACCGAACCGGTGTGCTTAAACCTGAAGGGGGAAGGCGGGATGGAAGACGGCCATAAGCGGGCGGTGGCGTCGAAGGAGCCTGTCAGAATCCACTGGTCGTTGGGAGAGATGACAGCGCCGTACAGGTTGCCCTGGTGGCCGATAAAACGGCGCATCTGCACCCCGCTGGCGCGGTCCCATAAAATGGCGACCCGGTCGTACCCGGCGGTGAGCACGTAGGTATCATCGGCGGAGAAATCGACGCCGTAAACCGACTCCTGGTGGCCCTGTAAAGTGACCAGTTCGTCACCGGTATTTACGTCCCAAATGCGGGCGGTTTTGTCATCGGAACCGGTAGCGATGGTGCGGCCGTCGTGGGAAAAATCTACGCTGATGATGGCCAGGCTGTGACCGACGAAAATGCGCACAAATTCGCCGCTCTGGGCATCATACAGGCGCGCCAGGCCGTCATCCCCGGCGGTGACGATAAATTTCCCGTCTGGTGAGTAGGCCAGCGAGCTGGATGTGGTGGGCATTTCGATAGTCAGGATGGGTCGGGCGCTTTTGATGTCCCAAATGCGCAGGCTGCTGTCGTACCCAACCGAGGCAATGGATTTCCCATCGGGGGAGAAGGCCACGCCCCAGACTACATCCTGGTTGCCGGAGAGCGAAAGCAGTTCTTCGCCGGTGGCAACATCCCAGATGCGGACGGTGGTATCGTCGCTGCCCGAGGCCAGGGTGCGGCCATCGGGGGCAAAGGCCAGGCTGGAGGCGGAGTTGGTGTGTCCCAACAGGGTACGGATTAGGCTGCCGGTGGCAACATCCCATAGTCGAATGGTGTGGTCGGTGCTGGCTGTGGCCGCAATTTTGCTATCGGGCGAGAAGGCGACCGCAAAAACGGATCCGGTGTGACCGCTGAAAATGTAGCGGGGGTAAGCGAAGGTCATGGACCGCTGCAAGGTGGCATCGGCCTCGGGGGTGTAGCCCAGGCGCAGCGATTCGAGGCTGAGCAGCGGGGCGGCGTCGATGTCGGTGCCAGAAAGCAGCATGGCGCTGGCCTGGGCGGCCAGGCGCAAACGTTCGGATTGCAGGAAGTTTTCTTCGGCTTGCTGGCGTTGCTGGTTGGCCTGGTTCCCAAACCAGACGGCGGCGGCTAACAGGCCAACGGCCAGCACCAGGGCGGCGACCAGGAAATGACCGCGGCGGCGCAGGCGGCTTGCGGCGCGGGCCTGTTCCTCGGCGCGAGATTTTTCCAGCTCGGCCAGTTTTTGGGCGGCTTCCAGCTCACGCTGGCGGCGCGCTTCGCGTTCGGCAATTTCCATCTCGGCCTGGGCCTGCGAGGCCTGCAAGAATTCCCTTTCCAGGCTGTTAATTTCGGTTGCGTGAGCCTGGGCCCATTCGCTGGCCTGGGCCAGGCGCGCACCGCGATACAGGTCATCTGCGTCGTGGTCTTGCGCTTCCCACTCCAGGGCGCTCTGATTAAGGTGGCGCTGCATGCGAATGCTCTCACGGTTTTCGTTGAGCCACTCGCGCAGGGTATACCACTCGCGGATCAACGCCTCGTGCGCGACCTCGATGGTGGGGGTGCGGCTGCCGGGGTCACGGTCAAAGGAGAGCAGGCGCGCCTTTCCAAAGGCTTCGATGATTGGTTTGACCTGCGGCGAAAGCGAATCGAGTTCGGTGCGCAGCACGCGGCGGCGGGTGTCTTCTACCCCTTCGCCCAGGGTTACCAGCCGCTGGAACAGGATTTTGGCCCACTGGCGCTGGTCAGGGTCCAGCGCCGTGTAAATTTCACTGGCCCGGCGGGTTAGCGCTCCCAACACCCCGCCCAGCGAGCGGTAGGCGGAACGGGTCATCAGGTGACCCTCGCGCCTTTCGAACATTTCGGTCAGCGCATACTGCAAAAGCGGTAGGGCCCCGGGTTGGTCGGTCAGTTCGGAGGCAATTTCCATTGCCAGGCCGCGTTCCATGCCTACGCCAAGGCGTTCAGCCGGGGCCAGGATGGCCTGGGCCATTTCGTGGCTGGCCAGCGGCAAGACAACTTCTGTTCGGTGTTGCAGCAATTCACCGAACCCGGCATACATTAAGGGGCGGTCGTAAAAATCGGCGCGCAGGGTGATGACCACGCGCAGGCGGCTGTCGGGGGCGGTGACGGCCCGGCGCAGGTTTTCAAGGAACATCAGGCGTTCCTTTTCAAGCACACTGGCCGAAAAAGTCTCTTCAAATTGGTCGATAATCAGGAGAATTTCACTGTCTGTTTCAGGCAAAAGCTGCGGGATGAGTTTGTTCAGCCCGTCGGGGCTGGCTTCGAGTTGCTCGCGCAGGTTATGGATTGGGCGCGACGCCACCGTGAGCAGTTCGTTCTCAAGCTGTTCCAACGGGTTTTCACCCGGCGTCATTTGGGTGATGATCCAGCGCGACGACCCCGGCAGGAATCCGCGTCGCAGGGCGGGAGCCAGCCCGGCTTTGACCACCGAGGATTTGCCGCTGCCGCTTGGCCCGACCACTGCCAGGAAGCGATACGGGTCGGCCGGGCGCACCGGCCCACCTTTGAGCGTGGTGGGGGTTTCCAGGCGTTCCAGCAGGCGACGGACAAGCGCTTCGCGTCCGAAAAAATCTTCCGAATCGGCCTCTTCGAAGGCGCGCAGGCCCTTGTATGGATTGGTCAGGGTTTGTTGGGGTTTGGCCGGTGTCGAAATGACCGGCGCATTGGCCGACCCTTCCAGCGCCTGGCGTAGCGAGCGGGCAAATTCGCTGGTGGTTTCGTAGCGCTCGCCCGGCTTCTTGGATGTGGCGCGGTGCAGCACGTCATCCACGGCGGTGGGCAGGTCGGCGCGAAAGCTGGCGATGCGCGGTAACGGCTCGGTCAGGTGTTTGACCATCTGCATGGTCGGTGAAAATTCGTGGAAGGGGTGTTTCCCGGCCAGGATCTCGAAGGCGATTACCCCCAGGCTGTACAGGTCGCTGCTGCGGGTGAGCGCTTCGCCGCGTGCCTGCTCTGGGGAGATGTAGCCGAGCGAACCCGATAGGGTTTCCTCCTGGTCGGCGATTTCGGCGGAAGTGGTGCTTTTTAGCACCTGGGCAATACCAAAATCGGACAGGTAGGCATTGCCTTCGTCATCGAGCAGGATATTATCGGGTTTGACATCACGATGAATGACCTGTTGGCGATGGGCAATCTCCAGCGCAGAGGCAACCTGTTCGATGAGTGTGACTGCCTGTTCGGGGTCCATGGGGTTATCGCTCAGCACCTGCCGCAGGTTGCCGCCGCGAATAAAGCGCATCACCAGGTAAGCCCCCAGCGGGTCGCGCCAGAAGTCGTAGAGTGGAACGATATGGGGATGTTCGAGGCGGGCGATGAGTTGGGCTTCGGTTTCAAAGCGCCGAATAAAGTCGGGCTGGTTGGCAAACTCGGGCAGGATGACCTTAATGGCTACTTCGCGCCCCACTGCGGGCTGGAAGGCCCTGAAAACTGCTCCAAAGCCCCCTTGGCCCAGGCGTTCTTTGAGTTCATATCCGCGGATTGAGTCGGTGTCGTTTCTGGACATGAAAAGATTATACAACACGAGGGCGCGTCTGACCGCGCCCTCTCAGGTTAAGGATTTGCCAGTTGGCCGCTATTCTTCGGTGAAGATGAAGCGTGTTGGGTCGTCCATAAAATTAGTCCACGCCAAGACTTTGCGCGGTGTAAAGACGAACAACCCGCCCTCGTCCCACTGATTGGGTTCAGGCGCATAGCCGAAGCTTTGGTATTTGATGCGATAGGCCTGGGCCAGTTCGGCAGCCAGGTCGGGGGCAGGGCGACCCGCCTCTTGTGAGCTGCCCTCCACGATCAGGGCCTGGTCGCCGCTTTCAAGGTGCAGCGCCACGTGTGGGTTATGGACCAGGTTGCGGGCGTGACGGGTTTCGGGGCTGCCGTCATAGTAGAACTTCCTGCGCACAAACACTCCCCAGCGTGGAATCGCGTGTGGGTGCCCATTCGGGCGCACGGAACACAACCAGTAATTTTTCGCATCAACCAATCGTTTTTCAACCGCTTCCCATGCCAGGGTCGATTTGGGGTTATCTACGTAGCCCTTGGGAAAGATGGGCCGTGAAACCTGTGGGCTTTTCATTCGGTTTAACCTTTCTGCTGGCTTTGGACAGACTGGGTGATTAGTTCTTTCAGAACATCCAGGTCGATGTCATCCAGTCTGTTGATATACAGGCACGACTTTCCGGTTTTGTGCTTCCCGAGCCGCCCCAGCAGTTCGGCATATTTGGGGAAGCCGTCCACCACGTACAAGGTCAGGTTTTGTTTGCGGGGTGAAAAACCGACCATGAACCAATCGCCCTCGCGCCCGCTCTCGTATTTGTAGTGATATTCGCCAAACCCGACAATGCTCCCGCCCCACATTTTGGGGCTGGCCTGTGTAGCCGCGCTCATCAGCTTCAGGATGGTAAAACAATCGCTGCGGCGTTTTTCGTCCGGCAAGTTGTTGATGAAATCTTCAACATTATTTGGCATTTGTTTGGTTTTGATATCGGACATTGCTTCTCCTTCAAAACAGGATGCATTGGGTCAAAAAGAGTATACAACAATCCCTTCACGGCAGTTTAATCCTGTTTTTGCTGCCACTGGTTGGCGCGCAGGTTTTGCGCTGCCAGCCGGGCGGTTTCTTCCACGCGTTTGGCGCGCGTTTCGGGGCGTTTGGCCTGTACAATCCATTCCAGGATGCCGCGTTTCGCAGAGCGCGGAAAGGCCTCCCAGTTTGCGGCGGCTGGCGGGTTGGAATCCAGCGCCAGCCGCAGGTCGGCCGGGATTTCCAGCGCCTCGACCCCGTCCAGCTTGCTCCACGACCCATCTTGTTTGGCGGCCTCCACTTTTTCCAGGCCAGCCGGGGCCATTAAACCGGCAGCCAGCATCTTTTCGATGCGCTCCTTGTTTGGCTTCGACCAGCCCGTGCGCGCTTTGCGAGGCGCAAACCACAGCATCGAACGTTCCTCGTCCAGCTTGTTGGCTTTGCTATCTACCCAGCCAAAACACAGCGCCTCCTCCACCGCTTCATCGTATTCTACGCGCGGCTTCCCGCTCGACTTTTTATATGTCACCAACCAGATGCCTTTTTCGCGGCCCTGGTTTTCTTGCAGCCACTGTCGCCACTCGGCGCGGTTTAATGGCTGGAAAGCATTTTCGGGTAAATCGGGCATAACTGCTCCTTGGGTCTAACAGTAAAAGGGACGGTTCTTGAGTCAAAGGATAGAAATCTTCATCAACAAAGTATACAGGTTTTCGCGTGCAACTCAAATTCACAAAAAAGCGTATTTCATGTTAAACTCAACTGTTACCCGCCTGTCGCGGGGAACGGCACAAGGAGAAAACCATGAACGATCGTCCCGGATGTCTCTCTGGCCTGCTTAAACTCTTCCTTTTCGATGCCATCTTCGACTGGTTCCAGGAGAAGTTCGGCTTCGGGCGCGGCGGCTGCTGTGGCTGCGGCTGCGGCGTCATCCTGCTCATCCTGTCTTGTTTGGTAACCCTCTCTGTGTTACTAGGCACAGATTGGACCCGTTTCGGCTTCTAAATGCGCCCCCTGGTCTCGCTCTGGCTGATTTTTATCGCACTTTTGTGGATATCCTGGCCCGCACCTGCCTCTGCGCAGGTGCTGACCTCTACGCCCGAGCCAGGAACCCCCGCAGTTGACGCAACCCTCTCCCCCGAGGCCTTGCCTGCCGTTTCGACGGGCATTTCAACCCCTCAAACAGATGCACTCCTGACGGGTCTGGTAACCGTGATTGGTTCAACGAACCTCCCAGGGGCCACTGGCTGGGACCTGGCCTTTACCTATACCGGGGATACCACCGGCACCTGGTTTCCCATCTCGGCTTCGGTGGACCCCATTAACCAGGCCTCGCTGGGTGACTGGGACACCGCCCTCATCAGCGACGGCTTTTACACCCTGCGTTTGCGCATTTTCACCATCGATGCGAGCGCTGAATACACAGTTGCTGTGCGTGTTGCCAACGAAACACCACTCGAAACGGCTACCCCCACACCTACTGCCACAGCACGCCTGACCGCTACCGCTCAATCCACCCTGACTGCAACAGTGACCCCGCTCCTGCCGCCAGAAACGCCCATTTTGCTTACTTCCACCCCATTCCCACCCAACCCGGCTAGCCTGGGGCAGGCTGAAATCTTGCTCAACCTGGCAAAAGGCGCGTTGGGGGTGCTGGTGGTCTTCCTGGTGGTTGGGTTAATGCTGTCGCTCAACAACAGGCTGCGTTCCTGATTTTTCCCGGGTAAAATCGCATGTTGCGCCCGCGTGCTCGCTGTGCCATCTTACAAGAGAACCGCATCCTGATGGTGTATCAGCGCCACGAAGGACGCGAGTTTTGGACCCTGCCAGGCGGGGGCGTTGAAGATGGCGAGAGTTTTGAGCAGGCTGCCGTGCGCGAGGTCCTGGAAGAGTGTGGCCTGGCGGTAAAAATCATCGAACTGATTGCCGAAAGCCAGCATTTTTATGGCACCGAGAAAATCTTTCGGGCCGAAATCCTGGGCCAGCAATCGGTTCCCGATGACTGGGTTGAGGAAGTTCGTTGGCACGACCTTGACAGCCTGAAAGACGATCGGCATGTGTCATTGGTGCTCAAGTACCTGGAGAGTCATCCATGAGGATTCGCCCATTAATTGACACGGATGTGCCCTGGGTTAAGCGCTGGTTGGCAGACCATTGGGGCTCGGAATTGATGGTGGTGCATGGTGAGATGCTTTACCCGGCTGAGTATCCTGGTTTTGTTGCCCTGGAGGGCGAAAACGTGCTCGGACTGGTGACTTATGCCCTGCACGGACGCGAATGTGAAATCCTTAGCCTGGATAGCCTGATCGAAGGCCAGGGGATCGGTTCGGCCTTGGTTGAAGCTGTGCGCCGTGTGGCGCTTGAGCAGGGTGTTCGCCGCCTGTGGCTGATCACCACCAACGACAATCTTAATGCTTTGCGCTTTTACCAGAAACGCGGTTTTGAATTGGTCAGAATAGTTCGTCACGCTGTAGACAATGCCCGTCAAATTAAGCCGTCTATCCCCCTGTTCGGCGATTTCAACATCCCGATCCGTGACGAAATTGAACTGGAAATACTGTTATAAATCTACCGATTACGCAGGTTTCACAGGTTTTTCAGAAAATCGGTGCAATCTGTGAAAAAATTTTCCATGAACTTTCCATTTTCCTTATTTAAATCACACACAATGACCGAAAATCTCCCTTACCTGATCGTTGGCCTGGGCAACCCTGGCCGCGAGTATGCCCAAACCCGCCATAACATCGGCTTTATGCTGGTCGATCGGATTGCTGTGCGCCTGAATGCGCGCGGGATGAAGATTCAGTCAAAGGCCATCGTCACCGACGCCAAACATGAGGGCAGTAAAGTCCTTTTGGCAAAACCTCAGACTTTTATGAATCTTTCGGGGCAGTCTATCCAGGGCCTGGTGCGCTTTTACAAGCTGCCGCTTGAGCATGTGCTGGTGGCCCATGACGACCTCGACTTGCCGTTTTGCACCCTGCGCATGCGGCCCGGCGGTGGTGCCGGTGGACAAAAAGGAATCAAATCAACCATCGAACAGCTTGGCACACCCGATTTTGCGCGTCTGCGCCTCGGCATTGACCGCCCACCCGGGCGCATGGACGCTGCTGCTTATGTTTTGCAGGAATTCACCCAAAAGGAAATGCTGGCTGTCTCTGAAACCCTCGACAAAGCCGCCGACGCCGCCCTCACCTGGGTGACGGAAGGCCTGAACGCGGCGATGAATAAGTTTAACGGGGGGGGAGACAAGAGTTGACGGGGAAAGAGTTGGTTTGAGTCTAGGGTTATGGAAGAATTTGGTTTCTTCTGCGTGGATTAGTGGGCAAAATTTACTGGCGAGATGGAAGTGGCTTTGGGCAACCAGCGTGCTTAACTTTATATGGTGGCATTTGGGTGCCTGTTATCGCAACCCTATGATATTAGGTTAAAGCCTGATGTCTCTTCTTTTCTAACGCAGGTCTTGCTTTTACCATTTTCCTCGCGTTTTATAATCCAGTAATGTAGATTGAGCTACCAGATTACACAGGTTAGCATTGTCAAAGTTAGGCGGTTCGTGGTTTTACCCGACACCTATTCTTTGTGTTTTACTGCTATGTCATAGTAAAACCGATTAAGGCGTAAGCGAGGATCCTCTGCAAGTTGACCGCAGAACAGATTAACTTCTCCAGGGATGATATCTTCAGTTTTTGCTACCAGGAAGATTAGTTTAGCTGGTCCGTCCTCCAGAGCGTATTCGTATTGATTTATCCCTACTGCCAAGGTTTCGCCCGGTTGCAGGTTTTTAAACAATACATACAATCCCTGGAATTCATCTAAAATAGAGGGAAAATTCTGTCGAGTTTCATCTTTAAATCTTGTGGTAATTTCTTTTTTGCGTATTTTGGGGATAAATCCATATTTCTTGTTCACTTCGACAACTTCAATATAGCTTCCACGCGCAATTTGAATTGATATTGGTGTATAGCCGGTTGGACAGGCTTGAGCCTGCATATTTATTGGTTTTTTTGCGAAGAGCTGAACCGACCAAGGACCCAGCAGACACAATACCGCCAAAAAGAGTGCATATATTGCCGGGGCATAAGGTTTGGAACGACTCTCTCCCGTGGAAGAGAGTACAAATGTCTTTACTGCATATGCTGTTATGATGGCATTCACAGGCATGGTGGCTGTCAGGGCACGGATGCCTGAGTCAATCGGCGGCACAAAAGAGACAGAAAGAAAGCATCCAATAAATAGGGCAAGGCTCAGTAAGCTATTAGGCTCTTTTCTTGATTGCCAGGCCCGGACGATTCCCAGTATAGTTAGTATGTATAGTACATAGCTGATGAGCGGTTGCTGGTCTTTAAAGTTTAGATACGAGAACATTATTTCTGGCATGAGGTAATCAAGAAAAGCCCTAAATACCCCATAAACTAAATTGAAAGGGTTTTGGCGAATTAGTTCGAGAGCCATCGATAATATTTGGGATTCGGCAGGGTTGGGCTCAACACTATATATATAGCCCCATCCTTTATAACCAGCCGCCAACCCGTACAGGGTGTAGCTAAAGTTAGAAAAAAGAGCGCCTTTACTGCTACCAATAGTTTTTACTAATAGGTAGTTAAGAGCAAATCCGAGAAAAGTTGCCAGGGTTAAGGCGATGACTGCTTTCCAAGAGAACTGTAATTTTTCTCTAAAAAAATACCCACCCCATAGGATCAAGGTAATTAGGCTAAAAAATGCTCCTGCGCGAGCATTTAATGCTAACGACAAGATAAATGTGCCAATCATGGCTCGCAACAGGTTTTTGTTGTGCGCGGCATTAATCAAAATTGCCAACGATAAAGCGCCCAAACTTAACCCGATATTTTCGGTCATTATTCTGCCTTCGTATTCTTGGTAACAATAAAATAGCATTACGCTTACCAAGCCTGCAGAAATGGGACCAAGCCACTTTCGAATTTCGTTAGCCAGGATATAAACAGAGAGTCCTGTATTAACTGCAAAAATCCCCAAGGCTACTTGGAGGTTATTGCCAGATATCCACAATAAAAAGGTGAGCAAACCTGAGAATATAGGTCTTCGGGTTGAGATATGAGTAAAATCAAGACCGGCTAACAGCCGATACGCATCAGTTAAATATTGAATGCCATCGTTGAGAGGGAAAAGC
>CAZLSP010000027.1:0-55768 GCA_964562145.1 uncultured Anaerolinea sp. | reverse complement strand
GCATATCTGTCAGCGCACCGTCTATCCATTTCAGAACCATTTAGGTAAAGCCCAGGATACGGTTGAAAGGGGATTTAAGGTCGTGTGCTTCTTTGGAGATGAACGCTACAATATCAAGATCGCTGGAGGGAAGGTCGAGTTTTTGACGGGTCATACGGTCATCTTTCGTATTATTTTGACCATTGTACAGCACAACCGTCAGGCTTCAGGTTCAAGAACGTTGCAACTTCCCAACAATTTTGACGCATGGCCGGGTGAAAACATCTGCTTTGTGGGGCGCATCTGGCAGTTCGCTGGTCAGGTCCTGGCCGGGGAAATGCAGCCGTTCGTGCAACTCCTTGCCCCAGCGCGGGCAGTCGCTAACGTCGTAAACAATGCCATCGTAGGCAATCCACTTGCGCGTGCCGCGCTCGCCGGTATTGCGGCGTAGTTCCATTTCAGTGATGATGCGGTCTGGTAGGGTCATGGCATGATTATAAAGAAAAATCTCCCGCACAAGGCAGGAGATTTTTGATCTTAACGTAGGGAGCTTACCAGCTGCGCCCGCCGCCGCCGCGGTCATTGCGACGACCACCGCCGCCACCACCGCGATCGTTGCGGCCATAACCACCGCCGCCGCCACCGCCGCCACGGCGATCGTTGCCGCGGCCGTAACCGCCGCCGCCACCAAAGCCACCGCCGCCGCTGCGTTCTTCACGCGGGAGGGCAATTTTGACGCTCAGGGCGCGCCCGGCAACTTCTTTGCCGTTGAACATGCTGATGGCCTTCTGGGCATCTTCCTGGTTGGTGAATTCGACAAAGGCGAAGCCCTTCGAGCGACCGGTTTCGCGGTCCTTGATGAGCGCCACGGATTGAACTGTCCCGGCCTGAGCAAACAGCGCTTGCAGGTCTGCGTCAGTGGTGGAATAGGACAGATTTCCAACGTACAGTTTGTTATCCATATTTCTCCTGGATGTGGGCAATGCATCTCTGCGGGTGCATTGCATGTGAAAGGGCTGGCCCGTAGGCCACTTGTGAAAATACGCATGACGAATGCGGCTCGCAGACACCCAGGCTAAAGGTCGAAAAACCCACTCACTGTTTGTTCAAGCGCCAGCTTCGTGCATGTACATAGGGATTTTATCACAGGTTCATTCCAAAATTCATCCCCCAATTTGTGAGCGCGGGTATTATATAATCGTTGTATCGTTCGTTCTCCCAAATCCAAAACCAGAAAAACAAGACCCCCAACCCATGACCCAACTCATTGAATGTATCCCCAATTTCTCTGAAGCTCGCCGCCCCGAAGTGGTCGATGCCATCGTTGCGGCGGCGGCTTCGGTCGCCGAAATCAGCATCCTCGACCGCTCCTCCGATACCGACCACAACCGCACAGTGTTGACTTTTGCGGGAACCCCGGCCGGGGTGGAAGAAGCTGCTTTTCGCGCTATTGCCAAAGCCGCCGAATTGATCGACCTGAACCAGCACAGCGGCGAACACCCCCGCATTGGTGCGACCGATGTTGTCCCGTTTGTGCCGCTTTCCGGCGTGACGATGGAGGCATGTGTAGCTATTGCCAAACGGCTGGGTGAGCGTGTAGCGCGCGAATTGAACATCCCAATCTACCTGTATGAGGCCGCCGCCCAACGCCCCGAGCGCACCAACCTGGAGGTCATTCGGCGCGGGCAGTTTGAAGGGTTAAAAGCCGAAATCGAAACCAACCCTGAGCGTAAACCCGATTTTGGCCCCGCCAAACTGGGCCCGGCCGGGGCAACCGTCATTGGCGCGCGCGCTCCATTGATCGCATTCAACGTCTACCTCACCACCGAAGATGTTGCCATTGCCAAGGCCATTGCTAAAGCCATGCGCCAATCTTCGGGTGGTTTTCGTTTTGTGAAAGCCGCCGGGTTCCTGGTGGATGGTCGCGCCCAGGTTTCGATGAACCTGACAGATTTTCGCCAGACGCCGATTGCGCGTGTGGTCGAAGCCATTCGCCGCGAAGCCGCCCGATACGGCGTGGGCATTCATCACAGCGAGCTGGTTGGCCTCATTCCACAAGAAGCGCTGGTAGACGCGGCCGTCTGGTACACCCAGCTCGACCAATTCAAGCCAGACCAGGTGTTGGAAACCCGTCTGTTTGCGGCCCAGGCCAAAGACACCCAGCCCGCTGCGCCGCAGGCCAGCAATTTCCTCGACGACCTGGCCGCCGCCACGCCCGCACCGGGTGGCGGCTGCGCTGCCGCCTATGCCGGGGCGATGGGCGCAGGCCTGGTTGCGATGATGGCCGGGTTGACCCTGGGCAAGAAAAAATATGCCGAATTTGAAGAGCGCGCCCAGGCAGTGGTCGCCGAAGCCGAAAGCCTGCGCGCTGCCCTGACCGCTGCGGTGGCCGAAGACGCGGCCGCATTCGAAGCCGTGATGGCGGCCTTTAAGCTGCCCAAAGACTCAGCGACCCAGGAAAAGCTGCGTTTTGATGAAATTGAGCGCGCCACCCTGGCGGCTGCCCGCGTTCCGCTGCGGGTAGCCGATATGGCCGTGAGTGTCATGCGCCTGGCCGCCCAGGTGGTTGGGTTTGGCAACCTCAACGCCATCAGCGACGGCGCTTCGGGAGCCGCCCTGGCGCGCGCGGCCCTGACCGCCGCCGGATACAACGTACGCATTAATGTCAACAGCCTGCAAAATAAGCAGCCCGGCAGCGCGTTGCTCGCGGAGCTGGTTACACTGGAAAGCCGCGCCAATCAGCACGAAGCAGAGATTCGCCAGGCAATGGAGTCGCGCGGGGGCATTACGCTGTGAGTTTTTTGGATCCTGCGCGGGGCACAGGCCGTTTCGTCGGCTTGTGCCTGGCCTTTCTGTTTTTTGCCGTTTTGGGAGCTTGCGCCGCCCCGCCCGCGCCGGGCCAACCGCCCCTGACCCTGCCTGCCGTTGACGGTACTTTATTCCCGGCTGTTTCGCCTTCCCCGGCTGGCAGCGCTACCCCAACCCTCAATAGTTGCATGCCCTGTGGCAGCCAGGCCGCCACCATGACGGCGCGCATCCCGGCGACGCAGACAGCGGTGGGCGTGCACCAGACCCAGACGGCGGTCGCGCCGGGGGTTCAGGCCACACTTACCGCCGTGGCGGCGCTTTCAGCCACCCCAACGGCCGAAATAACGGAGCTCAGCGAGGCGTGTTCGGGGAGTCCGGTTTGCATCTTAAACGGGCATTTCTTGTTCCAGCGCCCAATCCCGTTAACCGGGCCGAGTTCGGTCGAGCGGTCTTATCCCTATGGCAGTACGCAAGACGGCAAACGTGAAGTGCATCACGGCGTAGAGTTTTACAACTCGCAAGGCACGCCCGTGTTGGCCGCTGCCGATGGGGAGGTGGTCTTTGCCGGGGATGATAAGCTGACCCTGATTGCCTGGGTGACGGGTTTTTATGGCAATGTGGTGGTGTTGCGGCACAACCTGGGCAACGAGACCTTTTACACGCTCTACGGGCACTTGTACCAGGTGAATGTGACGGCCGGGCAGAACGTGCTGGCGGGTGAGCCGATCGGCACGGTGGGCGCGACCGGTACAGCCATTGGCAGTCACTTGCATTTTGAAGTGCGGCGTGGGGAAAACGATTACAAATCTACTCGCAACCCCGAACTTTGGCTTGCGCCGCTGGATGGGACCGGTGTATTGGCTGGCAGCATTGTGGACGAAGCCGGGAATGCCGTAAAAGGAATGGTGAATGTCCAACGCCTGGAAAACGGTATCCTGAACCCGCTTTCGGTGGGTTCGGCGGCCACTTACCCGCGTGAAACCATCAACAGTGACGACGGCTGGCAGGAAACTTTCGTTTTGGGTGAGCTTCCCACCGGGCAGTACCGCCTGTCGCTGGTGCATAACGGTGTGGTTTACGAGCAGGTTATTAATATTGAGCCGGGGCGCTTGACGCTGGTGCGGTTGCAGGTGCGGTAGCCTGACAATCTTGCGATAAAATAGAGTTGTCAGACAAAAGGAGACTGTATGCGCGCTGTTGACATCATCATCCGGAAACGTGAAAAGCATGAGCTGACCCGCGAGGAGATTGAGTTTTTCATCGACGGGTTTACACGCGGCGAAATTCCTGATTACCAGGCCTCATCTTTTGCTATGGCGATCCTGCTAAATGGGATGACCCCGCAAGAAACCACCGACCTGACCCTGGCGATGTCCCGCTCTGGCGAGGTATTGGACCTCTCGGATGTGGTCGATATTGCCGTTGACAAGCATTCCTCCGGCGGGGTGGGTGATAAAACCACCCTGGCGGTCTTGCCGATTGTGGCGGCCTGCGGCCTGCCGTGCGGCAAGATGTCGGGGCGCGGGCTGGGTTTCAGCGGCGGTACGCTCGACAAGCTCGAGTCGATTCCTGGTTATCGTGTCGATCTCAGCACCGAAGAGTTCAAGAAACAGCTTAAACAAATCGGCATTGTATTAACCGGGCAGAGCGCCGACCTGGCCCCGGCGGATGGTAAATTGTATGCTTTGCGCGATGTGACCGGCACGGTACCGTCCATTCCGCTGATTGCTTCTTCCATCATGAGCAAGAAAATTGCGGCCGGGGCAAATGCCATTGTGCTGGATGTAAAAACCGGCCTGGGCGCATTTATGGAAACGTTGGAAGATGCCCGCCTGCTGGCCGACTTGATGACCGCCATCGGCAAGTTGGCCGGACGCGAGGTAAAAGCCCTGCTTTCAGATATGAACCAGCCGCTTGGCGCGGCAGTGGGCAATGTGCTCGAAGTGCGCGAAGCCATCGATGTGCTGCGCGGCGGAGGGCCAGACGATTTCCGTGAACATTGCCTGGTGGTTTGCGCTCATATGCTGGTGTTGGGCAAACGCGCCGATCATCTTGAGTTGGGGCGCAAAATGGCCGAAGCGGCGGTGGCGGATGGTTCGGCGTTTGAGAAGTTTAGACAGCTGGCGGCAGCCCAGGGCGGGGATGTGTCGTATGTGGACCAGCCCGAACGCATGGAAAAAGCCCGTATTGTCGAAAAAGTGCCCGCGCCCCAAAGTGGGTTCCTGGCCGGGATCAATGCCCGCGTCATTGGCGAGGCTTCTGTCGAACTGGGGGCCGGGCGCGCCAAAAAGGGCGACCCGATCGATCATGCTGTTGGGTTTGAAATTTTGCGCAAAGTTGGCGACGAAGTGCACGAAGGGGAGACGTTGTTTGTGATCCATGCCAACGATGTGGGGCGGTTGGCGCAAGCCCGGCGGGCTGTGCTGTCTGCGCACACCTTTAGCCCGACCCCGGTGCAGCCGTTGCCTCTGTTTTATGCCTGATTTGGTGGCGTGAGAGCCTTCTCACGCCACCCTTTTTTTGCCCCATTTGTTCTATAATATGTCTGAATTGCTTGCCTTTTCTTAAGGTTTAGTGCATACTTACTGTGTTACTGTCCAATATTCCAGGCCAGAGCAGCCCCTAGCAGTAGACATGGAGTTTTCCCATGAGCAAAGTTGCATTGCGTGTTTATAACCGTGAAATTGAGACCCTCATCGATCAGAATCAGATTGCTGAGGCCGCGGCTCATTGCCAGCATATTCTCAAGACGTATCCAAAACATCTTGAGACGTATCGTTTGTTGGGCAAAGCCTACCTGGAAGGGCGTCGCCTGAACGATGCAGCCGATATTTTCCAACGTGTCTTGCTGGCCCTGCCCGATGATTTTGTTTCGCACCTGGGCATGAGTCTGGTGCGGGATGAACAAAAGGACCTGGATGGCGCAATCTGGCATATGGAGCGAGCTTTCGAATGTCGTCCGTCTAGCGCCGGGGTGCAGTCTGAGTTGCGCCGCCTGTATGGTCGTCGAGATGGGATGGAACCGCCGAAGATTCGCCTGAATCGTGGGGCGTTGGCCCAAATGTATACCAAAGGCGGTCAGTTCCAGCAGGCCCTGACAGAGATTAAAGCTGTCCTGGCCGAGGAGCCTACCCGTAGCGATATGAAAATCTTGCAGGCCCGCGCATATTTCCGCGCTGGGATGAAAGTAGAAGCAACCGAGGTCTGCACCGAATTACTTAAACAATACCCCTACAACCTGGATGCTAACCGCATCCTGGTTGAGATTTTGCCCGGCACCAGCCTGGCTGCCAGTGTGGATACCTACCGCAAGCGTGTCAATGCCCTCGATCCGTATTCTGCCTTGGCAACGACCTCCATTTTTGATGTGGAAAGCGTCCCCGACAATGGCATTTCGATCGAGCGGTTGGAATACGACCCCGGTGGGTTCCAGTCTGCGGCCTGGGAAGTGCCTGCGACGCCGGTAAATGTCGAACCCGCGGCCACAGCCACCCCCGCTGATGAGATTCCCGATTGGATGCAACAGGCTGGCTGGGCGCCTTCCACAGGCGAGTTCCAGGAAGGCTCGGTTGATTTCGAAGAGGCGCAGCCGGCCCAGGCCGCGGGGCCAGACCTGGCCGCCGCAGAAATTCCAGATTGGCTTAAGGCCATGGCGCCTCCAGGCTCTAGCGAGCCGACGACCTCCAGCGAACAGGAATCGTTTGGGCAGGAAGACCTGGATTGGCTGAACGGCCTGGCGGCTCCCGCAACAGAAACCCCGGCTGAAGCTGCCGCCCCGCTTGAATTCCCTGCCGAAGAAGCCCAGCCGGTCGCTTCTGAGCCTGATGCAGACCAGCCCGATTGGTTGGCCGGTCTTGGCGTTGCTGCCACTGGTGCTGCCGCATCTGATGACCTGGACTGGCTGGGAAGTGTCAATGCGGCGCAGCCCGAAGCTCCCGTTGCCCAACCGCCCGCCGAAACATCCGACGATAACCTCGACTGGCTGGCCGGGATGTCGGCCTCCCAGCCGCAGGCTGAAGAATTACCCAGTTTTACAGACGATGCCCCTGCTGCGAGCGCTGACAACAGCCTGGATTGGTTGAATACGCTGGGCGCCCCGCTCGAGGCTGCCCCAGCGTCCGAAGAGATGCCCAAAGCCGAAGAACCCGTTGCCGACCTGGGCTGGTTGTCTGAACTGGCCTCTGCAGCGGATGAAGCCCCTGCAGCCCAGCAGGAGGCTCCCCAGGCAGGAGAATCAACCTTCGATTTCTCCGCTGAAATGAGTGCGCCTGACCTATCTTCTGCGCAGGGCGTGACCTTTGATGCAAGCGAGGCCGCCGCCGCCGATTTGGATTGGCTGGCGGGTCTTTCGGCTCCGATGGTGGCATCGGGCGCCGTGGCGGATGAAGAATCCAGGCTTGATTTACCTGCCGCAACCGAAAATGCCCAAGAACCATCTTTCGACGCGGGCGAGGAAGCCGCAGCCGATTTAGACTGGTTGGCTGGTCTTTCAGCCCCGTCGCTGGAAGTGAATTCCATTCCAGCCGAAGAACCTAAACTCGATTTGCCCGCTGAAACCACCTTGCCTGATGCAGTGACTCCGCAAGAAATTTCATTTGAACCGGCAGAAGAATCCGCATCCGATATGGATTGGCTGGCTGGACTTTCGGCCTCGGTAGTAGAGCAGGAGGCCTCGACCAGCGAGCCTTTGCCAGACTGGCTAAGTGACCTGCCTCCGGCGGTTCCCGTACAATCTGAACCGGTGGCCGAATGGCTGAACGACCTGTCGGGGGCACAAGATCCGGCGGATGGGCAACTTTCCGCGCTGATTTCAGGCCCCGGCACCAGTGAAGCTGAACAGGATGAAGCCCTAAAGTGGCTCGAATCGCTGGCCGAAAAACAGGGCGCCAAGGCGGAAGAGTTGATTACCAACCCGGCCGACCGCATCGAATCTGTTCCCGATTGGGTTAACCAGGTCGAAGAGATCCCCACTCAACCCGCTGCCCAGCCGTCTGCGCCCTATATCCCCGAGCAACCGATCGAGGTAGAAGCCGAGCCGGTTAGCGAACTTTCGCCGGTGGTGCGCGGCCCAGGCACATCCCCGCTGGAACAGGACGAAGCGCTCAAGTGGCTGGAGTCCCTGGCTGAAAAACAGGGCGCAAAAGCAGAAGAATTGATTACCGCCCCCGAAGAACGCCTCGATGCGGCTCCGGGTTGGGTGGGGGATGTTCAAAATCCGCCCACTGAACTTTCCGCGCTGATTTCAGGCCCCGGTACGAGCGAATCGGAGCAGGATGATGCCATGCGCTGGCTCGAAATGCTGGCCGCCAAACAGGGCGCAAAAGCCGAAGAGTTGATTACCAACCCCGAGGAACGCACCGATGCGATCCCCGATTGGGTGGGACGCGTGGGCGAAGAACCCGATGTCGTGGTGGAAGCGGCTGCCGAGCTTCCGACCCAACCCGAACCTGTGGCGGAAGCGCCGGTTGAAGAACCACCGGCCAAACCGCGCGTCACTGGCGACGATGATTTTGTCCCTGGCCCGCTTTCTGCAGTCGTATCTGGCCCTGGTACGAGCGAATCGGAGCAGGATGATGCCATGCGTTGGCTTGAAATGTTGGCCGCCAAACAGGGCGCTAAAGCCGAAGAGTTGATCACCGCCCCCGAAGAACGCACCGAGGTCATTCCTGATTGGGTTGGGCGCGTGGGCGAAGAAGCGGACGTGGTTGCAGAAACCCCGGCTGAGGCCTTGCCCGCTGAACCTGTGGCGGAAGCGCCGGTTGAAGAACCACCGGCCAAACCGCGCGTTACAGGCGACGATGACTTTATCCCTGGTCCGCTTTCGGCGGTGGTGTCTGGTCCCGGCACGAGCGAATCGGAGCAGGACGATGCCATGCGCTGGCTCGAAATGCTGGCCGCCAAACAGGGTGCCAAAGCCGAAGAGTTGATCACCGCCCCCGAAGAACGCACCGAGGTCATCCCAGATTGGGTTGGCCGCGTAGGCGAAGAACCACCCCAGGCGGAGCCTGAAGTAACCGCCCAGGAAGAAGTGTCTCAGGCCTGGGCTGCCCCAACAGAAGCGCCCGCGCCAGCGATGGATGAGTCGCTGGACTGGTTGGGTGACCTGGCAAAACCGGCCGATGAGCCCCCGGCTGCCTTGCCGTGGGAACAGCCTGCCAGCGAAGCGCTTTCCTTTGAAGCGCCGCTTGAGGGTGCCTTGCCTGCTGCGGAAGGTTTGCCCTGGGAGCAGCCTGCAACAGAATCAGAGTCTCTGCCCGAGACTGATGATTGGTTGGCCAGCCTTCAGCAGCCGCAGGAAGTTTCGAGTGAATTGATGCCCTGGGAACAGACGGCTCCTGAGCCCGAAGCGTCTGAACCGGTCTCTTTTGCGGCTGGAGAGTCTGCCCCGCTTGCAGAGGAAGGCTGGCTGGCAGAAGAACAACCTGCCGAAGCCGAACCGGTTTCCAGTTCGCAACAGGTCGAAGATGTTTCTGCCTGGTTGAAGAGCCTCGACCAGGCGGATGAATCGGCCCCGCTGGCCGAAGCTGCCCAAGCGATTGAACCGGTTGCGGCTGAAACGACTGCAGATTTCCCCACCTGGTTGGATAGCGTGCCCACCCAGGCACAGGCGACTGACAGTTCGGATGAAGAACTGCCAGATTGGCTAAAAGATATGTCGGCGGATGAGCAGCCGCCCGCGCCGCAAACGGTTTCAGATTGGATCCCCGCTGAGGCGGGTGCATCCCAGCCTGAGCCCGAAGCCGTCGCTTTTGAGGTGCCTGCGGCCCCGGCTTCGGTCGAGCCGCCTGTTGCTGAGGTCCCTGCCCAGGTGACGGCTCCCCAGCCGGTTGCCCCACCTGCCCCCAAACCCCAGGCGCCGCAGCGGCCCATCCTGCGCCAAACCGGTTTCCTGGGTGATCGCGATGCACTGGCCTTATCCACTGCGCGCCAGGCGCTGTCTCACAGCGGATTGGATGCGGCCATGAAGGAATATACCAAGCTGATTAAAAAAGGCAAGCTGGTAGAAGAAGTGATTTACGATCTGCAAGAGGCTGTGTACCAGCATCCGGTCGATGTGATTGTCTGGCAAACTCTGGGCGATGCTTATATGCGCACCAATCGCTTGCAAGAAGCGTTGGATGCCTATACCAAAGCCGAAGAATTGCTACGCTAAAGGTTGTCTCATGCCGGGGACTCACGCGAGTCCCCGGTTTTCCCGTTATGGAATTGTCATTTGTAATAGAAAAAACATGCTATAATTAATGAAATTCCCCGGACGATTTACAATTCAATTGGCTGGGTGGCCGCGGGGCCAGAGTTAATGCAGATATTTCCGATTTATAACAACTGAAACCACATCCACGTCCTGTAATTTCAGGACGGGATTTTGCGTTTCCCATCTAATACACATCCCCCCCGAATAGAGAAACCGTATGATGAATATTCTTGAACTTGAAAGCAAGCCCCTGAATGATTTGCGCACCCTGGCGTTTAAGGAATATGGCATTCAAAATGCCAATCGCCTTAAAAAAGAAGCGCTGGTGTTGCGTCTGCGTCAGGAGGAAGCCGCGCGCGAAGGATTGGAAATTCGTGGCGGGATTTTGGAAATTATGGACGAAGGGATCGGCTTTTTGCGTTCGGCGCGTTATACCATCAGCGATGACGATGTTTATGTTTCGCAAGCGCAATTAAGACGTTATGACTTGCGCTCCGGCGACCTGATTGTGGGCCATGTGCGTCCGCCGCGTGAATCTGAAAGGCATTGGGGGCTTTTAAAGGTTGAAAGTGTAAACGGTGTGGAGCCCGAAGACGCCCGCCGCCGCCCAAAGTTTGAAAGCTTGACCCCCATTTTCCCTGACAAACGATTTGACCTTGAAACCAAGGGTGATATTTTAGCCACCCGTATGATTAATCTGATTGCGCCGATTGGGCGCGGGCAACGCGGGCTGATTGTTTCACCTCCCAAGGCCGGTAAAACGACCATCCTGAAGCAGATTGCCAATGCCATCTCGACCCAGTACCCCGATGTGCATCTGATGGTGGCCCTGATTGGTGAACGCCCCGAAGAAGTGACCGATATGGATCGCTCGGTGGATGCTGAAGTCATTGCCTCCACTTTTGACGAACCCGTGACCTCCCATGTCCGCACCGCTGAAATTGCCCTCGACCGCGCCAAACGCCTGGTTGAAATTGGCCGTCACGTGGTCATCCTGATGGATTCAATCACCCGCCTGGCGCGCGCCTACAACCTGACTGTTAACCCCTCCGGCCGCACGCTTTCGGGTGGTATGGATCCCTCCGCCTTGTACCCGCCCAAACATTTCTTTGGCGCGGCGCGTAATATTGAAGAGGGTGGTTCATTGACCATCATCGCCACCTGCCTGGTCGATACAGGCTCTCGCCTGGATGATGTCGTTTACGAAGAATTCAAGGGCACCGGCAACATGGAACTGCACCTGTCGCGTAAACTTCAGGAACGCCGCACCTTCCCGGCTGTCGATATTGAGCGTTCGTCCACCCGCCGCGAAGACCTGCTGCTTGGCCCCGATATCTTGCAGCGCGTTTGGACCATGCGCCGTATGTACAGCCAGATGACGGCCAACCCGCCCCAGGGGGCAGGCATGGACCAGACCGTTGCCACTGAAGCCATCGTCACACGCATGTCGAAAACCAAGAACAATATTGATTTCTTAGAAACTCTTCATGAAAGCATGTAACCCGCACTAGCGCGGGTATAATCGCACCTTATGGAAAAACTTTTGTCTTCTCGCTGGTTTACGATCATCAGCTGGGGGATTACATTGATCCTTGTCCTGGGCCTGGGTGGTTTTGCTTACCTGCAAATCCAGAACCCCCCGGCGGCCCCGGTGGAGACCTCGCAAGAATCGCAGGTCCAGCCCACCCAACCGGTGCAGGTTTCCTCCGAGCCGGGTTTTTCGGTCCTGTCTCTCCCGGCGGTTTCACGCAATCTGACACTCAAAACCGTCATCCCTGAACGGCCGCGTTATGCCGTGCTGGAGCATACCGTCCAGCGGGGCGATTCGTTGTTCGCCATTTCAAAGGAATTCAGCATCAAACCTGAGACCTTGTTGTGGGCCAACTATGACGTGTTGGAAGATGACCCGCACAGCCTGAAACCGGGCCAGGAACTCAATATCCCGCCTACTGATGGAATCTTGTATCAGTGGGAAGACGGTGACACGATTGAGAAAATCGCGGCTGAATTTGAAGCCAATGCAGATGATATTGTCACCTGGCCGGGAAACAACCTCGACCTGACCAACCCGACCCCCAAAGCTGAACAATGGGTCATGATCCCCGGCGGCTGGCGTGAATCGAAAGCCATTACGCTGCCGACCATCTCGCGCGGCAGCGGCACCGGAACTTCGGGTGTGGGCAGCGGCGCCTGTGGCGGTGGGCCAGTGGGCAGCGGTTTTATCTTCCCAACCGGGAACCACTTCCTCTCGGGCAACGACTATTTTGCCGGGCATCTTGGCATCGACCTGGCCGCTGGTGAAGGCGAACCGGTTTACGCTTCGGCCAGCGGCGTAGTAACCCTGGCGGCAGGTGGTTGGAACGGCGGCTATGGCAACGTCATTCAAATCGATCACGGCAACGGCTATGTCACGATCTATGCCCACCTAAGCCAGATTAACGTCAGCACCTGCCAGGGGGTTGGCGCAGGCCAGGTGATTGGCCTGGCGGGCAACACTGGCAATTCGTTCGGCGCACACCTGCACTTTGAAGTGCGCCAGGGCGGCGGGAATATCAACCCCTGGTATGTCCTCCAATAACCTTTTAGACCTTTCAGGCCTGCGACGTCTGAAAGGTCTTTCTGAAATTCGCTCTTTTGCGTCGGTGGGTTCCACCAACGACGAGGCCCTGGCCTGGGCGGCTGAAGGAGCCAGCGACCTGTCGCTGGTTTTTGCCGATGAGCAGCTTGCCGGGCGCGGGCGCATGGGCCGCAAGTGGTTCACCCCGCCAGGGTCGGCGCTGGCTTTTAGCCTAATCCTCCGCCCGCAAGGCGAAGAGCGAGAGCAGGTGGCAAAATTTTCTGGCCTGGGTGCGTTGGCGCTGGTGCGCGCTTTGCAAAAGCTCGGGATTAGCGCGCAAATTAAATGGCCCAACGATGTGTTGGTGCAAGGCAAAAAATTGGCCGGAATCCTGGTGGAAACGGTGTGGATGGGAGCCGATGTCGATAGCGTGGTGCTGGGGATGGGTGTGAACGTCACCCCCGACTCGTTGCCCCCGGCGAGCGCTTTAACCTTCCCCGCCACTTGTATCCAGGCCGAGGGGGTTGTTTCGCTCTCACGGGCCGACTTGCTTACTATGCTGCTCGAGGAGCTTATTGCTTTGCGCGCCGGGTTGCCAACCGAAGCTTTTATTGCTGCCTGGCAGCAAGCGCTGGCTTTTCGCGGCGAGATGGTGCAAGTGTGGGTGGGTGAAACGGAATCCGTGATCGGGCAGGTGCTTGGCCTCGAAACGGATGGCAGCCTGCGGGTCGCTTTGCCGGAGGGCGGTATCCGGGCCATTCGCTTCGGTGAAGTCCATCTGCGTCCTGTATGATATACTCTTAACGAGGTGTGCCATGTTTGATGATTTACGCAATGACAGCGAAAAAAGTCCCTATTTTCAGGATGGTTCGGCGGCTCCTGCGCCATCTGCCCAGCCCAAGCCAAAGGCAAAAGCCAGGGCGAAGTTTAATAGCAAAAATTTCCTCGGGATGAACGCAACCCAGCGTCTCATCGTTGCTGCGCTGCTCTTTTTTATGGTCTGTGCCGCCGGGGTGATTGTGCTGATGGTGACCGGGAAAATGGCTTTTTTGTAGGGATTTGGAAGCTTAAACCCTTAAAACCAAAACTCCTGCATCCGCAGGGGTTTTTATTTATTAAGCCAGTTCCATCTTTGCGGAGGTCAAAATGCCTTTTTCGGTTCGGGAAGCGTTGCTCTCCTTTTACAATCATCGCTATATGTTGGGGATGATGAAACGGTCGGGTTTATTCCCGGCAGCGATCCTGCTTTCGATCCTGGCGTTTATAATTTCCCTGGGGATTATTATCCCAATTAATTTATTGATGGGCGGTTCGCTCCTGACGGGCATTACGATTGACATTATTATTTGTACGACAGTGGTTCCGTATCATCTTTACCAGGTGGGGCGGTTGTTGCAAGAGTTGGAGCATATTAAGGAATTGCATTACCAGGATTCGATTCATGATTTTTTAACCAGCGCTTTCAACCGGCGTTATTTTTTAGACACCACCCATAACCAGTTCGATGTCAATGGGATGCTGCCTGCGGGAATGTCGTTGATGCTGCTGGATATTGATGATTTCAAGCATGTCAACGATACCTTTGGGCATGATACTGGCGATGAGATTTTGAAGCAGGTTAGCCAGCATTGCCAGTCGGCGTTGCGCAATGGTGATATTTTTGCCCGTTATGGCGGCGAGGAGTTTATTTGCCTGTTGCCTTCCACCGCCAGTGAACAGGCTTTTGCCGTGGCGGATCGTTTGCGGGCCGGTATTGAGAGTTTGGGTTTTGGCAAAGGGGCTAAAAGGGCCAAGATAACGGTTAGCATTGGGCTGGCAACCACCCGCACAGATCGTCAAAACCTTTCGCGTTTGATTTCGCTGGCAGACCATGCACTTTATCACGCCAAGCAGACCGGCAAAAACAGGGTCTCGGTTTCATCATAAAAAATCCCGCTCACATAAGAGCGGGATTTTTTATTTACAGTAGGGCGGGTTGGGGTTTTTCGGGCTCACTGTCTGCGCCGTTGGCCCCGGCTTTTTTCAAGTCGGCGGCGGCGATGCGCGCCACGGCCACGACACTGTCGCCCGGTTGGGGTTTCGTCAGGCGCACCCCGCGAGTGGGGCGGCTGGCTTCTTTGATTTGTTTGACCTTCAAGCGCAGCACCAGGCCATTGGTCGAGATCAGGGTGATGTCATCAGAGGCCTGTACCACGCGGGCGGCGACAATTGTGCCGATTACGCCCAGCGCCTTCTGGTCGATGGTGGCGATCCCGCCGGTGGCGCGACCCTTGGCCGAATATTCTTTCAACGGAGTTTGTTTGCCGTACCCTTCGCGGGTGACCACCAAAAGTGAGCCACCGGGCTCGACAATTTCCATACTGGTGACTTTATCGCCTTTCCCCAGGCGAATTCCTTGCACCCCGGCCGCCGAACGGCCCATCGAGCGGACCTCGCCTTCGGCGAAGCGCAGGGCCTGGCCTTTTTCGGTGATGAGCATAATCTCGTTCTTGCCGTTGGTCAGGTGAGCCCAGCCCAGTTCGTCGCCATTTTCGAGCGTCATGGCAATCAGCCCGGATGGACGCACGGCGGCAAATTCTTCCAGGTCGACGCGTTTGATTTTGCCCTGGACGGTGGCCAGGACGCAGTAGCCATGCGATTCGAAGCTGGCAACCGCCAGGGTGGCGGTGATTTTTTCGCCTGGTTCAAGCGATAAGACGTTGTAGATGGAGACACCCTTGCCGGTGCGGTCGGCATCGGGGATTTGGTAGACCTTCTCGCTGTAGACCTTGCCCTTCGATGAGAAGAACAGCACTGTTTGCAAGGTGCGCGCCGGGAACATGAAGAGCACTTCATCTTCTTCTTTGGTGGTATGCCCGGTGACACCGCGCCCACCAATGCCCTGGGATTTGTAAGCCGCGCTGCTGGTGCGTTTAATGTAACCGCGCTGGGTAATGGTGATGAGCACGGCATCGTCCTGCACCAGGTCTTCTTCACGCAGTTCTTCCCGGGCGTCGCTGGCAATGCGCGTGCGGCGCTCGTCGCCGAACTTTTCGGCAATCTCTTTCATGTCGGTCTGGATCAGGGCCAGGATTTTGCGCGGATTTGCCAGCAGGTCTTCAATGTAAGCGATTTGCTCACGTACCTGCTTGGCTTCTTCCTCAATCTTCCAGCGTTCCAGGGCAGCCAGGCGGCGCAACTGCATATCGAGGATGGCCTGGGCCTGGAGTTCGGTCAGCTTGAAGCGAGAAACCAGTTTTTCTTTGGCATCATCGGCATCCTGGGCCTGGCGGATGGTTTGAATGACGTCGTCCAGGTTGGCGAGGGCAATTAAGAGACCTTCTAGGATGTGGGCGCGGGCTTTGGCTTTGGCCAGCTCGAATTGCGAGCGGCGGGTGATGACCTCTACGCGGTGCTCGATGAAGATTTGCAGGGCGCGCTTAAGCGTCAGGATGCGCGGTTCGCCCTCCACCAGGGCCAGGATTTGCACGCCAAAAGTGGATTGCAGGGCGGTGTATTTGTAAAGCTGGTTGAGCACCTTTTTGGGCTGCGCACCCCGTTTGAGTTCGATGACAATGCTCATGCCGCGCTGGTCGCTCTCGTCGCGCAGGTCCGAGATTTGGTCAATCTTGTCTTCCCGTACCAGTTCGGCGATCCGTTCGATCAGGGTGGATTTGTTGACCTGGTAAGGGATTTCGGTAATGACAATTTGGTGGCGGCCGCCTTTCGTTTCTTCGATGGCTGCCATGCCGCGCATGACCAGGCGGCCTTTGCCGGTGCTGTAGGCGTGCAAGATGCCTTCGCGCCCCACGATGATGCCGCCGGTGGGAAAATCGGGACCGGTGACAAATTCCATCAAGTTCTCTACCTGGATTTCGTCGAGGCGGTCGTAATTTTCGATCATGTAATCGATGGCTTTGGCCAGTTCGTTCAGGTTGTGCGGCGGGATGTTGGTGGCCATGCCGACGGCGATACCGGAAGAGCCGTTTAGCAGCAGGTTGGGCAGGCGCGAGGGCAGTACCAGCGGTTCTTTGAGCGAGTCGTCGAAGTTGGGGCCAAAATTAACGGTATCCTTGTCAATATCGGCCAGCATTTCTTCGGCCATACGGTGCAAGCGGGCTTCGGTATAACGCATCGCTGCCGGGGCGTCACCGTCCACCGACCCAAAGTTACCCTGACCATCGACAAGCAGGTAGCGCATCGAAAATTCTTGCGCCATGCGGGCCATCGAATCGTAGACGGCCACATCGCCGTGAGGGTGGTATTTCCCCAGCACTTCGCCAACGATACGGGCAGATTTCTTAAACGAACCGTTGGCGCGAATGCCCATATCGTGCATGGCATAAAGAATACGACGGTGAACGGGTTTGAGTCCGTCACGGGCATCGGGCAAGGCGCGCGCCACAATCACGCTCATCGCGTAATCGAGATAGGCCTCGCGCATTTGGGAATCGATATCAACTTGTTGTATATTACCAATGTCCATGAAAACCTCGTAAAAATACGCAATACGGAACCCGTATTGCGTACAGCGGTCGCGTTTTGAAAGTCTTACAATTATACCAAACGTCTTGCCAAAGATTTGACGGGTTGTTATGATGGAAGGGTGAATGCCAACCCAATCGGCATTTTGGAAAAGGAAAATCGCGTGAAATCGACCAAATTCGTTTTTCTAAGCCTGATTTTTTCGCTGTTGCTGGAGAGTTGCAACCTGGCTGTGGGCGCACCTGCCGCCCCGCAGGTGGTTGCGGCCTCCCCAACGGCGGTTCCCAGCTCGACGAACACGCCCAAACCGAGCGTGACCCCTTACCCAAGCCCTACCCGCCGTCCCACTTCTACCGAACTGCCAACCGTGACCCCGGTTTTGACGGTGATTTATACGCCCGCCGAGACTCCCTTTATTGTGGCGGCTGAGACAGCCAATGCAGCTTTCGCTGCCGATACACCGGTTCCGTTTGTGGTTTCGCAGCCGGGGGCGGCTGTCCCTAAACCCTACCAGTGCACAGTCCGTGAAGCGGACCCCGATTTTGGCGAGGATTTCAAGCCGCGCACCGATTTTGTCACCTCCTGGAAGGTCTATAACGTTGGGAGCGCTGTTTGGAAGGAGGATAACGTTGTCTTTGATTTTGTGACTGGCGACAAACTGCACAACCCCGAGCGTGAACCGGCTTACCTGGGCTATACCGTCGGCGGGGGTGACAAGATTCGTTTACAGGTG
This sequence comes from uncultured Anaerolinea sp., assembly GCA_964562145.1. Taxonomy (GTDB): domain Bacteria; phylum Chloroflexota; class Anaerolineae; order Anaerolineales; family Villigracilaceae; genus UBA5195. The sequence goes on along the minus strand of CAZLSP010000027.1, from coordinate 38,032 downwards.
CATATGAAGTCGCCCAAGTTGCCGGGGCGTTATTCCACCACCTGGGGCCTGCGGCGCGTCAACAAGGATGAATTTTTCTGCGTTTTTTCGATCACAATCGACGTGGTTAAATAGCTTTTTTGCCCGCGAGCTTCCTTGCTTGCCCTAGGTAACTGTGATACAATGTCGTCCGCAATTCGGGGCGTGGCTCAGACCGGTAGAGCGCACGGTTCGGGTCCGTGAGGCCCCCGGTTCAAATCCGGGCGCCCCGACAGCACAGTAGTACGATCACCGCCTTACCCGAAGGCGGTGATTTTTTTATTCCAGGGGGCTTACACCGCGCGGATGTACTTCTGGCGATAGGCTTCCAGCTCGGTGGGAGTCATCACCTGGCGGCGCAGGATTTTGTTCCAGTCCAGCATCACTTCCAGGTCGGCGACGGGAAGCTTGCCTTCGGGCACGAAGCCCACGAATGAGCGGTTGTAGGCTTCTTCGGTGCCGTCGTAGAGCATGTTGCTGAGGGAATGTTTGAAGAGACCGATCGACGAGAGGCCGGGGTCGTCGTCGGGCAGGGCGGTTTCAAAGGTCAGGACCACCGGGCCGTCGGCGGTTTCGGCGACCTCGGCCACGGTGGCCTCGTGGATCCAGCGCAACCACTGCTCCTGGGTAATTTTTTGTTTGTCGGGGCCGATGGTGGTGCGGGTGCGGCGTACCATATCGCTTTCGGAGTAGATCCAACTGGTGGTGTTGGCGTTTCCCCGGCGGCTCATCAACTCCGGGGCAATCAGGCCGTCGCCATCTTTGGTTTTCAGGGGGCGCGCAATTCGCCAGGGATTAGGGTCTTCAGTGACAAAGCGTACCCATAGCACGCTGGCCCCAACGGTGTAATCCTGGATGGATTTGGGTTTGGTGAAATAGGGGCGTGGTGTGCCGGGCAGGGTGCCTTCTTTTTCGTTTTTCATGTACCAGGGCGCTTTGGCGGTCAGTCCGCCGGGCGGCAGGTGGCCGCGCAGGTGCTGGCAGTGTTCGGCGGTTTCGTTGCAGACCGCGCGGCTGACGATAAGACGATGGGCGCGGCCATGCTCGTCGCGCCAGAGCGAGGTATTTTCTTCTTTCCATTTGCTCATGATTTCGCGCAGGTCGTCGCCAAAGGGCAGGGCGCTGCGTTCAGCTTCTTCTTCGGGGGTCAGTTTTTCCCAGTTCAGGTCACTAACGTGGTTGACGCGCAGGGGTGTCAGGCGCACGATTTCTTTCCAGGCCCAGCGCGGGAAGCTGGCTTTCATGGATTCGAGTGTGGCGAGGGCTTCATCCTCGCTCATGGTTTCCAATTCGTAGCGGCGTTCATCTACTTTTAGGGCAATTAAGGCACTGCGCCGGGTTTTGGGCCCGGGGGAGATGACGTTTTTCAGGTTTGTTTCTAGCCGGGTTTTCCAATTTTTATCGGTGGTACGCCCCAGGCGGGGAGCATTGGCTGAGGCGTAGAGCGCGGTGGTTTCACGGCCAAGCTTTTCGGTGGTGGCATCGTCCACTTTTCCAAGTTCTTTCTCAATTTTGGAGCTGTGCAGGCGCAGGAGCAGGTCGCGTGGACTGGCCCAGGAGCCATGTGCGCTGGCGTAACGCATCCCTGAAAAGTGGATGACCATATATTGGAGCCAGAGCGGGAAGCGCCGGGGATTTTTCAGGAAGTATTGCACCACTTCTTCGAGCAATTCCAGGTGGTTTTTGCGGGCAGCCGCATTTTGGATTTCTTCTACTTTCCAGCGTACGATGTCCTTGAGGGTCACGGGTCGGGAAGGGTTGTAAGCCAGGAGGTATTTTTCTTCGTCGGTAGCCAGCGTGGCTTCGATGGATTTGAGCTCGGTTTGCAGGGTGGCAGCATCTTTTTGGAACACAGCCAGGTTTTGTTGGATTTTGAGCAATTCCTGCTCTTTGGCCTGGATGGTTTTCTCCAACTCGGCTTTGGGCTTGGTGGCGAATTCGAAGGCGGCCTGGAAGCTGGCCAGTTTTTCCACTTCGGCTTGCATCACTTCGAGACTGGTGTTTTTCAGGCGGGCGAGTGCGGCCTCGTTTTCGGCGCGTTTGGCCCAGGTGGGCGGCATGTTGCGCAGGTTGGTCTCGATTTTAAGGGCTTCTTTTTCGAGGCTTTTAAGATGCATTTGCCAGTTGTAAAGATGGTTGCGCAGGGTTGAGAGTTTGACGCGCTCATCTTTGATGTATTTGAACTCGTCCATCAGCGCTTTGTGGAAGGTGTTGACCTGGTTTAGCAGGCCAGGGTCGGCGTCATTATGCCGGGCGCGGATCAGGCTGGAGACATCGGGGGTGGCGAAGTAATTTTGCAGGCTGGCGGCATCGGGTGGTGCTTTAAGTCGTGCGAGTTCGGCGCTGATGGTTTGCAGTTTAGCTTGGAGCGGGTTGATGCTGGTATCGAGGGCGGCCAATTTGCGGGTGATTTCCTGTTTGCGCAGCGAGCCTTTTTCTTTAGCCTGGTACAGCTCCAGTTTACGGGTTTCGATTTTTTCAAAGCTGGCGATAAAAGCCCGCAAGGTTGATAGCTCTGCCTCTACCATTGGGAGCAGGACCTTTTCCATTTGCTCCAACTGTTTGAGCTCGAGTGGGCGGTTGGGATGGTTGGGGAGGATGCCCTCGATGCGGCGTTTCTTGGCGGCGATCAGGCGGCGAGCCTCGGCGCGATTTTCGACCCACTGCGGCTCGAGCTGGGTCACAAAGTTCTTTTCTTTGCGCACATCGGTCAGTTTGGGCAGATAGCTGACGAACATGGCATGCAGTTGGTTGATTTTCGCCAGTATAGTTTCATCGAGAGGGGTAAATTTGGCTGCATACTCGGCGCGCACATCTGCCGTCAGGAAATATTTGCGCAAGCGAGTATAAGCCTGGTAGGCTTCTGCAATGGCGGTGGCCTGGGCTTTCGTATAAGCCTGAGTTTCTTGTTGCAGGGTAGTGCTGTCTGTATTTTTGTATTGCGCCCACAGGTCAATTTCGGCAAAATAGACCAGGAAATCGCGCAGTTTCATCTCGCGCAGAGGGTAGATGGTTTTGAGCAGGTATTCGTTTTGCCATTGAAAGTAAAGTGTTTCGGCCATGAGGTCCCTCCCGGCAGGATTATGAATCAGGAAGCAGGTTTGTTGAGAGCACAGCAAACAACTTGTAACAGTGTACAATAATTTGACCAATCAGGTCAAATTCAAAAATCCATGATTTAAGAAATCGGGTTTTGCAAATTTTGACAAAACATATATAATTAATCTAACTTATTATATTGGGGGTATGGTTTTCGTACCAATCAAATCGGCCCGGTTGGGCAGTGTCCGTTTCGCAGGTTGCCTTTACGGGTGTTTTTTTATAAAATACTACTAATTACGTCCGATTTATTGGTGTAGATAAGAGACCAATGGCTATGACAAAAATATTAAATTGGTTATTAGAAGCCCGTTGGTGGTTCATAGGGTTAGCTGCCTTCTTGTTATTTTCCCTGGAGTTGTATGAAACTCCAATTGGGCATATTGACCCAATCCACATCATTGAGACGCTGATTTATTTTGGCTTTTTGTTGATCGTTGGGGTGCTGCTAGAGTTGTTGATTCGCGCCAACCGTTACCAGGCGCACATTATGCGTATCCTAAACTATAAGCACACCTTGAGCCTGGATTTATCGAACCAGAGCGATTGGGACTCACTGATCGAACGGGTAACCCTGATTCCGGGATTGCTGGCCGATGTAGATTTGACCTGCCTTTATGTGCGCAACCCGGTCTCTGGCCGAATGGAGGGTGTTGCCTCACGCAGGGGTGACACCTATTCTCGGAATACCTTGAAGGAGTTTGAGCAAGTTGACCTGACCGAAACGGGTCGCAACAGCGAGTTGTTTGGGGTGCAGGGGCGTGCGGGTGCGCATCAATACTGTCTTCCGCTCAATTATGGGACCAAATTAATGGCAGTTTTGTGCTTCCAGATGAAAGCAGGCCGCCAACTTTCAACCGAGCAAACAGATTTATTTAATAATATCAGCAGCGAGATTGCGCTGGAAATCAAAGCCAGCCAGGAGCGCAAGATTTTCTCAGAAATGCGCATTACGGAGGCCACCCTGGCAGATCGCCGCTCCGTTTCACATTACTTGCACGACAATCTTAGCCAAAACCTGGCCTACCTGCGTTTGAGCCTGGAACAGTTCCTGTTTGACAGCCAGGATGCCTTGCCCAAAGCGCGGCATAAACTGGAGCAAATGCTCGATGCCGCCAATAATTCCTACGAAATCGTTCGCAATACGCTTGAGACCATGCACCCCGAAACATCGCCGGGATTACACAACCTGCTGTTGGAGCATGGGCGTAAAGTCTCACAGCGGGCTCATTTCGAAGTAATTATCCACAACGTCGGCGCTCCGGTTTCGCTGCATCCTGATACACAACGTGCGGTTTTTTACGTTTACCAGGAGGCCCTGACCAATATTGAAAAACACGCCTGGGCGACTCAAGTGGATGTGTTGCTAACCTGGACCCCCGATTTATTGGAAATTAAAATCAGTGATAATGGCGTTGGTTTCAACTTGGATACTGTCATGAGCAAAAAGAATAAGCATTTTGGGCTGGAAATTATGCAGGAGCGTGTAGCGAACGTGAATGGGCGGGTTGACCTGATGTCTATTGAAAACAAAGGGACAACGGTGACGATTACCTTGCCCCTTGCAGCCTCTATTCAAAAGGAGCTTGCGTTTCATGGTCAATGAAGAAACAGTTCGCTTGAAGAAGATTCTCATCATCGATGATCATCATCTTTTTCGTGAAGGCCTGATGAGTCTTTTTCAATCTACCAATGATTTCCTGGTGGTGGGCGGGGCAGGGAGTGTTCACGAGGGCATCCAAAAGGCTTTTAAAGAGCAACCAGACCTGATTTTGATGGACTTTTCGCTTCCCGATGGGACCGGCCTAGATGCCACACGCGCCATCCTGGGCGAATTGCCCAATGTCAGGATTGTTTTCCTGACCATCTCTGAGACCGATGAAAACCTGTTTGCAGCCTTGCGGGCCGGGGCCAGCGGTTACCTGCTCAAGAATGTGGCCCGCAATGACCTGATTGCGAGTTTGCGCGCGCTCGATAAGGATGAGATGGCACTTTCGCGCAAGATGATGAGCAGGGTGGTGGCAGAATTTTCACGCACCACCACTGTTTCGGGGGAGGATAGTCACGCCCTGATCGCCCGTCTCAGCCCGCGCGAAACCGACATCTTGCGCGAAATGGAAAGCGGGGCCACAAATTACGAAATTGCGCGGCGGTTGTTCTTATCAGAAAATACGGTCAAGCATCATATTCGCAATGTTTTAGACAAACTGGGCGTTGAAAACCGGCGCATGGCGGCGGCCATTGCCCGGCAGAGCGGTTTGCGCAGCAAAAATTCACAGTTAGATTGAGTCGTTTTATCCATTTATTAATCATTCCCTAAAAAGGGTTAATACTTTTTTGAAAAAGGGCCATTCATTTATGGCCTTTTTTTAATCCTTATCAGGCTATAGCGGGTAGTCGACTATTCCATGGGGTTCTTGTATTATTATGGACATATAAGGTCGGAATTGAAGCTGGGTGGTCAACGTAGCTTTTCGCTGTAACCAGTTTTGTATTGACATTGTGGGATGTAGGTCGTTTCTGTATTTAAGTTAGTCTGTTTTCAACATCTCTAATGGCGTCATGTTGCGCCGCTGTTTTCTGTTTCTTAAGCCACTTTTCGAATGTGGTCAGCTTTGCTGTTCCTTAATCACGAATTTTTCGTCTGTCCGGCTGCCATTATCTATATTTTGGGAGATTTTCAGGAGGATGCAATGACCGGCTCGAAGTACGAAAGAAAATTGGCAACAACCTTGTCCACATTTTTTGTTCGACAGTAAGAGGGAGAATTCGCATGTCAAATCAATCAACACATCGTTTTAGTTTTTGGTATCGCCTGGTGGTCGTTTTGACCCTCGTGGCGCTTACCTTTGGCGGCCAGGCAACGTTCCTGGCTGCAAATGTCCAGGCTAAACCGGCGCCTGCGCCCCTGGCCGCAACCAGCGATCTCGATCTCGCTGTTGTGGATGCGCAGACGAATGCCGAGATTACGACCTACAAATGGTTGATCAATGTCGATAATACCGGCAATCCAACCCAGGAACGCCTCGATGGGTGTTCCCCTGAAGACCCTGGCTACCCGGATACCTGCGATTGGCCCTCCATTCGCGCGGTTCCTGGGGCTGCGCCCATTTACGCATCTGGGAACCAGGATGATTTTAGCGCCGGGGTATTGGCCAATATGCCCGCTGGAAAGTACCTGATCTCGGTGGTGGCCAACGGGTACAAAATCGGCGGCCAGCATTTTAGCGTGCCCCTGCCCGACCCTGGCCTGGTGACAGTCTTCTTGCAGCCCAACCCGCTTCCGGCTGCCACCATGCGTATTAAGGTTTTTGAAGATATTTCCCCAGTGAATGGTCAGTTTGACGCCCCGGCCGAGCAAGGTCTGGGTGGTTTTCGCGTGATTGTGAATGACATCCTGGGACAAGTCTCTACCGATATCTTTGGCAACCCGCTTTGCACCCAGTACGATGTTAATGGTGACCCGATTGGGGTTGTAGAGTTGGGCTGCAGCATCAGCGATGCCAATGGCGATGTTGCCATCCCCAACCTGGGCCCCAACCGTTTTGATGTGCTGGTTTTGGCCCCCAACGGTACCACCTGGATTGAGACCACTACCCTGGAAGGCGCTCCCAGTTGGGATACCTGGCTCCAGGAGGGCGGCACCGGTTTGGATAACGAATTTGTGGTGGCGGGTGAACCTTTCCCGTGGACCATGTTCGGCTTTGTCAGCCCCACCGACTTGCTGAACGATGCCGGTGCCACCGGCGGCTTGACCGGCACAATTGTTTCGGCCTCGGTTTACCAGCCGCAACAAAACGCCCTGCCCTATTATGGTGACATCTGGACCGGCTTTAGCGGTACCAAGGTCAACGGTCCGGTAACAGATGCCTGGGTTGCGCTCTCCGACCTGCAAAACGGTGACAGCGCCGTGTATGTCCAAAAAGCCAATCCCGATGGCACTTTTAGCATTAACAACGTCCCCGATGGGAATTACCTGTTCACCTGGTGGGATGAAAGAATCCATCACATTATGGATTGGATTCAGGTGACGGTCTCGGACGGGCAGATTTATGACATGGGTACACCCATGCTGACCGGTTGGTTCACCAAGGTTGAAGGCTATGTTTTCAACGACCTGAACTCAAACGGGAAGCGTGATGCCGGTGAGCCGGGCATTTCCGATTACCTGGTGGTCTTGAAAGACCGCGATAACAGCGAAATCGACCGCATGTCCATTTCGGCGGTGACAGATGCCAACGGCTACTATGTCTTTGAAAAAGCCTACCCAATGGGCTCGTGGATGATCCTGGAAGCCTACAGCGACCGCTACTTTACTACGGGTGTCACCTACCAGGTTGAGAACCAGCCTGAAGAGACCACCGTGATGGGAAATGGCGTTGATGTGGGCTTGTTGCCCATCCTGGGCCAGGCCGGCCGCCTCGATTGGGGTGTGCGCCCCTATGCGCCCGGAACCAACGGCGGGATTGTTGGGACCGTTTTCTACGACACCACCCGCAACGAATTGGATGCCCGCTACCAGGCAGTTGAAGGCTGGGCCCCCGGGATTCCCGGTCTCGAAATGCGTGTTTACAAGCCGGTCTATTGTGGCACGAATGTCGGCGCGGCCTGCGATCCTTCTGGAATGTTCGAGATTGATGCCGATGGCGCAATTGCCAAAGATATGACGGCTGGCGGCGTAGCCTGCGGCACCAACCCAGGCGAACCGTGCGACCCGACCAATACCTGGGAACTGGACGGCAATGGTAATTTTGCAGTCGGCCCGGTGGTAAACACCGCCATTACCGAAACCTGGGAACAACCTACCGATTGTATTGCTCGCGATGCCAATGGCAACCCGCTGGCTTACCCGCAGGATCACCAGGTTCTGCCCCCCGACCCCACCGGCAAGCGTTGTCTCGAAGGCCCGCTGATGGGAACCCAGTTCCAGACCGGTTTTGCCTCGCTGGATGGGAACTACGGTTTTGGGACGATTTTCACCGGCTTTGGAAGCGCTGCCGAGCCTTCGGAAGTGACCATGCCCGCCGATGATTATCTGGTCGAAGTGGTCATCCCCGAAGATGCCCTGGGCCGCCCAATGTATACCGTGGTACGCGAAGAAGACATCAATGTTTTTGGCGGCGATGAGTTTATCCCGGCTGTCCCGCCGCCCGCCTGTGCTGGCGCGCTGCATACCATCGATGTGGCTGGCATCTTGCCAGATGGCCCCAACGCCGTCGACAACCCCTCCTTTGCCGAGACCGGTGGCAGCCCGTTTGAAGGCCTGCAATACCCGCTTTGCAATGTGAAACTCGTTTCGCTCAACAATGGCAAGTCGATTGCCCCGGCCTTTACCCTCTTCACAGATGTACCGATCCCTGGCAAGTGGAAGGGTTACATCATCGACGACCTGACCGTTTCGACCAACCCGCTCGATCTGATGTACGGCGAAAAAGCGGGCCTGCCCCTGCCGATTGGGATTTACGATTTCGCCAATCGTCTGGTGACGACGATTGAGTCGGACCCCAACGGCGTCTTTGAAGTGCTCCTGCCCTCCACCTACGATATCAACTGCCCCACGCCTTCGGGTGTTTGCCCCGGCACGTTCTACATGCTCGGCAACGACCCCGGCCAGCCGGGCCAGTTGAACCCGAACTATAACCCGCAGTACCGCACCATTGGCGCGACCTTTGAGATTTACCCCGGCCTGATGCTGCCCTCCGACCTGGCCCCCACCCAAATTGTCTCGGGCGTGCTGGCAGCCGGTTCGCTCTTCAGCGTCCCGCCCCAGTGCTTTATTGATACCGCCACCCCGCAGATTTTGGCGGTTTCCAAACCCTATGCGCGCCTGCTGCCTGCCAGCCTGGCCGGGGATAGTTTCACCATTCGCGGCAAGGGTTTTGGGGTGCAAGGTTCCAACAGCCGCGTGTTCCTGGATGGCGTGCCCATGCTGTACACCTCCTGGAGCGACACAACCATCCAGGTGAATGTCCCGTTCTTTACCCCGCGCGGCCCGCACCAGCTCAGCATCCAGGCCAACAACGGCAAGACGACGATTAACGGCCTGACCTTCCATGTGATTGGCGGCGGCAGTTACAACCCGACCCTGTTTGAAGTCGGTCCCGGTAAACCCTACGCGACCATCCAGGGTGCGGTAAACGCAGCCTCTTCGGCGGGTGGGAACAATGGCAAGCTGGTGGTGGTTTATCCTGGCGCAACTGCGCAATGGAACCCGGCCGGTGTGTACTTTGAAAACATCGTCATGTATGCGCCCATCAAGTTACAGGGGGTAGGCCCCGGCGGCGTCGACTCGCAGGGGAACACCGTGCTCGGCTCGGTCATTGATGGCCGTGGCGTGGCAGGCGATACTCCCTATGCCACCGCCTGGCAGGATTTTGTCCAGGGCCTTAATTGGAGCGGCAACCAGGCCATTTACGAAGGCGCGGTGGTTTACGTCCTGGCTGAAGATGGTGAATTTACCAGCAACTTCCCGGCTACCTTAGACGGGTTCACCATCCAGGGCGGCGACCAGCAGGGCTTTGCCAACAATCTCCAGCCTGTCGATCCTACCCAAAAGGGAATTGCGGCAGTGCAGGGTGGCGGCGTCTTCCTGAATGCTTATGCCCGTTACATGCGCATTACCAACAACCTGTTCCAGAGCAATGGCGGTGCTTATGCGGGTGCAATCCGTGTGGGTACGCCGCACCTGCCTGGCGCGCTGAATGACAACCAGAACGATTTCGTACGGATTGCCAATAACCGCATTATTGCCAACGGCGGGACCAACCTGGCCGGTGCAATCGGTATTTTCTCCGGCGCCGATAACTACGAAATCGCCAGCAATGACATTTGCGGAAACTACTCGGCAGAATATGGCGGCGGGATCAGTCACTATGGCTACAGCCCCAACGGTAGTATCCACAACAACCGCGTGTTGTTCAATCGCTCCTACGACGAGGCGGGCGGCATCATGGTTGCGGGCGAACTGCCTGCCAACCCGCTGGCCCTTACGCCCGGAGCCGGTCCGGTCAACATCTTCTCCAACCTGATCCAGAACAACCTGGCGAATGATGATGGCGGTGGCCTGCGCTTCCTCATGTCGGGCAACTTCCCGTACAACGTCTACAGCAACATCATCGTCAATAACATCTCTACCCACGAAGGCGGCGGAGTGTCGCTGAACGATGCGCCCAATGTGCGCTTCTTCAACAACACGGTGATGAAGAACATCACCACCGCAACTTCCATGACCAGCACCGGTGCGCCTGCCCCGGCCGGTCTCTCGACCTCGCGCAACAGCAGCCTGCTCCAGGCCACGTTGCCGGGTGGCTCCCCGCTCTTCAGCAACCCATTGTTGTTCAATAACATCTTCTGGGATAACCGCGCAGGCTCCTTCACCGGTGCGACTGTGGCTGGCATTGGCCTGGCAGGCGACCCCAACCCGGTCAACAACTGGGACCTGGGTGTCTCAGATGGCATTGGCACGCTCTCCCCGACCAACTCCATCCTGCAAACCACCCTTGGAACCACCCCCTCGGCCACAAATTCGTCTGTCAACCCGCTGGTCGTGGCCCTGTACGATACCAGTGTCAGTGTCTTGCCCTGGCGCGGCAACCCTCGTTTTGTCGATATCTTGATGGTGACGACCGATGGTTCGGCCAATGTCTTTGGCGATTACCACATCGTGAGCGGTTCCCCGGCCCTTGATGGCGGCGCAGCCAGTAAAGCAGGCGTCAACGCTGCCAGCGTGGATATTGACGGGCAGTCGCGCCCCTCGGGTGTTGGCGTGGATATCGGCGCGGATGAATTGATTGTCCCCGGTGTGGCTTTCCCACTGACCAATTCGCTCGACAGCTTCAACCGCCTCAACCTGGGAAATGCCAACTGGGCCGGAGATTTGAGCCGCTTCCAGATTGTTGGCAGCTCCCGGCTCGAATCGACCAACAGTGGTGCAATCTGGTGGAAGAGCAGTTTCAAATCCAACCAGGAAGCCTTCTACACCTTCAACCGTTTGAGCGGTTCGGCCAATAGCCAGGCTTTACTGCTCAAGTTCAACGGCAGCGGCTTTGCAGCGGCGAATGCTTCTTACATCATGGTTTCTTATAACGCGGGAACCGTGACAATTAGCACTCGTTCACCCTTCCAGGGGATTGTGACTCGCGCCAGCTTCCCGGCCACATTTGTAAACGGCGACACTTTTGGCGCGCGCGCCCAGAGTGACGGCACTGTGACCATTTACAAGAACGGTTCCCAGGTGGGTGTGACCAACGTTACGCTTGGGGCCAGCCCGTGGCCGACCATTCTTGCCCGTGGCGGCGGTCGCATTGGTATCCGGTTCAATTACCCGTCCACCCCATCCAGCGGCAACCGCGCTCGCGTCGATAACTTCGGCGGCGGAAATATGCCCTAACCATTGAAGAGCGGTTTCGGGAGGCTGGCAGCCGCCAGCCCCCGAGCCTCTCCTACAGGAGAACTTTCATATGAAAAAGTTAACTTCTCGTATCACCCGGCGCGATTTTCTCAAGTTTGCTGGCGGCACTGTAGCAGCCATCGGTGGAATGGGGTTGGTCAATAAACTCACCTCCGGTGTATTGCTGCCCGAAGCGGTGGTCGGCGCGCAAGAAATCCCTCCGGATAAGATTTTTGCAGGCACCGATGGCTGGATTAGCCTGCCCGCCAACCCGGCGATTGCGCCGTATCACCCCGATAACCTGGCCCCGGCCCCCTTTAATGCCTATGTGTTTGGGTTCCAGGATGTTACCGGGCTGACCCCCGAGCAGGTTGCCAACCAGAAGATGAAGGCCATTCACTCTGCGCCGCTTTTCTGGCTGCAAGAGGGCACCCAGTTCAAGCTCCAGCTTCTTAACCTGGGCTTGCAGATGCGCCCCGACCTGACCGATGCGCATACAGTCCATTTCCACGGCTTTAAGAACGCCATCCCCTTCTTCGATGGCGAACCAACCTCGGCCGTGTCGGTGCCGGTGGGCCGCGACTTTACCTTTGTGTATCGCCCGCACGACCCTGGCACCTACATGTATCACTGCCACGTTGAAGATACCGAACATGTTCATATGGGTATGACCGGCCTGGTCTTTATCCGCCCCTCCCAGGATGGTACCGCTTTCAACTATGGCGGCGACACCTTTACCAAGTTTGTCTATAACGACGGGGATGGGTCCACCGGCTTCCAGCGTGAATTTGCCATGTTGCTGAGTGAGTTCTGGGCGGTGGCGCACTGGGCCGACTCGCACATCCAATTGCCTGAATGGAGTGATTACAAACCCGACTTTGTCCTCATCAATGGGCGCGTTTTCCCCGATACGGTGGCCCCCAATGGCAGCGGACAGCGTGATGCCAACGGTGACATCGTCCCTGTGCCGGGTTACGAACACTTGCAGTACCAGCCGCTCTCCTCGCTGGTGACGTGCAAGGAAGGTGAAAGCGTCTTGCTGCGTTTCGCCAACCTGGGCTTTACCCAGCAATCCATGACCCTGGCGGGCATCCCCATGCGCATTGTTGGTAAAGACGCCACCCATTTGGTCGGCCGTGATGGCACCGACCAGAGCTTTATCACGAACACCATCAATATTGCCCCTGGCGAAAGCACCGAAGCCATTTTTAAGGCTCCCGCCTACCAGGGCCCTGGCGCGTACGACACTTACCTGCTTTACAGCCGCAACTTCAACCGTAGCGATGGGACGATTGGCTTTGGCGAAGGCGCTCCCATGACCGAAGTGCGGGTTTATCCTGCCAGCTTCAACCTCCCCGACCAGACCGAGCCGAACACCTAATTCTGGCGTAGGCTAAAGGAGTTATCCATGCGTACTATCTCTCTCAAGGTTTTTCGACAGGCTGTGGTGTTCCTTTCCATCCTTGCGCTCCTGGCGGTCTTTGCTTTTGCCAAAAGCGAACCGGCCAAAGCCCAGGCAGCTCCCACGGACGGAATGGTTTGCACCAGTGGCCCCAACTTTACCCTGACCACCCATGACGGTTACATTGGCCTGCCCGATGGCAATGTGACCTACATGTGGGGCTTTTCTTCCGGCACCGATGGATTCCAGTATCCCGGCCCGATCCTGTGCGTCAACGAAGGCGATACCGTGACAGTGGTGTTGCATAACACCCTCAGCAAAGATGTCTCGATTGTCTTCCCCGGCCAGGAAAATGTGCTTGCCGATGGCCAGCCCGATATGCCCGTTTTTGATGGCCTGGGGCTGGTATCGCTGGCGAAGATGGCAACCGCTAACGGCGGGAATGTTACCTACTCGTTTGTAGCCACCCGCCCCGGTACCTTCCTGTACCATAGCGGCACCAACAGCAGCATGCAGGTTCCGCTTGGGCTGTTTGGCGCGCTGGTGGTTCGCCCTGCCGGGCACCCCGATTGGGGCTATGGCAGCGCTGATTCGGCCTTCAACCCGACAAAAGAATACATTTCCATGTTTTCTGAAGTCGACCCCAACCTGAACAGTGCCATTGAGCGCGGTCGCAACTTTGACATGAAGAATTACCACCCGCGCTACTGGCTCATTAATGGACGCGGTTTCCCCGATACCATCGCCCCCAATTTTGCCTCCTGGCTGCCGGGCCAGCCTTATGGCGCGCTGGTGCGTATTAACCCCTACGACCCAACCCATAATCCGCTCCCGGCCATGATGCGTTACCTGGCGGTAGGGACCAGCGATTTCCCCTTCCACCCGCATGGCAACAACGTCAAGGTGATTGGCCGCGACGGCAGCCCGCTTAAGGGCAGTGGCGGGGAAGACCTGGCCTACGATAAATTCTCCATTCCGGTTGGCCCCGGCCAGACCTGGGATGCCCTGTTCACCTGGCACGATGCCGAAGGCTATGACGCCAACTCCAACCAGGTGCCGGTGACCATCCCCAGCATGTTCAATGTGGCTTATGGCACCTTCTTCAGCGGCAGCCCCTACCTGGGCACCCAGGGGCCAATTCCGGTGGGCCTGACCAGCCTGAACCAGTGTGGCGAGTACTACCATGTCGCCCACAACCATGCCCTCTCACAAATCACTTCGTGGGGCGTTCCCATGACCGGTATGGCGACTTACACCCGTATCGATCCGCCGCTCCCGAATAATTGCCCATAGCAGGCCAAGGCAATCAGAGGAGGACTCTCATGTATAAATCTACGTTTACCAAAATTCGCACCAGCCTGCTGTTATTGGGCATTGTCGTTGCAATCTGCTTTGCGGCTCTCCAGCCCCACCCGGCTTCTGCGAAAGCGAATGCCGCCACGCTTCCGGCGGATACCTGTACCCTGGTGGCAACCACCCGCACCTGTGACCTGTATGCCACGACCGGAACCCTGGCCCTGCCCGGCGGCGTGACCGTCAATGTTTGGGGCTATGCCCTCGACGGGGTTTCCCCGGCGCAGGTTCCCGGCCCGGTGTTGATTGCCAATGCCGGTGAGACCCTGGTCGTCAATTTGCATAACAACCTGGGCGAGAACACTTCGCTCTCTTTCCCGCAGCTTCCGGGTCCGTCTGACCTGACCGGTGCGGCCAGCGGCGGCACAACAACCTATACCTTTGCCAACCTGGCCCCTGGCACCTTTATTTACGAAGCCGGTCCGACCACGAATGGACAGCGCCAGGTAGCTATGGGCATGTACGGTGCCTTGGTGGTTCGCCCTGCCGGTACCCCTACCCAGGCCTACGGCAGCCTCGACACTGCTTTTGACGACGAAGCCCTGCTCATTATGAGCGAAATTGACCCGGCCCTGAATGCCAGCCCGGCCACTTTCGACCTGCGCAACTTCAACCCCAAATACTGGCTTTTCAACGGCCAGGCTTACCCCGATACCGCCCCCATTGCGACTGCTGCGGGGAACCGGGTCCTGCTGCGCCTGGTCAATGCGGGCCTGCAGAATCACTCGGTAGGCGTGTTGGGCTTGCGTTACACCGTCCTGTCGATCGATGGCAACCCCTTTGCCTTCCCACATGATGCAGTTTCTGAAACCCTGGGCGCGGGCCAAACCGCCGATGTGCTGACCAACATCCCGGCTGCGGCTCCCTTTGGGATGCGCTATGCGCTCTACGATACCAGCGTCCAGCTTCGCAATGCCGGTTCACAGTCTTTGGGTGGGATGTTGACCTTCCTCGAGATCCCGGCGGGCGGCGTAATTGGTGACTTTACCGGCCCGGCTGCCACTTCCCTGGCGCTTTCCCCGTTGGCCTTCAATGGCAGCGTGGATGTGACCTTTACCGCCTCGGTAAGCGATGCGGCCAGCGGCGGCGCAAATATTGCCAGCGCCGAAACCTTTATCGGTGCGGCGGGGGCCAGCGGCAGCGGCATTGCCATGACCGCCGTAGACGGCACTTTTGACTCGGCCACCGAAGCCGTCACAGCCACCCTTCCGGCTGCCAGTTTTGCCTCCTTCGCCACCGGCAACCTGGGAATTTATATCCATGCCCAGGATGCGGGCGGCAACTGGGGCTCCTTTAACTACCTGACCCTCAAGCTCGATAAAACTGGCCCTGCCAGCACGGGTGGAGCGGCCTCGCCCAACCCCAGCTTTGGCAGCAGCGCGATCGTCATCAGCGCCACCGCCAACGATAGCGCCTCGGGGAATACCAACATCCTCGCCGCTGAATACTTCATCGATGCCACCGGTGCGAACGGCACTGGGGCGGCCCTGACCCTCAACCAGGTCGCGCCTATCGTCAGCCTGACCGCCACCATCCCGGCTCCGACCGTTGCGGCGCTGTCTGAAGGCAACCATACTATCTACATCCACAGCCAGGATGAGTTGTTGAACTGGGGTCCTTTCTCGACCTTGACCCTCGGTATCGACAAGTCGGGACCGGCGACCAGTGGCGTGGCGGCGGCTCCCAGTCCCAATAACGGCACCATTGGCATCAGCGCCAGCCAGCCCTCGGTGCGTGTCGATGCGACAGTATCCGAACCCGGCGCCGGGCCTGTGGCCTCGGCCGTCAAAGCGGTGGAAATGTTCATCGATGCCACTGGCCCCAATGGGACCGGCGTGCCGATGACCCCGCGCGATGGCGCTTACAACACCACCAGTGAAGGCGCTTACGCCTTTATCAACTTGCCTACCATCAAGGCGCTTTCCGAAGGCACGCACGTCATCAATGTGCATGGCCGGGATGCGGCGGGCAACTGGGGACCGTTCTCCTCTGCCAGCATCGTGGTCGACAAAACCCTGCCTGCAGTTAGCAGCCTGGCCGTGACCCCCAATCCCACCAACGGCGCATCGACCCTGATTGTCAATGCCGCGGCGGCGGACCTGCTTTCGGGCGGAGTCAACTCTAACATTGCCCAGGCCGAATGGTTCGAAGCCACCGATCCGGGGCCAGGGAACGGCCATCCGATGTTTACCAACGATGGTTCCTTCAATAGCCCCAGCGAAACCCTCTACGCTGTTATTAACGTCAGCGGCTGGACCTCGGGCAATCATCTCCTGTTTGTGCGCGCTAAAGACAAGGCGGGCAACTGGAGCGCCCCGTTGAGCATCAGCGTGGTGGTGACCCCGGTCGATAACATTTTTGCCGATAGCTTTGAATCCGGCAACATCGGCGCCTGGACTTCCTCCACCGGCACCTCGCTGACCGTGGTCAACTCCAACGCCATGGGCGGCAGTGGTACGCGCAGCCTGCGCATTACCCTGGCCGGGAACGCGCAGCGCTTTGTGACGACTGGTACGCCCAACAACGAAACTCGCTACCTGACGCGCTTCTACTTCAACCCAAATGGCGCGCTGACGGGCAATAACGGAATCAACATCTTTGGCGGTTTCAATGCGGCCAATACCAACCTGTTCAGCGTGCAATATCGCCACCTTAACGGAGGCAATTACCAGGTCCGCGCAATTGTGCGCCATGCGGGCGGGAATACTCCTACCGGCTGGTTCAACGTCTCCAACACGGCACACGCCATCGAAATCGAGTGGAACTCCGGCGCTTCATCCGCTTTCCGCCTGTATATCGACGGGACCCTGCGGCAGACCATCACCGGCCTGAATACCAGCGCCTACCTGCTCGACTCGGCTCGCCTGGGTGTGTGGGGCGGACAGGCTGTCTCGTCCGGCAACATCTACCTGGACGCCTTTATCTCCAAACGGCTGACTCGCCCGTAGTCTGTTCTCTATCAGCAAAGGGAGGGGCAAGGTCTCCTTGCCCCTCCCAAAACATGAAAAACAGGAGTTTGCAATGAGCAAGATCAAATCATTGTTCCAGGCCAAAAATGCCCACTTGTATCTCGTCATGGTGCTTTCTGCCCTCATCCTGGGGTATGGGGTACTTTTTGCGCCCGCCGACCCCGCTCTTGGCAAACAACAAATGGATTTAAAGACCTTTGAAGAACAATCTGGCATCCGTATCACACTCGTCGGCCTGACCGCGGCCGGTGGCATGGTCGATTTTCGCTACACTGTCATCGACCGGGATAAGGCTGAGATTTTCCTGGCGCACGAAGAAAATATGCCTATGCTGGCGATTGGCGACACCGGTACCATTTTGATGTCGCAGGGCCACAGCATGCGTTCGCCCGAACTGGTGAATGGTCGTATGTATTTTATGTTTTACCCCAACGCCGGGAATATTGTCCGCACCGGCACCCCGGTCAGCGTTATTTTTGGTAGCCTGATCCTGGAGCCTGTCAACGCCCAGTAAGCCGGGCGGCATCATCTGAGAAAGGGGCCGGCCGTGAAAAAGCCTTTTGTTGGGTTCTTAATTTTGCTCTTGTTGTTTTCTTTTCTTAAACCGTATGTGACCGCGCAGGCCAGTACGGGTTCCTGGCGTTTAATGCCCAAAAACGGCGATGGCCTTTCATCTTCACTGCGGTCGCGGCTGGCAGCCCTGCCTCCCGACCAAATGACCACCGTCATCATCCAACTGCGCCAACAGGCCACCCTGCGCGATTCGCGCGGTCGCGACCGCGCCACCCGTCAGCGTGAAACGCTTGGCAACTTAAAAGAGCTTGCCGCAACCACCCAGGGCCAAGTGCTCAAGACCCTTAAAGCCTTTCAGAAAAGCGGCGCGGTTGAGAATTACCAGTCTTTTTGGGTTTTTAATGGATTTTCGGCCACTGCCAGCGCGGACGCCATTCGCAAGCTGGCCAGCCACCCCGATGTTGCCATCATTTACGAAGACCAGCTCGACATTGTGCCGGTTTCCGCTGCCGGGGCATTGAGCAACCCCCAGGCCAGCCTCTCGCTGGTGGGTGCGCCCTCCCTGTGGAACCTGGGCTACACCGGTCAGGGCGTTGTGATTGCCTCGCTCGATACCGGCGTGGACCTCAACAACCCCGAACTGGCAGCCCGCTGGCGCGGCGGCGCCAATAGCTGGCTCGACCCTTACGGGCAGCACACCAACCCCTATGACGCCTCCGGTCACGGTACCTGGACCATGGGGCTGATGCTCGGCGGCGATGCCAGTGGCGTTTCACTGGGCGTTGCGCCCAATGCCAGCTGGATGGCTGCCCGGATATTCAACGACCAGGGAACTTCCACCGCCACGGCCATTCACCAGAGCTACCAGTGGCTGCTCGACCCGGATGGCAATGCTGCAACCGCCGATGCCCCCGATGTGGTCAACAACTCATGGACTTTTGCTTACCCTGGCTGCAACCTCGACTTCGAGATCGACCTGCAAGCCTTGCGGGCGGCGGGTATTTTGCCGGTTTTTGCGGCCGGGAACGGCGGCCCCAACGCCGCCACCAGTTACAGCCCCTCCAATAATCCCTCGGCTTTTGCTGTTGGCGCCATCAACAATAGCAGCCTGGTGTATGGCCTCAGCAGTCGCGGCCCTTCCACTTGCGGCGGATCGACCTCGGTTTTCCCCGACCTGGTGGCTCCTGGCGTCAACGTCTCCACCACCGATAAAGGCGATTTTTACACCACCGCCACCGGCACCTCGATGGCCGCCCCGCATGTTTCGGGGGGCCTGGCCTTGTTGCTGCAAGCCTTCCCCAACTTGACCGCTGCCGAACAAGAATCTGCCCTGTTGGCGAGCGCCTTCGACCTGGGGGCGGCGGGCCCTGATGACACCTACGGTCACGGGCGTATGGACCTGGTCGCTGCCCACCAATGGCTGCTCAACCCGCCTGTAATTTCAACGTCCACCGCCACCGCAACATCTACCGCTACCGTTACCGCCACAGTGACCGCAACGTCCACCGCCACTGTGGTGTCTTCTGCCACTTCCACGCCAACCCCTACGGCAACCGCCACTTCCACCCCCACCACGACGCCTACCGCAACAGGGACGGCCACTGCTGCAGCCACCGCCACGCCACGGCCGACCAACATCCACGTCGGTGATCTCGATCGTGGGCTCCCGGCCGGGTCAGCGCGTTGGAATGTTTACGTTACCATCCTGGTGCACGATTCAAACCATAAACCGGTTGCCAATGTCAGGGTCACTGGCAAATGGAGCGCCAACGCTACCGGAACGACCTCGTGCTACACCAATGCCAGCGGGGTGTGCTACGTGTCACTGGTGGGAATCAATTCGAAGGTCACTTCGGTCAAATTTACCGTCACCGGCCTAAAATACTCCGGCTTGAGCTATGCGGCCTCGCAAAACCACGATCCCGATGGGGATAGCAATGGGACCGAAATCATCCTGCAAAAGTAGCTTTAACCCTGCTCCTTGTAAACAAGAAACCCGCCTCCCGGTTTTTCGGGAGGCGGGTTTTTGCTGCGCTCAGGTACTTTTATAAATGGGCTTTCGCCGCCACAACAATGATGTTTTCTTGCGCCAAAAAGTTCTCAACACGTTCCTGGTGCGCCAGGAACATTTCGCGGGTTTCGCCGTTGGCCGGGTTGCGCAGCCAGATTTGGTAGACCCCTTCACGTGCCTGGTCGTGACCAGCATGGGTCCACAGGCTCACCGGCTGATGGATCTTCCAGCCCATATCCAGCGCAGAGAGCAGGCGCATCAAATCGGCGGGCTGGCTGCTGGAGTGGGCTGGTTCTTGCAGGCGGTTCCAGCGAAAATCGGCGGGAAGTACAGCGTTTAGCATCACGCAAATCCTTTCTTGATGAATGTAAGCATAGGATACAACCCAAAGATTATGGTTTGAGGAACATTGGATTAAGGGTTTGTAAAAGAACCTGGATTGCGGTCAGTTTCCAAAAAACCGGCGCAAATTGCCAGCGCAATGGGTATACTTGGATCATCCCAAACCGGAAAGGCCAATTATGGATTCCACCCAACGTGTTTTGCACCTGTTCGAACAAATCTCTGCCATTCCGCGCGGCACAAAGCGCGAAGCCGAACTATCTCGCTGGCTGCAAGATTGGGCTGCTCGCCGCAACCTGGCCTCCCAAACGGATGAAGCCGGGAACCTGATCATTCGCGTTCCGGCCACCGCCGGGTTTGAGCAGGCCCCCATCATCATTTTGCAGGGCCATATGGATATGGTCTGTGAAAAGACCCCCGATTCGACCCACGACTTTACCAAAGACCCCATCCGCTGCATCGTCGACGGGGAATGGCTGCATGCCGACCGCACCACGCTCGGCGCTGATAATGGCATTGCCATTGCGCTGGCGCTGGCGCTGGTGGAGGATGAATCAGTCGGGCACCCGCCCTTGGAACTGCTGTTCACCGTGGAGGAGGAGGTCGGCATTGGCGGCGCCTCGCACCTGAAGGCGGGATTCGCTGCCGGGAAGGTGATGCTTAATCTTGATTCTGAAGATGAAGGCACGTTTATTGTGGGATGCGCCGGGGGGCAAACCACCCGCATCCGCCTGCCGTTAAATTTTGAACTTCCAGCCTCCGGGCAGGCATTCCGGCTGCAGGTTTCCGGGCTGCAAGGCGGCCATTCGGGTGTCGACATTCACAAGCATCGCGCCAGCGCCAACAAGCTCTTGGCGCGCAGCCTGCACCAGTTGCGCCGCATCACCCCGCTGCGCCTCGCCAGCCTGCAGGGCGGCACGGCCCACAATGCCATCTCGCGCGAGGCGGAGGCGGGGCTGTTCTTCGACCCGGCCCAACAGTTGCCTGTCGAGCAGGCCCTGGAGCATTTCCAACAGGTTTTGCGCAGCGAATTCGCTGCCACCGATGCCGGTATCACCCTGGCGCTGGCCCCGGCCGGCTTTTCTCGCGCGGTGACCGCTTCTGACAGCGCGCGGGTGATTGACCTGTTGCTGGCCCTGCCGCACGGGGTGGCCGAAATGTCTGCCAGCGTGGCGGGATTTGTCGAAACCTCCAACAACCTGGCCGTGCTCACCTTCGACGACGACAGCCTGCGCATTGTGACAAGCCAGCGCAGTACCGTCATGACCCGCCTGGAAGAACTCACTGCGCGTATCACGGCTGTAGCCCACCTGGCAGGCGCGGAGGTGGCTACCAGTGACGGTTATCCGGCCTGGCAGCCCGACATGGGTTCGCCGCTTGTGCGCCGCAGCGTGGAGATTTACACCACCCTTTTTGGCGTAACGCCCGAGGTCAAAATGATTCATGCCGGGCTGGAATGCGGCACCATTGGCGCGATTTTTGGCGGGATGGATATGATTTCACTGGGCGCAACCATCCAAAATCCGCATTCACCCACCGAGCGGTTGCACCTGCCCTCGGTTGCGAAGGTCTGGCAATACTTGCTGGCGTTTATGCAGTCATACCGGTAAAAGGAAAACTATGCCCGAAAAAGCCTTTCAGGAGTATTACCCCGAGAATGTGGCGCACTGCTTTGGTTGTGGTCGTCTTAACCAGCATGGCCACCAGATTCAGACCTTTTGGGACGGGGACGAAACCGTTACCCGCTTTACGCCCGAGGCGTTTCACACTGCCATCCCCGGTTATGTGTATGGCGGGCTGATTGCGTCGTTGATTGATTGTCACGGCACCGGAACCGCGGCGGCGGCCATGTACCGTGCCGAAGGCCGCGAAATGGATTCGGAACCGCCCTATCGCTTTGTGACCGCTTCGCTGCATGTCGACTACCTGAAACCGACCCCGCTAAACGGTGAACTGGTCATTCGCGGGCGGGTGAAAGAAATCAGGGGTCGCAAGGTGATTGTCGAGGCCACCTTGTATGCCGGCGGGCAGGCCACCGTGCGTGGAGAAGTAGTGGCTGTGCAAATGCCCGAAAGCTTTTTGGCGGCCTGATGGTTTCTGTCCTGGCAGCCTTTGAAAAACGGCCGGAGAAAATAGATTAAAGCCTATGGAATTGCCCCTCGAATTGCTCAATGCTTACCGGTCCCAGACCTTTCACCTTTTTTCGCGCATCACCACCCCCGAACAAGCCCTGGCATGGGTGAACGAGCGCGGCTTTACCTATTTTTGGCCGATCAAGGGCATCACCTTCCCCAGTTTGTGGGCTACAGTGGCCGGGGACCGGCCTGTAGCCGATGAGCATGATGACCCCGGGCATATCACCTGGGGTTGGAAAGACAATGCCCTCGACAAGCGCCAGTGGTACTATGCCAAAGTCCTGCGCCGCAAAGCCACCCTGATTTCGCTGGAGGTTGCGCCTTATTTTTACGCGTTGAGCGAAAACTACGGTTCGCCGGAGGAAGACCATCTCATCATGTATCGTGAGGGCCGCCTGACGGCCGCCGCAAAGCAGATTTATGAGGTGTTGCTGGATGGGCCGATGAAC
Organism: uncultured Anaerolinea sp.; assembly: GCA_964562145.1. Classification (GTDB taxonomy): domain Bacteria; phylum Chloroflexota; class Anaerolineae; order Anaerolineales; family Villigracilaceae; genus UBA5195. Next base: position 15,352 of record CAZLSP010000027.1, on the reverse strand, counting down.
ACGGTCGACTTGCGCAAGGCAGCGCATATGACCAGCAAGCAGAGCGACCTGGAGTTTAACAAGGCGCTCGAGGTGCTGCAGTCCGATTTCAAGATTTTGCCGGTGGGAGTGGCCAAGGCTGGGTCTTGGAATTATGCGTTTATCTACAATATTACGGCTCACCATTACCCCGACCTGCCGGAAAAAGCCCGCAGCATTGGCGAGGCCGAAGCGCGTGAGAAACTGGTCGGGTTGTATTTCCAGTCGTTGGGGGCCGCCCAACTGCGCGACGTGGTCAAGCTGTTTGGGTGGGGGCCTGAGTTAACCCAGCGGGCGGTTAAACGCCTGATCGACAAAGGTCAGTTGACAGGGGGGCTGGGCCTGGAAAAACAAGCCGGGGAGTGGGTAGCGCTATCGCACCTGGTTCCGGCTTGAGCGTGGAAGAATCCCCAATCTGCCTGAAACTTTCAACCTGTTTTGGCGTATTATTTAACGAGACTGCAAAGTCTCGTTTTTCTGTCTTGCCTTGCCAATTTTGTATTTAGAATATGAAAAAAGACTTTAGAATTATTGATTATTAGTTGACAATAATTAAGAAATATATATAATCAAATAAGATATTTTCAAAAGGAGAATGCTATGAAGAATCGAGGACAACTTGCTCTGGGGGTTATCCTGATTTTGCTGGGAGCCTGGTTCATTGCCCAGCGTCAGTTCCCCGTGCTTGGGGCTTGGGTCACGACTTATATGGATTGGCCGCTGAATATTGTGGCCGCCGGTGGCCTGATTTTGCTCATTGGTCTGCTGGTGGGCGCGCCCGGAATGGCTATCCCGGCGGCGATCGTGGCGGGAATTGGCGGTATTTTGTATTACCAAAAAATGACCAACGATTTCCAGTCCTGGTCGTACATGTGGGCGCTGATCCCGGGTTTTGTGGGGGTGGGCAATGTGCTGGCCGGGTTGCTGGGTAACAGCCGCAGCCAGATTTCCTCCGGACTGAACACGATGGTGACCAGCGCGGTGCTTTTCATTATTTTTGCGGCTTTCTTTGGGCGCATCAACTTGTTAGGCGCGTATGGACCGGCCATCCTGCTCATTTTGTTGGGTGTGTGGGTGCTGGGGCGCGGTTTGTGGCGGCGGAATAAGTCAAAAGGAGAATGACATGAGACGAGGAAATATTTTCTGGGGTGGGGTTCTCATCCTGGCGGGTGGTTTGTTCCTGTTGCAGGCCATGGGCCTCGTGAAAGATGTGATGGGGTTGTTCTGGCCGCTGGGTTTGATCTTGCTCGGTGTGTGGATTTTGCTGGAGCGTTTCATGTTCCCGGGGTGGGCCGCCACTGAAAACTTCTCCATTGACCTGGGCGGCGCTGCCAAAGTGGCGCTAGATTTTGACCACGGTGCGGGTTCGGTGGCGGTAAGCGGTGGCGCACCTGCCGGGGTGGGCATGGCCGGGGTTAAAGGCACCGCCATGGACCTGAAAAGCCACATTTCTGGCGATACCCTGACCGTAGATGTGGATGCCGGACCCACCTTTATCCCTTTCCTGGGTCCTGAAGGGGGTGTGTGGCGTTTCCAACTGACCGAGGAAGTTCCGGTTTCAATGAAGGTGAACTCTGGCGCCAGCAATCTCGACTTTGACTTTACGAATGTCAAGCTGGCTTTCATTGGCGTCGATACCGGCGCTTCTAGTCTAAAGATTAAATTCCCGGCCCAGGCGGGTTACACCCTGGCCGATATCGAATCGGGTGCAGCGACGGTGGAATTGATTGTGCCCGAAGGTGTGGCGGCTCGTGTGCGTGTGGAGCAGGGCGCTTCTTCTGTCAATATTGACCAGGCGCGTTTCCCCACCGTGAACGCCGACCTTTACCAATCCCCAAATTTCAACGAGGCGGCCAACAAGGTAGAAATTAGCCTTGAGGGCGGGGCCAGCACCATTACGGTGCGCTAGGAGTACTCCATGAAGCGTTTCGATTTTCGCACACTGTTGGGCGGCGGATTGATTTTGTTGGGCGGCTTAATGCTGCTCGAGCGGGTTGGCGTGATCCGTGGCGCTACGGACCTGTTTTGGGGTGCCGTTTTTATCGTCGCGGCTGTTTTCTTCCTGTTCACCCTGTTCCAGAACCCACGCGGCAACTGGTGGGCAATTATCCCGGCCATGGCTTTGCTGGGCATGGGGGGCGAGGCAATTTTGCCTGAGGCTTTTAGCAGCTGGGGCGGCGGGATTTTCCTGGGCGCGCTGGGGTTAGCTTTCTTCGTCATTTATGCCACCGACCGCGCGCGCTGGTGGGGCATTATCCCCGGTGGTGTGCTCACCACCCTGGCAGTGGTTGCCACCCTGGAAGAAAATATTACTGCAAACGCCATGGGCTCCGGCACGGTCTTTTTCATTGGCCTCGGCCTGACCTTCCTGCTGGTTGCCATCCTGCCCAACCCGGTTGGGCGTATGCAGTGGGCTTATATTCCGGCCGTTGTGCTCTTGCTGATGGGTGGTCTGCTGGGAAGCACCACTACCGCCGGTTTGGTCGATTACATTTGGCCCGCGGCGCTGATTATGGCAGGCCTGCTGGTTATTTTTGGGTTCTTTATCAACCGGCAGTAAGAATCCTGCTTAAACGCAAACTCCCTGCTCTCGCGAGCGGGGAGTTTGCGTTTCCACCCCAAAAAAAGATTGTCCGTCGGAACCCTCAGTCTAGGGAAGCACACCGCGCCGCAGCGCGGATATTTTCAGAAAACCTGCACCACTTTGAGATGCGGGAAAAACTGGTGAACGGTGCCCTCCACCCAGCCGTGCAAGGTGGCCGGGGAGAGCGGGCAGCCCAGGCAAGCGCCACCCAACTTCACCTTGAGAGTATCGTCGCTTAGTTCAACAAATTCCACCGAACCGCCGTGGAACTGTTCGATATAGGCGCTCAACTGGTCAACCAGAGCGCGGATTTGCTCAACTTCACCGTGCGTTTGAACATTTTCAGCCATCGCAACGCCTCCTTTGTTGCCCGAATTGGAATTTCCCTGCACCCCTTTTTTGATCATCGACTTAACTTGCGCCTGGGCATTGGCCCAGCGCGAAGAAACCGCCCGCGCCAACTGCTCCAGCAGGATGTGGCTGGTCTGGGGATGGTTTGCCTGCAAGGTGCGTAAGTCTTTGCCGTACACCATTAACAGTTCACATGCGGTATTGCACACTACAGACGAGCTGTACTCGTCGCTGCCCAGCACAGCACTCCAGCCAAACACGCCTCCCTCCCGGATGCGGTTCAGGTTGATGGGTTCGCCATCATAAGGCTTATAGCGAACAGTGACCTCGCCGCGAGTCAAAAGATACAAACAGGCGGCTTTTTCACCTTGCTCAATCACAATCGCTCCTGCCGGGTAGCTGCGAGCATGGAAAAGCGGCGCAATGATCTTTAAATCAGCGCTGCTTAAGTCCTTAAAGAGCGGAAAGCGAATCAAACTTTCAAGCATGCTTAGATAATAAAACGCAATCCTTTTTGCCCATAGTGGCATATTTCCTAAAATTGCCGACATTTATCCCATTCTTTATGACATTTTCGACCGACGAAGGGTTTATATCAGGTATACTTTGAGGACATTTGTAACATTTGGCAGGAAAAAACATCTAATGATTGATGAAACTGCAGCCCCCATCTCTGTAGAAGCCCTGCGCGCGGGTGACCGTGCCGCTTTTGCTCGCCTGGTAGATACGTATTACACCCCCATCTATCGCCTGGCGCTCAAAATGCTCGGACACGAGCAGGACGCCGAAGACGTGCTCCAAACCACCTTCCTCAAGGCACTCCAGCATGTTCAGGATTTTGAAGGCCGCTCCAGTCTCTCCACCTGGCTTTATCGTATCGCTGCCAACGAAGCCCTCATGCTCTTGCGTCGCAAACGGCCCGAAATTTCGCTGGATGATGAGCCGGAAGAGCCCGAAAGCGAACTGCCCATGCCTGAACAGCTCACCGATTGGTGCTGTCTGCCCGAACGGGAGCTGCTCTCGACCGAATCCAAAAAGCACCTCGACCGCGCCATACAAAAACTGCCCGAAAAACTGCGCGTGGTCTTCTTGCTGCGAGACATTGAGGGTTTATCCATCAAAGATACCGGTGAAGCCCTCGGCCTGACCGAAACAGCCGTAAAAACCCGCTTGTTGCGGGCTCGCCTGGCTTTACGTGAGCAGCTTTCCACCTACTATGGGGAGAGACTATCCCCGGAGCTTTAGAAATGCCCGAAAAACACACCCATTCCCATGCGCATGACCTTTCCTGTCAGCAACTGTTGACCAGCATCGGCGATTACGTCGAAGGCGAAGTCAGCCCGGCGCTATGCCAGGAAATTGAGCGTCATATTGCTTCGTGCGAAAACTGTCGCGTCGTTGTCGATACGCTCAACAAAACCATTTATTTGTATCACTCCTCCGCCCAAGATACCGAAGTCCCATCTGATGTGCGTGGTCGTCTTTTTAATGCCCTTAAGCTGGATGACTACGTCAAAAAATAGCCCTCCCTCTGGATTTGCCACTTTCTGAACTTTCGCGCATCTACATGAAAGCGACCCTCACACCTACCGCCCCCCGTTTTGAAGACGTCCCCGCACCCCGGCAGCCCGTTCGGCGTGGTTCCATCTGCCCGCAGTGTGGCGAGGGCCTGCTCGACTACAACGGCGTACTCGACCTCGAATGCCCCAAATGTGGTTACACCGAAGGCGGTGGTGGCGGTTGCACCTGATAACCCCAGACCGGTGCTCCGTGCGGGCACACAATCTCAGGAGAATTGATGGAAAAAATACTTCCCCCCGAAATCGCCAAACAGGTTGGTGATGTCTTTTCCCAACAGATGAAGCAGCCGGTTCAGTTGCTCTTCTTTGGCTCAAAGACCCATTGCGAATACTGCGACGAGACTCGCCAACTGCTCGAAGAAGTGGCAGCCATGTCCGACCAGTTGACCCTTTCTGCCCATGAATTGGAGGCGGAACCCGACCTGGCTCGCCTCTACAAGGTGGAAGGCAAAGCCCCGGCCATCATTATCGCTGCCCGTGAGGGAGACCAGATTACCGATTTTGGCATCCGTTACCTGGGCATCCCCTCCGGCCACGAGTTTTCCACCCTCATCCAGAGCATCCTGCTCGTCTCCGGGCGTGATTCTGGCCTGTCGCAGCAAACGCGCGAATATGTCAAATCATTGACCAAACCGCTTCACCTGCAAGTCTTTGTAACCCCTACCTGACCGTATTGCCCGCGGGCCGTGGTGCTCGCTCACCAGATTGCAATGGAAAACCCAAAAATGGTGCTCGCTGAAGGCGTAGAAGCCATGGAATTCCAGGACTTATCTGAAAAATATAGCATCAGCGGCGTCCCCGATACCGTCATTAACGACGATGCCGGGCGTGTCGTTGGCGCCGTCCCAGAACAAAATATGCTCGCCGAGTTAATGCGCACGATTGGCAAGTAAACCCTCGCCATCCGGCACTCAGTGCCGGATGGCTTTTATGGTGATGAAATATGACAATCAGAAAAAAAGCCAAACAAAACCAGGCCCGCCAAAATATCATTTTACTGGTCTTTGGCGCCGGTCTGATTCTGGTCGCTGTAGCGGCCTTCCTGGCCTTGCCAAAGGCTAGCAGCCAGGTTCAGGAGCTGGGAATTTCCGCTGTCCCTGCCGCAGTGAATTTTAGCGCCCCCAATGTTCAACTCACAGACCTGGATGGAAAGCCCGTTTCGCTGGCTGATTACCAGGGAAATGTTGTGCTGTATAATGCCTGGGCCACCTGGTGCCCGCCTTGCAAAGAAGAAATGCCCACGTTGCAATCCTATTTTGATGATTACAAAGACCAGGGATTTGTCATTATTGCCATTGAAGACGGCCAGCCGCTCGAAGAAGTCCGTTCTTTTGTCTCTGATTATGGCCTGACTTTCCCGGTTTGGCCTGACCCTGAGTGGCGCGCCACAACCGCCTTTCGCATTGAAAGCCTGCCCACCTCGTTTGTCATTGACCGTAACGGCACTGTCCGCCTGACCTGGACAGGGGCCATCAGCCGGGCCATGCTCGAAGAGTATGTCACCCCTCTGCTCAAAGAAAACTAACCGTGCCGGTATTACCGCGAGGACCTGGCAGGTTTTTTACCCAACTTAAATCAGGAGAGATTTGACGAATGGATGCCAAAGTAACCTGGAGCCAGGGCATGTCCTTTACCGGCAGCGCCAACACTGGTTTTAATGTTCCGCTGGGCGCCGACCCGAGTGTCGGCGGCGCAAATGATGGCTTTCGCCCGCTAGAGTTGATGGCTGTCAGCCTGGCTGGCTGCACCGCCATGGATGTGATTTCCATCATCCGCAAAAAGCAACAGGATGTAACCGCTTTTGAAGTGCGCGTCAGCGCCGACCAGCGGGGTGACCATCCGCATGTCTTTACCCATGCGGTCATCACCTACCTGGTCACCGGTCACAACGTCGATGAAGCGGCTGTCCAGCGCGCGATTGACCTTTCGGCGACCAAATATTGCCCGGCGCAGTCGATGCTGGCCAAAGCCTTCCCCATGGAATTGGTTTACGAAATTTACGAAGAGAAAAATGGCGATGTCGAACTGGTCAAACGCGGCCAGTGGCAGCCCAAGGCCTGAAACCCCCGAATTTTGAAAGCGTCCGCTCACAATTTTGTGTGAGCGGACGCTTTTTAGATCCAGCAGGTTGAAACCAGACCGGCTAAATTTTCCCGGCTACGTAATCGAGCACGTCAATTTTGGTTAAAATCCCACTGGGTTTGCCCTCCTGCGCAATGATCAGCGCAAACCCATCGGTCAGCGCCCCCATCGCTTCGTCCAGCGAGGCTTCGGGCGGGAACACTGCGCGCGCGTTTTGAACCAGCGCGTCGATCGACTCATCCTGGGTGTGTTCATGTGAATCGAGCAGGTGGTTGAGCAGGTCCACTTCGTCCAGTGTGCCTACCAGCGCCCCATCGCTGCCAACGACTGGCATTTGCGAAATGGCATGCTGGCGCATCACCGTCATGACTTTACGCATCGAATCGCCCAGGGTGGCGGTAAATAGCATTTTGTTGGGCTTGGCCAGCCACAGGTCGCCCAGGGTCACCTCGCCAAATTCCATTGCCAGGAACCCGTTTTCGCGCATCCACTTGTTATCGTAAAACTTGGAAAGGTAACGGCTGCCGCTATCGGGCAGTAACACCACCACCAGCCGGTCGGCGGGCAGGTTGCGGGCATATTTTAGGGCCCCGGCCAGCGCCGAACCACTCGAGCCGCCCGCAAAAATGCCCTCGCTGCGCACCAACGCGCGGGCAGCCATAAAACTTTCCTTGTCGTTGACCCGCACAATCTCATCGATCAGGCTCATATCGGTGGCGGAGGGCAGGAAGTCTTCGCCGATGCCTTCCACCTTATAGGTTTTGGGATAAGCCCCGGCCGGGATTTGGCCCTTATTCTTCCAGATTTCGAGCAGGATTGAGCCTTCGATATCTACCCCGACGATTTTAATCTTGGGATTCTGCGCCTTTAAGTAGCGGCCCACGCCGCTGGTCGTGCCGCCTGTTCCCATCCCAATCACTACATCGGTCACACGCCCCTCGGTCTGGTTCCAGATTTCGGGGCCGGTCGACATCTCGTGGGTTTTGGGGTTATCGGGGTTGTGGTACTGGTTGGCGAGAATGGCGTTGGGAGTTTCGCGCGCAAAGCGTTTGGCTACTTCGTAGTAAGAGCGCGGGTCTTCGGGGGCTACCGCCGTGGGGGTGATGACTACTTTGGCCCCAAAAGCGCGCAACAGGCGGATTTTTTCGTCGCTCATTTTATCGGGCATGACGAAGATGGTCTTGTAGCCTTTAAGGGCGGCGGCAATTGCCAGCCCTACCCCGGTATTGCCGCTGGTGGCCTCGACCACTGTGCCGCCGGGTTTGAGTTCACCACGTTTTTCGGCTTGTTCGATGATATTGAGCCCCACCCGGTCTTTGACCGAGCCGCCGGGGTTCATATATTCCAGTTTGGCGTACAGGGGTGCTTTTACTTCGTGGGCAATGCGGCCCAGCCGCACCAGCGGGGTGTGGCCAATGGCCCCCAGGATGGAATCGTAAACGCGCTTTTCTGTAGAAACAGGTAAAGCCATTCTCTCTCCTTTGGTTGTGATTGGATGATGAAAGTGCTAGTAAATGGGCAGCGAGGGGTCTACTTCTTTGGCCCAGGCGTTGATGCCGCCCAGCAGGTTTTTGACACGTTTGAACCCGGCGCTGGTGAGCAGCTCCAGCGCGCGCGTAGAGCGGGTTCCGGCCTTGCAAAAGACGACCATTTCATGGGCCGAATCTAGCTCTGAAAGGCGCGCAGCCAGTACGCCAAGGGGGATGTTTAGGGCGTTGGGGAGGGCAGAAATCTGCAATTCGTGCGGTTCACGCACATCCAGCAGCAGCGGGGGCAGTGGTTCTTTTAAACGGGAGGCCAGCGACGGGGCGTCGATATCCCTGCCAGCCCCGGCCGAGCCGCTTTCGTGGTCATGGCCCGGGACGCCGCAAAAAGCCTCGTAGTCGATTAATTCCTTGATATCTGCATTGGGGCCGCATACCCGGCATTTTGGATTTTTGTGCAGGTTGACAAAGTCGAAGGACATGTCGAGGGCGTTATAGAGCAGAAGGCGGCCGCGCAACGAGTCGCCGATGCCCAGCAGTACTTTGAGCGCTTCGGTGGCCTGGATGGTGCCAATGGTTCCGGGCAAGATGCCGAGCACGCCGCCCTCGGCGCAGGTGGGAACCATGCCGGGTGGGGGCGGTTCGGGGAACAGGCAGCGGTAACAGGGACCGCTGCGAGCGTCGAAGACGCTGGCTTGCCCGTCGAAGCGGAAGATGGAGCCGTAGATGAGCGGTTTGCCCAGGAAGACGGCCACGTCATTGGTCAGGTAGCGAGTGGGGAAGTTGTCGGTTCCATCGATAATGACATCGTAGGGGGCGGTAATTTGCAGGGCGTTGGCGCTGGTGTAGGATTGGTTGTAGGTATCGATTTGGAGGCTCGGGTTGAGGTCGAGCAGGCGCGCCCGCGCGCTTTCCACTTTTAATTGCCCCACGGTGGAGGTTCCATGAACCACCTGTCTTTGCAGGTTGGATGAATCGACGACATCATAGTCAACCAGCCCGATGCGTCCAACCCCGGCGGCGGCCAGGTAGAGCGAAACCGGTGAGCCAAGCCCGCCCGTGCCAACGATAAGCGCGGAGGCGTTTTTGAGTTTTTGCTGCCCGGCCAGCCCCACTTCGGGGATGAGCAGGTGGCGCGAGTAGCGCAAGATTTCATCGCGGGTGAGTTCATTCATCGGAGCCTCCTGTTACAGATGGCAGCACTTTGACAACATCTTGTTCGGTTACGGGGGTGTCGAGCCCGTTTAGTTCGCGGATGTTTTCGGTATTGACGAACAGGTTGATGTGGCGGCGCACTTTCCCGCTGCTGTCGAAGACGTGGGGTTGGATAACCGGGTATTGGCTAACCAGGTTTTCGAGCACTTCAGCAACGGTTGTGCCGCTCAGGGTCACTTCGGTTTGTTGGTTGAGGTAGTACTTGAGCAGGGCAGGGACGCGTAGGGTGGGCATAAATAAATTGTATCAAGAAAACAGGTACACAACCGAACCACGGTGTGTACCTGTTGTGGGTTGGTGTAGGGTGGCTCGTAACTAGATGGCGTAATCGACTTCTTCCCAGGTATCGCCTACCGGGGAAAAGACCGACTGGTGCGAGTGAGAATGCCCATCGACACGTGTTTCGAGCTCATTGACACGCGAGAGCAGGTCTTTGATGGCCGAGGCAAATACATCCGGCAGGGCGGTGTGGTTCAGGTCGGGGGCGTCGGTGGCCTTGTGCGGCAGCAGGCGTTTGACGATTTGGCCTGGCACCCCTACGACGACCGAGTTCTCAGGAACGGATTTGACCACGACGGCGTTTGCGCCAATGCGGCTGTCGGCACCGATGATGATATTGCCGAGCACTTTTGCGCCTGCGCCAATGGTGACCCGGTCGCCAATGGTGGGATGGCGTTTGCCTTTGTTGAGCGAGGTCCCGCCCAGGGTGACCCCGTGATACAGGGTGACATCATCGCCAACTTCGGCGGTTTCGCCGATGACAACGCCCATGCCGTGGTCGATGAACAGGCGCTTGCCGATGGTTGCGCCTGGGTGGATCTCGATCCCGGTCAGACCACGGGCCAGTTGCGACAACCAGCGGGCAACCAGCTTGAAATCCCGTTTCCATAGCCAGCGGGTAATGCGGTGAATCCAGACGGCGTGCAGGCCGGGGTAGAGCAGCAAAATCTCAAAGGCCGAGCGCGCGGCCGGGTCGCGTTCCAGCGCCGATTGGACATCGCGCCGGATCATGGCGAAATAATCGGCCAATCCCCGCAGGGGGCGGAAGGAAGGATTTGCGGGCATAGTTTCGGTTGCCATAATTGCCTCTTGGGTACAAATTTCTTAGTCGGCCAGGTGTGCGTATAGCGCCGATGACAGGTAGCGTTCGCCAAAGGATGGGATGATCACCACGATTAATTTTCCGGCATTCTCGGGACGGTTGGCAATTTGTAACGCGGCCCAGGTGGCGGCGCCAGATGAGATTCCCACCAGGATGCCCTCTTCTTTTGCCAGGCGGCGCGCGGTTTCCATGGCGTTGTCGTCTGTGACGCGAACAATTTCATCGTAAATCTTGGTGTTGAGCACGTCGGGAACGAATCCGGCGCCGATTCCCTGGATCTTGTGTGGTCCCTTGCTGCCGCCAGAAAGGATGGGGGAGGCATCTGGTTCGACAGCGATGGCTTTGAAGGAGGGTTTGCGGGCCTTGAGCACTTCGCTGGTGCCGGTGATGGTCCCGCCGGTGCCGATGCCTGAAACCAGGAAATCAATCTTGCCGTCAGTATCGCGCCAGATTTCCTCAGCGGTGGTTTTGCGGTGGATTTCGGGGTTGGCCGGGTTTTTGAACTGCTGCGGGATGAAGAATTTATCCGGGTCGGCGGCGGCAATTTCTTCGGCTTTGCGGATGGCTCCGCCCATGCCGTCGGGGCCGGGAGTCAGCACCAGTTCGGCGCCATAGGCGCGCAGCAGCATGCGGCGTTCTTTGCTCATGGTTTCGGGCATGGTCAAGATGCATTTGTAGCCTTTGGCGGCTGCCACCATGGCCAGGGCAATGCCGGTATTGCCGCTGGTGGGCTCGACGATGGTTTTGTCTTTGGTCAGTACCCCGGCTTTTTCGGCGGCGTCGATCATGGCAAAGCCAATGCGGTCTTTTACGCTTTTGGCCGGGTTGTAGAATTCCAATTTGGCTACCACTTCTGCTTGGGCGCCAGCAGTCACACGGTTCAGGCGAACAAGCGGGGTGTTGCCGATCAATTCGGTCACATCAGATGCAATTTTCATATTGAATAATCCTCGATTTCAAGTTGTTTGATGAGTTTTTCGGCGGTGGCTATGCCGTGATTCACGTGGCGGGGCTGGCCGTCGGCGGCGATGACGAAGGTGGTGGGCACACTCATCACGCCCCATTCCTGGGCCAGGTCGGGGCTGGTGCTGGCATCTACTTCGATGACCTGGAAAGCCTTCCCAAAATGGGCTTTCATTCGTTCAATGGCGGGGCGCTGAACGGTCTTGCAAGGGACGCACGACGGGGTGGTGAAATAAACGATGGCGGGCAACCCGGGGCGATAGGATTCGAAGCGGCTGACTTTGCTGGTGGCCCGCCTGAGCGTGAGGCGGTTGAAGACGGTGAAGGCTGCTATTGCCAACCCGGAAATGGCTACCGCTATCAGTAGTCGTTCTAACACGTCGGCATTCATGGGTTAACCTGCCTTCGGGCGCATCCCGGGGAAGGTTCCGGCCGGGGGATTTTTAGAGAAACCGGGTACCCCAAAGCGGGTTAGCCAGTAATAGATGAAGCATCCGGCGCAGAACCCGCCAAAGGCATTGAGTGCTGCCAGGGCCGCCACCATCCATACCAATCCCCAGCCCAAAACAGACAGCCCGGCAAACAGGGCCAGGCTTCCGCCCAGCATAAAGACGCCGCCCAGTCCTTGTGCAAAGCGGTGCGGCTCGGGGTTGTCGAGCAGGACGTGCGGTTTGACCAGCCCGGCGGGTTTGGCGGCATATTTGTATATAAAGCCAAAGCCAGGGACGCCCAGCAGGGTGCCAACCAGCATTACCGCCGTTACCAGCGCAGCCAGCCAGGGCTGGTTGAGCACAAAGGCCACAATGTTGAGCAGGATGATGATGACCTGGTTGACAGTCATGGCACTGTGGTCGATTTTTTTGAGTTCCATTGCTCTTCTCTCCAATTTTCTAAAATGATTGCACTTAAACAAAAACGTCACCTGACCTTTTGCCCTACGGGCAAAAATAAAAGAACGGCGGGCTAATCGCCATGTGAAGGGACTCACATGCGGGATTCGCGCACCGTTCTTCGGGTCAGATGACGGACTTTTTCGAAGAGGCGGTGGTTACGAACCCCGCCCCAGACACAAGCAATGTAAAGTAGGCTTCAACATATAAAGCTATTTTACCGGTTTGGATAATAAAGTCAAGTAAATTGGGTAGTTTTTATCAAAATATTAATAAAAAAACCGGGGAGCATTCGCTCCCCGGCCGGTTTGTTGCTTATTCTTCTTTCTTGAGTTCCATTTCTTTCTTGTGCGCTTCCATGATGGGTTGCGCCAGGTGCTGCGGCACAACATCATAGTGGTCAAATTCCATGGTGAAGTAGCCACGGCCACCCGTGAGCGAGCGCAGTTGGGTGGTGTAGCGCAGCATTTCGGCCATTGGGACGTGCGCAACGATGGTGGTGTTGCCGCGTTCGCTCTCGGTGCCTTGTACGCGGCCACGGCGGGTGTTCATATCGCCCATCACGTCACCCATGTTCGAGTCGGGAACGGTGACGCGCACTGACATGATCGGCTCGAAGAGCACGGGACCGGCGTCGTGAACGGCCAGTTTGAAGGCTTCACGTCCGGCGGTTTCAAAGGCCACCGGTTTCGAATCGACCGGGTGTTCCTTGCCGTCGTAGACGATGACTTTTACGTTGCTGAGCGGATAACCGGCGAAAACGCCATGCTCCATGGTGGCGCGGATGCCCTTTTCGATGGGGGGCAGGTAAGACTTCGACAGGTTCATGCCGACCAGTTCATCGGTGAACTCGAAATCGCCATCGGGATAGGGTTCAATACGCAGGTGGACTTCACCGAACTGGCCCGAGCCGCCGGTCTGTTTCTTGTGGCGGTACTGGGCCGAGGCTTTGCGAGTGATGCCTTCACGATACGGAACCTTGGGTTCCTCGATCATCAGGCCGACCTGGAACTTGGACTGGGCGCGGCGGATGGCTACGTCGATGTGCTGATCTCCCATCCCTTGCAAGATGGTCTGGCCGGTAGACGGTTCGTTGTGCCAGGTGAGGGTCAGGTCTTCTTCGCACAGGCGGGTTAGGGTTGGGGAGATCTTGGCGGCATCGCCCTGGGTTTTGGGGTGAATAGCAACGCGATAGAGCGCGGCCGGGTACTTGGGCGCGTCGATGGTGAGCGGGTGGTTTTTATCGCACAGGGTATCGCCAGTGGTGGTAACACTGAGTTTGGAAACGACGGCAATATCGCCCGCGTGGACGTTCTTGACGACGATGCCTTCTTTGCCGCGCTGGATGTGCAGGCCGCCCATACGTTCGTCGGCGTTTTTATTGGCATTCCAGAAGTGAATATCGGCGGTAACTACGCCCGAGATCACTTTAAAGTAGGTCATTTTGCCCACAAAGGGGTCAGCAGTGGTTTTCCAAACATAAAGGGCTGCCGGGCCAGTGTCGCTCTCGTGGAGTTTTTCATCGCCACCCTTGCCGTGCGCCACAATGTCGGGGTGTTCGGCGGGGCAGGGCATCAGCTCAATGATGGCGTCCAGCAGGGCGGTGATTCCTTTTTCGTGCCCGGCGGCTGAAACAAAGACCGGGATGAAAGAGCCGCTGAGGATGACATCTTTCAGACCGCGCAGCAGCTCGTCGCCGCTGAGTTCGCCAGTTTCGAGATATTTCTCCAGCAGGGCATCTTCGCCTTCGGCGGCGGCTTCGATCAGTTGCAGGCGCGCCTCTTCGACGGCATCTTTGTATTCAGCCGGGATTTCAGAGGCCTTTTTGCCATCGCCTTCATAGGCTTTCATATGAATCAGGTCGATGACGCCTTTGAAGTCGAGTTTCTCGCCCCACGGAAGCTGGACTTTGATTACGCGCGTTCCGGCAGCGTGGGCAAAGTTTTCCACGCTCTGGTAGGCTTTGGCGAAATTCGCATTTTCGCGGTCCATTTTGTTGATGACCACGAAGCGCGGCAGTTTGAACTGGTCGGCGTAGTTCCAGGCCAGTTCGGTGCCAACTTCCATGCCAGCGACAGAGTCGACCAGGATGAGCGCGCCATCGGCCACGCTCATGGCTGAAATCATTTCTCCAATGAAATCGGTAAAACCGGGCGCATCAAGGAAATTGATCTTGTGGTCGCGATACTCAACCGGTACTACACTTGCATAAAGCGAAATCTTGCGGCGAATTTCTTCTTCATCATAGTCAGAGACGGAGGTGCCATCATCAACTTTGCCGAGGCGAGTTGTTGCGCCGGTCAGATGAAGAAAAGCCTCCGCCATCATCGTTTTACCGGCGCCGCCATGGGCCACCAGTGCGATGTTGCGGAGGTACTCAGTCGTGTACTCTTTCATGGAGCTATACTCCTCTATTCAAGATTTTTATGACTATTTTGTATAAGCAGGCTCACTGCGGGGATACAGGCCGGAGGTTGCCTGTTTCGTTCCGCCGTGACCCTGCTTCGACGAACGATGTTTGGAACTGACGCAAGAACTTCATTAGAAAAAGATAGCAGTGTAATGAATTCTAAAAGAAGTCTGTATAATTGTCAAAGTGGAAATGTCACAAAGAGCGTCATAACTATTATTAAAGGTGAAAATGATTGGTTCTCCGCAGGCATACTCGCTTTTAATCCTCACAGCCATCTTGTTGCTTGCGGTTGGCTGGGTTTTATTCCGTGGACGCCGCCCGCGCTTGCCCGAAGTGCTCGCGTTTATGGGGCTTGTGGCGGCCTTGCTGGTCGCTTACCTGTACATTCGCCCGCTGCAAACTCCTTTAATGGGCGAAGCTGCCAGTGTGCGTGCGATGATTGGCAGCGGCAAACCGGTGCTGCTTGAGTTCCAGTCACCGTACTGACTGGGCTGCGTCAGTTTGAAGCCTGCCGTTGACAGGCTCGAAGAAGAACTCTCCGGTAAGGTGATTTTTATTCGCATCAATATTCAAGAAGAAGTGGGGCGTGAACTGGCCCCGGCTTTTGGGTTTGAATACACCCCCACCTTTATCTTCTTTGATGAGCAAGGCGTCGCGCAGTGGCGCACGA
>CAZLSP010000026.1:0-58580 GCA_964562145.1 uncultured Anaerolinea sp. | reverse complement strand
TGATCTTCGGTGCCCTGGATGTCGGTCAAGATCTTGTAGCGGCCGGTTTCGTCGGTGACGAGGCCCATTGCCACACCCGCTACCGGGGCTTTGATCGGCACACCGGCATCCATCAGGGCCAGGGTTGAACCACAAACCGAGGCCATTGAAGAGGAGCCGTTGGAGGCCAGCACTTCAGAGACCAGGCGCAGGGTGTAGGGGAAGGATTCTTCGGTCGGGATGACCGGTTCGAGGGCGCGTTCGGCCAGGGCACCGTGCCCTACTTCGCGGCGGGACTGCCCGCGCAGGGGCTTCACTTCACCGGTAGAAAAGGGCGGGAAGTTGTAGTGGTGCAGGTAACGTTTGGTGTCGATGGGGGACAGGTTGTCGAGTTCCTGGGCCTCGCCGAGCGTGCCGAGCGTGGCCAGGGTCAGGACCTGGGTCTCGCCGCGGGTGAACAGGCCGGAGCCATGCGCACGCGGCGACAGGTTAACTTCGCACCAGATCGGGCGGATTTCGGTCACGGTACGGCCATCGGGGCGTTTGCCCATGCTGAGGATGCGTTCGCGCACCACAGCGCCTTCGGCCTCGCTGAAAGCGGCCTTGACATCTTTTTCGGAGGGCGCACCCTCTTCGCCAGTGCACAGGTCGGCAATCGCAGCTTTCAAGATTTCATCCATGCCGCCGTAAAATTCGGCTTTGGCAAGCGGCTTGTCGAGCAGGTCGTTCATCGGGCCGCTGACGCGGTCGAAAACGCGTTTGTTCAGGTCTTCGGTCGCCAGGGCAAAAGTGGCTTCGCGCTTGGGTTTGCCAATTTCGGCGGCCATTTTGAGCTGCACGTCAATGATGGGTTGGATGGATTTGTGGCCCAATTCCAGCGCGGCAACCATCACGTCTTCGGGGATTTCATCCGCGCCGCATTCGACCATCAGGATGGCGTCACGGGTACCGGCCAGGCGCAAGTCGAGGTCAGATTGCGCCATTTCTTCAAAGGTGGGGTTGAGGACAAACTGGCCGTTGACACGCCCCACACGCACAGCCCCGACCGGTCCGCCCCAGGGAATGTCGGAGATCATGATGGCGGCGGAAGCGGCGTTGATGGCCAGGATATCGAGCGGGTTAATACCGTCTGATGAGAGCGAGAACATCATCACCTGGACTTCGTTGCGCATGCCATGCGCAAAGAGCGGGCGCAAGGGGCGGTCGGTCAGGCGGGCGGTGAGGATGGCCTCGGTGCTGGGACGGCCTTCGCGGCGGAAAAACGAGCCGGGGATTTTGCCGCCAGCATACAGGCGTTCTTCGTATTCTACGGAAAGCGGGAAAAAGTCGATCCCGTCGCGAACACCGCCCATTGTGGCGGCTGCGAAAATGATGGCTTCGTCGGTGCCGACGGTGACCGCGCCACCCGCTTGATGGGCAAGTTTGCCGGTTTCAAACGTAATAGTGCGCGTCCCGACGGTGGTCGAGTAGCGTTTTACTTCGGGTTTCATAAATTGTCTCCTGTTGGGGGCGAGAATGGCTCGCCCTGATGTTATTTCCACCTGGTCAGGGACTGAGGCATGTGGGCAAGTCCGTTTTTGTTTGCCAGCATGTTTCAATTCCTGACGGCGGGTGGTGATTAGGGTAGGGGCGACCCAGTTGGGGTCGCCCCTACAAATTGGTATTACTTGGTGCGGCGCAGGTTGAGCTTTTCGGTAATGGCCAGATAACGCGGGTAGTCGGTCTTGCGCAGGTAGGACAGCATACGGCGGCGCTGACCTACGAGGCGAAGCAGACCACGACGGCACGATTCATCGTGCTTGTTCGCGCGCAGGTGCTCGGTGAGCTGCTGAATGCGCGAAGTCATCAGGGCGATTTGAACATCGGCGGAGCCGGTGTCGCTATCGCTGCGGCGATAATCGGAAATCACCTGGGCTTTCTTTTCTTTTTGCAGAGGCATGACAATGCTTCTCCTTTCTATCAGGATGGTGCAGGTCTCCATGCGCGCAGCCGAAACCACAGCGCAGGACCAGTCACGGGCAGTTATTATACCAGAAATTTTAGGGCTGTTAGCGCCCCGATTTTTGGCGCACCAGGTCGAGAATAACCGGTTGGAGTGGGGCTGGCAGCGAGGGCAGGATGCGCCTGAAAATGGTTGCCGTTTGCGGGTTGGACGAACCGGTGATGACTTGTCGCACAAAGAATGTCGTCTCTACGGCGGAGGCGCGGTACAGGGCGGTGAGGATGTCGACCAGTTCGGTTTGCAAGTTGGAGGGGATGTCACGGACAACGGGGGTTAACAGGTTGAAGACTGGCGGCAGGTTGTCGTAAGAGGTGTCTTCGAGCAGTGGTATCAGGGCGTAGATCCCATTGGGCCATGCTTTGGGGTTGGCTGGGTCAAACCACCCGGATACCAGCTGCAAAAAACGCTCCGGCGATTCGCGTCGCAGGCGTGCCAGGCTGGCGGTTAGAAGGGCATTGCGCACTTGTTTATCGCGGGCACGGCTGACCCAGGCACTGATGCGCTCCAAAAGCAGGGCAGTTCCGGGATGGATGCGTCCTAGCAGGGTGGCAGCCAGCAAGCGAGTTTCGAGATAGCCGTCTTTCCACAGGGCATCGGTGAGCGCCATGGCTTGTTCGGGGAAGGTGGACGCAAGCGGGGATAGTTCCATTTCGATTTGGCGCAAGACGGCCTGCGAGGCGCGATAAGCGGGCAGGAGGGAAGCCGGGGCGGCGATACCGGCTCGCAGGGTGCGGTCGGCGTATAGATCGAGGATTTTGTGCAGTTCATCGAGGAAGACCGCAGGCTGGTCGAATTTTTCGACCAGCACTGCGGCCTGGGTCTTGAGACGGGCAATATCGATTGCGGGCATGGGGTAACAGGGGGCGACCCTACTGGGCCGCCCCTATAAATTAATACGACTTGGCAAAATACACTTTGCGGCTGGCTTTTTCACCACACACGATGCACTTGCCATCGTGTTCTGGTTGTCCTTCAAGAGGGATGCAGCGCGTGCTGGCCTTGGTGTCTTCCTTGACCTTGGCTTCACAGGCTTTGCTTTCGCACCAGTATGAGAAGGCCCACCCGGTCTGGACAACCTGTTTGAGTTTCTCGTAGTCCTTGGGATCGTGGATGTTGGCATCACGGAAGGCGGTGGCGCGTTCGAGCAGGGCTGCCTGGATTTCTTTGAGCAAGTCCGCAACGGTGACGGCAATGTTTTCCTGCGAAACGAAGGTCTTGCCTTCTTTGCCGGGGCGATCGCGGCGCGCCAGGGCTACACTGTTCTTTTCAACATCTTTAGGACCGATTTCCATGCGCAGGGGCACGCCGCGCATTTCCCAGTCATTGTACTTAAAACCAGGGGTAACGCCATCACGGTCATCAACCTTCAGGCGAATCCCGGCGGCTTTGAGTTCCTTGAAGATGCGGTCGGTGGCTTCCATAACGCCCACTTTTTCGGCATCATTTTTGTAGATGGGAATCATCACCAGCTGGATGGGAGCTACCTTGGGAGGCATAATCAACCCCTTGTCGTCACCATGAGTCATAATAATGGCGCCGATGATGCGGGTGGAAAGACCCCACGATGTGGTGTGGCAATATTGCTGGGTGTTGCTCTGGTCGACAAATTGGATATCGAAGGCCTTGGCGAAGTTTTGCCCGAGATAGTGGGAGGTGCCGCTTTGCAAGGCTTTGGTGTCGCCCATCATCGCCTCGATGGTGGTGGACATGACCGCGCCAGCAAATTTCTCGGTTTCAGATTTGATGCCTTTGATGACAGGCACGGCGGCATCGTTAATGGCGAAATCGGCATAAACATCCAGCATGCGCAGGGTTTCTTCGCGGGCTTCCTGTTCGGTGGCGTGAGCGGTGTGGCCCTCCTGCCAGTAGAACTCAGCGGTGCGCAGGAATAGCTTGGTGCGCAGCTCCCAGCGGACCACGTTGCCCCACTGGTTGATTAAAACAGGCAGGTCGCGCCACGATTTAATCCATTTGCTATACATGTAGCCAATGATCGTTTCGGATGTGGGGCGCACAACCAGGGGCTCTTCCAATTTCTCGCCGCCGCCGTGAGTGACGACAGCCAGTTCGGGAGCAAACCCTTCGACATGTTCCTTTTCCTTCTCAAGAAAAGACATGGGGATGAACAGGGGGAAAGCTGCGTTGACGTGGCCGGTTTCTTTGAAGCGGCGATCTAACCCTTGCTGGATGTTTTCCCACAGGGTCCAACCATAGGGGCGTACAACCATACAGCCGCGCACGGGAGAGTAGTCGGCTAACTCCGCCTTAAGTACAATTTCGTTATACCAGTCGGAGAAATTTTCAGATCGGGGTGTAACTTTTTCGTCAGACATTTTGACTCCAGGGAGTAGATGAAAAGATGATGGAAAAAAGTTGGCGAGTGAAGGAGCAGAGAATTTCTTATCCCATCATCTCGTTAGCTTGTTTCTAAATATCGAACGGCAGTATGGATATCGGGGGCAAATTGTAACAGGTCACGCTGGTGCTGGGGCGTGTATTTGCCAAGCTGGTTGAAAACCTGGTCGAGAACGGACTGCCAGCCCTCCCCGACCAGGACCAGCGGCCTCCGGGGCAGAGCTTCTACAATCATCAAATTCCACATCAGGGCAATTTCGGTCAGGGTGCCGGGGCCTCCGGGCAAGGCGATGGCCGCATCGCAGCCCTGGATTAATCCATTTAACCGCTCTTGCAAAGTTTGGAAGCGGCGCTCCTCCCGGACCCAGGCATTGGGCCGCACCCCGCGCCAGTTTTCAATCTCCACGCAGGTTACGCCGATCACATGCCCGCCCGCTTCAGCCGCGCCGCGACTGACAGCTTCCATTGTGCCGATGTAGCCGCCAGTTAACACGGCATGACCGGCTTCGGCCAACAATTTACCGAGCTGATAGGCTTCGGCATAAGCTGCATCGCCTTCTTTGGGTTGGGAACCGCCAAATACAGTAATGTTCATCATTGTGTCCAACTTACTTTTCATTTTCCAGGTTGTTATCCCATTCGCGAGTTGCGTTGACCTTTAGTTTCGCCATTACCGCTTGTTCCAGGTCGATGCCTGACACCGAGGCCAATTGCAGCAAATAGAGAGTTACGTCGGCCAGTTCGGAGGCCAGTTCGGTTTTGTCTTTGGTTTCGTCACGCCACTGGAAATGCTCCAAAATTTCGGCTGCTTCTAGCGAGAGCGAGATTGCCAGGTTGCGCGGCGTTTGCGGACGCTTGCTATCGGCCTCGTACCAGCCTTTTGAGCGTACAAAGGCGTGCATATGCTCGGTCAGTTCATGTATATCCATAAGAACTCGCTTACAAAGCCTTGCGGGTAATAAAAAGCGGCTCGCCAAGTCTGGGAGCCGCTTGAGAACGTCAAAACGAACCTATCCAGACCAGAAAGGTTTTTGTACCGGGGTAGGGGACGGGTTCCAAAAAATCATACAGCAATTATACAGGAAATTGGTTTGTGTGTAAAATAGATTAATGCACATCCTCCTGACCCACGAGCAAGCCGATTTCGATGCCCTGGCCTCCCTGTATGGCGCTTTCCTGCTAAACGAGGCCAGCCATCCTATTTTGCCGCGTCGCATGAACCGTAATGTGCGCTCATTCATCACGCTTTACGGAGCCGATTTCCCATTCATCGACCCGCGCGATACGCCACAGGGAGCTATTGAGAAGGTAACGCTCGTCGATACGCAATCGCTGGTTACGCTGAAGGGCATGAGCGAGCGGACAAAGGTGCAGGCTTTCGACCATCATCCGCGCCGCAAAGGGCTCCCGGCTGATTGGAATCTCACAATATTTGAGCTGGGGGCCACGGCCACTTTCTTTGTAGAAACTCTCCAGGACGCAGAAGAAACCCTGACCGCCATCCAGGCCACTTTGCTGTTATTGGGTATTTACGAAGATACCGGCTCGCTTACCTATTCCCGCACTACCGCGCGAGATGTGCGTGCGGCAGCCTGGCTGCTTGAACAGGGTGCGGACCTGCAAATTGCAATCCGTTTTCTCAACCCGCCTCTCACGCTTGAACAGCGCGAAGCGTACGACCGGTTGGTGGCGGCCGTCGAAAATCACGATATCAACGGGCATCGGGTTGTTCTGGCTTGCGGCACCGTGGAAACCCTCACCGAAGAAGTTTCCACATTAGCGCACAAATTGCGCGATTTGTTCGATCCCGATGCCCTGTTTGTGCTGGTCCAAACCCTGGAAGGTGTGCGATTAGTGGCGCGTTCCACCACAGATAATATTGATGTCGCCGCTGTCGCTGCTCACTTTGGCGGCGGAGGCCACGACCGTGCCGCCGCAGCATTGCTCAAAAAAGAGAAAGCAGACGATACAAACCCTGCGCTTATCACCAAAATTCGTGAAGAGCTTTTGACAATCTTGCCTGCCCACATTCGCCCGCCCCTCACGGTAGCCCAGATCATGTCGCGCCGTCCGCGCACCATCCTGCCCGAAACCTCCGCACCCGAAGTGGCGCGCCTGATGCAAAAATATGGTTATGAAGGCTTTCCAGTTGTTCGCGATGGGCAGGTCCTGGGGCTGATCACCCGCCGCGCAGTAGACCGCGCTATCAGCCACCGGCTTAACCTGACCGCTTCCAGCCTGATGGAAGCCGGGGAAGTGATTGTGCATCCAGCCGATTCGCTCCAACAGGTTCAGGCCCTGATGATTGACAGCGGCTGGGGCCAAATTCCGGTTGTGGAGCCGGAAACGCAAAAAATTATCGGCATTGTCACCCGCACCGACCTGCTGAAAACCCTGGGGCGTCGTGTTGGGCGTGCCGCCCACCCACATTCGCTGGCCGTAAAATTGACCAAAGTTTTGCCACCCGAGCGGTTGGCCCTGATTCGTGCCATTGCCGAAGTTGCGGCCGGACAGCATTTTCCGGTTTACATTGTTGGCGGCTTTGTGCGCGACCTCTTGCTCGACCATCCCTCACTCGACTTTGATATCGTCGTCGAAGGTGATGCAATTGCCCTGGCAAACACCCTGGTCGCCCGTTATGGCGGCAAAATCACCACGCATAGCCGTTTTGGCACCGCCAAGTGGCACCTCGAAAACTCGACATTTACCAACCAGCACACCTCCCTCGACCTGATTTCCTCGCGACAGGAATTTTACGAGCACCCCACCGCATTGCCCACCGTCGAGCGTGGCAGCATCAAGCTAGACCTGCATCGACGTGACTTCACCATCAACACCCTTGCCTTGCGCCTCGATGGGCGTCACTTTGGCGAACTGCATGATTATTACGGCGGCCTGCCCGACCTGAAAAAGCGCCTGGTGCGTGTGCTGCATTCCCTTTCGTTTATCGATGACCCTACTCGGATGCTGCGCGCTGTGCGTTATGAGCAACGTTACGGCTTTGTCATCGAGCCGCGCACCCTGCAACTGATGAATGAAGCCCGCCCAATGCTTGCCCACTTGTCGGACGAGCGCGCTCGTCACGAACTCGACTTAATCCTCACAGAGCCCAATGCCCCCGCCATGCTCGAGCGGCTGCACCGGCTAGAACTTTTAAAGGCTCTTGCGGAGGTTCTGCCCTGGGGCGCGGACCTGCACTCGCGGCTGGTGGCTGCCCTGATGCAACCGCTCCCGCCCAAATGGGGACTCACCTCCCCCGCCGCCGGTGTGCCGTTAAACCTGGCCCTATCTTACCTGTTATGGCTGCTCGACCTGCCCGTGCCCGCCATCGACGCCCTGCATGCCCGGCTGCGTTTCCCGGTTGGGTTGCACCGCGCCCTTTTGGCGGCCTCCATGCTCAGGGCGGAACTGCCCGCTCTCAGCGGCGCACCCGCCTCACAATGGGTCGAAAGGCTGGAGGGCGACCCGCTCCTGGCCGTTTATGCGGTATTCCTCGCCAGCGGCGAAGCGGCCCTCGAAGCGTATGCGGTGCGCTGGCAGCACATCCAGCCCCACACCACCGGGGATGCGCTTAAAGCCCTGGGCGTACCGCCAGGCCCGGCCTACCGCGACATCTTGCGCAAATTGCGCGCCGCCTGGCTGGATGGAGAAATTGCCTCCGAATCGGATGAAAATAAAATGCTCCAAACCTTGCTCTCCCTGTATACTTAACCCATGAGTGATATCCCAACCCTCCCGTACCGCCTGCGCAATGAACTTCTCTCCCCGGCTGAGAGTGCTTTTTTTCGCGTGTTGCACGAGATGGTTAAGGAACGCCTGTACATTTGCCCTAAAGTACCGCTTCAGGACCTGTTTTTTGTCACCCGCCCAAACGAAAACGTGCATTATTTCAACAAGCTCTATCGTAAAAGCATCGATTTCCTGCTTTTGCGCCGCGATACGCTCAAACCGGCCCTGGCTATCGAATTAGATTATCCCAAACAGACCGACCATCGCCCGGTCGATACCTTTGTAGATGGCCTGTTTGCCAACGCCAACTTGCCGCTTGTGCATGTCACCGTTCAGCCAACCTACGATGTCAACGCTTTGGCGGCGCGGTTTGCCGAAGCCATGAAAAAAGCCCAGGCTGAAAACCCGCTGCATTCTCCCGCCGATTTTTCACCCATCTGCCCCAACTGCGGCATCACCATGGTGCTGCGTTTCTACAAAGACGGCCTGCGCAAAGGCCAACAATATTATGGCTGCCTCAACTTTCCCACCTGCCAGGAAGTAGTGGCTGTCTCTACCCCCTGATTCCCATTCCCCAACCCTATGAACCTACAATCCTATCTCGACTTCGCCACCGACCTTGCTTACCGCGCCGGGAGAATCACCCTCGGTTATTTCAACGCGGGTGTCCGCCCCGATTACAAAGCAGATGACAGCCCCGTAACTGCCGCCGACCGCGCCGCCGAAGAGTTGATTCGCGGCGAGATCGAAAAGCGCTTTCCCACCCACTCCATCCTCGGCGAAGAATTTGGTGAAACCATCCGCTTTTCCGATGCAGCCTCCGCTTCTTCCTCCGTTTTATCATCCGCTTCCCAGCGCTGGATCGTTGATCCTATTGACGGCACAAAGTCTTTTTTGCGCGGAGTTCCCATGTATGCCGTCCTGATTGGGCTGGAGATAGACGGCGAGATCAAAGTTGGAGCGGCCTATTATCCTGGCACCGATGAAATGTTATGCGCCGCCGAAGGCCTGGGCGCCTGGTGGAATGGCCGCCGCGCGCGCGTTTCGGAGACCGACAATTTTGGGCGCGCCTTTATGTGCTATACCGATGCGCGCAGCATGCTCACGCATGGCCGTGGGCCTGCCTGGGATCGAATCAGCGCTGCTTCTTACGTTTCACGCGGCTGGAGCGATGCTTATGGATATTTGTGTGTTGCCACAGGCCGCGCCGAAGCCATGTTCGACCCAATCATGTCTATCTGGGATTGCGGCCCCTTCCCGGTCATCTTTAAAGAAGCCGGGGGGTACTTCGGCAGTTGGGATGGCCGCGAGGGCCACACCTACAACGAAGCGTTGGCTTGCAATGCAGCCCTCAAAAGCCAGATTTTGGATTTAATTCGGGCATAGCCCCGCCTGGTATAAAAAGAAGGGAAGCAGCAAGACCTTGCTGCTTCCCTTCTTTTTATTTGTAATGTCTCGCTAACTCTGACGCGTATTTTGCGCCAACTGTAGCGCGGTTTTCAGCCAGCCAATCGCCCAGGCGGGTAGCGCAGCGCGGCGGCTCTGCCGAAACCAGCAGCCCGGCCATCAGGCCGTCCACCTCCTCGGGGGTCAGCACCACATCGCCGACAAACAGGCTGATAAATTGCGCTGCTCTCAGTGCCAGTTGTGGCGGCAGGTGAACCAGCGGCCTGGGGGAACCGATCTTCTCCCCAATCAACCGTACCAGCTCATCGAAGGTGAAGATGTCTGGTCCAACGGCATCCCACACAAAATTGTCCGTGCGCCCACCGGCCTCCACCGCCAGCTTGGCCAGGTCATCGACAAAAACCGGTTGCAGGCGGTATTGCCCATCACCAATCTGCCCAAAGAACGGGAAACGCCGCAACAGCCAGGCAATGTTATTGATGAGAATATCCTCCGCGCCAAACAATACCGTGGGGCGCAGGATGGCATAGCTCAACCCGCTTTCCATAACGGCCTTCTCGTTGGCGGCCTTACCCCAAAAATACGGAAGATGCGAATCGGCCGCGGGTTGGGTAATACTGGTGTGGACAATGCGCCGCACCCCTGCTTTTTTCGCGGCTTCCACCAGCTTCCGGGTATTTTCCACCGCTTTGGGCTGGGTATTTGTACCGCTGTCAAAACGCACCCAGTACGTGTTGTAAAGCGTATCCACCCCGCCCAGGCTTTTCGCCATGCTGGCTACATCGAAATCGAGTGGAAAGGCTTTAACCTGGCCCCCAAATGGGTCGGGGCGATTAGGATGGCCGGTGAGCGTGATAACTTGCCGACCCTCTGCCAGCAAACGGCGGGTAATGTACTTTCCAGAGTAAGAAAAGGCGCCCGTAACAGCAATTTTCATCTCAGCCTCCTAACTTTTCGCCTGTGGTCGCGGGGCAACCAGCGCAAAGAACGCCACTGCCGCGCCAATCATCACCAGCGACAGGATGAACCCAAACAGGTTCCAGCGCAATTGCCCGGCCACCGCCAGCACTTGCGCCTCGCCTTCCAGGGCCTCGGGTGCAAAACCCAGCCCAAAAATGACCGGCATGAGTACCAGCAGGAAATTTGAGAACAAAGTCCAAAATTGGGCACGCTCTTCGGTCCCGCACAGGTCTACCAGCACGCGCTTCAACACCGGGCGGAGTACTGCCGTCAGCGCCAGGCAGGCTCCCAGCGTGACAGACAGTTGAATCAGAAACAGGGTAACAGTATTCATTTTTTCTCCTTTTTTTGTTCCAGGCAACATTAAACACACCGGCGGCTTCGGCCCCGGTCTTACAAGGCACCGCAAACGCGGCCCTTTATCTCAAAATCTTTAAGATATTTTGGACAGTTCCCAGCCCCAAACCATCCAGGCGGGAAACGGCGGAAGCGAGTGAGTCGATGGCGTTAAAAAAGTCATTCAACGCCCGAACCCGCTCCGTTAAAAAGGCGCGTTCCGCATCGACCTCCCCGGAATCGGTCTCCAGTTTCTTCAGCACATCCTTTACCGAAGTCACTGCCCGGTCGAATTCCCCGCTCTGGCGTTCTTTCAAAATCGCCCGAATAGAACGATAGAAATCGGTCTCGGCTTCGTAATAGTCTTTGCGGTCGCCCAGGCGCGTGATTGGGCGGATGAGCCCCATGCGCGAGAGCGCGCGTACGTTTGTGCTGATGGCTCCCTTGGTCAGCCCGGTCTGTTCGACGAGTTCATCCAACGAAAGTGGGTTGGGGGAGATGTAGAGCATGGCGAAAATAGCACCCATGCCTTTGGGGAAGCCCCAAAAGGCGCTAATTCCGCTCAAGCCTTCAACGAGTTCACTTTTGATAGGTTCCAAGTTTTGTGTCATAGTTTATATACTACGTTTAGTATTTACTAAACGCAGTATATAATAAGTTATCTTGAATGTCAATAGAGAAAAAAAAGAACCGCCCTTATGGGCGGTTCAGGTGAAACCGACAATCAGCTTTCAGGCCAGGAACTTCCAGACCAGCCAGATTTGCAGCAGGTGAAAGGTATTATCGACAATCACCATGCTCCACGGCGCATAAGGGCCAGTGGCAAAGTGATCCTGGCCAATCAGATGCATCCAGCGTCGTACCAGGTAGGTGCGGTCTTGTACAAAGTGGAAGGTAAATAAAACGGCCAGCGCAATCCAACCCCAACCAGCGAACAGCACCACACTCCCGGCCCAGATCAGGCTGTGAATGGCGCATGCCAGTGAATTCGTTTTCTTGTTCTCAGCCATCCAATCTGTCTGGAACAGGTAATCGCCAACCAGGTGTCCAAGGAAAGCCAGGGTTAAAGGTTCCACCGGAAAACTCCAATCTTTCCTTATTTTACCTGTAATGTCTTATAAAGCTGCTCCCCTGTTAGTCCTTGCTGGAGCGCTTCCTCTGCCCGGCGGCGTTCGAACCACAATCGTTCGCTTTGTTCTCCGGCCTGGAAGGTTACACCGATATAGCCGGGGTTGGGTCCCGGGGTGCTGCCCACCGGCAAGGCCTGGAGCGTCGTCAGTACCCTGGCCAGCAACTCCCCGAGCGCGGCTTTGTCATCGAGTGAGAGCACACTCAGGGTGATGGAGTAGTCAGTCTCCATGGCGGCAAAATAGGCCACGCTGCCATCTTCATAGAGGCAGTTTTCACCATAGGCTTCGGCCACTGCACTCTCTACTGGTAGTTGCGCTTCTTTAAGGTAGCCAATCAGTTTTTCCGAAACGTCGGGCAGGGTTTCACGCGCCCAATTGAAGCCACACGGCCCAATGGTGGGGGTCGCTGCATCGGGCAGGGCGGGCAAAGCTGAGGGCGGGGGGGCGGTTTCGGGTACGGTAGGCTGGCTGCGGATCGGCAGGTTGCAAGCGAGCGCCGCAAACAGGAGTACCATAAACGGGAGCCAAGATTTTCGATAGGGCATGTCTTATTTTATCTGTTTTTGTTCCGCATGTCTTACAATTCCGTGATAATCATCACTGTTATCCTCCGGCTATATAAGATATAAAAGGTCTGAAAGGATGTACCATGACGTTGATGGATGCTCAAATTGGAGCCTGGGTGCGGGTAATTGGTTTTGACCACCAGGTTCAGGATCGTTTATTACAACACGGGTTGTATCCCGGTGATCGTGCGCGCGTTGTGCGCGTGGCCCCACTCTCGGGGCCATTGCTGGTGGAAGTAGCGGGGCGCGAGATTGCGCTTGGGCGGCGTGTGGCCTCCAAAATCCTTGTGGAGGCCGAATAATGCGATTTGCGCTGGTAGGCCGTCCCAATTGTGGGAAGAGTACATTATTTAATCAGGTGGCTGGTTATAAAGCGGAGACGGGCAATTTTCACGGCACAACAGTCTCGTTCACCGAAAGCAAGGTGCGTGTAGCGGGAGAAGTCGTTGAGCTGGTCGACTTGCCAGGGACATACACCCTGAGCGGTTCTAACCCGGCCGAAGCGGTGGCCAAGGATTACCTGGCGGCCAACCAGGTGGATGCCGTTATCAATGTCGCAGATGCTTCGCACCTGGCGCAGTCGCTGGAGCTGACTCTGGAATTGCTTTCTGTGAACAAACCGGTCATCCTGGCCCTGAATATGATGGATGAAGCCGCCCGCATGGGGCTGCGCATCGACGGTCCGGGGTTGGGGAAAGAGCTGGGGGTGACGGTATTGCCGTTGGTGGCCAGCAAGGGGCGCGGGGTGCGGAATGTCTTTGTGGCAGCCCTGGAAGCCAGCCGCCGCAAAACCCTCCATTCCACCGCGTTTAACTCTAATGGCGATGCCCTTTCGCGGCATCACAAAGCCCAGGAAATTGCCGAAAGATTTGTAGACCAGGGCGCGCGCACGCTCACCTGGCGTGACCGGCTCGATGATGTTTTTTTGCATCCGGTTTGGGGCTATGCGGCCCTGCTGGTGATTTTGCTGACCCTTTTCCAACTCATTTACGGGATTGGGAAGCTGCTTGAGCCGCCCCTGCTGGCGATTTTTGATACTTTGACGATTGCCATGACCAATCCGCTTGGTACGCAATCATTTTGGGGAACCCTGATTTCAGGGACTTTGCAGGGGATTACCGCCGGGGTGGCGATTGTGCTGCCCTACCTGCTGCCCTTCCTGCTGGGGCTGGGGCTGCTTGAAGATATCGGTTACCTGCCGCGGGTGGCCTTCTTGATGGATTCGTTGATGCATCGTATTGGGTTGCATGGCAAAGCCATCGTACCGTTCATCCTTGGTTATGGTTGTAACGTCCCGGCTGTCATGTCAACCCGCACCCTGGAAGAGCCGCGCGATCGTTGGATGGCGGCGGCGCTGGCTACACTGGTGCCGTGCGCGGCGCGGCTGGCAGTGGTGTTTGGGTTGGTCGCTTTTTACCTTGGCCCGCTGACTGCGCTTGGTTTATATGTCTTTAACTTGTTTGTGATTGCCCTGACCGGGCGCATCTTGACCCGCTTTTTGCCCGAGGACACCCCCGGCTTGATTCTTGAGATTCCCCCGTACCGCACCCCGACCGTGAAAAATGTTTTCAGCAAGGCCTGGTTTCGGGTGCGCGAGTTTGTGGTGGAAGCCTGGCCCACCCTGATTGCAGGCAGCGCAGTACTGGCTGTTTTACAATATTTCAACCTGGCGCAAATCTTTAACTGGATGGCGGTGCCATTCACCTGGATCCTGGGTCTGCCCTTTGAAACCGGCGTCCCGCTCATTTTTGGTATCTTGCGCAAAGAATTGTCGTTGGTGATGTTGGGGCAGGCACTGGGGACGATGGATTTCCAGGCAGCGATGAACCCGGCCCAATTGTTTACTTTTACAGTGTTTGTGGTCTTTTACGTCCCATGCCTGGCGACCCTGATTGTGTTGCGCCGCGAACTGGGTGATAAAGGCATGTGGTGGATAACCGGCCTGACGGTAGTTGTGGCGCTGGTTGCTGCCCTGGCGGCCCGCCTTGTGGCGTTGTTTTTCATCTAAAAATTCTCCACCCTGTTTTAAAACAAGAGGTCAGTTATACGGTTTGTCGCACCCGGGTCACGTTTTGGCCCGGGTTATTTTGGTGCCGATGGTCACAAGCACCACCTGGCCCAAATGTCTGCGTGGTTTTGAAAAATCGTGCTGGCTGTTTTAAAGCCTGTTCCGGGCGGGCAAGGGAACGCGGTTGGGTTATTGCTGCCGGAACTGTAACCGGATTCCCCCGGGGTATGTGCCTCCATTGTCGTCGGTACAGGTGGGAGCCAGCAAGCCGGTGATGCGTGTGACCCCGTTAGACAGGCTGAGGGCGTATTCGGTGGCGGGGGTCATGCTGAAATCGGCATAGCCAAATCCCATTTCAGTTTTTAGGCCGGTGAAAAAGTGTTCTTCGCCGCCAAACCAGCTGACGACCAGTTCAACGCCCGGAACGGGGTCGTTCTCGGCATCGACAAGGTAGACCTGCAGCAAGCCGGGTTGGGCCGGTTCGCAAAAGGTGGATTGGGTATCGAAGATAAAGGGCGCAGCCGGTGTGGCCGTGGCAGTTGGCCGGGGGCGCGGGGTGGCGGTGAAGATGGCGGTCGGCAGCGGTTCGAGGGTGTCTTTGGGAGTGGGCGACAGGCTGGGGAGGGCCTCGACTGTCAGGGTGGGGGCTTCCGTCTCAGCCGGTTGGCTGTTTTCCAGCGTGGCACTGGCCTCGGGCAACGGCGAGGCCGGTGACGGGGAGTCTGTTCCATTGCCTGGGGCGGGGGAGGCGGTTTGGGCGCTGGATTGCAACGCTTCGGACAGGTCGGCCAGGGTGCGGACATTTTCCATCGACGAATCTTGCGCCAGCATGCGTTGGGCTTGTTCCCCCAGGGCTTTGACGGGGTCAAGGTCGCTCAGGGTGTTGAGGCGTGCCTGTGCCCGGCCCAGGTCGCGGCTGGCGTTGTAGGCTGAGGCGATCATGAAGCGGTATTGGTCTTTGAAATCGGCGCGCAGGGTGGAAGGGGTGGTATCGGTATATTGAACCGGGGCCAGCACCCAGGCTATGAGCAACCCAAGCCCAATTCCCAGGGCCAGCCCGGTAAGCAGGTACCAAGGACCGCGCCGGTCGCTCATGGTTGGGCTCCGGCGGGTTGGGCGGCGGGCTGCCAGACTTGCAGGGCAACCGCCAGGCTTTGTA
This sequence comes from uncultured Anaerolinea sp., assembly GCA_964562145.1. GTDB lineage: Bacteria > Chloroflexota > Anaerolineae > Anaerolineales > Villigracilaceae > UBA5195. Next base: position 42,949 of record CAZLSP010000026.1, on the reverse strand, counting down.
ACAGGTCGAGATCGGTGGAGGTGTACCCGTTTTGCTGGGCGAAGGCGATGGCTTCGGAGGCAATTTGGGCGGGCGGCTGGCTGCCAAACAGCCCCAGGCTACGGGCGGCGGCATCAATGTCCTGGTCGGCGGCAAAAGTCTCGGCGACCATCAGGACGTAATCGGTGCGGAAATCGGTGCGCAGGGTGGCGGGGGTGGTGTCGATGTATTCGACCGGGCTGATCACCCAGCCATACAGGAGCCCCAGGCCTACCCCGACGGCAATCGAAAGGATGAAAAAGAGCCAGCGTTTGGCAGTCATATTGTGATTATATAAGGAAAGGGATGGAAAAGACGGATTAAATCAATATCCGGGCAGGATACCGGCGGCACCCAGGAACGTCTCCTTACCGTTGCTCCCTTTCGGACCTGGCGGGGTTCGCAGAGTCCTGCCGCGCCGGGCCTGCCCGGACGTGCGCAAGGATACTCGATTGAGGCCGGTGTGTCAACAGGCTTTGCGAGATTGCCCGGATATAACGCTGGGTTAGGAATGTCATATCCGGGTAGATAAATGTCATTTATTAATCACACTTTTGCAAGCCAATGAAATAAAGAAAGGTCAATAAGTATAATAATTAATAAATTATTAAAAATTCGTTGCAAAGTGGGAGACGAAGAGCCGATTACTGAATTGGTCGCTGCCATTTTGGCTAAGTAATCGAGGAGTCAGCGCGAAACCGGCCTACTAACGCGGGGTATTGCCGTACCTATCACATGTTTGGGAGCTTTTGATGACTGCTTTCGCCTCTGTTCTTCGCCGTTTTTTTTCTGTTTCCTTGCGGATGCTTCCCGTGTTGACTTTGGTGCTGGCCCAGGTTGCCTTTTTCCAGCCTGTGCAAGCAGCAATCGCAGCACCAGCGCATCCCATCTCATCCGCCCCGAACACAATTGACCCCCGGCCACACCTGGCTACTACACCCAGCGTTTCGCTGGGTGGTTTGGGGTTGCAACCGGTCGGGTCGAATGTCAATTTTACGGTAACCTTCGATAACGACCCGGTGGTACCGCCGCCCTCGACTGAGATTGGGTATGGTCCGTTTATCGATGTTGTGCTGGATAGCACCGGCGCTGATGCGGATACGGCCGGCGGCCCCTATGATGGCCTGGGCAACACAAGCATTACTGCATCGTACCTGGGTTCTGGCTTTGTGCTTAACTCAACGATGTGGGTGCTGACCTTCGATGCTGCCGGGCAAGCCACCCATCCGCTTTTGCGTGATTCTGCTGGAACGTATGTGACGGTGAATGCCCCGGCCGGTTTTGGCCCTGGCGATAAGTTGGTGGTCCTGCGCTTGCCGTTTGGCAGCTTCGTCCCCGACCAGCCGCCAGCGGTGATCGATATGACCGTGGATATGAGCAGTTTTGCCGATATTGGCACCTCGCTGGGGGTTTATGCGCGCGGCGGCTACCAATACGGCCTGACTCCCACCGACGATTTTTGCTGTGGTGACGACCCGACCCCAACCCTTGGAACCTGGGATGCTGGCGGTGTGACCCCAACTTTGTTTACCCTGCAGAAAACTTATTCTGGCCCGGAGGGGGAAGCGGTTTCTGGCCCGAACTTCCGTACCATTTACCCGCTGCGCTATACCCTGACAGCGACCATTGCCCCTGGTCAGACCATGACCGGCCTGACCCTCATTGACACGCTTCCCAACAATTTGCAGTCGTTTAGCTTGATTAGTTCTTCCCCTGCCGGAGCTACCTGTACACCAACGCTTCCGTTAGCCACCGCTGGTGGAACGTTGACCTGCGATTGGGGGGCGACCGCTATTTCGGCCCCGGCCAGCGTCACGTTTGATTTTTATCTGCCGCTCAACACCAGTACCGGCACGCCGGTGATCGACCCGGTGACCGGGAATGATGTGACCTCTTGTAACAACGTCTCGGCCCAAACTTTTTGGAATTCTCCCGACGCGCGCGACCTCGACGAGTCGATTCTGCAAGACCAGGCCGGTTGTGAATACAGCCTGAGCGTCGAATCGATTTCGCTCCAGAAGGGCATGACGATTTCCACCGATAACGGTGCGGCATTGCTGAGCCCGGGGGATGTTCTCCAATACAACCTCACCTTCCAGATTTCGGATTATTTTGCTTTCCAGGGGATTACGGTGAGCGATGTCATCTCGGATGGACAGCATTTTGACGCCAGTTTTACGCCCACGCTGTCTATTTCAGAACACGGCGCAACCTCAACCGGGACATTTGCGAACGCCAATTACACTGTTTTGCAAAACTTTACCGGTGCAGTCGCCACCCCGCCGATTTTCCAGATTGACCCGGCTGCAAATAACGGGGAAAGTACCATTGAGTTCCGGGTTTCGGATGAACTGGTTACCCGTGGAGAAGATGCCCAGGTTTTGGGCGGTTGTGTGCCCGTGGGCGGCGGGGCTGATATCGACTGTACGCCCTTTAACGGGGGCGCTGCCACCGCGACGATTGTGTTCCGCACAATTGTGCAGGAGGCTTTTAGCGATACCTTCCCCTCTGGGGATGCTTCGGTCGACCAGGGTGATGTGCTTTCTGACAGGGGTACTGTCACGGGATCTGTCCTCAATACCACTAACCTGACCCCTACCGGCCAGACCGAGTCAGATGATACCAGCGCCTCCATGGCGATTGCCTATGGCACGATCACAAAGTCGGTGTATGCTATTACGGCCGGGGGGGTGACCACCCTCAATCCGGCGGTTGTAAAAGTGGCGCCTGGTGATTTGATCACCTATAAAATTGGCTATACCCTGCCCACCAGCGATTTTGAAAACCTGATTATTACCGACTTCTTGCCATTGCCGGTATTTGCTTCGAGTGAAGTAATTACCTTTACCAACGCTGTCTGTAATGACCTGGCCGCCGATGTTCCGAATGCCGGGAAGGCTTGCCTGGGCACAGGCGACACATACCACAGCCTGCCCGCTGCCAATGTGCCCACCATGACGGTGGATGCGGCCGCCAATAGCATGGCCTGGGATTATGGCGATTATGATGGCAACGGTAACCCGGCCAGCAAGATCGAACTGGTCTTTACCGTCACCGTTTCCAACCAGCAGTTTGCTGATGGCCTGTACCTGACCAATCAGGCCAATTCGCAGGAATCCTCCACTCAGGCAAACAGCTCCAATGGGAACGGCATTGTCCAGATCCAACTGACCCAGCCGGTGCTGACCAACAAAAAAGGCATTGTTGCCACCGATAACCCCAACGCCGTCTTTTCCCCCACGCCTCCCGGACCGCAGACGTTTAATGCGCCGGGTACGTCAGGAGTGCGTTGGTCTGGGACGATTAGTTCCAGCGGGCTGGCGGCCAACCCCATCGACAGCGGCCTGACCGATGCGGATGCCGGCGACCTGGTAACTTTTGCCATCGTTATTGAAAACTCCGGCACGGGCATTAACGGCGCATTTGATATCACCTTGCAAGATACGCTTGACGCATTGGCTTTTGAATACCCTATCGTCGGCGATGAAAACAGCCTAAACCTGCAAATCCGTTACGGGGATGGTACAGGCCTGATCCCTTACACCACCCCGGCTGGTGGGGCGGCCACCCCGGCAGACTTGTTTGGCGCTGGCATCAAGCTGGCTGACCCGGTGGGCGAAGGGGTTTGCCAGGCGCATGACCCCAACTCGGGCAACAACGTTATCGTAATTACCTATGACCTGCGCGTCAAAAACGGGATTGGCCCCGGGACTTACGTCAACAATGCGACGCTGACAAATTACTCCGGTTCGGAGGGCGGCCCCGATTATGCCAACCCCGACCAGACGGATTCCGCCGACGTGACCATTGCCTTGCCCCAGTTTACAAAAGCCTTGACCGGCACCAGTCTTGTTTCGGCGGGCAATGGCAACACCCAGGCGGTCATTGGTGAATTGATCACCTACACCCTGACTGCTACCTTCCCCGAAGGCAAGACCCCGGCTGCCCAAATTGTAGACACGCTCGACTCGGGCCTGGCGTTTGTGGACCTGGTGTCGGTGACCGCATCGACCGGGCTCACAAGCACAATCATGACGTTCGACGGGGTCGGGGCCTGTACCAACTGTACCGCCGGAACAGGCGCGGGTAGTAACCCGTTGATTACTGCTACCGGAAGCCCGGTAACGTTCAATTTTGGCGATGTGACCAACGCCAACAACGACAACGGCACGGCAGAAACGATTACCATCGTTTATCGCACTGTTGTGCTCAACTTGCTGGCAACCCAATCAGGCACCGCCCTTAACAACAGCGCGGTCTTCAGCAGTACCGGCAGTACCCCCATTACGGTTTCGGCGAACAATGTCACAGTCGTAGAACCGGCCGTTACCATTACCAAGACCGCCTCTGCGCCGGTCGCGCCGAAAACCACCTTTGATGCCGGTGACGCATTCGCTTACACCATTCGGTTGACAAACGCGGTCGCCGGGAATCAGGTCGATGCGTTTGACCTGACCCTGAACGACCCTCTGCCGCGTTGTTCTGCCACCGAGCCTTCAGCTCTGACAATTGCCGATCCGCTAACCGCCATTACTGTCACCGATAGCCTTGGGCTGGTAACAGCGGCCGATTTCGAACTTTCTGGTGCAAACGCCACGGGTTGGACCCTGCGCACAAAAATTGGGCCTCCAGCTTCAACTTTTGACCTACCCTATAACGCTGCCCGCACCATCGACATTCGTGTTGCTGGCACGCTGGCTTCTTGTTTGCGCCCCGGCCAGGCGTTCAACAATACCGCCACGGTTTCCTGGACCAGCCTGGATGGTGACCAGACCAACCTGGCCCCGTTGGCTACCGGTCTGACCTCCGACTATGAGCGCACTGGCGCCAATGGCGTCGGCGCCGGTCTGGACAATTATGCGGCCAGTGTAACCAGCGCGAATACCACCATAAACGCCGGGAACAGTAGCAAATCAGTTGTGGCAACTTCCGAATCGCATACGCCTGACACGAACAATGCGTCTACTGCGGCTTTGGGTCGCCAGGTGGCAGTAGGTGAAATTGTCCGCTATCGTGTAGCTTTCGAAATCCCCGAAGGTACCACGGTAGATTTGCAGTTGCGCGATATTTTTGGCAACCAGGCTCCCAGCACAGGTGGGCAACGCTTCCTCAATGATGGTACTGCGCGTTATTTATACGTTGCCAATGGGGGTCTGTCTTCAACAACCTATACCGCAACCGGGGTCTCCATTCCCGGCCTGACGTGTGCCAATAACACGTCAACGCTTACATTGGCTCAGGCGCTCGACCCATTAGCCTTGCCTTCCGCTTCCATCAACTGTGTACCGGGCAATGACAACATTGCTTCTTCTGAGACGGCAAATACCGATACCTATGGAACCAATGATACGCTGTATTTCCGTCTGGGTACTGTTACCAATGCGGATAGCGACAACGATGCCGAGTTTATCGTTTTTGAATTCAACGCCCTGGTCGATAACAACGCTGCCGGCACTACGTCTAACGATTTAGGCGATGCCCCGCGCGATACCTTGCAGCCCCGGCATATCCCGGCTGGCAGCACCGTGTTGGCGAACCTGACCGCTGGCACCAATCGTTACCTGTTGATCCAGGAGCCGGTCTTTAGCCTGACCAAAACCAATAACCTCCCGGCTGGCGACGCGGGTGATGTGGTGACTTACACCCTGCGTTTCCGCAACATTAACGGCGCTTCTACCACCAACCTGAGCACTGCCTTTGATGTCACCCTGGTGGACCATGTTCCTGCCAAGATCACCCCGGTCTTCCCGGCCACAATTTCGTACGCCCCGGCTGCCTGTGGTGTGTTCGCGTCAGATACCTCGGCTGGTAACACCCTGAGCCTGTTATTTACCTCCATCAACGTCAACTGCGAAGTGACGGTGACATATTCTGGTACGCTCCAGTCATCGGTGATCCCGGGCGAACAACTGGTCAACTATGCTGACCTTAACTTTACCAGCCTGCCAGGCACGGGGACGCCCAACGGCAGCGGTGGCAACACCACCGGTTCTACCACGCCTGGCGCGAGTGGGGCCGTGACCGGTGAACGCAACTTTACCGGCACCCAGCCCGCTTATCCGGGAGCTGTCACTGTAACTGCCCCCAACGATTACACCGTGCGCAGCACCTCGCCCATCACCATCACCCAGATCAACCCGATCAAGTCGCTGGTGAGCTCCACTGATACCCTGACGGTGGACCCGGACCTGACTATTGGTGAAGTGGCCCGCTATCGCCTGGCCGTTCTCCTGGCCGAAGGCACATCCCCAACATTTTCAATAACGGATGTCCTGCCCGCCGGGATGCAGTTCCTCGATGACAACTCTGCAAAATTTGCCCTGGTCTCCAACGGCGGCGGGATCACCTCCTCCACCCTGACCTGCGCCAATGACCCGGGGGTTGCTGCCGACCTTGGCAGCCTGCCTTCAGCCAGTGTCGATTGTGACCTGACGGGCGCCATCAGCGGCGGACCCTTTGGCGATGGCAGCGATGTTACTTTTAGCCTTGGGGATATTGCCAACACCGATACAGATTCCGACGCCGAGTATATTGTTGTTGAGTTCAATGCACGTTTGCTCAATGTGACTGGCAACCAGGCGGGCGGCACACTGCCCAATACCTTCACTGTCTCCATTGGTGGCGTCCTTAAGGGAACCTCTACCCCGGTAAATGTCAATGTTGTCGAACCGGCCATCACCCTGGTCAAGGATGTGGCACCCTTCACCGTTGAAATCCCGGATGCGGGCGGGATTGCCACTTACACGGTGACTTTGCAAAATACCGGTACCGCTCCGGCTTATAACGTCCGTTTCCTCGACACCCTTCCGGCGGTTATCAGCCTCGACATCCCCTCCATTCAGGTCGATACCGTTCCCACACCCGGCGCATCGGCTGGCAATACCATCGATCTGACGGTTGCCACTATCCCGGTTGGGACGACGGTAATCATCACCTACAATGCCATACTCCAACAGGCGGTCACTCCCGAAGAATTGATTGCCAACACTGGCACCGCCACCTGGACCTCGCTAACCGGGACTCCGCCCGAAGAACGCACCGGTGTAGATGGGGCAGGCGGCCTGAACGATTACACGACCAGTGAAGGCGCTTCCTTCAATGCGGGTACCTTTACCGTGGCCAAGGCTGTCAGTGCCACCTCGGCGACCCACACAGCTGGCAATGCGCTGGCCGTGGGAGAACTGGTGACCTACGACATTACCGTAACCCTGCCTGAAGGCACGACTCCCGATTTGACGGTGACCGACGACTTGCCCGTTGGGCTGGAAGTTGTGACCGGCTCTACCCAGGTGGTTTCCGCCGGGTTTGGTGGGGTTCTCCCTGTTCCTGTTATCACCGCCCCGGGTGGTTCTGGCGTCGACCTGAGCCTGGTCTTTGGCTCCATCACCGTCACCAACGACAACGTCACCGCCAACAATGCCTTCATCATCCGTTACCAGGCGCGGGTTCTCAATGAACTCGGCGTGGACAATGCCGATGCCCTGGTCAACACGGTGACAGCCACAGTAGGAACGATCAGCAAGACTGCCACCCAAACTGTGAACGTGGTCGAACCGGCCCTGAATATCGCCAAATCCGCCGACGCTTCCTCCTGGGCTTACGGCCAGACTGTCAACTTTACGCTGGATGTCACGCATGTGGCAGTTACCAGCACCGCTGACGCCTTTGAAATCGTTGTGACCGATACCATCCCATCTGGCATTACCTATGTAGCGGGCAGTATTGGCGCACCGGCGGGTTGGGTGAGTGATGATACCAACCCTGCGCTTTTGCGTTGGACCTGTTCTTCCCCCACCTGTTCCCTGCCCCTGGCTGCGACTGCCGCGCTGGTTTACCAGGTCACCGTGGACCAGCCGCCTGTTCCCCCGGCGCTGCCCGGCGGTGGCACTGCCCAAAACAACGTCGCCATGACCTGGACCTCGCTTCCTGGCGATAACAATCCTGGCACAATCCAGGGTGAGCGTGATGGCTCCGGTGGCGCTGTGAACGACTACACCGATACCGCTTTCCATGTGGGCACGCTGGATGATTACCGCTATGCCATTGGGAATCGTGTCTGGTTTGATACCAATAACAACGGTGAAATTGATACCGCCGCTGGCGAAGTAGGCGTGACCGGCGTTACTGTTCAATTGTTTGCCGTGGATGGAGTTGGCAATCCGATTGGGTTGCCGCAAACCACCACCACCGTGGCCGGTGGCTACTACCTGTTCGATTACCTGGTGGCCGGGGATTACATGGTTGTCATCCCTAGCGATAACTTCACGGGTACTGGCAAACTGGTCGGGTACTGGTCTTCTCGCACCACCATGGATGCCGATGGGGTCATATCCGAAGGCGCGACCCCTGATGTTGATCTGGTACCTAGCGATACAGATGACAACGGGTTCCTCTCTGGTGGGCGCGTGGTTTCCTATGTTGTCACCCTCGGCGCAAACGATGAGCCGCTCAACGAATCGGATGGCAGCAACTTTGGTGTGCAGCCAGACAATCGCTCCAACATGACCGTCGATTTCGGTTTCTACCAGGTCGCCCTGGGCAACTTGGCCTATATGGATGGAAACCTGGACGGCACTTATAACGGCGGCGCGCCCGATTCACTCCTCGCCTCTACGCCCATCCAGCTCTTTGCCCTCAATGGCCAGGAAATTAACGTTGGTCCCGATGGAAAACTGGGCAGTGGCCTCGATATTGCCGGGGGTATGCTGACCGATGCCAATGGCGAGTACCAGTTCTCAGGCTTGCCTGAAGGCACCTACGTCGTCCGCGTCACGGCTCCGGCCGATACTGCCAGTACAGTTGATATCGCGGTTCCTGCCGATACTGCTTCCCCCGATGCCAATGCAGATGACAATGACAATGGCGTTGGCCGCGCCGGTGGTGTGGTGGCCTCTGCACCGCTCTTCCTCGACCCTGGCCTGGCGGGATTGCTCAACAACACTTCTGTTTCTCACCTCGATGGCCTGACCTTCAATCCCACAGTGGACTTTGGCTTTGTCAACCTGTACAACCTGGGCAATCGCGTCTGGTACGACACCAACAACGACACCGTGCGTGACCCCATCAATGAAGTCGGGGTTGATGCCGTCGCAGTGGAGTTGTACGAGGCCGATGCCAGCAACAACCCGATTGGTGTCCCCTTAACCACCACAACCAACACCAACGGGTATTACCTGTTTGAGAACCTGTATCCGGGCAATTATATTGTCGTACTGCCCGCTTCCAATTTCACTGGCCTAGGTGCCCTGGCCGGGTACTGGTCGTCGGGTACGCTCATCGATGGAGATGGCAACCCGCTTGAAGGAGTGACCCCTGACCCTGACGCCACCAGCGACACGGACGATAACGGCTACCTGGCTGCCGGGCGGGTGGTTTCTTACCCGGTGACTCTTGGCCCGGTTGGGTTGAGCGAACCGACATTTGAGTCTGACTTGGATACGGTCGGGCAGGGATCCCAACCCGATGGCCGCGCCAATATGACAGTAGACTTTGGCTTTTATCGCATAAACCTGGGTGATCTGGTCTTTGGCGATGCCGACAAAGATGGCTTCTTCGGTGCCGGTGACTCGCGCCTCCAGAATGTGACGGTGGAATTGCGTTCCACCAATGGCTTCTTGCTTGCTACCGATACCACGGACGGAAATGGGAATTACCTCTTTACGGGCCGCGCTGCGGGAGATTATGTGGTTCAGGTCACTTCCCCGGCCGGAACCTTGAGCACCCTCGATACAGCCGGGTCGCTGAACCCCAATACCAACCTTGAAGATGACGATAACGGCATCGGCCAGGGTGCGGGGGTGGTTTCCTCAGGGACGGTCACACTGGTAGCGGGTGCTCTTGGCGCCGATAATCGCAACGCGATCACCCCGGCAGATGGCACAACCTACGATCCCACCGTGGACTTTGGGTTCACCACCTTGTATGCCTTGGGCAATCGCGTCTGGTACGACACCAACAACGATACCAACATTGATGCCGCTTCTGGTGAAGAAGGCATTGACCTTGTAGAAGTCGAACTTTATCCGACCGATGCTGCCGGGATTCCCACCGGGCCGGCCGTCCTGACCCAAACCGTCAATGGCGGTTACTACCTGTTCGACAACCTCGAATCGGGATATTACATTGTCGTCATCCCGGTCTCCAACTTTGCTGTTGGTGCGCCGCTGGAAGGCTATTGGTCCTCCGATACTCGTCGCAACCCGACCACTGGCGTGGTGGAAGAAAACCTCGCCCCCGATCCAGATGACAATCAGGACAGCGACGACAACGGCACCCTGCACAAGACGGGTACTTTCTCTGGCGCCGTGGTCTCTTCGGTCATCGAATTGGGTCCGCTCCCGAATGAACCCTTCGGCGAAGGCGACCTGGATGGCAGTGTTGGCCAGGGCTCTCAGCCCGATAATCAGGCCAACATGACTGTCGATTTTGGCTTCTACACCATCAACCTGGGCAACCTGGTCTGGAATGATGCCAACAACGATGGCCTGTATACTGCCGAAACCGTCTTCCCGCTGGTGGATGTCGAACTGTATGCCGATAACGGCGGGACCGGGGTTTACCTGGAAACATCCACAACCGACGCGTCTGGTTTTTACACCTTCTCCGGTCTGCCCCAGGGCAACTACTTTACCCGCATCCCGGCCACTGAATTTAACCCGGGCGGTACCCTGCGCGATTACTTCTCCAGTACCGGCAGCTCGATCGCGCCCTTCCCATACGAACCTGCCCCGAGCGCCGAAGTCGACACCACCGATTCGGATGATAACGGCACCGAAACGGGCGGCACCCTCGGCCTGGGTGGTTACATCCAAAGCTCTGTCTTTGCCCTCACCCCCGCCGCTGAAGAGCCGCTGTCTGTTCCAGATTTTGGCGTGACCAACGAAACACGCGTCGACTTCGGTGTCTACGGGAATGCCCAGACCGATTTGAGCCTGGTCAAGGATGACGGTGTTACCTTCTACACTCCAGGCGGCACCCTGACTTACACCATCACCGTTTCTAACAACGGCCCCAGCGATGTGACCGGTGCTCAGGTGATGGATATTCGACCTGCGCAGATAACCGATTGGACCTGGACATGCGTAGCCAGCACTCCCAACCCCGATTGGACCACTTACGCTTGCGCCGATGACAATACCAACCCGGCGACCTTTACAGGCCTGCTGAACCTGCCCCAGGGCGCTACGGTGACTTATGAAGTGGTTGCAACCATAGATGCTGCCGCTACCGGGCAATTGACCAACACCGCCACCGTCCTGACCCCTGCCGGTGTGGCCGAAACCAACCCGCTCAATGATAGCGATGACGACATCGATGACCCCGCCGACCTGGTAGTGACCAAGACCGATAATGTCAATGTCACCAGCCCTGGCGCAACCCTCACCTACGTAATCGAGGTGACCAATGCTGGCGTCATTGACATGACCAGCGTCAACCTGACGGATACCCTGCCGGTGGATGTAACCTACCAGAGTGCCACCCCGCTCCCGACCACCATTGCTGGCAACGTCCTGAGTTGGACGGGGTTGGTGGTTCCTGCCGGTACGACCCAGACCTTCAGCGTGGTGGTGCGTGTCAACCCCACAGCCACGGTTCCGTCGATTACCAATGATGTCGAGGTCATTGATACAGTCAGCCTGATCTCAGATACCGCCACAGATACCGACAGCCTGGCGCTCAGTAACACCAAACTCATCACGAATACTGTTCCGGGTAACGATACCACCCCGCAGGTCTTTATTGGCGAAGTGGTCACCTACCAGCTCAACCTGGCTGTCCCGGCCCAGAGCACCTTCGCCAACCTGAAAGCGCTGGACATCCTGGACCAGGGCCTGGCCTTTGTGCGCTGTGTTTCCATCGACCCCGGCTCTTCTGGCAACCTTGTCACCGACCTGCCCAACGGATTTATGGATGCCTGTAACGACCCGACCAACCCGGTTGTAGGTGTTGAACCGGTTGGCGATCCTGGACTGGTCAACCAGGGGCGGCGTGTTGAGTTCAACCTGGGCAATGTCACCAACAACTCGCCCACAGCCACCGAAACCCTGCTGGTCAATTACGAAGTGGTCGTTCTTGACATCCCCGCCAATGTAAACGGTGTCAACAACCTTAATAACTCTGTGACCTGGACCTGGACCGGTGGTTCGTTGGTCGCGGAAGCTCCTCCGCTTGAAATTACAGAGCCGCAGTTGACCATTGCCAAGGGTGCCGACCCGCTGGTGGCCCCGTATGGTGCGCCGATCACCTTTACCCTCAGCATTGCCCACAGCAGTCTGAGCACGGCCCCCGCCTATGACGTGGTTGTGCAGGATGTCCTGCCGCCTGGTTTGGCCTTTGTGCCTGGCAGTGTCTCGATCGATGGCCTGGCGCCGACATTCACGCTTTACGATAGCGCCACCACCACCCTGACCTTTACCTGGGATTTCTTCCCGCTCAATGCCACGTCTGAGATTACTTTTACGGCGCTCTTTGTCGGGCCATCCCCGGTGACCAATGCTTCCAGCGTTGCCTGGACCAGCCGTGAGATTGATCCTGGCCTCAACGGTATTCCGGTACAGCTCTCTGGCTACAACATTTACTCCACCGAACGCTGGTACGACCCGCTTGATTCGATTGGCATCAACAATTACAACGCGGAATCGTCGGTGGTGATCAGCGCGCCCGGTGATGGCCTGCCAGATACCGGTTTTGCGCCGGACCGGGTCACAATCTTGCCGCCGCAACCGGCCGAAAAGCGTTACACCTCGTTGGGCGATATGTGGCTTGAAATCCCAGCCCTGGGGTTGAAGATGCCTGTCACCGGTGTACCTATCAGTACCAAAGGTTGGGATCTTACCTGGCTTTCGAACCAGGCTGGCTACCTGAGTGGCACCACCTTCCCCGGCCAGGTTGGGACAACCGGCATTACCGGCCACGTGACCCTCGCCGACGGCACCCCCGGACCTTTCCGCAGCCTCGATAAACTTTTCTGGGGCAACCAGGTTATCCTGCATGCCGATGGGTATCGTTACATCTACGAAGTCCGCGAAAGCCGCACCGTACTGCCCAGGGATCTTTCGGTCTTCAAGCAGGATGGTTATACCTGGCTGACCCTGGTGACCTGCAAGGGTTATGTTCCCTGGTTGGATACCTACAACTACCGCCTTGCCGTTCGGGCAGTCTTGCTGCGGGTAGAGCTTGACCCGTCTACCCCTGGCATCCTTGAACCTGAAGGAGCCCGCTAATTTTCAAAAAAGCGCGCCGTACGGCGCGCTTTTTTGATTCTCCCATCGGGTTTTACATCATCATCCCCCGGAAGGCACATTTTTGCGACACGAACAACGCATTAGTGTATACTGAATAAGAAGATGGAGGTAATATGTCCGACCGCATGATCCGTGTGATGCCGCCAGCCCTCAGCGACCCCAATATCCTGCGTATCAAAGCCCGGCTCATCAGCGTGATTGCGCCGGAATTGCAGAAAATCCCCGCGCATCAATTGAATCGTCAAACTGTTCACATGGGCCTCGAAAAAACGCTGGATAGCTTTAACGTTAATTACAGCATGTCTGCAACTGTGCGTTTGGCGGTGGTAGATGCGGCCCTGGCGGATTTGGTAGGGTATGGACCGCTTGAACACCTGCTGGTTGATGGGGAAATCAGTGAGATTATGGTCAATGGCCCCAGGCTGGTCTTCGTTGAGAAAAACGGTGAAATTTACGAGACGGATGTCCAGTTTGAAGATGCCGCACATGTCATGCGCATCATCGACCGTATTTTATTGCCGCTGGGCCGCCGGGTCGATTATGACAACCCCACCGCTGATGCGCGCCTCCCGGATGGCTCGCGTGTCAATGTGGTTATCCCGCCGGTAGCGATTGATGGCCCCACCATCACCATTCGTAAATTCCTCCAGACTAAGATGAGCATGGAGGACCTGATCGGCCTTGGCACGGTCAGCAACTATATGGCCAAGTTTCTCGAAGCCTGCGTGGTTGCGCGCATGAACATCCTCATCTCAGGCAACACCAGCTCAGGCAAGAGCACCATGCTCAACATCCTCTCCACGTTTATTCCCAACCATGAGCGCATCATAACCATTGAAGACGCAGTCGAGCTGCAGATGAAACAGCGCCATGTGGTTCGCTTAGAAACCAAGCTGGCCAATGTCGATGGCGCTGGTTCGGTGAGCATCCGCGAGTTGGTGCGCAACGCCCTGCGGATGCGCCCCGACCGGCTGGTGGTGGGCGAGGTGCGCGGCGGGGAAACCCTCGACATGCTCCAGGCCATGAACACCGGCCATTCCGGTTCGCTGACCACCCTGCATGCCAACTCCCCGCGCGATGCGATTGCCCGCCTTGAAACCACTGCCCTGATGTCGGGGATTGAACTACCCGTGATTGCGATTCGCAAACAGATTTCCTCGGCCATCAACCTGATTGTTCACATGACCCGCTTGCCCGATGGATCGCGCAAGGCCACCCAGATTACCGAAATTTCAGGCATGGAAGGGGATATTGTTACCCAGACCGATATTTACAAGTTCTTTCCCACCAATGTCAGCCCGGATGGCAAGGTTAACGGTGACCTTCGTCCGACAGGCATCCGTCCCATGTTTAGCCCCAAACTTGAAGTAGCCGGGTACAAACTCGGCGGCGAATATTTTGGGTTGGGGTTGTAAGCATCAAGGTGATATAATTTTAAAAAATTTTCTAACTGGAGGACCGATGGAAGTCTCGACCAAGCAATTCAAGCACTGCGATCTCGTTGCCATTCAGGGCCGTGTTGACAGCGCCACCGCTCCCAAAGTCGCCGAAGCGCTCGAAGCTATCAACAACGAAGGTCGTTTCAAGCTTGTCATCGACATGACGGGCCTTGAATATATGTCCAGCGCCGGGTTCCGCGCCCTCATCGCCACCCAGCGTAACTGCAAACGCTACAATCGGGGTGAAGTTGTTCTCGCTTGTGTGCCTGCGAACATTTTTTCGGCTCTCGAGTTGGCCGGTTTTACCACCCTGTTTAAGATTTTCCCCGATGTTACAACGGCCGTTGGCAACGTATAATTTGTTTTGCCGCCCCCGCATTTAAATCTCAAGCCGCTCAGACGCCTGTTTGGGCGGCTTTGTATCTACCACTGAGTCAACATTCTCCCGCCGATGATTGTCCGGCATAAACGAAAACGACATGCCTACCCGCGTCTTTCCTGCCCAATTCGAAAATCTTGACCCCATCCGCGATTTTGCCGCCGAGGCGGCCCGCCAGTACGGGATGGACGAAAAAGAGACCTACAATATTCAGCTGGCTGTTGATGAAGCCGCGTCGAATATTATTGAGCACGCCTACGCGGGAATCCCCGACGGTCAAATTGAAATTACCACCTCCATCACTCGCGAGGGGCTGACGATTGTTTTGCGCGACCAGGGCCGCCGTTTTGACCCGGATGAGGTCGTTGACCCCGATGTGGACGCCTCGCTCGAGGACCGCGCCATTGGCGGTTTGGGGCTGTTTTTTATGCGCAAATTGATGGACAAGGTCAGCTTTCAGTGGGAACCTGAAACCGGCAATGTCCTCACCATGGTTAAACGCCGCGCGGGTGATCCCAAGCCGACCCGGGTGACCAAGCCGGGCTATCCCGATTTGTTCGACCTGGGGGAGCGCATTATGTCGGCCACCACTTTTGCTGAGCAGCGCGACCTGATTTTAGCGACTGCCGGACGGTTGGTTTCGGGCGAGGTGGTGCTCTGGCTGAATGAAGCTTCTTTTCGCCTGCCCGATTGGGTGGAGAGCATCTTCCCGCCCCAGCCACCCAGCCAGTTTACCGCCCTGGCCTGCCAGACCGGGAAAACTGTCCGTAAACAGGTGGAAGAGACCTTTGCGGTGGCGGTCCCGTTCAGGCATGAGGAGACCAGCCTGGGCGTGATCGAGGTCCGCCGGTTAAACGGGGAAAAGTTTGGGCGGCGCGATGTCAGCTTTTTAGAGGGCCTGGCCCGCACCGCCTCCATCGCCCTGGTGGCCTGGCACCGCATTAACGTGGAGCGCTGGCGGGTTGGGCAGTTGGGGTTGGTGCGCACAGTTTCGGCGCAGATTGCCAACGAGCAAGATATTGATGAGCTGGCTCAACGCGTTACCCACCTGATTCAGACGACTTTTAAATACTATTATGTTGGGATTTTTACCCTCGAGCGCGGGTCGGATGTGCTCAAGTTCCGTTTTGGTTCAGGCGGGGCCACGCGCCGTAAGGGGCGGGTGAAGGAGCTTTCGTTCCGCGTGCAGTTGGGCGAGGGGCTGGTGGGTGTCGCAGCCAGCAGCGGCGAGGAAATCCTTGCCAATGATGTGCGCTCGGAGCCGCGTTTTCGGCATGTCGATAGCCTGCCCGAGACCCAGTCTGAAGTGGTGTTGCCGTTAAAGATTGATGAGCGTGTGGTGGGGGTGCTCGATATTCAGTCGGACCAGAAAAACGCCGTCCACCCCTATGATTTGATGGTGCTGCGCGCCCTGGCGGATAATGTTGCCGTGGCGATTGAAGGCGCACACCTGTATGGCGATTTGCAGCGCCAGGCCAACCAGCTGCGTGTGGTTGGCGAGGTGAGCAAGCAAATTACGTCGATCTTGAATTTGCGTGAATTGATGCAGGAAGTGGCGGAGTTAATTAACAGCCGCTTTGGTTTTCCCTATGTGCATTTGTTTACCGTTCATCCTAACCGGCGGCAAATCCATTACGAGGCTGGGTCGGGTGCGCGTTCAGATGCGCTGGAAGGCTATATCATCGACCTGGATGAACCGGAAGGCATTATCCCGTGGGTGGCGCGCAATGGCGAAACCCTGCTGGCCAATAATGTTGACCTGGAGCCGCATTACCAGCCTTCGCCGCTGCCTCCGGCCAATACCCGTTCTGAGCTAACTGTGCCGCTGGTGTTTAACGGTCAGGTGCTGGGGGTGCTGGATGTGCAGTCGGACCACCTGAACGCTTTTACCGAGCAAGATCGCCTGATTATTGAAACATTGGGCGATTCTATCGCGGCGGCCATTCGCAATGCCGACCTGTATCGTTCTGAACAATGGCGGCGGCAAGTGGGCGACAGCCTGCGCGAAGTGGCAGTGCTGCTTTCGGCCAATGCCAGCCTCGACCAGGTGCTGGATGCCATCCTGACTGAATTGGAGCGCAACCTGCCTTCAGATATTTCGGCGATTTGGTTGATCGACGACGAGAATATTTACTGCGCCGCGGTTCACGGCGCGCGCCCGCTGGACCTGGAAATGGCGCGCCAGAACTACGCCGAAGCCAATACCATGCTGGCGGCGGCGTTACTTTCGCGGCAGCCTTTTGTGCGCAAACCGTCAGACCCGTTAGGTCCATCGGCGCTTTCGGCCGGTTTCTCGCCTGATCATTCGGCGATTGCGGTCCCGTTGCGCATTGGTGACCAATCGGTGGGCGTGCTCACCCTGGCGCACCACACGGCCGGTCGCTATGGACACGAAGCCCAGGCCATGACCACCACCTTTGCCAGTTATGCGGCGGTTGCCATTGAAAACGCCCGCCTGTATGACGCAGCCCAGGAACAGGCGTATGCCTCGGCGGCCTTGTTGCAGGTGGCCCAGGCTGTGGTCAGCCTGTCGGATATCGATGAGATTTTGAGCACCATCGTCCGCATTATGCCGATCCTGGTGGGTGTCGAGCGCGCTGCCATCTATGCCTGGGATCCATTGAGCGGGTTCTTGCGTCCGGCCCAGTCTTACGGCATCCCCGATGAATTCCGCGACCAGGTCTGGCGGCCGATGTTGCCCGGTGAATTCCCGCTGCTGGCGGCTGCCCTGGATGGCGGCCAGATGGTGATGTGTGAGGAGGCCCATCGCGGGCCGGAATCGTGGTTTGAGATTATTCCCTGCCTGCCCGAGGAAGTGGAAGCCCTGACCTACAGCGAGGAGCGTTTGTTAATAGCCCTGCCGCTGATGGTAAAAGGGGAGGTCTTTGGGGTTTTGCTGGCTGAAGAAGCCGTTGGGGGGCGGCGCTTCCGCGCCCGGCGGCTGGAGATTTTGAACGGCATTGCCCAACAGGTAGCGCTTGCGCTTCAAAATGACTTGTTCCAGGTTGAGATGGTGGCCCGTGAACGTCTCGAGATGGAGGTTCACCTTGCGCGCCAGATCCAGCAGACGTTTATCCCTGAACACCTGCCTGACCTGCCCAACTGGGATTTTTCGGCGCGCTGGCGGACTGCCCGCCAGGTAGGCGGCGATTTTTACGATGTCTTTGAGTTGCCCGGTGGGAAGGTTGGCCTGTTTATTGCGGATGTCGCCGACAAGGGCGTTCCCGCGGCGATGTTCATGGCCCTGACCCGCACCCTGGTGCGCGCCGCCGTTTTACAGACCGAATCCCCGGCGGTAGCTTTGCGCCAGGTGAATGACTTGCTATACCCCGATGCCCAGCAAGGGATGTTTGTCACGGCCGTGTATGGTGTGCTCGATTCTGTTACCGGGCGCTTTACCTACACCAATGCCGGTCACAACCCGCCGCTGTGGATTAAGCCCATTTCGGCGGCGGCGGATGGCGAGCCGGGTGTGACCATTAAGCGCCTGACCCGCACCGGCATGGCGCTAGGGGTCGTGGAAGGCGCTGAAATGGAAGAAAGCAGCATCAACCTGGCTCCAGGCGACCTGCTGTTTTTCTACACCGATGGGGTTACCGAGGCTTTTTCGCCGGAAGGCGAGATTTACGGCGAAGACCGCCTGCACGCTGTGTTAGAAAACCTGATGTCTTGCACCTCGTCCGAACTTTTAGACGCCATCGACGAGGCGGTTTCCGTTTTTATTGCCGATGTCCCCCCGGCAGACGATATGACCATGCTTTCGGTCATGCGCGGCGGATAAATTTTAACGATTGGATTGAAAGACTTAAGCGTGGGCTTCTTCGGGGTCCGCGCTTTTTGATTCGCGTTGGGCGCGACCGTGAGCCTGGTTGACGAGGTAAATGCCCGTCAGCGCAACTGTGCCGCCAATTAACTGCAACAGCGTGGGAATCTCGCCCAGCAGAGGAATAGCTAACAGCGTGGTCATAATGGGTTGCCCGATCATGGTAGGCGAAACAACCGAGGCAGGCAGGTGACCGAGCGCGTAAGAAACCGACAGGTATCCGCCCACTTGCGAGATCAGCGCCCCGGCGATGAACACCATCCAGGTTTGCGAATTGTAGCCAGTAAACGGGTTTTGCAGCACCAGGTTAATGATGAACAGTGTGGCGGCGGCGCTGACGGCCACCATCCAGGTATAAGAGAGTGGGTCGAGTGTGCGCCGCCCGCGTTCGGTCATCAGGTAGTAGGTGGCATAGAACAGGCTGGTGGCAACCGCCATCAGGTCGCCGATGCCAAAGCGCGGATGCAGGAAGAAGTCGGAGCCGACAATCAGGATTGCGCCGCTCATTGCCAGCGTTAGGCCCATCCAAAAATCGCGTTTGAGTCTTTCTCCAAATAGCAGCAGCCCTGCCAGCGCTACCCACATGGGGGCGGCATTGCCGATGATGGTGGCATTGGCGGCAGTGGTGTAATTGAGCGAGGTATTCCACAGGGCCAGGTCGAAAGCGGTAGCGATGCCGCCAACGATGGGGAAAATGATGTTGGCTTTGTTAATCACCGGGCGGTTTTTGAGCAGATTGCGCCCGAAGAAAGGCGCAAGGATCAATGCGGCCAGGAACAGGCGATAGAAAGCCGTTACCGGGCCTGGGGCTTCGGCCCAGCGTACGAACATGGCCGATAAACTGAGAAAGACAATCCCGACTGCCAGGGCCAGGTAGGGCAGCAGGGTGGCTTTTTGTGTGGGCGGGGTGGTGAGGGCGGTCATGCAGCTCCGAGGATGACTAGGGTTTGAACAGTTCGAGCAACAGGGGCGGGAGCTCCTGGAGGGTTTGAATCACGGCGTCGGGAGGGGTGGGGCCGGGTTTCTGGTTGCGGGCGCGGCGGTTGATCCAGATGGAGAACATCCCCAGCGGTTTGGCTCCGCCAATATCCGCATCTAACCGGTCGCCAACCATGGCGGCCTGGTCGGGCATAAAACCCCAGTGGGCCATAGCCATTTCGAAGATGCGCGGGTGGGGTTTTCGGAAGGAGCAGGCTGCGGAAGTCAGCACAAAGTCGAAGTATTGCTCAATATTGAATTTGTCTACCAGCTGGAAGACATCACGGTTATCCCCGGCGTTGGAAACCAGCCCAAGCCGGAACCCGGCGACCTGTAGCGCTTCTAATGCCGCAACGGCATCTTCTTCCAGGAACCAGTTTTGCTGGGTAACGGCATAAAAATGGTCGAGTGCGGTGCGCAGCATGGCCTCGGGCAGGTTGGGGTGGCCTTGCTCGGCCAGCATGTCTCGCAGAACGATGTGGGTGCTGGTTTCGAGCAGGTTGCGCTCGCGGGCGGCATAATATTCGTCGAGGCGGCGCCTGAACCGGCCCGGGAATTCATCACAATCGATGTCGAGACCGCTGGCACTGAGCGACAAGGCCATTTCCCGGCCGGCATTTTCAAAGACCGGCGGCCAGGGATTGGGGGAATACATGAGTGTATCGCCCAGGTCGAAAAGGATGGCTTGCAGGGAACGGGGCATCGGGAATAGACTTAATAACCACGTGATGGGTTGAAGACGTTATACAAAGGCAGGTCTGCCAGGTAACGGGTCAGGTTTTCTGAAAACAGGGTGACGGCCTGCTCATTATAATGCGGACTGCCGCCTGAAATGTGTGGAGTCAGGATGAGATTGGGGATTTGCCAGAGCGGGCTGGTGGCCGGAAGCGGTTCTTCTGGAAAAACATCCAGCGCGGCCCCGGCCAGTTTTCCGTTTTTGAGCATATGCACCACCGCTGCCTGATCCACAATCCCGCCGCGTGAAATATCTACCAGGCACGCGCCAGATGGCAGCGCGTTTAGCATTGCTTCGTTAATCAAGCCGGTGGTTTCAGGGGTGCGCGGCAGGGCCACAACCAGGTAATGGCATTCTTTGAGCATCGACCGCAGGGCTTGCGGCGGGTATAAGCGCTGCACCAATTCACCTTCGGGGTCGCCCAGGCCTTCGATGGTGTAGCCCGAATCGCCGGGGTGCATGACGGTACGCTTGGTGGCCAGGACTTTGGCCCCAAATGGTTGTAACAAGCGGGCAATTTGCCGTCCAATGCTGCCATATCCGGCAATCCCAACGGTTTTATTGCGCAGCCCGAGTGGCGAAAAGCGTTCAAAACGGTCTTTAGGCCATTCGGCTTTTTTCTGCGCGGCCATTAGCGCCGGGAGCTTTCGGCTGAGGGCCAGCAGCATGGCCAGGGTATGTTCGGCCATCTGGGGGGCGGCTGCGCCGCTAAGGGTGGTGATAACGAGCCCATCCTTTTTGAAGATGGGCTCGTCTACAAATCGGTCAATACCGGCGTAATGGAATTGGATCCACTTGAGCGCTGGGACCTGCTCTGGGTCTGGCAAGACATAGGCCGTATACAGGATGTCCGTGCGCGCCCAGGTTTCGGCAGGAATTTCGGACGCGCGCGAGGCCTGGATGGTTGTGATGTTGATGCGCGGCGAAATACCCCGCAGCCGGTTAAGCAGGTCTTCAGGAAATGGGGTGGTAATCAGGATTTCGGTTGGGCCGTTTGGCATTGCTCAATCAATTTTGGTTATTGGCTCGCGTTCGCGGGTATAGATGTAGATGAGAACAGCGCCGACAAACAATGCCGGCAGCACAATCAGACCAGCTTCGGGGCCAAAAGCCCCACCCGTCCATAACACCGGACCATCGACAGTGATGCGCATCAAAGGGAAGATATCCAGTCCGCTGACGGGGAATCCGAAGAATGGGCCTTCAAAGAAGTTCCAGCCAATGTGCAGCCCGATGGACAGCCATAACTGCCCGGTGCGCAGGAATCCATAGGCTAGGAATAACCCGGCGAAGAAGATCCCTGCAGCGCTGACCCAGGTGGCATTGGGGTTGCCCAGGTGCAGCAGCCCAAACACAGATGATGAAAGGAAGACGCCCCAAAACAGGTTGGTGCCGCTTGCCAGGGTTTGCAGGTGGTAACCACGCGAGAGCAGTTCCTCATTCCAGCCGACCAGCACAAAAACCAGGAAGATACCCACCATATTCCACAACACGGTTTGGGGTGGGGTATCTTGCCAGGAGAAGCCGTCGAAAGTCAGCCAGCCGAGGGCCAGCTCCGCGATAAAAATCAGCCCCATTAACACAAAAGGAATGGCGATGCCGACCAATAAGTCGGGGAGTACTTTTGTATCGAAACGCAATCCCAG
This sequence comes from uncultured Anaerolinea sp., assembly GCA_964562145.1. Taxonomy (GTDB): domain Bacteria; phylum Chloroflexota; class Anaerolineae; order Anaerolineales; family Villigracilaceae; genus UBA5195. Next base: position 20,686 of record CAZLSP010000026.1, on the reverse strand, counting down.
GCTGGCGATGGAGCGCCGGTCGAGCAGCCAGCGGGCCAGGAAGATGCTGCCGGTCAAAATCAACAGTTCGGCTACCTGGCTGAGGAGCATTCCCAGGGCAAAATCGTTGATTGTATTGGACAACAGCAGCCCAAACGCCAGGTCGACCAGGATGGCGATCAGGATCAGCATCAGGGTTTGCAGTAGCAAACGCCATCCGGCGCGCAGGCGCGGCTCGGCGGGGGACAAGAAAATAGTTTGGATGACGGAACGTTTTGGGGTGGGGGGTTGGAATGTCATGGAACCTCGAATAAATGAATTGTACCCCGCTCTGTAGAATGCGGGACAGGTACTACAGTACCGCCCATCCAATTGGATGGGCGGTACGCTGAGTTGCAGAAGGTTACTCGTTGGCTTTTGGAATGACCAGCCAGGCCAACAGGTATAGGCCGATGCCAGGCACGCCGCCGGGCAGGAAGGCGATGAAAAAAGCCAGCCGGAACCAGAAGGCGCTAATGCCGAAGAATTCGCTTAAACCGCCGCACACTCCGGCAAGCATACGGTTATGGCGGGAACGGCGCAGGGTGGGACGGGTGTTAACAGTCATGGGTTACCTCCAATTGAATTTGAAATCGATATGGAGATATACGGGGCTGCGCGCCGTAAGTTGCCAAAAAGCTACCCGGCACCCTTCAGGTAAATTCCGGTTGGGTCAAGCTCTTCGTGCAAGATGCGTAACTCGCGTTCGGTAACGGGGGCTGTGGTTTTGAGTTCATCCGCCACCTTTAGCGGCCAGCCGGTATTTTCGCGCGCCATTTCGGCAGTTTTGCCGGGGTGCAGGGCAACGAGCATCAGTTCACCGTTTTCGTCGGGTTCCATAAAACCAATATCTGTCACCACGCCCACCGGGCCCTTGCCGCGCAGCCCGGCTTTTTCACGCCCGCCTGCACCCTCCAGGTACCCGGCCGAGGTGCGAAAATCACACTTCTCAGGGAAGCGGCGCTTTTGGTGCGGTGTCATGATGTAGCAGCGATTGGCCCAGGCTGCAATTTCTTGCGCCCCGCCCGAGCCGGGCAGGCGCACCTTGGGGTGTTCGTAATCGCTGCCCACCAGGGTCGCGTTAATGTTGCCATAGCGGTCAATTTGGGCTCCACCCAGGAAACCCACATCCACGTTGCCGCGTTGCAGGTAATTGGCAAAAATATCATACATGCTTACGACCGAAAGCGCCCCGCTGACCAGCGTGGGGTCGCCAATGGAGAGCGGCAGGCGCGCCGGTTCGGCGCCAATGACACCCGCTTCGTAGATCATTACCAGGTTGGGCGCATGGGTGCGCTTGGCCAGGTTACAGGCCAGGTTGGGTTGCCCTACGCCCACAAAAACCACATCGCCATCCTTCAAAAGACGCGCTGCGTTAACAATCATCAGTTCGGCCGAGGAGTAAACCAGTTCAGTCATACCTTCTCCTTCAAGAAAGCGTCGATTTTCTCAAAAACTTTATGTGGATGTTCCAGCGGCACCAGGTGGGTGGCCCGCTCGAGCGTTTCGACCTGTACCTGCGGGTTGATCTTTCTCACCCGCTGGCCGGTGGATTCGTAAAAAGTGTCGGTTTCTGCCCCGCGAACGATCAGTGTGGGGGGTGCGAGACGCCGCAAGTTGCGCCATAAGTCCAGGTCGCGCCAGATCCCGCTGTAATAGACTTGCACTTCCCACTCCGGGCTGTAGCATAGCTTAAACTGGCCGGGGCCGTTCGGACAGGCAATGCCCGCTATGTAAGCTCGCAATGCTTCATCGTCCATGTACCTAAAGGTGGATTTGCGCCGGTAGCCTTTGAACAGGCGCTCCAGGTCGTCGAACTCACGCCGTCGGTTTTTGGCCGCGTCGATGAGCGGGTGGGTGCGATGAGCCAGGCCCAACATGCGCAATATATTCCAGCCCAGGATGAAATTGGGTGGGAATAGCACCGGGTCGATCAGGGCCAGGGCGCGGAAACGGTCTGGCTGGCGTAGGGCCGCGCGCAGGGCGGTAATCCCGCCCATTGAGTGGCCCACCACAATCGGGTTGACCAGTTTTTGCTCGTCGAAAAAGCGCAGCAGGTCGTCGCTTAATAGGCCCCAATCGCGCAGTTCGGCGGGCTGGCTGCCGGGCCACAACGGACGCATGTGCATGGCGCGCACGCGATATTGCCCGGCCAGTTTACGAATGAGGGGTTGGTAGCAGCCGGGCGGGTATCCATTGGCATGTAAGAAGACCAGCGGCAGCCCGGCGCCGCCATAATCAGTGAAGGGAATCATTGGATCAATCTAAAAATGGGTTTAGTACTGCCCGTAGTTGACGGCTTCGCTCAACAAGGCTGGTACCTTTAGGGTTTCGTGTTTGGCTGCGCCAAGTTTTTCCCAGTAGGCTTCACGGTCGGCCACACCGTAGACCCACTCCTCCAGGTATTGGCGGGTGAGCGCCGGGTCGGAGGAGATTTTGTCCCAGTCCAGGTAAAACTCGTTATCGCGGTCGTAGTACCCCTGGGCATAACTGGGATGCGCGGCATGCGGCACATGGCAAACGGCGCTGACGATAAAACCGGGAATCATGGTGCGGTTGGGGTCAGAGCGAATGACGCTCTCGTCGACAATCTCTTCGGCGGTCAGGATCACTTTTTTGGCGGCGAAAGCCACTTCCTTTTGTTCGCCAACAATGCCCCACAGGTGGGCGTTGCCATTTGTATCGGCGCGTTGGACGTGAACAATGGCTACATCGGGGTTGAGCGCTGGCACCACAATCACTTCACGGCCCGAATATGGGTCCGTGACGCGCTTGATGCGCGGGTTGGCGTTTTCCAGGTCGGTGGCCCCGGTCTGGTTCATGGGTAAAAAGGGTAGGCCGCTGGCCCCGGCTTGCAGGCGGGTGATCATGCCAAAATGGGAGTACTCTTCCCATTCCAGTTCGCCTTTTTCAATGGCGCTGCGCACAATGCGTAGGCTGCCCACGCCAGGGTTGCCCATGTACGAGAAAATCACTTTCCGGGCGCACCCGGCTGCCACCATCTGGTCGTAGATCAGGTCGGGGGTGGCGCGGGCCAGGGTTAAGTCTTTTTTACCCTGGCGGATGATTTCATGCCCGGCGGCGAAGGGAATCAGGTGCGTAAAACCGGCGGCGTAAACGACATCGCCGTCGCTGACAAATTTTCCAATCGCATCTTTGAGAGAGATTAGTTTGGTCATATTTTGCCTTTGGAACAAAGTGGTTTGTCGCGTAGCCAATATGTAAGTTGGCCGTACTTCGGTTTGTTGTCGGGGAATTGGGTTGGGTGTGACTGCCCGGCTATTTTTTCTTCTTTTTGTCGGCTTCGCGCTTGGCTTTGGCGTCTTTTTGTTTTTGCCTGAGTTTGCGCAAGCCTTCGAAACGGCTGCCGGGTTTGGGCGCGGGGGCGGTGCTGCGTTTGAAATACCAGCCTGTCAGCAGCATGATGACGGCGATGAAAAAATACAGGAACTGGGTTTCAGCTCCCACATCAGAGGCGATGAACAGCACCAGGATCATGAGCCCCACCAGGAGGAAAAATGTCCCAATCCGTGAAATCAACTCTTTGCGATCGCCTTCTTCCATCGCTTACCTCGGTTTGCGGGCTGAAAACAATGTTCTGCGAAAGGGGTAAAAGACCGGGCTGCCGGGCAGTGCGGCGCGCATACGTTCGCGCAGCGCGGCTAAAAATGCGTCTTTATGTGCCGCTAAACGTTCAAAATAGGGCACCAGCGCCGTCCCGGACACCCATTCTACCACCGCGTCGGCATTCTCCAAGACATGCGGGTAGACCTTTTCGAAAACGATAATTTCATCGGCGCCGAGCTGGAACAGGGCCTGGGCGTATTCATCGATGGAGAGTACCGGGGCGTAGCGCACAAAGCCATTCAGGATGCCATCGAAAGGGGATTCTTGCGCCAGTTGGCGGATGAGGCGGTGGGAGATGTGCTCGTGGTTGGAGGGAACCTGCACGGCCAGTTGCCCGCCCGGGGCCAGCCGCTCGTACAGGTGGCGGATCAGGTCCGGGTGGTTTTCACTCCACTGCAGCGCGGCATTGGAAAAAATCAGGTCCCACTCGCCGGTTAGCTGGCTTTGGTCTCCCAAAATAAAGGTCAGACCGGCGCGTTGAACGGAATCGGCTTTGGCCAGCATGGCGGGGGAGTTGTCGAGGCCGGTCACCTGACTTTCGGGCAGGGTCTCAGCGAGGCGTAAGGTGAGTTCGCCCGTTCCGCAGCCAAGGTCGATTACTTTCAGGTGCGGGCGAATTTCGACGAGTTGGAGCAGGTCGTTAAACGGGGCGGAACGTTCCGCCTGGAATTTATGGTATTGGTCGGGGTTCCAGGGCATAGGTTAAGTGAGAAGTGACGAGTGATGAGTGATAAGGAAAACCTGTCACTCGTCACTCGTCACTATGGTAATGGAATTTAGGTTTTACTTTGGCTTGACGAGCGTTCTAATCTGCTCGTGCAAGTAGAGCGGGACGTAGTAGTAGCCGCCAGCGTTTTTGCCGCTGGAGCCGGAGCCTTTCCAGCCGCCAAAGGGTTGGAAACCAGGCCAGGCGCCAGTGGTTGCGCCCTGCGGGCGGTTGGCGTAGGTGACGCCAGCTTCGATGCGGTCGAAGAAATATTCGACTTCTTCGTCGCTGCCGTAGACCCCGGCGGTCAGGCCGTAATCGACGTCATTGGCCATGTCGAGGGCTTCTTCGAGGGTCTTGAATTTGCCAATGGTGCTGATGGGCAGGAACATTTCGTATTTCCACAGCCGGTGGCTGTAGGGCAGGTCGGTGATGAGGGTGGGCTGGCAGAAGTAGCCCTTGGCAAAGTCGCCATCGGTGAGGGTTTTGCCGCCGGTGAGGAACTTGCCGCCGCCATCGGCAGCTTCTTTGCAGAAGTCCTGGAAATCTTGGTAGCTGGATTTGTTGACGACCGGGCCGGTGTAGACTTTGCGGTCGGTGGGGTCGCCGATGACCAGTTTTTCGGTCAGTTCTTTGAGTTTGGCGACCAGTTCGTCGTAGACTTCTTCCTGGATGTAGATGCGGCTGCCCGCCGAGCATTTTTGGCCTTGCAAGCCAAAGGCCGAGCGAATGATGCCGATGGCGGCGTCTTCGAGATTGGCGTTCTTGGTGACGATGGCCGGGTTTTTGCCGCCCAGTTCGAGGATCATGGGACGCACGTATTTGCCGTTGGCGTAGTCGCGGAACATCTTCATGCCGACGTCATACGAGCCGGTGAAGGTAACACCATCGACCTCGGGGCTGTTGACCAGCGCTGCGCCGATAGTGCGGCCGGGGCCGGTGACGAAGTTGGCTACACCGGCGGGCAGGCCTGCGTCGCGGAAGCATTCGGCCAGCAAGCGCACGATGAAGGGGGTATCGGTGGCGGGTTTCATCACCAGGGTGTTCCCGGCGACGAGGGCGGCTCCCGCCGGGCCGCCGGTGAGCGCAAATGGGAAGTTGAAGGGGCTGACGACGAGCCACACGCCATAGGGGCGCAGCACGCTGATGTTGGTCGAGTCGTGATGGGGGAGCGGGTCTTTGCCCATCGGTTTGATAAAGCCATCGTTGGCTTCCATCATGTCGCACGAGTAGCGAATCAGGTCGGCGGTTTCGGCCACATCGCCGAGCGATTCCATGCGGTTCTTGCCCACTTCGAGGGCCATGGCCGCACCCAGTTCAAACAGGCGCTCGTCAATCAGGTCGGCGGCGCGGCGCAGCAGGCGGACGCGTTCTTGCCAGGGGGTGTGGCTCCAGCCATAAAAAGCCTTGCGGGCGGCAGCCATCGCCATTTCGGCGTGTTTTTCGTTGCCTTTTTGCATGACGGCCAGTTTCCAGTCGGTGTTGACCGGGGAGTAGTCGTCGAACTTCTCGTCAGCAAAGACATCTTGTCCATCGATAATCATGGCGTATTCTTTGCCAAGGTTTGCCTTCAGCTTCGCCAGCGCCGCGTCAAACCCGGTGTGCATTTCCTCGGGTGGATTGAACATGGTGCCGTACGTAAGTTTGAAACCTGCCATTGTAGAGCCTCCTAAATTGGGAAAGGTGGGATTCTACTGGTCTGGATATGAAGTGTGCCGCTGCCCAACCGGACCGAGTGACGCGTTGGACAGGTTAAGTATAGCGTAGGAATTGGGGCGCGTCAAAGCGAGGGTGACAAAAAGGTGACAGTTGTCATTATGGCTGGTCCCTGTTTGTGCGCAGCGGCAGAATGGTTCTAATTGGCACGCCGAAAACGTGTGCTTAGTCATTAGACAACTCGCCGATTGTTTGCCATAATCAAAATACCCATTCAACTTATCCTGTACCAACCTGGAGATTTGTTCATGACTTTGCCTGTATCGCCTGTCACATCGACGCTTCTCGGAGAATATGTATATGAATTGCGCCCCGTGCAGCGCGGCTACGCCAATCGCACCCTGTTTATCGATTTGAGCGACAACACCATCCGCGAAAAACCGGTCAGCCAGCAGATGAAAGACCTGTTTACCGGGGGGCGTGGGTTTGCGCTCAAATTATTGTGGGATGCGGTGACTCCTGCGACCCGTTGGAATGACCCGGAAAATGAGCTGGTCATTGCCAACGGGCCAATCTGCGGGATTACAGCCTACCCTGGCAGCGGTAAATCGACCGTGGTGACCTTATCCCCGCTGACAGAGAACGTCATCGACAGCAATGTGGGCGGTTATTTTGCGCCGTTCCTGAAATTTTCTGGTTTTGATGCCCTTGAAGTTCGCGGCAAGGCCGAGAGCGATGTCATCATCTTTATTGATGGCGATAACGGCCGCGTGACCATTGAGCGCGACTCGCTCGAAGCGCTTGATTCGCACCTGATCGGCAATGCCCTGACCGAGCGCTTCGGCGGCGATGAGAAAGGCAAACGCTCGGTTTCGGTGCTGGCGGCCGGCCAGGCGGCGGAACATACCCGTATCGCCATGCTTAACTCTACCTGGTACGATGTGCGCCGCAAAGAAGCGCGACTTAAGCAGGCCGGGCGTGGCGGCCCGGGGCGCGTCTTCCGCGACAAAAAGATCAAGGCGATTGTGGTCAAGTTTAGCGATATGGGCGGCGACAAAAACGGTGTAGCCGACATGGCGCTGATTCGCAAGGCGGGCAGCCGCATCAACAAAGAGATTGCCGACCTGGATGACAAGCAGAACCAGATGCGCAAAGTGGGCACCGCCAACATTGTCGAAATTATGGATCACTTTGACTTGCTGCCGACCCACAATTTTCGCTATGGTTCACATCCCGATACCCACAAGATTGATTCGAAGGTTTGGAAAGAACATTTCACCCAGGGCATGCCTGACGGTTGCTGGTTGGGCTGCACCATGTCGTGCTCGCACGGCGTCGACCACTTCCCGCTCAAAACCGGGCCGTATGCCGGGCAATGTGTCACTGTCGATGGGCCAGAATATGAAAACGCTGCCGGGCTGGGCTCTAATATTGGCAACTTTGACCCGCAAAAGGTGCTTGAGCTCAACTTCTATGTTGATACCTATGGCGTCGATAGTATTTCGTTTGCCAACTGTGTCGCTTTTGCGATGGAGTGTTACGAAACCGGCCAGATTACCCGGCAACACACCGGCGGCCTGGAACTAAACTTTGGCAACGGTGCGGCGGCGCTGGAATTGCTGCACCAGATGGCGCGCGGCGAGGGTTTCGGCGTCATTGTTGGGCAGGGCGTCCGCTATATGAAGGAATATTTCGCCCGCGAATTTGGCGCGGACCCGGTTTTCATGCATGATATTGGCATGGAAATCAAGGGCATGGAGATTTCGGAGTACCTGACCAAAGAGTCGATTGCCCAGCAGGGCGGTTACGGCCTGGCGACCAAAGGCCCGCAGCACGATGAAGCCTGGCTGATTTTTATGGACCAGATCCATAACCTGTTGCCGAGTTTCAAAGACAAAGCCGAAGCTTTGCATTACTTCCCCATGTGGCGCACCTGGTTTAGCCTGCATGGGTTGTGCAAACTGCCCTGGAACGATATTTCACCCGAGAATAACAAGCAGACCAAAGAACCGGCCAAAGTCGAAGAGCATGTTGAGAACTACACCTGGATTCACGAGGGTGTAACCGGCATCCCAACCACTACCGAGACGCTGCTGGCGCAGTCTGAACGGGTTTACAACTTCCAGAAGGTGTTTGCCCTGCGGATGGGGCGTGTTGGACGCAAACACGACTATCCGCCGTACCGCGCTATGGGGCCGGTGACGGCGCTTGAGTACGAATCGCGCCAGGAACGTTATGATGAACAATTACAACGTTTGGTTGGGGTCAACCCGGCGGGGATGAGCACCCCCGAAAAGATGAAAGCCCTGCGTGAGTATCGCGAAGCGCAATATGAAAAGCTGATGGATGCCGTTTATGAGCGCCGTGGCTGGGATCTCAACAGCATCCCCACCCATGCAAAGCTCAAAGCCCTGGGCATGGACCTGCCCGAACTGGTGGCGGTGGTAGAACAGGCCCGCCAGCAAGCCTGACCCGGTGATGATAAAACGGCGGCTCCTCATCAGGAGCCGCCGTTTTTGTTTTCGACCTTATCTTTGGCATACAGGATGACCTGGTTTCGGCCGCTTTGTTTTGCCTGGTATAGGGCCTGGTCGGCCGCGGCGATGGTTTCTCGGCCGCTGTAACCGTGAGTGGGATAGGTGGCAACCCCCAGCGAGATGGTACTGCTGACTTTTTGGGCCTTGTAGAGGATGCTGCGAGCGGCAAACAGCTCGCGCCAGTGTTCGGCGCGCATTTTGGCAATTTCGGACGGGGCGCCGGGCATAATAATCAGGAACTCCTCGCCGCCGAAACGGCAGGCGATGTCGGCGCGGCGGGTATCGTTCAGCAGGATGTCGGCCAATTCCTGGATGAGCAGGTCACCGGCCTCGTGTCCGTAGGTATCGTTGACCTTTTTAAAGCGGTCAATATCGATCATCACAAAGCTGATGACCAGCCCATCGCGGTCGGCGCGTGAAATTTCACGCTCAATGGTTTCGTCGAGATAGCGACGGTTGTAGAGGCCTGTCTGTGGGTCGCGGATGACTTGTTCGCGCAGTTGGGCCTGTAGCGACTCAATCTGCGCCAGTTGGGTGGCCAGGTCTTTGTTGGCGCGTCGCAAACTTTCTTCGGCTTTTTTCCGTTTTAGCAGTTCTTTTTGCGTTTGTTCGTACAAGCGCGCATTATTAATGGCAATGGCGGCCTGGTTGCTAAAAACGCTCAGGCGTTCAATGTGCTCGGCGCGGAAGAAGCCGCGCTCGGCACTGTCGAGGCTCAGGAACCCAACCACCTTGTCCTGGGCCACGATCGGGCAACCAATGTAGGAGCCAATCCACTCGGTGCCGGGCATGCGTACCCAGTTGGGGTCATCGTAGGTATCGGCAATGAGTAGCGGCTGACGGGTTTCGTACATCAGGCGCAGGTTGGCGAGCAGTTTGAATTCGACAGAAATCTTTTCTACCGTTTCATTGGAGGTGCCATCGCGCCCATAGCCTAACGCGCGTTTGAATATGGCGCGTTTTCCCTCAATCAGGCTGATGTTGGCGGCTTCGTGGGCCACCACCAGGCCCACATTTTCGAGAATGCTATCGAGGATTTCGTCCAGGTTCAGGCTTGAGACCAGCAAGGCGGCCGTATTGGCCAGCGATTCGGCCAGGGCGCGCTGCTGGCGCTCGGCCTGTTGGGTCTGGCGCATTAAAGTGATGTCTTCGCCGATGCTGGCCATGCCGGTAGCGTTGCCCGATTCATCTTTAAGGAGGATGCTGCTCCACGAGATCAGGCGTGTTTCACCATAACGGGTTTGGATCTGGTTCTCGTGGCGGGTGATGATCTTCCCGCGGCGGATGGCGCGTGTATATTCTGGCTGTCCATCCACCCCGGAGGGGATGAATAGCTCAAACCAGTTGCGGCCCAATACTTCGTCGCGTTGCCAGTCGGTGGCGGCCAGCAGGTGCTTGTTACAAAAGGTGATGTTGCCGTGGGTATCAAGCATGACGGCCAACAGGTGTACGTTTTCCAAAATCTCGCGGAAGCGGCGCTCGGTTTCACGCAGGGCGGTTTCAGCCTGTTTGCGTTTGGTGATGTCGATGATAAAGCCAATGACCGAATCAATTTCACCGATGGGGTCAAAGGTGGGGGTGACGGTTAACTCGCCCCAGAAATAATCCCCGTTTTTGCGGCGGTAGCGGTTTTCGGCGTGGTATTTTTCCACCTGGCCGCAGATCAGGGAATGGCGCATCTCCCGGTTGAAGTGGATGTCGTTGGGGTGCAAGTAGGCCAGGTCGCTTTGACCTTTAAGTTCTTCGGCGCTGACCCCCAGCATGCTTGCCAGGTGTTCATTGGCGAAAATATAGTTCCCATTGCGATCCACCATTTGGATGCCGACCCCGGCGTAGTCGAAGATGACTTGTAGTTGGGCCTGGCTCTGGGCCAGGGCTTCTTCCACCTTTTTGCGTTCGGAGATGTCTACCTGGGCGCTGAGCAGGCATTCCTGGCCCTGGTACAACAGTTTGCGGATCGAGACAATCATCCAGCGTTTGTTGCCACGGGCGGTATGCAGGTGTAATTCCAGCCCATCGATATGGCCGGTTTTGGCAAGTTGTTCGGTAATCAGTTCACGCTGGTGCGGGTTGTCATACAGCGCGGTCGAGTTCCAGTTGGCAACGTCTTCAACTTCCACTTCATAGGTGCGCAGCGCCACCGGGTTGGCGTAAATGATGCGTCCGTCGGCCAATGTCGTGATGGACATTGGGAAGGGCGCTGCTTCGAGCACCATACTCAGGTTAGATTCGCTTTCGCGCAGGGCTTTTTCGGTGTGTTTTCGGTCGTGGATGTCGCGCAGGGTAAGCAGGCGTCCGCGCAGCTGGCCGCGCCGGTCTTTGATGGTGGTGATTTGGGCTTCAAAGTAGCGTTCGTGGGGGATGGAAAGGCACACTTCGCAGGTGGTTGCCTGCCCGGAGATCAGCGAGAGTAGCTCCGGGTGGTTTGCAAAGACTTGCTCAACGGGTTTGCCAAAGGTCTTCTTGGCTTCGATGGCAAAAATACTGGTTGCGCTGTTATTCAGGTCAACGATGCGGTTGTTGCTATTGAGAATCAGGATGGCATCTTGCAGGTTGTCGATGATGATATCGCGGGCCAGGGGGACGACTTCGAAAAGGTGGTAATACAGCATGCCCCAGCCCAAAATCAGGCCGCTAATGGCGTAGGCCAGCGGGTGGAACAACAGGCTGGCCGTGCTAAACTGTTCGGCCGGGGCCACCGCCGCATAGATGATGTTGCTGAGCCAGGGGGCAAACGCGCCGAGGGCGATGGTTAATGTGTGATGGCGGAATTTGCTGGAAATGCGCAGGACGATGCGCAAAAGGAGCAGGGTTCCGACCAGGCGCAGGCCATAATAATAAAGCAGGAAGATGATAAATAACGGGCCGGGTGCCTCATGCAGCATGCCGTTCCCATCCAGGGCGTAGCCGGTCCAAAACTGGTGATGGATGTCGTTGGTGATCGCCATCAATACGAAGAACAACGGGCCGCTAAACAGCACCAGCCGGTGCAGTTTGTAATTGACCCGATTTTGGCGAATATATTCCAGGATAAGTAAAAGGTGAAAAACGGCCGCCAGGCTGGCGCCTAAAATCTCGGCTCCAAACCACAGGACCCCAAAATTCTCAAATGGGTTGCTGATGCGCAGGGCCGAGGTAATCCCCCATTCGGCAACTGCCAGCATTAAGATTGACAACGGGAGCCCTCCCGGTTGTCCTTTTTGTTTCCAGGCAATCAGGGCGCTACCCGATGCCACTAATGCGCCTAATAACTGAGCGCCGATGAAAAATAGGACCAAATAATTTTGCATAGGTCCGGCTGTTCAGATCCCTGACGAATTTGCTAGCCTCGGTGAGTGCGGAATCGATCCATTAGAAGGTTGTATTTCAGCCTGCGGTCTTCAATTTGGATGCGAATGCTTTTGCGTTCTTCCTCGGTTTTCGCTTTTTCCAACTTCTCTTTGAGTATTTCAATGTCCTTGAGCATCTGCACTTCTTCGGGCACAAACCCGTTTTCTTTTAGCAAAGAATACACGATGCGTATCTCTTCGGGCGTATCAAAATAATTATCCAGATCCAATTTTTTACCTTTGTTGGTCAGGTTGTCAAACTCCCCGCGCTGCATGGCCTCGCGCAAAATTTCATCGATAGATTTGCTCATTTCAATTCCTTTCTAACGAAAAAGGGCGGCCGAAATCCTGTTTCGACCGCCCCTCGTCTTATTGGGTTACTGGCAAGTGATTTTTGCCGGGTCCGGGTCTTGCGAAACGGCCCAAATTCGCTCAAACTCCTGAACGTATAGATCGGCGATTTCGCGGTTATCAATAATGATGACGTTTTCGTTGTTCGATTCGTTGGCATTGTCGGTAAAGTTTAGCGAACCGGTGATCACGTAACGTTTGTCAACAATAATCACTTTGTGGTGTAAAAAGGCAAAGTTTGTGTCTTGCCGAACCGGGATTTGTTTGCAAAACAGGGGTGTCATCTGGCTGAATTTGGTTTCTGAACCGGTGGTTTCAAAGACACCTTGCACAATCACACCGTTGCTGGCCGCCTGGATCATGGCCTCGCCCAGTTGCGGTTGGGTATACGAGAAGGCCAGGAAGTAAATGCTGCGCCGCGCACCCTGCAGGTAAGGCAAGAGATTGGTAATGGCCTTATCTTCAGGGGTAAACAAGACCAGGATATCGCTGCCCTCAATGTTCAGCTTTTGTTGTGCCAGCGTGGAAGGCGAACGCGCGCCAAACTGCCCGCTCCACATATCCTGCCACTGGCGTTCATAAATGGCGGTTAGCTCAGGTGATTCGATCACAATTGTGTTGTTATCTTGCTCAAACATCCCGCTGATGGTGATGTTGGTTGAGCCAGTCCAGGTGGTTTTACCATCAAACAGCCAAAATTTATTGTGCATCAGGCCGGTGCGGGCATCATCCATAATCTCAATCCCGGCAGCCTCCATCAACTGGAACTGGCCATGACCGGGGTCGCCGTCTTTTTCAATGCCATATTCATCATCTGTAATCCAGCGCACATCTACGCCGCGTTCTTTGGCGCGAATCAGGGCGCGGGCCACATCTACAATGTCGGTTTCAAAAGAAGCAATGTGGATGGAGGTCTGGGCGGCATCGATCCGTTTAATCAGTTTTTCGGTGATCGAACCGGTCAGCAGCTCTACAGGCAGACCATTCGCCCCGTAAGCCTCCTCGTCAGCCTGGCGCACCCGTTGCGGGCTGACAAAATCGACCTGCCACCAACGGGCCGCTTCGGTAGCCGGGGGCGCAATCGTCGGGATGGTCGCTTCGGCCGTTTCGGTGGGCGGCGCAAAAGGCGTGGGGGTTTCGGTCACCGGGGCCGCCAGGGTGGGAGCATCGGTAGGGGCTACGGTCGTCGCCTCGGTGGCGAACAATCCCAGCGGGTCACCCAACAGGCTGTATAAGCCGCCGCAGACCACAACCACAGCCAGGACAATTACCGTTCCGAGGCCGGTTGCAGTGGAGTTTGATTTGGATGATTTCGAGCGAGTGCTTTTCTTGGTAGCAGTCATTCCTTCTCCTGGGTTTCAGGGGCTGTGGGTTCAATCAGCGCGCGCAGCCCGGATACTTTTGCATCGATTGTGCCCATTTGCATGGCAACAAAAACATTCCAGCGCAGTGGTTCGGGCGCTTTGGCGTTTTCCCCGTAAACCAGCGGCACAAACCCGGCAATTTCGGCCAGTAATTGTCCGCGCCGGATTGAGTCGGTTTCGGGGGCGTACAGGTTTTTGACGGCGTTCAGCATGCGGCGCAGGGCTTTCATGCGCGGGTACGAGCTTTCCTGGGCGGCTTCATCATCTTCGATTGGCGCGGTTTCGGCGGCGATTTTCTCGGCGCAGGCCAGGCCCCAATTTAACAGGGCTTCTCCTTCCATATCCTGCCGAAGCGCCTCATTTTCAAGGATGCTTTCTGCCGCCATGCGGATGCGTTTTTCCAGATCCATACCGGTTCCTTTTACGAGAGAAAAGTTCGCTCAAACCAATCGAAAATCGCCAGCCAGACCGCTTTCATGCCGGTGACGCTGCCAACCATCATGGCCAGCCCCAGGAACAGGTAAGCCCAAACCGAGTCGAACAGGTGGGGCAGGCCGGGCAGCAAGCGTACCTGGTCGAGCAGGTGCGCAGCGCGGTATTGGGTGGCGGCAACGACGAGGGCATAGACGCTGTAAACCGACAATCCCGCGCCACCACTAAAGGTCGAGAGTGCCAGCAGGATGAGCCACGGGGTCTGTTTTAGCGTAACAATGTGCGCTTTGTTGTAGGCCAGTTCGCGCACCATGCGTTCGGCCTCGCTCCAATCCAGGTTGTAATTTTCACAGATCTGGTAAATGACCTGGTCGTGAGTGTGACCCTGGCCCAGCTCGTTCAGGATGACTTGCTGAATGTCTTCCGTCTCGGCGTTCATGCTGTAAAGTATACCTTTTTTGTTTTTATTTTTGGCTCATCAATCTGCTTTCAATTCACGGTTTTTCTCGCTGTGTCTGTTTGCAGAAGGAGGTGGCTTGCAAAATAGAAGTTTCTGGCTGGCAAGCGAGCCCTTGCGTTAAAAGGTCAGTCTATTGAACAGACCTTCAAAGTCGGGTAAACTCAGGCATTGCCAATTGTGGAGGAGTCTCATGACCCAGCTTTTGTATCAGACCGATTCGTACCTGCGCGAATTCCAGGCGACTGTTACCGCGGTGGACGAGGCCGCGCGCAGTGTGGTGCTCGACCAGAGCGCTTTTTATCCGGGCGGTGGCGGCCAACCCTGCGATTTTGGGTCCCTGACCGTGGCCGGGGTGGTTTACCCGGTAACCCAGGTGAAGAAACAGGGCGCCGAGGTTTTGCACTTCCTGGGCGGCGAGGCCGCCTTGCCGTTGCCAGGTTCAACGGTTTTGGGCAGTCTCGACTGGCAGCGCCGTCATCACCTGATGCGTACCCACACGGCCCTGCATATCCTGTGCGGCTGTGTCTTTCGCGACTATGGCGCGCTGGTGACGGGCGGCAACATGGATCCGCTGGAGGGCCGCATGGATTTCGAGTTTGAAACCCTGCGCGCCGAGTTGGTCGGTGAGATTGAAGCTACAGTCAATAGGGAAGTGGCCGCCGCCCGCGATGTGCGTGTCCAGATTTTGCCGCGCGAAGAAGCCTTCCAAATTCCCGACCTGATTCGCACCAAGATTAACCTGCTGCCCGAAGGCATCAGCGAGGTGCGCACTGTGGAAATCGTTGGCCTCGATTTACAAGCCGATGGCGGCACGCATGTGCGCAACACCGCCGAGGTGGGCCAGATTAGGGTTGTCGATTATAAGTCCAAGGGTGCCATCAACAAGCGCATCTACATCAAAATTGAATAAAACCCGGAGGAGCCATGCAATAT
This sequence comes from uncultured Anaerolinea sp., assembly GCA_964562145.1. GTDB lineage: Bacteria > Chloroflexota > Anaerolineae > Anaerolineales > Villigracilaceae > UBA5195. The sequence goes on along the minus strand of CAZLSP010000026.1, from coordinate 5,273 downwards.
CGTAGCCTGGGAAAAACCGGATTAAAAGTATCTTCATTATGCCTGGGGACCATGCAGTTTGGCTGGTCTGCTGATGAACCCCTCTCGCACCGCATCCTGTCCGCCGCTTACGAAGCGGGCATCAACTTTATTGACACTGCCGATATTTATTCGCGCTGGGTAACCGGGAACCCGGGCGGGGTTTCGGAACAGATTATCGGTCGCTGGATCAAATCCAGCGGCATCTCGCGTGACAAGTTGGTGATTGCCACCAAAGTGCGCGGCAAAATGGGTGACGGCCCAAACGACGAAGGCCTGCATCGCACCCACATTATGCAGGCGGTGGAAGAATCGCTGCATCGGCTGCAGACCGACTACATTGATCTGTACCAGACCCACTGGCCCGACACCGAAACCCCCATCGAAGAAACGGTTCGCGCCTTCGACGACCTTGTCCGGCAGGGCAAGGTGCGGCATATTGGCGCTTCCAATTACAAAGCCTGGGAACTGATGCAAGCCCTATGGGTTTCCGATAAATTCAACCTGGCACGCTTCGACACGATCCAGCCGCACTACAACCTGATCCATCGCGACGAGTTTGAACGCGACCTGCGCGCAGTGTGCCAGTTTTACGGCATTGGGGTTATCCCCTACAGCCCCCTGGCGGGCGGTTTCCTGACCGGGAAATACCGCGCCGGTCAGCCCTTGCCCGAATCGGTGCGCGCCAAAGGGCTTCAACATGCCTGCACAGACCGCAACTTTGCCTTACTCGACCAAATGGATGAAATCGCCCGTGCGCATGGCGCTACCGTCTCGCAAGTGGCGCTGGCCTGGCTGCTGGCCGATACCCTCGTTACCAGCCCCATTATTGGCCCCAACAAAATGGAACAACTCAACGACAACCTGGGCGTACTCAACTTTAAACTGAGCGCCGATGAAAAGACCACCCTTGACGCCATGACAGCCTGGGAATCCCCTGCAAAGGAATAATTGTAACGACGGATGAAACTCTCTGAACGCCTGAAAGCCGACCTGACCTTGCTGCTTGTCACTGTTTTTTGGGGCAGCGCTTTTGCTGTTTTGCGCATTGCACTGCAAAATGGGGTGGTGTACTATCTCAATGGGCTGCGCCTTGTTCTGGGTGCGGCCTTACTCTTTCCGCTGGCGGTCTGGCAAAAAGAACGCGTTCGGCGCGAGCATCTTTTCCCCATCTTCCTGACCGGGGTCATCCTGTTTGCCGCGGTTGCCTTGCAAATGATAGGTCTGGCCCAAACCACCGCCGGGAATGCCGGCTTTATCACCAGCTTATATGTGGTTGTTGTCCCCTTCATTTTGTGGATACGGTGGGGAGAAAAACCGACCTTGCTGCTGCTGGTGGCTGTCCTGCTGGCTGCCGGGGGCGGCTTTTTGCTTAGCACAGGGGGCGCAATCCGGCTGGTTGTTGGTGATTTATGGGTTCTGGGCAGTTCCCTTTTTTGGGCGTTGCACGTGGTCATCATTGGCCGCCTGGCCAACCGCCTGCCGCCGCTCAGTTTTGCAGCCGGGCAGTTTTTTACCGCCGGGGTCTTAAGCCTGCTGGCGGGTCTGTTTCTCGAGCAGCCCTCCTCCCAAAGCCTCCTGGCGATTTTACCGAGCGTGATCTATACCGGGATTTTCTCGATTGCCCTGGGCTTTACCCTGCAAGTGATGGCCCAGCAACATACCCCGGCCGGGGATGCTGCCCTCATCCTCAGCCTAGAATCGGTCTTTGCCGCCCTTTTTGGCTGGCTGCTGGTGGGCGAAACCCTGGTTTTTATCCAACTGGTTGGTTGCGGGCTGATCCTGGTGGCGGTTGTTCTGGCCCAGGCCAAAGAGTTTCATGCTCGCCTGAGTGATTAGGTGCGGTATAATCGGCACGTTGCCCCAGTAGCTCAACGGATAGAGCGCCTGACTTCGGATTACAGTAAGCCAGCGCCTAAAACCGCACTAAATAACCGCCATATCTGGCAATTCTTGAACGCCCCACCCGTACAGGTAGGGCGTTTTTGTTTTTTGGGAATGTGAAAATATATCGAATCAGACGGTTATGATATGGCTGCTAATTGCCAGCCAGCGACAGCCCCAAACGGTCACATGGGGCGTCTGTCAGGTCTTGCGTCATGCCTAAATAGCGTTCGGTCGTCTTGATTGACGCATGTCCTAAACTTAATTGAATTTGCTCCAAACTACTGCCACCTTTACGGGCAAGTTTGGCGTAGCTTCTGCGTAGGTCGTGAGGGGCCGCGTTTAGCCCCATCGCCGCCAGGTATGCGCGCGCGGTATCGTGTACCGCCTGGGGGGTGATAGTGGAGCCGTCCAGATAACCGCCTTTGTGGATTGGGCGAAACACACGCCCCGCGCGGAGGTCGGCGGATTCTGCCCATGCGTCTACAGCCGCCTTTGTCCAGGACGGGATTGGGACGCTGCGCACCCGATTCCCCTTGCCCACCAGGTCCACAATTACCCATCGCCCATCCCGTTGTTGGATGTGGGCAAATTCGAGCGTAGCCACTTCGGAGCGCCGTAAACCCGCACCAAGCATTACCGCGAGCATTGCTCTATCCCGTAAACCTTTCAGCGTGGCGACATCTGGCAGGTTTATCAGGTCTTGCGCTTGTTGTTTCGTGAGCCAATTCCCGGAGCGCACCCCCTGGGATTTGACGCCGTTAACCCGTTCGATTGCGCCCGCTATGGCTGCGTCCAGAAAGCCATTATCCGCAGCCTCCACAGCCAGCCGCCGAATAGCGGACAGGCGTAAATTGATAGACGCCGGGGCCAAATCAGTCTCTTGTAATTCCGCCTTGTATCGCTGGACTGTGGCTTTATTCAGGGTGGGGCGTCCCTTGCGTTCCCACCAGGTCAGAAAATCCGTGAGTGATTTTCTGTATGCGGTTCGGCTGTTTTCGCTAGACAGCCCATCGGTAACAATCTGGATTATCTCGGACAATCCAGGATTATCCCGCTTTGTGATTTGATGGTTGGTCATTTTTACCTGCCTTTCTGCCTTTCCTATGGCTTTTTATAACGGTGATTATCGTAAGTCATTCTGACTGTTTTTAAGGGCAAAACGCCCCTAAATAAGTGCTCCACACCGCCCCGGAGCCTTGCTCGTCACACGGTTTTCGGCGGGTGGTTATGCGGCTGTAAAGGTTCTGCAAAATGCTGATAATTTCACCGCTGCCCACCTGGGAGCCGTCCCAGATGGGCAGAACATGAAACGGTCAGGATTTACGCCAGTAGATGACAGCCAGGGCGTAAAGTGTCCAAGCGATTTCCCAATATAGGGCTAGTTTTATCCCGCCCCAATACGACAATAGCACCCCAACAAGCAAGCCAGGCCAGCCCGCCGCAATTGCCACAAAAAACAAGGTCGTGATTTTGGTCAGCATGTTTTCACCGTCTCGCGTCTTTCCTTGCGTTCCCTGTAGGCTGCCTGTTTGCACGCTGGCGAATGATAGCGGCTGTGTAGTGCGCCGGTATACGTCACTCCACAGCGCGCGCAAATCCGCTCTATCCCTGGGGCTTGTGGCCGTTCCCGTTGCTGCGGTTGACTTCCGCCGGGCTTGTACTCGCCAGGGTTTCGGGCTTGTGGCCGTTCGCTCTTGTCCACAGGCTGAAAAGTCCAGGAAAAAAAGCGGGCTGTTTGCTTTCCCCCTCGGCAAACTTGACGGGCATCACTGGCAGGGTTTGGACATCGTGGGCCGTTGCGTCAATTGTGGGGATTCTCCCGGTTCCTAGATTTGCCAGGTAGCGCGAGCGTGTGTTTTGCACCCAATCGGCTGCCAGCATGGGAGCCACTTGCGCCGCAAGTTGGTCGGCGTTTTGGCTGATTTGCTTTAGCGTAGCGTCCTCCACCTTGCTAAATGCTTCCTCCTCGGCTTGTGCTTTCAGTTGGTCCACATCGGGCAAATGATGAGCCACCGTCGCCGCAATGTGTAGCACAATCACACCCGACAAGGCCAGAACAGCGGTTTGAAGTTCATCCGCACCCAGCGCCGCCGTCATGCCCGCCTTGCCCGTGTTATAGAGTGTGTCCAGGGTGAACATTGCCACCGCTCCCACCAGGTCTACCAAAATCATCAAGATAGAGATAGCCCGCTGCCACCCGCCCCGCGAGCCGTACAGGTACGCAAGAATCCAGGCAATCAAACCACCGTCCAGCGCAGAAAGGCCAAAATAGGCCAAAATTTGACGGTCGGCGGGCAGGGTCAGCATAATAAAATCCAGCGAGCGAGTAGCCGAATACACCAACAGCAAACCACCGAGCACCGTCACCAACAAACCACCGATTTTCTTGAACATATTTTTTATCCTTTCATTTGCAAAATTTTGAATTGATGTAGCCGGTCTTACTTTCGCCGGTTTGGATGTGGAGCCAATCGCCCACCATGAGCACCGTCACCCGTTGCCCCTCGTCCAGGATGTCCAGCACCGGGCAAGCCAGGGAGCCACAAGAGCGAAGGTTAACGGTTCCCGCTGTGACGCCGGTCTTGATTGAACATGTCCAGGGCGTGGCCGTGGCTGCGTTTGGAGCCGTGGCCGCGCCTGGCTGGACTTTGTGAGCCGACAGCAGCGCCATAGAGATAACCGGGGCCGGTTCTGGCTGCCCACCGTCGCCGGTCGGCGGCTCGCGGGTCAGCGCATAACACGCACCCACCAGGGCCGACAGTAACAAGAACAAAACGAAAACTCTTTTCACTTTCGCACCTCCAAGAGTAAAATTCTTGTGGGGCGTTTGGTTCGCACCTCCCGCCCCTGCCCGCCGGTTTTCCACCGATTCCCGGCGGGCTTTTGATTCAGCCAGCGAGCCGCGCCCGCTGTAGCCTTTAGGGGTAAAAAACACTCGCGAAAAGTATGTATCAGTTACCTAAAACATTATAGATATTACCTTGTACGATGTCAAGGATAAACGCTATAATATTCAAGGTAAAATTGCTTTTGTGTTATCTAGTGAGTACAGAAAGGCAAGGGTAAAATAATGTTCAATATGACTATCTATAATCGCCTGAAAATCCTTATCGCAGAAAAGGAATTGCGCGAAAAGCGCAAATTAACTTACAGGACTCTTGCGCAGGAAACAGGCATCTCGACAGCCACCTTGACGCTATACATGAGTCAAAAAGCGGACAGGGTAGATTTGAAAACGCTTGAAACACTATGCGATTATTTCAGCGTCCAACCGGGCGATATTCTGATTTACACCAAAGAGCCGCCCGAAATTAGCCAGGCCGCCGTCGAATAAATATCCCCAACCACATAGAATCAACCAGCCTCGG